>NZ_CP166840.1:1200000-1800000 GCF_041346925.1 Agaribacterium sp. ZY112 | reverse complement strand
AAAAAAGCGATCGTGCTTTCCAACACACCTTTATTTGATCGAATAATGACAAGTTTAATAACTCGAGTCGGCAACATTAGTAAAGCTAGCCAGCCCCTATCGTAAGCAGCTAACCGTACTATAAAGAGGACAGCCAAACCAATGCAAAGCAGCCTAAGTATTACCGCGCTTATTTACCTTGCATCTAGCTTTATAAGCCTAAGCTTTTTCCTGACGCTGCTCTTACGCTATAAACGCTTACACCTAGGGCCTGCATTTATCGGAGCGGCATTCACACAAAGTACGTTCTTCCTAGGTATTACTCTACTCGACCCCTTTACTCAACAAAAACACCTAGAACATAGCTCTCAGATCATTAGCCAAATATGGCTTATAGAAAGTATACAATTAGGGCTTTGGTTATTTGCGCTTGTTTTAGCCACCCAGCGTTTATGCTCAAATAGCTTACCTAAAATACTGCGCATCAGTGCTTACACCCTCAGTATCGCTATACCAGGGCTAGCACTTAGCAACCTACTCAGCGACTATTTAGAAGACATACAACTGCAAGCATTACAGTGGAGCAGTATTGTTTTTTCCGTATTCTGCTTTCTGAGCTTGGAACAACTCTACCGCAACCTGCCCCACAACAGACCGCTTAGGGTTATTTGCTTAGGCCTTGGCCTTATTTTCATCTTTGATGCGCTAATCTACGCTCACAACCTGATCAACCATGAATTGAATCAAAGCCTTTGGCAAGCCAGAGCCTCCGTTAGCTGTATAGCCCTAGCGTTTACAACTGTCGCTTTACTCTTTTTACGCGACAATCAATTACATCAAGTCAATTTACGCTTCTCTCGTTCGGTGGTTTTTTATAGCACCTCCCTGACTATTTCTGGCGCCCTATTATTGCTTCTTGGCGCCGGCGGTTATTATGTAGAGTTTAATGAGGCTAGCTGGTCGAGTGTGATTTTCTCAGCTATAGCTGCGACAAGCACGATCGCTATCGTACTTTTATTTTCCTCTTCGCAAATACGCCAAGGCATCAATGTCTTTATTAATAAACACCTATTTAATTACAAATACGATTACCGCAATGAGTGGTTAAAACTGATAGACCTGTTATCACTGCCGACAGAGCACAAACAGTGTGGTGATATTGCTATCTCAGCTGCGGCAGACTTGTTTCGCTGTAAAAGTTCGGCTTTATGGTTAGTGCAAGACAGACAGCTTGTCGCCGCCGAGCAACAAGGCTTAAACCCGACACTGAAGCTAGAAAATATCGAACTCGATAGCGCCTTTGCCAAAACACTGGCCCAAGGCTGGGTCTTTGCACCTAGCGCCAACCAAAAACAAATGTGCCAATACAACGACCAACTACCAGATCACGTTGAAGAAATTGATCACTGTTGGTTGATTATGCCCCTACTTGTAGAAGGAACACTTAATGGTTTTATCCTACTTGCCGAACCGCAAAGTAATGAACGCCCCAACTGGGAAGACTTAGACTTAGCTAAAACCGTTGGCCGTCAAATTGCTAGTTATATATCTAGGCATGAGCAAAGTGAACTACTATCTGAAGCGCGCCAGTTTGAGGCAGTTAACAGGCTTTCTGCCTTTTTGATGCATGACTTAAAAAACCTCATAGCACAACAAAGTTTAGTCGTGAAAAACGCAGAAAAACACAAAGATAACCCCGCTTTTGTCGAAGACGCCATTAGCACGATTAGCAATTCGGTAGAGCGTATGAATACCTTATTGCGCAAGCTAAAACAAAATGAGCCCGAACAAATTCAAAGCATTAAATTAAAAACACTCATTCTCGATGCTGTGCGCCGCTGCCAAAAAAGCCTACCAACTCCAAGCCTTAGCAATATAGACCCTGACATCAGTATTAAGGCCGATTTTGACTCATTAGTAATGGTATTCACCCACCTTATTCACAACGCTCAAGACGCGACATCCGACCAAGGCTTTATCGATATTTATTACCAAAACGACAATGAGTACGCCCTCGTCATTATTGAAGATAATGGTGAAGGCATGAGCAATGAATTTATACGTCATAAACTCTTTCGAGCATTTGAAAGTACAAAGGCGGGCAAAGGTATGGGGGTTGGTGTATTTCAGGCTAAGGAATATATAGAATCTATTGGTGGCCACATCGATGTCAAAAGTCAGGTCGGCGAAGGCACGACCTTTACCTTATCAATACCAACGGCGTAAGCATGGCAAAAAAACAACAGCTTAATAAATTACTGATCGTCGAAGATGATACCGGCCTGCAGAGCCAACTGCGCTGGCACTTTGATCAGTACGAAGTCTACATTGCCAGTAATCGCGCACAAGCTATTGATGCCATTCGCCTGCATGAACCGGCTATCGTCTTGCAAGACTTAGGTTTACCGCCTGATGACGAAGGCGTCGAAGAGGGTTTTAAATGCATTCAAGAGATCAGTGCGCTCTCTCCCGCCACAAAAATCATTGTTATGACCGGTAACGCCGATTATGAAAATGCCGTGCGCGCAGTGGCTATGGGAGCTTACGATTTCTACCAAAAGCCCGTTAACCCAGACACTCTCGACCTTATCCTCGAGCGCGCCTTTCATATACACAAACTTGAACAGCAGAATCGCTTGCTGCAAGAACAAATGCACAGCCCTTTAGATGGGGTAATTGCCTGCGACGAAAAAATGCTAAAAATTTGTCGCATGATAGAAAAACTGGCTCCAAGCAATGTCACCTGCACCTTTTTAGGTGAAAGCGGTACGGGTAAAGAAGTACTCGCCAAGGCCCTGCACAACAGCAGCCCCCGCAAAGACAAACGCATGGTCGCCATTAATTGCGCTGCTGTACCTGAAAACTTAATGGAAAGTGAACTTTTTGGTTATGAAAAAGGCGCCTTCACCGGAGCCAGCAAGCGCACCTTAGGCAAGGTTGAAACCGCTAATCACGGTACTCTATTCCTAGATGAAATCGGCGATATGCCTTTGCCTCTACAAGCCAAGTTACTGCGTTTTTTACAAGAGCGGCATATCGAACGCCTTGGTGGCCGTGAAGAGATCCCTGTTGATGTTAGAGTTATCTGTGCAACCAATAAAAACCTACAAGAGCTAGTCAAAGAGGGCCTATTTAGAGAAGACCTTTATTATCGAATCTGTGAAATGGAAATCGCCATCCCACCTCTTCGAGAACGAAGTGGTGACAGCCTATTACTTGCACGACACTTCTTAAAAAAAGCCGCGCAAAAAAATAATAGTAATGTGACTGGTTTCACCCCCGAGGCCTGCGAAATTATCGAGAGTTACACTTGGCCCGGTAATATCAGAGAGATGGAAAACCGAATAAATCGCGGCGTGGTTATGGCAGATGAAAAACTCGTCAGTGCCGATGACCTAGGTATGAGTCTAGAACGAGAGCTGGACCTAAACTTACGTGAAGTGCGCTATAAAGCTGAGCGAGGAGCGATCATGCGAGCTTTATCGATGACAGACAACAATATCAGTTCATCGGCAAAACTATTAGGTGTGACTCGCCCCACCCTGTATGACCTGATGAAAAAATACAATATTGCCCAGATCTAGCAACAAGGTTACTGCCCTAGCTTGAAGCCCAAAAAGGCTTCAAGCTGCAAACAACTTAGCTATTATTAACCCAATCAATAGCACCAAATAAAGCCCGAGCTTTATTCATTGTTTCTTTCCATTCCAGCTCGGGAACAGAGTCCGCAACCACTCCCGCTCCAGCTTGAACATGGGCCTTACCATCTTTAATAACAGCCGTACGTATGGCAATGGCCATATCTAAATGACCATTCCAGCTTAAATAACCAACTGCACCACCATAGATACCACGCTTAACGGGCTCCAGCTCGTCAATAATTTGCATTGCTCTAATTTTAGGTGCGCCTGATAAAGTGCCGGCAGGCAATGATGCTTTTAATACATCCATTGCATCTAATTCGGGTTTGAGCTTCGCTGTTACATTAGAAGTAATATGCAAAACGTGGCTAAAACGCTCAACAACCATTTTTTCAGTCAATGTCACTGAGCCCACTTCAGCAACTCGACCCACATCATTACGACCCAAGTCGATCAGCATTAAATGCTCAGCAATCTCCTTGGGGTCATTAATCAATTCTTTTTCTAACGCTTTATCTTCTTCTTCGGTATAACCGCGACGGCGAGTGCCAGCAATAGGTCTAACGGTGACTTCACCGTCTTCAAGGCGGGCAAGAATTTCAGGGCTTGAACCGACAATTTGAAAATCGCCCAAATCCATAAAATACATATATGGTGAAGGATTTAAGCTGCGTAAAGCGCGATATAGATTAATCGGCTTAGCAGTAAATTCCCCAGTCATACGCTGGGCAAGAACTACCTGCATGGTATCACCAGCAAGGATATAGTCTTTAATCTTTGCCACTGCCTGCATAAAGCTATCGCGGCCATAACTCGACTCAAACACTGTTTCACTTTCGGTTTTGGCTGAGTCGATATTAGCCAGTAAACGATCACTTTTTACCACGCTGTTTTCAAGCTTATCTCGAAGCTCATCAATGCGTGTATGTGCACGCTCAAAAGCCTGCTCTTGAGCAGGGTCAACATTAACAACAAGGTGAATTTTGCCTTGCAAATTATCAAAGACAAGCACTTCGTTAGAAACCATCAGCAAGATGTCGGGCACATCCAGCTCATCGTCAGGAGCATGGCCGGCCAGTTTATCTTCAACATAACGCACAGCGTCATAAGCAAAATAACCAACTAAGCCACCAAAGAAACTGGGTAAACCTTCAAGTTCCGGCACCTTAAAACTGTTCTGATATTCAGCAACAAATTCGAGCGCATCTTTATTTTTAACAAACTCATCGGCCTGAGCCTCACGCTTAATAACAATGCTATCTTCACGAATTTCTACGCGCTCTGATGCATGTAAGCCAATAATGGAATAGCGACCCCATTTTTCACCACCCTGCACAGACTCAAATAGATAACTATAAGGGCCTGCCGCAAGCTTTAAATAAGCAGTTAGAGGGGTTTCCGTATCGGCTAAAATAGTCCGAGTCACGGGAATACGGTTATAGCCTTGCTTGGCAAGGGCTGAAAATTCTTCTTTCTTCATGTTTTATCCTGTTTTGTAGTGGGGGCTAACTGAAACAAAATCAGTCACGCCAACGCTCTACAAAACGAAATCCTGGGCTGTAATGACGCTTTAACACACTCTTACCTTAAAGCCCTTCTAATTCAACACGCATGGCCTTAACAACATCGGCGTAATCATCACTGCCAAAGATAGCCGAACCAGCCACAAACGTATCAGCGCCAGCCTCTGCGACCTGACGAATATTGTTAACACCTACACCACCGTCCACTTCGATACGACACTCGAGACCACGCTCAACAATAAGCGCTTTTGCCTTGCGAATTTTATCCAGCACATAAGGTAAGAACTTCTGACCACCAAAACCTGGGTTGACCGACATAAATAAGAGCATATCCAGCTGATCCAGTACCGGTTCAATAAGAGAAACAGGGCTTGCAGGGTTTAAGACCAAGGCTTTTTTGCATCCTTTAGACTCGATCAGTTTTAGCGATCGGTCCACATGGCGAGACGCCTCCGGATGAAAACTGATGAAATCAGCACCCGCATCAGCAAAGCTAACAATTAAATCGTCTACCGGCTCAACCATCAAATGCACATCGATTGGTGCTGTGACTCCATGCTTACGCAGAGCTTCACAGATCATTGGGCCAAAGGTCAAATTTGGCACATAGTGATTATCCATAACATCAAAATGGATCATATCCGCCCCAGCTGCGAGCACATCATCACACTCCTGCCCTAAACGAGCGAGATCAGCAGCTAAGATTGAAGGGGCAATTAAAAAAGACATGAAACACAACCTGCGTAAGTGCAAAAACAAAATTGTACTAAGGATCGCCCCTATAAATCTATGCCAAGCACACGAGATAGCGCACTGAAGCCTATAAGTGTCGTATTTTGAGCAAAACACAAGCGCCACAATGCATCTAAACTAAAGAGCAAAGACAAGCATAAACCTAAACACACTGGGCTACCCTTGCTAAGACTTGCAACAATACAGAGATTGACATCAAGCTTCTTGCCACTGAGCAAGCAAGTTTTTATGGCTCTTTTAGCAAGCTTACTACTTTCAAGCTTGGCCAGCTTTGCTCAAGACAAAGCAGATGAGCCAAACACCCCCGAAAAAACACAATCCTTGGAGGGTGAAGAGCCGTCAGCGGATGAGGAGTCGTCAGCAGGTAAGGAGCGATCAGCAGAGAACGAGCCATCTGCAAATAAAAACGCCATAGAGCGTACCGTTCCCAAGCCTCACCAAAATCTCATTAAACAACTCAAAGCCAGCTATAAAGCAAATGAACTCAACACTTTGCAAGCAGAAGGTGAAAGCTTTCACGCCCTTTGGCGAAAAGATAGTACTGGTCAAGCCTATGGCGCGGTACTTCTCGTTCCTACAGATGGCCAAACCCCCAACTGGCCATACACAATAGAGCCTCTACGCACCCATTTAAGCACAAGCGGCTGGGCCACCCTGTCTATTGAAATCAGCCCCCATCCTGCAAGCGCGATCCCCTCACGCCCAGCCCCCAAACAAGTAAAAGCAGAACAAAAACCTGCCGAAACAGAAGCCGATGAAAATGGCGATAAAACTGAAAACGACTCAAGCCAAGACGAAGCGGTAGAAAAGCCAATAGAAAATCAGCAAGAAATAACGACAAAAGAAAAAAACACGGAAACAAGCATCAAAAAAGACAGCGGACTTGCGCGCATCGACGCCGCCATCCAGTTTCTCCATAACAACGGACAATTCAATATCGTTTTAGTCGCTTATGGCAATTCCGCTCAACGTGTACTCGACTATGTTTTTACTCACGCTAAAAACCCAACCAAGCAAATGCGAGCCCTAGTATTAGTTAACCCAATGCCGCACAAAGCAGGGGATCTTAATGCAGCACTGACTCGCTTCAACGAACTCAACTTACCAATACTGGATATTAGCTTCTCTCAACACCCTATCGACCAACTTAAGACCCAAGAGCGCCTCAACATTGCCAAAAGCCATAATTTTAACGCCTATGAACAGAGCCTGATTATGGAGCCTCTCCACAGTACATCCAGACAAGAGAACCGCTTAAGTAAACGTATTCGAGGCTTTTTAAACCGCAAAGCCAAAGGCGTTGAAATAGAGCGCTAAGCTAAACGCTGCTGAAGGCTGAGCAAGCGCTCGGGAGTGCCTATATCATCCCACTCACCTTTAAATATCGAGCCTGTCACACGATTGGCATGCATAGCCTCGAGCAAGGCCTCTTTCATAGGGAAAATAGATCTAGCCTTGCTATAAGCGCTAATTAAGCGAGGATCAATCAAGCTGATACCGCTAAAGGTCCAACCTGCTTCTTGAGAAGCAGCCAAGGGCCCTATTCGCTCACCACAAGTAAAATCAAAATCACCCGTTTCTTTAAAAGGCGGGTTCGGAATCAGCACCAAATGGGCAAGCTCTCCTTCATCTAAAGAGCGCTTTAGCAGTTGACTGTAATCGTAATCCGTCCACACATCAGCATTGACCAACAGAAAAGGCTCGTGCCCCAATAAAGGCAATGCTTTTAATAGCCCCCCCCCGGTCTCTAAAGGCTCCTCTTCAAACGACAAGCTAAGCGTTATCCCGCCCAGGTCCATCTGTTTTAACGCAGTTTCTATTTGCTCGGCAAGGTAGCTGACATTAATCACACATTCGCTAACACCTGCAGCAATCAACTTTTGCAACTGATGCTCAAGCAAACTACAGGAGCCGGCCAGCAATAAAGGCTTAGGCTTTTCCAGTGTCAAAGGCCGCATGCGTCGCCCTTCCCCTGCGGCAAAAATCATCGCCTTCATGATGCCAAACTCTGTAATCGAGTACTTAATGTCGGAGAAAGTTGATCTGCAAACAATGAACTTAAGATCCCAGCCTCATCGTATAAAGATAGGACCTCAAGCACATAAGCTAAGACCCGAGGCAGATCTTGCAAATAGTGATGCTTGCCATCTCTTAGAGATAAACGAGCAAAGATACCCAATACTTTTAAGTGACGCTGCAAGCCCATTAAATCAAAAGAGCGTAAGAACTCAGTAGCACCTTGTGCAGGCATAAGACCCGCGTCTGCTGCTAGAGATGCATAAGTTAAAGCCCAGCGCTCTACTCGTTCTCGCGGCCAGTCAATGTAACAATCCTTAAGTAAGCTAACCAAGTCATAGCTTAAAGGGCCATATACAGCGTCTTGAAAATCAATAGTTGCCAAACTTTCATCGGCCAATAAGAGCAAGTTACGACTATGAAAGTCTCGATGAACAATAACTTGAGGCTCAGATATAGCGCTCTCGATCAACATTTGCTTTAGTACCGCTAACGCCGCTTGCTGCTCGACATTAAGCTCAAAAGATAAAAGGTGCGTTAAAAACCACTCATCAAACAAATCTAACTCTCGCTGCAATAAAGCACGGTCATAAGCAGGGAAAAGTGCTGCATCAAGCTCAGAAGCCTGTAAATGCAACAGCATAGACATTGCCTCTGCATAATAGGTATCAACTGTATCCTCATTAAGCTGCGCTTGTAGTAAGGCATCACCTAAATCCTCAAGCAACAAGAACCCTTGTTCACTATCATGAGCTAGGATTTTAGGCACACGCAAGCCACGCTTAGACAGCCAACTAGCCACTGCACAGAATCGCTCAGAATTTTCACTTTCAGGTGGGGCATCCACAAGCAGCACTTTAGCTTGGGTATCTAAACGGTAATATCGTCGAGCGCCGGCATCACCACTCAGTGGCTTAAGCTGCTTAGATTTAAGCTCTATCAATGCCGCTTCACAAGAACGCTCAGCAAAGCCTAACATCGCCTCAGTACGAGCACATAAACTAGACAGAATTCCCTCCTAATAGTATTTTTCAAGCCACAAGTTAAAGTCTGCCTTTAACTTTACTTGAGATATTCGAGCTTGTCCTCGATCCGGCAAGAAATCATCGAAGCACATAGACTGTGCTTTAGTCATTTGCGCAGGTAGAATGCTCGTTTTGAATCTCTGCCTTATACGCAGTCCGTCATCATCGACCTGTTGCAACACATGCCACTTCGCTTTATTAGCCCGAAAAATAAGCTCTTAGCTGCAAGCCTTAGGCGTACTCTGCTAATCGCTAGCACTCTTGTGCCCCTAGCTCAAACGTATGCCGACACTATCTATGCCGACAGTACCGATGGGATTTGCGATAGTGAAAACGCAGATACAAACCAAGCATGCAATAGCACGACTCACAGCTTTGCAGATCTAGATTGGCTCAATAAAGATCAACTGAATCCTGCGCAACAACACGAGTTAGCGCCAGGCTGCACCGGTATCTATGTAGACCCATTTGCAGATCAGTCGATCGACGATGCTGACATGGCAGAACTACCGCTGATTGTTGAAGCCGATTCAACTGAAGTTATCGGAGGTGTGCATGCAACCCTAGAAGGGGATGTCGAAGTCTCGCAGGGCCCGCGCTCTATTGCAGCTGACAAAATGGTGTATAGCCGAGCAGACGATAGCGCCTTAATGCAAGGCGATGTTGTTATCCGTCAACAAGGCTTACTCATTCGCGGAGAAAGCGCCCGAGTGGATACCACCAAAGAAGAAGCCGAGTTTATTGACGCCCGAATTGTTTTACACAATCAACATATCCGCGGCAGCGCCAGCAGCATAGCCCAAGAAGGTCGCGGTAAAGCCGTACTCAGAAACGGCCATATCACCAGTTGTGCACCGGACTCCAACGCTTGGTCACTCGAAGGCGCCGAGCTGGGTATCAATGAACTAACCGGGCAAGGTTATGGTAAACACGTTAAATTTCGCATTGCCGACGTCCCCATTTTCTACCTACCCTATGCGACTTTTCCCGTTGGGGATCAGCGTCAATCGGGCTTTTTAGCGCCGAGCTTTAGCACCAGTGATAAAGGCGGTTTAGATATTAGCCTGCCTTATTATTTAAACTTGGCGCCTAATTATGACGCGACCATCACCCCGCGTATTATTAGTGACCGCGGACCGATGCTTGAAGCCGAGTTCCGCCATTTAAGCCACTCTATTGAACAAAAAGTAAGCGGCTCCTTCCTACCCGATGACGGCGGCTCCCAAGGTCACGACGGCTCTAGCAACACTCATGTTGGAACTAATCGCTGGTTATTTCAGTACAAACAAAACGGCGGCTTAGGCAGTGGCTGGTATACCGAGGTCGACTATAACTTAACCTCGGATGAAGATTATTTTCGAGACTTAGGTACGTCCTCTTTTGAAGTGGCCAATACCACCTACCTCGACCAAAAGTTAGTCGCAGGTACTCAGCTCGATAACTGGGATCTCAACCTAAGAGTTCAAGATTACCAAACGCTCTTACTAAACCTTGATGCCCCCTACCGAAAGCTTCCGCAAATAGAGGCTAATGGTAATTACTACCTTGGCCGCATGAACCTAAACTTAGACAACCAGCTCACAAGCTTTGATCATGAGCAAGGTCTAAGTATCAGCGGTAAACCCATTATCACAGGCCAGCGCTATGCCGCGGATTACACTTTAGGCCAGCGCTTTAGCAATGCTGCGGGTTATATCAAACCGGAAGTCGGCTATAAGTATCGCCAGTACAAGCTCAGTCCAGGCGAAGGGGATAGCATAGAACAAGAGCACGTCAGCCTCGGCGCACCACAGGCCTCTGTCGACGCAAGTCTTGTCTTTGAAAATCCTCAGGGGCGCTATTTACAAACCTTAGAACCGCGCTTGTATTATTTATACCGAAGCTATGAAGACCACAGTGCGCTGTACAACGCCAGTAACTCCGGCGGAGGCGTCAACTTTGATACCTCAACACGAACCTTTAGTTATGGCCAGCTCTACAGGGACTCCCGCTTCAGTGGTTACGACCGCTTAGACGATGCCAACCGCCTTACAGCAGGTATTACCAATCGCTGGATGAGCCACAAAGATGGCCATGAATTTTTTGCGCTTAGCTTAGGCCAAATAAATTATTTTGAAGACCGCCGAGTTGGTTTAGAAAGTGACATTGACGCGCAGCAAAACTCCTCGGAGATCGCACTTGAGTTTAGTGCCAACGCTCGAGCGGGCTCCGGCGTCTTTGGCAACTTAATCTATGACGACGCAGCAGAACAGATGAGCCGTTTTTCCGCAGGCTATAACTATGCAAGCCAAGACAAACTTAGCCTCGTCAGCTTGAGTTATAGCTTCGTTCGTAAAGACCCAGAGATCAGCAGCAGTAAACAACTTGATCAAGTCGATCTCGCATTTGTTGCCCCTATCGTACAACAGTGGTTTATGATGGGCCGCAGTAATTACGACTTTGAAAATCAACAGGAACTCGAGACCTTTGGCGGTATCGAATACAACAACTGCTGCTACCGAGTACGTTTTTTAGCAAGGCGCTGGCTCGATAGTAATGTTGCTAACGAAGAAGGCGGCTCAGGCCAATATGACCGAGGCGTCTACCTTGAGATTGAATTCAAAGGCCTAGGTAGCACTGGCACACGCATTCGTAACATGCTTGAAGACGCCCTACCAGGCTACGAGCGCCGCGAACGATTAATGAGCGAGCATTAAGCTCCAGAACACAAAAGTAAAAACAAAGATGACCTCACTATTATCCAAACTTAAACTTGCAGGCTTAGCCATACTACTTAGTTACAGCTATGCCGCCCGCGCAGAAATACAAATGCTCGATCGCATTGTTGGGGTTGTTGATGACACAACCATAGCTCAGAGCGAATTAGACGAACGCGTCAGTGGTGTTATCAACCGAAGCCGAGCAGCCGGAGTCGCTCTGCCCCCTATCAGCGTGTTAAGAGAGCAAGTTCTTAATCAATTAGTTGATGAAACACTGCAGTTAAATGTAGCCAATCTTTATGGTGTTGAGATAAGTGATGAGCAGCTTGCTGAGTCCATGCAAGACTTATATAAGCGTCAAAACTTAACCGAAGCTCAGCTTGCAGCCACACTTCAACAAGAAGGCACAAACTTACCTCAATTTAAAGAGGACATGCGCCGCCAATTGAAAGTGCAAACCATTGTGCAAGGTTTGATGCGTCAACGAATTAAAATCAACGAAAAAGATATTGATAACTTCTTAAAATCGGCAGACGCTCAATTCTGGATTGCGCCGTCCTATCACTTACAGCACATCCTTATTCCGATTGCTAGCGGTGGCGGTACAAGCGCTGTTGCCGCTGCACAAAATCACGCCGAAGAGATTTATCAGCAACTACAAAATGGCGCCAATTTCTCAGAACTTGCCATTGCCGAAAGTCGAGGCCCTGCTGCACTAAAAGGCGGTGATTTAGGCATGCGTAAAAGCTCTGAGCTGCCTACGCTGTTTGCTCAAACTGCGCCGAATCTAGACATCGGCCAAGTCAGCGAACCACTGCGCTCACAAGCAGGTTTTCACATCTTAAAGCTGTTAAATAAAGAGGGCGAAACAAAGCAAGTTGTTCGTCAAAGTCATGTACGCCACATCCTTATTAAGACCAATGAAATTATTGATGACGAGGGCGCACGTGAAAAATTACTGGGCTTTCGCAAACAGATCGAAAGCGGAGAGAAAACCTTTAGTGTACTAGCCAAACAATACAGTGATGACATCGGCTCTAAAGCAACGGGAGGCGATATGGGGTGGTCCAGCCCTGAGATTTTTGTACCCGAATTTGAGCAAACAGTAAAAACGATAGAAGTCGGTAAAATCAGTGAGCCATTTAAAACACAATTTGGCTGGCACATTCTTGAAGTGATGGATAGAAGAGACGAGGACTTAAGTGAAGAGGTGATTCGCAATAAAGCACGCAACCTTCTTATTGGACGCCGCATGGAAGATGAGGCTCAGGTTTGGATGCAAGAAATCCGTGATGAAGCCTTTATTGAATTAAAAATCTAATGACTTGTGCCCGCATACTTCTAACCGCCGGTGAACCGGCGGGCATCGGCCCCGAACTCGTCGTCAAAGCCGCACAAACAGCCCGAGCCTATGAACTCTGCGTGATTGCGGATGCTGAACTCTTACAAAGCCGCGCTAAGCAACTAGGCCTTGAAATCAGCATTCGACATACAAGCGCCAACGACTCACCTCGTGCAACACAGGCCGGTGAGCTTGCCTGCATTCACAGCCCGCTTAACAAGCCCAGCATAGCCGGCAAGCTTGATGCCGCCAACGCAGCGTATGTCTTAAACACCTTACAGCTTGCCAATGACTTAGCGCTTAACAAACACGCTGAAGCCATCGTCACAGGCCCAGTTCAAAAAAGTATCATCAATGATGCCGGTCACGCCTTTAGCGGCCACACCGAATTTTTTGCCGAGCAAAGTAAGACCAACAAAGTCGTCATGATGCTTGCCTGCCCGGGTTTAAGAGTCGCTCTCGCAACCACACACCTGCCTTTAAAAGAAGTCAGTGACGCGCTAACACAAGCTGAGCTAGAGCAAGTCAGCCGCATTCTCTATCAAGAACTTCAAACAAAATTTGCCATTAAAGAGCCTCGCGTTTTAGTTGCTGGGCTTAATCCGCATGCTGGTGAAGGTGGTCATTTAGGCCGTGAAGAAATCGAAACAATAGAGCCGGTATTAAGCAAGCTGCGCGAGCAAGGAATGAAGCTACAAGGGCCTTTGCCTGCGGACACGCTATTTACACCGCGATATCTAGAAACAGCAGATGCCGTGCTAGCAATGTATCATGACCAAGGTCTTCCTGTATTGAAGTACCTAGGCTTTGGCAACGCCGTCAATATCACCTTGGGTTTGCCTTATATTCGTACATCGGTAGACCATGGCACAGCACTTGATTTGGCTGGCACCGGTAAAGCCGATTCAGGCAGCTTAGAAGTCGCACTCGAGCAAGCTTGGCTGCTCACCCAAAACATAGGCAAAATAAATTAATGGCGAACAAGAACCCTTTACAGCACAAAGCGCGTAAACGCTTTGGGCAAAACTTTTTAGTCGATTTTGGCGTTATCCGCCATATCGTGCGCGCCATTGGGCCACAAACCGATGACAATATTGTTGAAATTGGCCCAGGCCAAGGCGCCATTACCGCCTCTTTGCTTGAATCATGCACCGAGCTCAATGTCATCGAGCTCGACCGCGACTTAATCCCAATACTAAAAGTAAAATTTGATCGCAATCCGGGCTTTAAAGTCCATGAATGTGATGCGCTTAAATTCGACTTTGCAGGCCTAGCTCAAGCCGAGCGCCCTTTAAGGGTTGTAGGCAACCTGCCTTACAATATTTCAACACCGCTTATTTTCCACTTATTAAGCTACAAAGACTGCATAGCCGATATGCACTTTATGCTGCAAAAAGAAGTCGTGATGCGCTTAGCAGCAAAACCTGGCGATAAAAACTATGGCCGGCTTAGTGTGATGGCCCAGTACTGGTGTGAAACTGAAGACTTGTTTGATGTGCCCCCCGAGTGCTTCGATCCAGCACCAAAGGTTGTATCTGCCATTGTGCGACTCACCCCACATAAAAACCTACCTTATCCGGCACAAAGCTTTGAAGAATTGGAAAGAGTGGTTAAGCTCGCTTTCTCTCAGCGGCGAAAAACCTTACGCAATGCACTCAAACCATTATTAGAAACATTGCCAGAAAATACCGAGCTATGCGTCGATCTTGGATGCCGTGCAGAACAGTTGGGCCTAGAGCAATTTGTCGCCCTAGCAAATCAGATTACAGAACTACAAAAATTAGCATGAACAACGATATAACCGTCAACGTTAAAGCACATTACTTAGAAAAAGAAAGCCAGCCCGATAACAGGCGCTTTGTTTACGCCTATGAGATTTCAATTGAGAACAACAGTGAAATCAGCACCCAACTGATTAGCCGCCACTGGAAAATTATCGACAGTAATGAAGGCATTCAAGAGGTTCAAGGCCTTGGTGTTGTCGGCCAGCAGCCTATTCTGCAACCCGGTGAAAGCTATCAATACACAAGTGGTGTTGTGCTTGAAACGGATAGCGGTGTAATGGAAGGCAGCTATATGATGCGCGCTGAAGACGGCCTAGAGTTTGAAACACCAATACCAAGCTTTGCTCTAGTCAGCCCTCGCGCCCTACACTAAGCCCGAACAGGGCAAAAGTGTAACAAGGCTAATCTATAACTATGGCTACCTACGTTGTTGGTGATATACAGGGCTGTTTAGAGCCTCTACTGAAACTACTAAAGAAAGTCGACTTTAGTGAAGACGACGTACTCTGGTGCGCCGGAGACCTCATTAATCGCGGCCCCGATAACTTAGCCACCTTACGCTTTTTAAAAGAGCTTGGCCCTCGCTGTAAAGTTGTTCTCGGCAACCATGACTTACACCTTCTTGCTTGCTGGAAGGGCCAAAGAAGCCCAGGTAAAAAAGATAATTTCGACGATGTCTTAGAGGCAAAAGACGCAGACAAATTACTGAAATGGCTGATTAAACAACCTTTAATTCACCGTGATAAAAAACTTGGCTACGCTATGGTACACGCGGGTATTCCGCCGCAGTGGTCACTAAAAAAAGCACTTAAACGAGCAGCCGAAGTAGAGAAGGTATTACGCTCTAAAAAAGCAGAGGCCTTCTTTGCCCATATGTACGGCAATGAACCTAATCGTTGGAGCAAAGACCTTAAAGGCATGGATAGACTGCGTGTTATCACCAACTATTTTACTCGCATGCGCTTCTGTGCCGAAGATGGCAGCCTTGAACTCGAGAGCAAATGCGCACCTTCCACACCGCCTAAAGGTTTTGCCCCTTGGTTTAGCTTTAAAAAACATCGAGCGCGCAATAAACGCATTCTTTTTGGTCACTGGGCAGCGCTACTTGGCGCCACCAATAGCCATAATTTTATTGGTTTGGACACAGGCTGCGTTTGGGGCGGTGAACTCACCATGATCCGTTTAGAAGATTCCGAACTCTTCTGTTTGGATTGCTCTCTCTAACGAGCCCCCGCCACTATAAACAGCTGCCCCCATTGGCTTTGAACACTCTTACTTACATTGCATTTAAATACGCCATATAACGCTCGCGAATGTCGCGAACATAATTCACCGGTTCACGGCCACGCACATAGCCAAAACGCGCTTTTTTATAATATTTAGGTTTGGATAAAGCCAACATGGCATTTTCGACATTGCCAAACCAGCGCTTATCATCATAACCTAACTCTCGTGCGAGCTTACGTGCATCCCGTACATGGCTTGCGCCGGCATTGTAGGACGCCAGCGTAAAATACAAACGCTCCTCAAAAGCCAAATCTTCAGGGAAGCGGTCTTTTAACCAGTGCATATAAGCTACTCCGGCCTCTAAGCCCTCACTCGGCTCTGCTAAATTAGTAAAACCTAACTCTTTAGCTGTACGAGGAAGTACTTGCATTAAACCTTTGGCGCCAGCATGAGAACGAGCCTTAGGGTTAAACTTACTTTCCTGATACATTTGCGCAGTAATTAATCGCCAATCCATATGATAGCGCTGTGCCAAAGCTTGCACAGTCTCGTCATAAGGTGAGAGCCCGCCTCCGGGTAAAACTCGTGCCTGCTGATATTTTTTAATGCGCTTTTCATTTTTGAAATACTTGTTGTAAGTCACGTTATAAAACAGACCACGATGTTTCTTTTTAATAAAAGAATCTAACTCTTGTTTAAGCTCTAGTTGTTCAGGCCTTAGCCCCCAAGCAATTGCCACATCTTCATTAAGTTTATAAACCTCATTAACGTGTTTGTGGTAGCTATTCTCCAAAGCTACAAGGTGACTATCAGCGAGCGTATAGTCATAGGCATCCGAATCCAGAGCCTCTAAAAGCTCTTCCGTTGAAGCCTCAGGCAACGACACCAACTCTAATTCAACACCCTGCTTTTGCAGCTCTAGCATGCGTTTATAAAATACCGTTGTCGGATTCACCGCGACTCGTTTGCCCGCCAAAGCGCTTAAATCCATAATCGCTTGCTTATCAAGAGCCCCTACAATTAGCTCATCAATATATAAATAAGGGCGACTAAATTGCACACCAAGGGCTTCACGCTCAGGGGTCGCCGTCATTGAAGCAGCAATAACATCCCCCTCTCCTGCTTTAAGGGCCTCGATTAAACTTTCATAATCGGGTTTTACAATCACGGATAAACTGAGCTTTTGGTTTTTAGCAAACTTATTGAGAAGATCATAATCAAAGCCCATTTGCTCCCCGCGCCACAAGAAATAACAGGATGGGTTATTTAAGGTCAGCATCCGCAATTGGCCACTGTCTTTAATTTGCTGCCAAGTGCGAGGCTGATTATTCGAGGCACTGGCAAGCACATGGTGCTCAACTAAATAGTGATTCAAGTAGCTCAGCAATTTAGGGTTATCCGGCCGTAAAGCCCAAGCAATCGAACGGCGTTTTTGTAAGGTCTGCCCCAGCTTTAAGTTTGGAAACAAACCAATAAGATCTCTTGCCATATTGCTATCAAGTACAGTCGCTCGAGAAGGCTCTTCTGCAATATAACTCAACCATTCATAAGCACTTTTATCTGCAGGCAAGATGGTCACATGCTCAACCCCCTGCTTACTTAAACTTTCAGAAAACGCGCTCGCCTCACCCACTATGTAATGCTTTTGAGCAGGCGGCTCCGTTGTTTCTTGATGCTCGACTACAAGTTCATCTACCTTGGCTAAAGGGCGGCTAAAACTCACCTGCTTTTTACGCTCAGGCGTCACACTGATATTACTAACAATAATATCTCCTCGCCCCGCTAATAAAGCAGGAATTAAATCACTGCGATCTTTTACGAATACCCACTCGGCTTCAAGTTTTAAGCGATCGGCCAGCGCATTAGCTAAGGCCTCATACTCTTTAAACAGTGGGGATCGATTCGAAAGGGCTTGTGGCTCTGTCGCCGCAAGTGGTGCAATAAAACGGATACGACCATGCTGCTTAATAACATCAAGATCAGCACTAGAAATATATTCAGGAGAGGGGCTGGGGCTAGGACTTAACTCAACAACAGGCTCTTCAACATCCTTACTGCATGCCGTTAACAAAAGCAGAGCACATAATACAAAACAGAAAAAAAGAGGGCTAAGTATGGCCTTGTCATATAGAGCGATAGGCTTAGGCATATACGAATCATTAGTTATCATTTTTTGTCATTATCTCAGCGTCACGTCACGATATTGTTTCAGCAGCAAGGCCTACTCGCAAGCCTTTGATTTACGCATGCTTTTTAAGCCCAACTGTATTTTCGCGCCAATTTGTCCGCTAAGCACTAGCTACAGGGTCTATGCTTAGATGGAGGCTGTGTCGTTGAGCCTCTGAAGGCGGACTGCCAATCCAGCGTACAGGAGGCTTTAATGACGATCTTCAGTCACTATCAACAACGCTACACCGACACCTTGCAAGAAGAGCTAAGCCTGCAAGAGTATTTAGATCTGTGTAAAGAAGACCCCACTGTCTATGCCAGTGCCGCAGAGCGCATTTTAAATGCGATCGGCGAGCCTGAGCTTGTCGACACATCCAAAGATCCACGCCTAAGCCGTATCTTTTCTAATAAGGTGATCAAGCGCTACAAAGGTTTTGAGCACTTTTACGGCATGGAAGAGGCAATCGAACAAATTGTCTCGTTCTTTCGGCATGCTGCGCAAGGTTTAGAAGAGACCAAACAAATTTTGTACCTACTTGGCCCTGTTGGTGGCGGTAAAAGCTCATTAGCCGAAAAGCTTAAAAGCCTAATCGAAAAAGAGCCCATTTACTGCCTTAAAGACAGCCCTGTTTTTGAGTCACCTTTAGGTCTGTTCGATGAAGAGGAAGATGCCGCCATCCTAGAAGAGGACTACGGTATTGCGCGTCGTTACATTAAAAATATTATGAGCCCTTGGGCAGTTAAACGTTTACACGAATACGGTGGTGACATCAGTCAATTTCGTGTTGTTAAGTTACGTCCATCAGTCTTGGATCAAATAGCAGTAAGCAAAACAGAACCCGGAGATGAGAACAACCAAGATATTAGCGCCCTAGTTGGTAAAGTAGATATACGTAAACTTGAAGACTTTCCTCAGCATGACCCAGATGCATACAGCTTTTCTGGTGGCTTGTGCCGAGCGAATCAAGGCTTAATGGAATTTGTAGAAATGTTTAAGGCGCCTATTAAGGTGCTTCACCCTCTACTCACTGCAACTCAAGAAGGTAATTACAATGGCACCGAAGGTCTTGGCGCCATTCCATTTAACGGTATTGTTCTTGCCCACAGCAATGAGAGCGAATGGCAAACCTTTAGAAACAACAAAAACAATGAAGCTTTCTTGGATCGAGTGTATATCGTCAAAGTACCTTATTGCTTACGCCTGTCAGGAGAGGTACATATTTACGAAAAGCTACTACAAAATAGTTCTTTGCACACATCGCCCTGTGCTCCAGACACGCTCGACATGCTCGCACAGTTTATTGTCTTATCTCGCTTAAAAACGCCAGAAAATTCAAATTTATTCTCAAAGATGCGTATCTACGATGGTCAGAACCTAAAGGATACAGACCCAAAAGCTAAATCCATTCAAGAGTATCGCGATAACGCCGGTGTCGACGAAGGCATGGACGGATTAAGCACACGTTTTGCGTTTAAAATACTCTCTAAGGTCTTTAACTTTGATCCAACAGAAATTGCGGCCAACCCTGTACACCTGCTTTATGTACTTGAGCAACAAATTGAGCAAGAACAGTTTAGCGATGAGATTCGTGATCACTACCTCTCATTTTTAAAGGAGTATCTAGCACCACGCTATATCGAATTCATAGGAAAAGAAATACAAACAGCTTATTTAGAAAGTTATTCAGAGTACGGACAAAACATCTTTGATCGCTATGTCACCTATGCAGACTTCTGGATTCAAGACCAAGAATATAGAGACCCAGAGACAGGAGAAATACTCAATCGCTCCTCTTTAAATGAAGAGTTAGAAAAAATTGAAAAATCTGCCGGCATAAGCAACCCCAAAGACTTTAGAAATGAAGTCGTAAATTTTGTCTTGCGCGCTAGGGCCAATAATAACGGCCAAAACCCTGCGTGGAACAGCTATGAAAAACTGCGCACAGTCATAGAGAAAAAAATGTTCTCCAATACCGAAGATCTCTTGCCTGTTATTAGCTTTAACGCCAAAAGCTCTGCTGACGATTCGAAAAAGCATGAGGATTTTGTTCAACGTATGACCGAACGAGGTTATACCGAGAAACAAGTGCGCCTACTATCGGAATGGTATTTACGCGTTCGAAAATCTCAGTAGCCACGGGGGCCTGGCATGAGTTATATCATCGACAGGCGGTTGAACTCCAAGAACAAAAGCACGGTCAACCGCCAGCGCTTTTTACGCCGCTATCGAAAGCATATACGTAAAGCCGTATCTGATGCAGTCGACAAGCGCTCTATTACAGACATGGACAAAGGGGAAAAGATTAGTATCCCCAGTAAGGATATTAGCGAACCGCTCTTCCATCACGGTAAAGGTGGAAAAAACACGCGGGTCCTTCCAGGTAACGATCAATTTGTTAGCGGCGATCATATCGCTCGCCCTCAAGGCGGGCAAGGCCAGGGCGGCTCAGGTGAAGGCGCTAGCGACTCTGGCGAGGGCATGGATGAATTTGTTTTTAATATCAGCCAAGAAGAGTTCCTTAACTTTGTTTTTGAAGATCTAGCCTTACCCAATCTTGTCAAACGTCAACTAGCAGGTATTGATGAGTTTGAATACCATCGTGCAGGTTTTAGCAATGAGGGAAACCCTGGCCAAATCAATGTCGTTCGCTCTTTGCGATCAGCCAATGCAAGACGCATCGCTTTAACAGGTAAAAGTCGAAAACGGATTCGTGCCATAGAAGAAGAGCTTAAAACACTCAAGCAGACAGATTCTAATAAACGCATAGAACTCGAAGCGGAACTGAAAAAGCTCAAAATACGTATTAAAAAAGTACCGTGGTTAGATAACTACGACCTTAAATATAATCTTCACGTTAAAAGGCCAATGCCAACTAGCAAAGCGGTGATGTTTTGTATTATGGATGTGAGCGGTTCCATGGACCAAAACACCAAAGACATTGCTAAACGCTTCTTCCTATTACTGTATTTGTTTTTACAGCGAAACTATAAAAAAATTGAGGTGGTCTTTATTCGTCACCACACAAGTGCAAAGGAAGTCGATGAACAAGAATTTTTCTACAGCCGAGAAACCGGTGGCACCATTGTGAGCAGTGCATTAAAACTAATGCAAGAAGTCATGGTCGAACGCTATCCCAGCTCCGAATGGAATATCTATGCAGCGCAGGCATCCGACGGAGATAACTGGAATGATGATAGCGGTCTCTGCCAAGAGCTACTCAGCCAAAACATACTGCCTTTCTGCCAATATTTCTCTTACATTGAAATCACCAATAGAGAACGCCAAGCTCTTTGGCACGCTTATCAAGAGATTCAAGCTCAATTCCCAGACACCTTTGCAATGAAGCATTTAATTGGCGCCGGCGATATATACCCGGTATTTAGAGAACTCTTTCAGAAGCAAAGCGTATGAATAAATCTCTCATTTCAGAAAGCTCCGAATGGAGTTTTGAGCTAATAGAAAAATACGATCGCGAGATAGCGGCAATTGCTCAAGAGTTCAAACTCGACACCTACCCAAATCAAATTGAGGTTATTAGCTCAGAACAAATGATGGATGCTTATGCGGCTACCGGTATGCCGATAGGCTATAACCATTGGAGCTATGGCAAGCAATTTTTAAGTGTCGAACAAGGCTATAAGCGTGGTCAAATGGGGCTTGCTTACGAAATTGTAATTAACTCCAACCCCTGTATTGCCTACCTTATGGAAGAAAACACGCTCACCATGCAGGCGCTGGTTATTGCGCACGCGTGTTATGGGCACAACAGTTTCTTTAAAGGCAACTATCTCTTTAAAAGCTGGACAGATGCAGACTCTATCGTCGACTATCTTGTATTTGCAAAAAACTATATTGCAAAATGCGAAGAGCGCTTTGGCATAGAGGAGGTCGAAAACTTACTCGATTCATGCCATGCCTTAATGCACTATGGTGTCGACCGCTATAAACGCCCTTATCCCTTGAGTACCTCCGAAGAACTAGAACAGCAAGAAGAGCGGGAGCTCTACCTGCAAAAACAAGTCAATGACTTATGGCGAACCATTCCCAATCAAAATAGCGAAAAAACACAAGATACAAAGCTGCGCTACCCGTCTGAACCGCAAGAAAATATTCTTTATTTTATCGAGAAAAATGCACCTCTACTTGAACCCTGGCAGCGTGAAGTCATTAGAATAGTAAGAAAACTCGCCCAATATTTTTACCCCCAGCGCCAAACTCAGGTCATGAATGAAGGTTGGGCCTGCTTCTGGCACTATCACTTACTTAACGAGCTCTACGACCGAGGCAAAGTAAACGAAGGCTTTATGTTTGAGTTTATGCAGAGCCATACCAGTGTCATCTATCAACCCCCTTATAACAGCCCTTATTTTAGCGGTATTAACCCTTATACCCTGGGCTTTAACATGATGATGGACATAAAACGCATCTGCCAACAACCAAGCAAAGAAGACAAACACTGGTTCCCTGAACTTGCAGGCAGCCCCTGGTTAGAAAGCCTTGACTTTGCAATGCGCAACTTTAAAGACGAGAGTTTTGTATTACAGTATTTATCACCTAAATTAATGCGAGACCTAAAGCTTTTTAGCATTATTGATGACGATGCTAATAGCGACATTGAAGTTAACGCGATACATGATGATCCTGGTTATCAACAAGTCAGAGAAGCCTTATCCGCGCAATACAACCTAGGCAATAACGAACCCAATATTCAAGTTTACAGCGCCGATGTCAGAGGTGACCGTTCCTTAACCTTGCATCACTACCGCCACAATCGTAAACCACTTGATGACGGCGCCAATGAGGTACTCAAACACGTACACCGCCTCTGGGGCTTTGACGTACATTTGCACTCGCTAGAAGGCGATCAACTACGCCAAGAATTTCATTGCCCAGAACAAAAACCTGCTCAGGCCACAGAAGCCAAAAACAACATAGGGACATCCATCAACCTTAGCGCCCCTTAACGGCCCTGTTTTATGAGTGCTTTAAGAGCTGAGCTGAGCGAGATCCGCCCCCTTGCCCTATATAGATAAAGTGTAAACTAAGCACCGACCATGATCCAAATTAGTATATTAAGCGTATTGTGACCATGCGATGCTTATACCTATTTACCAACGACCTTCGTCTTGATGATAACCCTGCCCTCAATGCAGCTTGTGCTGCCGAGTACATTTTGCCTGTTTACATACACCCAACTTGCCCATCTAGCGAGCAAGCTGAAGCGAGAAACTGGTACTTAAAATCAAGCTTAGAAGAGTTGCAAACAAGTTTAAAGAAACAAAAACTTGCGCTAGTGTTGAAATCTGGTGATGTACTTAAACACTGCAAAGAGCTGTGTATTGAGCATAATATCACTCACTTATACTGTGCTCGATCCTACACACCCGAAGAGAGAGTCCTACAAAAAAAATTACACCAGTGGTGTAATCAGCAAACTATTAGCTTTAAACGCTGGCCCGGTGGCCTGCTAACAGAGCCCGAGAGCATACAAAATCAATCAGGTTCTTTTTTCAAAGTATTCACCCCTTTCTACAAAAAAGTACAGCAACAAGTACTGCGTAAACCCCATATATTCCAAAGGGCTCACGCCAAACTAATAAAATGCCAAGGTGATTCCATTCATGAGCTCGGCTTATACACATCAACACCTGACTGGGCATCCGACTTTAAAACACACTGGCAGCCTGGACACCTAGACGCCGAGCAACGCCTGCATGAATTTGTGCAAGGGCATATACAGAACTATGAAAGTACTCGCAATGAACTCAATTACCTAGAAAGCTCTCAACTTGCTGCCGCACTTGCAAACGGGGAGATAAGCGCAAGCCGCATATGGCAAGAGTGCAGAGAATATTGTGGCGAAGAGCAAGCAGCGGTTTTTCTGCGCCAATTAGTATGGCGAGATTTTAACGCACATCTACTTTTTCATAGGCCAGAACTACTTACCAAAAACTTTAAAGACAGCTTTGATGCCTTTCCATGGCGTAGCACCTCGAACGAGCTCAAGGCCTGGAAAAGAGGGCAAACAGGCTATCCTGTCGTCGATGCAGCCATGCGCCAACTATGGCAGCAAGGCTGGATGCCAAACAGGGCACGCATGATTGTCGCATCGTTTTTATGCAAACACCTATTGATTGACTGGCGCCTAGGTGAGCGGTGGTTCTGGCGCACCCTTGTCGACGCTGACTTAGCTAATAATGTCGGCGGCTGGCAATGGACGGCCGGTAGCGGTGCAGATGCTGCCCCCTACTTCCGCATCTTTAACCCAATCACTCAAGCAGAAAAATTTGATCACGACGCGACTTACATAAAAACATGGCTGCCCGAATTAAAACACTTAGAGACACGATACTGCTTCGACCCAAGTTCTGCACCGCAATCGGTATTAGATAAAGCAGGCATTCAACTTGGTCGCGATTACCCTAAACCTATAATTGAGCATAAAGAAGCGCGTCAGCGAGCATTAATGGCTTATCAGTTTTCAAAAGACAATGCCCCAAACAAGTAATAGCCCTCTTTACTCAAATAGGGCTATTACAAACGTCACACAAACAGCGGTTTTACTTTCATCAGGGCATAGTTTAAATCTTTTTTCCACCTTCTATGCACAATACGATATAGACGTTGGAACAACTGCTGATATAAAGCGAGTGAAAACAAAATACACACAGCGCCGATTAACATCGCCAAACGTATCTGCTCGCCCTCAATCAACACTCCCAATGCAATCGCAACCACGGGCGTTAAAAGAGGAATTAAACTCACTGTCACTACCTGACAATTCGTTAGCACATAATAAAATGCAACCCCACCAAACATAGAACCAGCCAATACTAGGTAAGCCACCCCTAGAGCCGACTTAAGATCTATCGATGCAGGAATAAAACCATCAGTAAGATACCAAGTTAATAAGAACCCAGGTGCAGCAATAAACAAGCTGCCACTTAACTGCCTAAACGCATCCACAGAACCGCCGACCTTTTTCACCAATACCGTAGAGAAGGAAAAAAGCAACGATGAAGTAAGTATGCCCAAGACGCCATAAACAGCATCCGAACCAAGCTGTAATTGATCAGCATGAATAACCACCAAGCCTATTAATGCTATAAACAAGGCCACCACCCTACTTACATTAAAAGGGTTCTGTTTAAGCACAACAATGGAACACAAACCCGTAAAAAAGGGATAGGTGCCAAATAGAATCGCAATTAATGACGAGGGAATAAACTGGGCAGACCAATACACCAAAAGCATATTAGGAAAGATACCAATAGAACCGGCAATAAAACTTAAAACATCGCGTTTATCTTTCACTATCGCTCGGCGACTAACAAGTAAAATAAGCGCGCATAAAATGGCAGCAATCGCCATACGCGCAGTTGCAGCGGCCTGAAAACTCAAGCTGCTATTACTCCACTGGACCGCAAGCGGTGTAGTGGACCAAATTAATACAACGCCTAGATAGGCACCGATGACTTTCATGACATTACTCCCTTAGTGAGTCATCTACTTGTTAATCGCGTTGTATTTTCCTTTGACCATAAACGAAAAAGGCCGCAGGAAAATCGCTGCGGCCTTTAATAAATATTGCTGTTTTATTGCAAATCAACTAAGCCGCTTTTTAGATGCACGCAGACACCACACTTTGCGTACAAAACGCAGTGCGGGAATGACGAGTGCAATAGCGGGTTTCAAAAAGTTCATCGCAAAAAAAATTACTTAGCATTAAGATAGTGGCTAAAGTGTGAGCCATGAACAACAAAGCGTCAACAGTGAAATGAAAATATATTTAGTCGGTGGTGCCGTACGTGACAAGCTGCTCAATTACCCTAGCATCGAAAATGACTGGGTCGTTGTTGGTAGCAGCGAAAAAGCCATGCTAGAACAAGGCTTTAACTCAGTTGGTAAAGACTTCCCCGTTTTCTTACATCCGCAGACAAAAGAAGAATACGCACTGGCGCGCAAAGAAAGAAAAGTGGCAGCAGGTTATGGCGGTTTTGATTTTGACACCGACAGCAAGGTCAGCCTTGAAGAAGATCTGCTACGTAGAGACCTCACTATTAACGCCATTGCCGAAGATGAGAACGGTAAGCTGATCGACCCTTATGGCGGTATCGACGACATTAATAACAAGCTACTTCGACATGTCAGTCCCGCTTTTACTGAAGATCCATTACGTGTCTTACGTGTTGCTCGCTTTGCTGCTCGCTACCACCACCTTGGTTTTTCGGTTGCAGATGAAACACTCGCTTTAATGCAAGAGATTTCAGCCAGTTCGGAACTCGATGCCTTAGTCGCCGAGCGAATATGGCAAGAATTTCAAAAAGCGCTTGGCGAGCCAAACCCAGAAATATTTTTTGAGGTACTCAGTTCTTGTGGTGCTTTAGAACGACTGTGGCCAGATCTTGCACAACACAAAGAAAGCGCTTTATTCCAGTTGCGACAAGCAACGTTTTTAACTAGTAGAAATAAAAATCTCAACGCCAAACAATGCCGCTTTGCATGTTTATTGCAAAGCCTAGAAGCAGAACAAATCCTCCACTTATGCGCAGCCATAAAGTGCCCTAAAACTTGGCAAGAACTTGCCAGCCAATTAAAACAGCAATTAACAGTAATTAGCGCTAGCCTTCATTTCAACGCTCAAGAACTGTTTCAAGTTTTAAAAGACAGTGACGCCTTGCGCCGCAGTGATCGCTTTGACGACCTATTGCTGTGTTGTAAAGCTTGCTACCGAAGTCAGACAGGGAAAACTTTAGACAATTTTGTTCAAGCTTATCAACTTAAACTGGCCCTAAAAATAATTGCAAATATCAACGCTAAAGATCTTATCAAGCAAGGTTTAAAGGGCCCAGAGGTAGGGCGAGCCTTAGAAGAAAAGCGCATAGAAGCGCTCGAAGAATTAATGCAAGCACTCAATAACTAAACGGCAATGCCACGGCGAATAACAATACCCACCGAATGGGTATTAGCAATCGCCTGAGGCTTAGAGACACGCAACATTAAACCTGGAATCTTAAATTCATTTAATAAACATTGAGCAATAGTTTCAGCCAAGGTTTCAACCAGTTCAAAATGCGTTTCAGCGCAAATTCGCTCAATGCGAATACAAACTGCGTGGTAATCCAAGGTATCTGTTAAACGATCACTGACACACGCTTTCTGACAATCCCAAGCCATATCCAGATCAAACAGCAGAGGCTGAGGCTCGAGCTTTTCATGATCATAAACACCAATTAGGGTGGCGACTTCTAAATCACGAATAAAAACCGTATCCATATTAAGCACCTTCGCTTTCACTATTCACTGAATCTAAAGGCGGTAGATCTTCCATCGCCCAACGCGGTTTTACCTGCACACTTAAATCACTGCTTAAGCCTGCCTGCAAACGTTGATGACCTGCAAATGCGATCATTGCACCGTTGTCCGTACATAGCTCGGGCCGAGCATAAAAAACCGTAGCATTCATTTTTGCCAGTGCCGCTTCTAACTTCTCACGCAAGCGCTTATTCGCGCTCACACCACCAGCTATGACCAAACGACTATAATCGCAGGCCTGCAAAGCACGACGACACTTAATAACCAAGGTATCAACAACAGCTTCCTGAAAGGCAAAAGCAATATCAGCGCAGCACTGATCATCCGGCAGCCCGTTCACCTGAGCATGCTTAGTCACCGTATTTAAGGTAAAGGTTTTAAGACCGCTAAAGCTAAAGTCTAATCCCGGCCTATCACACATAGGGCGCGGAAACTTAAAGCGCTCAGCAGAACCATGCTCGGCAAGTTTGGCAATGTTGGGGCCTCCAGGGTAGTCCAGATCCATCATTTTAGCCGCTTTATCAAACGCCTCACCGGCGGCATCATCTAAGCTCTCACCTAAAAGCGTGTACTTACCAATCGCTTCTACCTGCACCAACTGCGTATGACCGCCACTGACTAACAAGGCAACAAACGGAAAACTCGGAGGGCTATCTTCTAACAAAGGCGCCAGTAAATGCCCCTCCATATGATGCACACCAATTGCAGGTATCCCCCATGCATAAGCAAGAGCCCGCCCTGCACAGGCCCCAACCATAAGCGCGCCTATTAGGCCAGGACCTTCGGTATAGGCAATCGCATCAATACGATCTTCGCTATCACAGGATTTCAGCAGCGAATCAATCAAAGGAATAAGCTTGCGCACATGATCGCGAGAAGCCAATTCAGGCACAACACCACCATATTCACTGTGCACCTGAATTTGGCTATAGAGTTCATGCCCCAATAAACCTTGCTCAGAATCGTAAATGGCAACGCCTGTTTCATCACAGGAACTCTCAATACCCAAAACCCGCACAATACACCTCTTACGCAGAGCTGGAGCGCCTCTCCAGCCTGCTCATAACCTTAAAGTCGCGGACAATAACACAGAAAATAAGCATGAGCATGAACTCAGGGGCTAAAAATCGCACAAGTGTGTTGCCTGAGAGTAAGAGTGGGTATAGAATGCGCCACCCGATTTTAGTGAAGTAAGCGCTGATCTTTTTAGAAAACAGCAACTAAACTTCAAAGCAATTGGCCAATTTTGACTTGGATGCTGCCGTGAAGGCGGCGACATTCAAACAGAACTAACGGATAACTGACTTAATATGCCTTCTGTAAAACTTAAAGAAAACGAACCATTCGATATTGCTCTTCGTCGCTTCAAGCGCTCGTGTGAAAAAGCCGGCATCCTTGCCGAAGTTCGCCGTCGTGAATTCTACGAGAAGCCAACCGCTGTTCGTAAGCGTAAAGCTGCTGCCGCTGTTAAGCGTCACATGAAGAAAGTGAACCGCGAAGCGCGTCGCTTTACTCGCCCTTACTAAGTTTTAGATTTTATAACTGAGTAAGTTGCGGCGCGCCTAATCTCTTAAAGCGCGCCCGCAAGGATCTTCTTATGGCTAGCCCAATAAAAGACAGCATTGCTCAAGCAGTGAAAGATGCTATGCGCGCCCGTAATAAAGAGCGCCTTACCGTCCTCCGCATGCTTATGTCTGAATTCAAACGCGTTGAAGTTGATGAGCGCATTGAAGTAGACGACAAGCGCGTGCTTGCTATTTTAGATAAATCCGCCAAACAACGCCGTGACGCTGCCCAGCAGTACCGCGATGCAGAGCGTATTGATCTTGCCGAAGTCGAAGAGTTCGAGATAGGCGTCATTCAAGACTACCTACCAAAGCAGTTTAGCAGCGAAGAGATTACCGGCCTGCTTGATGAAGCCATCTCCAGCACCGGCGCCAGCTCCATGGCTGACATGGGTAAACTTATGGCCGCACTCAAACCCAAACTTCAAGGCCGCGCTGACATGGGCGAAGTAAGCAAACTGGTAAAACAGAAGCTCAACTAAGCCAATCAGAATACACCTCTAGGCAAGCTAGCGTGACTAAATAGGGCACGCTGAACCTGCGTTACTGCGCACAACAAAAACAATACCAGCGACCGCACAAACCTTTAACAGATCTTTTCTTTACGCACTACCTTTGCACAAACCCAGCATAACCCAGACCACACGACAACAAGAAAAGCGCTATCTAGATCGAGACAACAAAGGTTAAACTGCGCATCATGAGCCGTATCCCCCAAAGTTTTCTTGACGACCTACTTAGCCGTGTCGACATTGTCGAAGTGGTAGACCAGCGCGTCAAACTAAAACGCAACGGCAAAAACTACAGCGCCTGCTGCCCTTTTCACGATGAAAAGACCCCCTCCTTTACCGTCAGCCCCGACAAACAGTTTTATTATTGTTTTGGCTGCGGTGCGAGTGGCACCGCGATCAACTTCCTGATGGAATACGACCGCAGCAACTTTGTTGACTCGGTGGAATACCTCGCCAAACAAGCCGGCGTTGAAGTGCCAAGAGAGCAGCGCAGCGAAGCTCAAGATGCCCGTGAAATACAAAGAAAACGCTGTTACAAGCAGCTTCTTGAAGCAAGCGAGCACTTCCAAAACCAACTGCGACAACACCCCAAGCGCGACTTTGCGGTTAAGTATTTACAGGGCCGCGGCCTAAGCGGGCAAATCGCTAAAGCTTACGAACTTGGCTACGCCCCTCCCGGCTGGGACATACTATTGAGCCGCTTCGGCAAAACAGAAAGCGACACAAACCTACTGATCGATTGCGGCTTAGTGGTTGATAAACTTGATGAGAATAAGCGCTACGACCGTTTTCGCCACCGCATTATGTTTCCTATACGGGATGTAAGAGGTCGCTGTATCGGTTTTGGCGGGCGCGTACTAGATGACAGCAAGCCCAAATACCTAAACTCACCAGAGACCGATGTATTCCATAAAGGCCAAGAACTCTACGGCCTCTATGAGGCTCGCCAATTTAGCCGCAACCTAGAGCAACTGATCGTCGTTGAAGGCTATATGGACGTTATTGCCCTAGCCCAATACGGCATCAGCAACGCCGTTGCTACCCTCGGAACAGCCTGTGGCGAAGACCATCTCAAACTCGCTTTTCGCCATGTAAAAAACATCGTTTTTTGCTTTGACGGCGACAAAGCCGGACGCAATGCCGCCCAGCGCGCCCTACAAGCCTCACTTGGCTCAATGGAAGATGGCCGCCAAATACGCTTTTTATTTCTAGCAGAAGGCCAAGACCCAGATAGCCTTGTACGCCAAATTGGTGCCGAGCGCTTTCAGCAGCAACTCGATAACGCCCTGCCCTTAGAGCAGTTCTTATTTGATAGCGCCGCAGAAGGAGTCGACCTAAACAGCCTTGACGGCCGGGCCCGCTTCGCAAAAAACGCAGCACCAATGCTCAACCAATTACCCGGCGGTATTTTTCGCTCACTCATGTTCGACAACCTCGCCAAGCGCACAGGCTTAAGCACCGAACAACTGGTTGAGTTCACCGACATGCCCGTTATACCGGAGCCCGCTAATAGCGAAGCTGAGGTCGAGCACGCAAACGAGCCTAGCCCAACACAAACAACAGAAAAGCAAGCCCTCCAAAGTACCACGCATCAGACAGACAATGGCGATCAGCCCACCGAGCACGACAACGAACCCCCGGCTTGGCTCACTCAAGAACTAGAACAAAACCAAAGCCAACATCACGTCGAACACCTAAGCGCACCAACTCAACCAACACGAACACGCAGCCTAATGGCACTGAGCCCTGCTCGACGCGCAAGTATCTTGCTACTCGACCACCCACAGCTATTCAACAACAGCCAACACCAACTCAATATCCAAGATGAACAGCCAGAGCAAGAACTGCAAATCCTTGTCGATATCATGCAATATTTGCAGCGCCGACCTCAGGCAAACTTCAACAACATCATGGGCTGGTGGGGCGGGAGCCATGGCGTAGAAGCGCAGCAAGCACTTGCAAACATTGTTAGCCATCCACTGTTTAACGAACTTAAAGGCCTGAGTAATTTTGACGCTGAAAGAGACTTTAGTGCCTGCCTTAAGGCCATCAATGAAGAGCAGCTTAAAGCCCACTGCAAACGTGAACTCGCCCAACTTAACGCCAAAGGCTTAAAACAATTGAGCCAAGAAGAAAAACTGCGTTACCAACAACTTATTCTCGGCAACTACAGCTAAGCCACACAAAGCTGCCACAGGCCATCGATTTAGAGGGATGAAGTTGTAAAAAGCCCTACCCGCCCCCATCTATAGGGCCAAGCACACTCTAAGCACAGCAAAACAAAAAAAAAGAGCCAAAAAAAGGGAAAAAGTGCCCCAACTTGGCTCTCGTTCACTGGCCGCTTAGAAGCGAAATGATTATAATGGCGGGCTTTTCGCCAACCCCTCCAGCAACAGGGAACCTTAATGAGCGACCAACCGCAACCGCAGCAAAAGCAGTCTCGCATCAAAGAACTGATCAATCGAGGCCGCGAGCAGGGCTACTTGACTTACGATGAGGTCAACGACCACCTGCCCGATGAATTCAGCGACCCGGATCAGGTCGAAGACATCATCCAAATGATCAACGACATGGGTATTCGTGTATACGAAGTAGCACCTGATGCCGATGAACTTTTGATGACCGATGGCGACAACAGCACCGATGAAATTGCTGCCGCCGAAGCTGCCGCCGCTCTTGCCGCAGTAGAGACTGAAGCAGGCCGTACTACCGACCCAGTGCGTATGTACATGCGCGAGATGGGTACGGTTGAACTTCTAACTCGTGAAGGCGAAATTGCTATCGCCAAGCGTATCGAAGAAGGTATTCGTGAATTAACTCACGCCTTAGCGCACTGGCCAAATTCCGCACGTAAAATCGTTGACGAGTTTGACCTTATTGAAGCCGGCGAACGCCGCATGCCAGATGTTGTCAGTGGCTGGCTAGACCCCGCTGATGAAGTGCAAGCTGCAACACCAATCAATCAGGCAGAGAAGAACGAGAAAGACGACGAAGCCGACGACGAAGATGACGACAACCCAGGTGGTATTGACCCTGAGTACGCCAAAGAGCGCTTCGACGAGCTACGTGTTGTACTAGAAGCAGCCGAAAAAGTCATCGAAGACAAAGGCCGTGCCAGCAAAGAAGCAGGCAAAGCACTGGAAGAACTGGGTGAAGTTTTTAAATTCTTCAAACTTCCACCTCGCCAGTTCGACCCCATTTATGATCACGTTCGTGGCATGCTTCGCCGTATCCGCATCGAAGAAAAAGCCATTATGCGCCTTTGTGTTCAGCGCGCAGGTATGCCTCGTAAGACCTTTATGAAGGAATACCCAGGTAACGAAAGTGACCTAGAGTGGATTAACGATATCGTTAAGAAAAAGCGTGACTACAGCGACGCGCTACGTGGTTACCAAGGCGACATCCTGCGCAGCCAGCGCAAGCTCGCTCAAGTAGAAGAAGAAGCCGGTTTAGACCTTGCCACCATTAAAGAGATCAACCGTCGCATGAGCATCGGTGAAGCTCGTGCTCGCCGCGCCAAAAAAGAAATGGTTGAAGCGAACTTACGCCTGGTAATCTCTATTGCGAAAAAGTACACCAACCGCGGTTTACAGTTCTTGGACCTTATCCAAGAAGGTAACATCGGCCTAATGAAAGCCGTAGATAAATTCGAATACCGCCGAGGTTACAAGTTCTCAACCTATGCAACATGGTGGATTCGTCAGGCTATTACTCGCTCTATTGCCGACCAAGCCCGCACCATTCGTATTCCGGTACATATGATTGAAACCATCAACAAGCTCAATCGTATTAGCCGTCAGATGCTACAAGAAATGGGCCGTGAAGCCTCGCCAGAAGAATTGGCAGAGCGCATGGACATGCCAGAAGACAAGGTTCGCAAAGTACTGAAAATCGCCAAAGAGCCTATCTCTATGGAAACGCCAATCGGCGACGATGAAGACAGCCACCTAGGCGACTTTATTGAAGACGTAACGATCACCTCACCGGTTGAATCAGCGACCTCTTCAGGCCTTCAGGAAGCGACTAAGTCAGTACTTGGCGGCCTTACCGCCCGAGAAGCTAAAGTACTTCGTATGCGTTTTGGTATCGATATGAATACCGATCATACTCTTGAAGAAGTAGGCAAGCAGTTCGACGTAACGCGTGAACGTATTCGTCAGATCGAAGCAAAGGCTCTGCGTAAATTACGCCACCCTTCACGCTCAGATCACTTACGCGGCTTCCTAGACGAATAAGCACTAAAAGCACGATTCAAAAGGAGGGCCTAGGCTCTCCTTTTTTTATTTCTGAAATAAAGAAAAACCAACCCTAGTTTTTCATGCCACTGCACCTTATAATGCGCCGCTTACTGATTCTAATCACTTAAGAAACAAACGCTTAGAACAGCAAGTGCAAAGTGAATCGAGTAAGATGGATTCATCTGTTTACACAAAGATCAAACCAGCTTGTATTACCCTCGGTAACTCCAAGCACGCTCTCCATCTATGGAGACATAAGGGCCTTTAGCTCAGTTGGTTAGAGCATCCGACTCATAATCGGCAGGTCCCCAGTTCAAGTCTGGGAAGGCCCACCACTTTTTACCTCAATAAGATAATTCTGTTCATGATATAAAAGCTTGGCTGCTTTATTTAGCTACATTGAAGAGCTTTATTCATAAATTATTGTGTTTTGATCACCAAGATCTGACCCAAAATCATTTCAAGCCAATTGTTCTCATATTTGCACTTATTCCAGTTATATCAAATTACCAAAATGATCATTGCCTCTTTCACCATCAAGCATTAAGGTTTGAGGCTAGATTGCAGGGACAAATATAATCATCAGGGATATAGCATGGTTACGATTAGCAAGAAGGAGCAGCTAGGCAACTCGACAAGTCGCCAAATACGCCTGCAAATTCTCGATGCACTTTACCAAGCAAAAGGGGGGCATTTTGGAGGGGCATGTAGTTGTGTCGAGATCCTTCAAGCTTTACTCGTACATGGCAGTATTTCCCAGCGTGGAGCCAGCCAAGATATTTTCATTTTATCAAAGGGCCACGCAGCCGTTAGCTATTACGCTAGCCTAAATGCATTGGGCCTGGCGCAGCTAGATCTTTCCAATTACGGTAATTCAATTACTGGCACCGAAATACACCCCTGTATTCATGCTAACAACTGGGTACACTTTTCAACAGGCTCATTAGGCCAAGGTCTGTCTTATGGACTAGGAAGCGCACTAGCGCTTGCCAATGAACCGAATCGTCATGTCTGGGTAGTAATGGGAGATGGCGAGTGCCAAGAAGGTCAGGTGTGGGAAGCCGCTATGCTGGCCTCACGCTACCAATTAACCAATTTGCATGTCATCTTAGATTTAAACCGACACCAGGAGTGTGGCTGGGAAGCTCAGGAAGTCGCTCATAATGTGCCGCTACCTGCTGCTGAAGAAAAATGGCGGGCCTTTGGTTGGCAAGTAGAGAGCTTAAATGGCCACTGCCTGACTAGCCTACGATCTTGGATTGAGGCAAGTAAAACACGAACACTGCAACCTCTAGACCCTAAACAGCCTAACATCGCCATTGCAAACACCGTAAAAGGGGCCGGCATTCCTTGTTTTGAACAACAACCTGCATTAAGCCACTGCACGACATTAAGTAGGGAGCACTATCATGCCAGCAGAAACTTCCTCGCCGAAGCTTGCTAAATTACTCGTTCAGCATTTAGCAAAACTGGCGCGCTCTGAATCAGACTTATGGCTACTGGATGCCGATCTGGGTGACTCCTACGATATAAACAGCGATGTCATAACAACCTTTGGCCCCCGCTATATCCAAGCAGGTATCGCCGAACAATGTATGGTATCGGTCGCAAGCGGTTTAGCTGCAATGTCTAAACGTCCGTGGGTATTCTCATTTGCGGCTTTTTTATTAAGCAGAGGCTACGATCAAATACGGTGCGGTGTCAGCCAAATGAAGCTACCTGTAACCTTAGTTGGTGCAAATAGTGGCATCACCGGCATTAAAAATGGCAACTCGCATATATGCCTAAATGATGTGGCCATTATTTCCAGCCTACCTCATATTGATATCTGGTCACCTGGATCAGAAAAAGATGTAATTTATGCAGTCAAACAAATATTAGAGCGACAACAACCAGCTTATATACGCCTTTCTAAATTTACTCCAGCAATCACAACGGAAAAATCACAAGACTGCTATTGGCTAGAAAAACAAGGCCATGATGTTCTTTTAATTTCCAGTGGTACAGCCAGCGAATGGGCAGTTGATTTAAGCCTGTCGTTAAAACAGAGTGTTTCCGTAAGCCATATGCATATCAACCGGATTCGTCCACTACCAGAAAAACTCGACACAATTATGCGGCAACCGTTTAAGCATATTTATGTAATTGAGGATCATTTTTCTAACGGTGGGCTCGGTGATATCGTGGCCCATCAATACCCACATTTAACCATTCACAAAATTGGGTGGCCACAGAATTGGCTACCCGTGATGCAGTCAATCAACGAATTACGAGAGCAATGCTCTATTGACACAGCCAGCCTACGACAATGGATTTTGGAAGATATAACACCATGGATACAACAGAAGCTCTAGCCCCACTCGCGTCGAAACACGCTGATATTGACGTCCTTAAACGCATCCTCGGCAAGGTCAGTGTCGATGAATTTATGCATGACTACTTCAATAAAAAAGCTCTTCACATTAAAGGCTCTGAAGATAAATTTGATTTTCTTTTTCGTACAGACGAGTTTAAAGAAAACCTAGACAAAGCGGATCATATTCGAGCAGTGTTCCCCTTGTTACGCCAAGCAAACATAAGCATCGCAGATATACCAGATATGCTAAAAGCAGGCGCATCCATATGCGTGACAGGCATGGAACAAGCCCACCCAGTATTAAGGCAAGCTGCGCTAAATATTAAACAGCGCGTGAGCTACAGTGGCAAAGTCAGCTTTCGCTCTTATCTATCTCCCGCTGGCAGCGGCTTTGATATGCATTTCGATGCTCGTGTCGCTACCGCCATTCAAATTGGTGGCTACAAACGCTGGTGGTATAAGCTCGATCACACTACACGTTACCCCAAAAGCAATTCACCGCACACTGCCCACCTTGAAGAACAGGGATTTAAGCCACCTCAAAAAGAAGACATGGAATCTATTGTTTTAGGCCCAGGGGACATGTTGTGCCTGCCCGCTGGCGCTTGGCATTGCGCTAAAGCAGAAGAAGATTCCCTTTCATTGAATCTAGCTTTTGACTATAAAAACGCAGGATATATCGACGGGCTTCTCGTGTACTTAAAAGAACAAATGAATGCCAACCCTAATAATCGCGCACCAGCCTTTTCACTACTAGACATACCAGCAATAGACCAATCTGTCGTGAACGAGACGCATGAAAGTATTGATGCGATGATTGAATTATTGAAAAAACTAAAAACCCAACCCACTGAATTGGAAAACCACCTCAAGAAATGGCTTGAGGTTTGCTAGCCTTGAGTATGGATTACAACGCAAATAGAAAGAAACAGTTAGCCGCCTTAAAAAACACACGAGCCACATCACACAGCGGCGGTAATTTTCTTCAGCACCTATTCGGTGTGTTTGATATTTTACGCGCCTGGGGAGCCCCCGAGGAGGTGTACCTAGCGGGCTTGTATCATAGCATCTACGGCACTGAGTTTTTTCAAAAGTCGACCGTTGATAAGCAACAACGTCAAAGTATACAAGCATTAATTGGAGTACCAGCCGAGAGATTGGCCTACGCTTTTTGTTCGGTACGGCGTAATGAAATATTGCCCGCTTTATTAAATTGCTCTTTGCCCGAGCAACACTCAAGAGCCACGCTAAATGAAATAAATAGTCACAACACACTGCAATTGACAGCATTAGAATTAGAACAACTTTTATTGATTGAGATGGCAAATCTACTTGATCAGTTATCTGACAAAGACCGATCTCCCGCTATTTTTATATGGCGATTGGTAGAAATGGCCGAATCAATTAGCTTCTTACCCCCTCAACATCCAGCACTGTTAAGTCAAGGATTGCGCAAAACTGACGAAATAAAGGCATTAGAAGCCTATAAACAAGCACTGACAATTAGCCAGCCAGATAATGCAAAAACACACCTAAAAAAAGCGATTGGACTTAATCCTATTATCGGAGAAAGCTATATATTGTTAGCCGCTATCGAACTCGATAGTGAACGTTTTGACAGTGCGCTCTATTTAGCAAGTGAGGGCTTGCAGCACCTTCGCACTTGGGCCTCACCATGGGACAAAAGGCTGCTATTAAGTGATTGGATGAGTTTGGCTGAACGCTTAATTGAACTTGCGTGCATTGGCGTAAGAGGAGAAGGTTTCTGGCAGCGCCTGCAGAAAATGCTAACAAATAGCCATATGAGACGGTGCTCTTAGCGCTTTGGGTTGAATGAAGTTATGCCGTTTAGCGTCGATTATTTTAGATCAGATATTAAAAACCATATTGTAAGAAAGTTCCCATCCAATAAAACTACTATTCTCGATGTAGGTGCGGGAGCTGGTGCCTACGCCAAGCTTCTCAGAAGTAATTACCCCAGTATTGATGCATGCGAGATTTGGCCGCCGTATATTGAACAATTCAAACTGAATCAACTCTACAGGAAAGTTTATGTAGACAACATAGTGAATACAAAGATCATTTTTTACGATGTTATTATCATGGGCGACATTCTAGAACACATGTCGGTTATCAATGCCCAAAAAACCATAGAGCGCCTATCCAGACACTGCACAGAGCTCATCGTTGTAGTTCCCTTTGAATCTGAACAAGAGGAAGAGTTTCACAACCCCTATGAAGAACACATACAGGCAGATTTAAATCCCAAAATAATGCATCAACGCTATGGCCGATATCTTCAGCTGGCAGATTCAGCCGGAGCAGATAAGTGTTGGGGGTATGAAATTGCGCTCTACTTTAAAAAACCTAATCGACTCATAACTTACCAAAGTAAGCTAAACAAACTTCATCTATACATTAAAAATTGTATAGAAAGCACCAACTAGATTCGTTTCTATCAAACAACCTCATATTCGATATCGTGCTTCTTGCAAAGTAATTCTAAAGCACTCAATTGTTGCTGAGGGTATTCACCATATGACCCTTTACGCACAAACAAGCTGTAGTTATCTGGCGGAAATTTCTGCTCTTTTGCTTTCAGATAACATGCCTTGGCCTCTGACACGTTGCGTAAAGCTAAATTCGCATCCCCCATTAAACAGTAAGCTTCCGCAAGCCCCGAATGTAGGTCAACCACCATTTGCGCACAATCTATAGCCTCTTGCCACTTCTTTAAATAAAGAAAACAAGTTGCTAGCGACTCTAATGTGGCGCAGCGATACGCAGTTGATAACTGAGGGTGATCAAGGCAATCCATATATGCATCACCAGCCTCGATAAATTTTCCTTGCTTACGCAGGGCCTCCGCGAGATAAAACATGGCTCTAAGATCAGCTGGGTTTTGATTTAATAAATTCCTACATATACGAGCATTTCGTGAAGCAGATTCTTCCGTTTTTTGGCTCTGCCCCAAGTCCTGAATACATAAGTCTCTGAGTGTAATGACCTCTCCCGTGACGTTAACAACCTCGTGAACTGCATGGTGAAAACGCTGTTCAGCCATATTCCTAAATAGCCTTATGGCCAACCATTGAGTCTGTCCACGGCTAATAGTAATTGCTGCAGCTGTTGTTTTATTCTCAACCTCTAGCAGCTGTTTAATCGTCTTATCTGACTTATTGCTAAACACCTCATCAGCATCAATCGAAAGAATCCAGTCTCCTTGCGCTAGCCTAACACAGCGATTACGCGCATCAGAAAAATCAATTATTTTCTGATCAGTATTATTGCAGCCCGTATAGCGCTCAAAAATATCAGCACGACGCCGCGCAATATCAGCCGTGTTATCCGTAGAGCCTGTATCGACAATACATAGCTCATCGTACCCCCCCGCAAGACTATCAATACAGCGCTCGAGTACTTCTTCGGCATCACGCACAATCATGCAAACGCTTACGCGGTGCATAATGTACTCCGAGTAACTTCCCTAGTTGAGTGGCTTAGCAAATCTTCCTGTAAGGTTCCTAAGAAGATATTTTGGTCATAACGCGATAGTGCGCTTCTAAACATTCTATCCCGACTTTCCCAGCGACTACTTACCTCTGGATACTCCTTAGTTCGTGAATGATCATCGTGTGATAAGTGCAGTAACGTGCCGTGTTGCTGCCTACTTAGGCCAAGCCCCAATGTTAATCGGCAGATCATATCTTGATCTTCCCAACCCCAGCCCTGCATAAAACCGCTATAACCATTAATTTTCTGCATATGATCTTGCGTCAAAAACAGAAGACCAGGCGCATTGCGTATGCCTGTAGCCGCATCTTCTTCAAAATCAACAATCTCTACCTGCTGACCATCGCGCGTTTTGATAATCATATGATAACCAAAACACTGAATATGGTTTATATCAATCGCGTTAATCTTCTCCTCTTGAACATGCTTAATAGTGACAAAAGACTTTGGCAAGACTAATAATTCAAGGCATCGTTGAACAGCATCCAGCTCTAACACAATGTCACAGTCACAAAAAAACAGATTATTATTTTTCGCATAGGAGGAACCAATATTATTAGCCGATGCCTTATTGAAGAAATCTCTACCGGTGATTTCGACAATACGCAGGTCGTCGTGCTTGGGCAAACGCTCATAATCTAATTGGCCACAATAATTCACCAAAATCACTTCGCCTTTTAGCACATTAACAACGTTGATAAAGCTATCAATACTACGATAGAGTTCATCCCTATTTTTCCAAGCGATTATAATACTGATCATTGAATATACCTCTTGTACCAGGCGCTTACAGTTAACAGCACCCACAATTCATTCGCCCAGGAGCCATGATCAATGGCTTGATTTTCCTTATTGCATTTCATATATAGCAAATAACGATCCAGGACTTCCTCATTTACAATACCGGACAACCAAAACTCGCTTTGCTCAAGCTGATTACGAACAAAATCATAGAACTCTGATTGTTTAAGCCATGTTTTAAATGGAAAATCGAATGTTCCGCGCTTACGACTCAATATTTCTTCAGGAAACTTTTCGGCAACAATCATTTTTAAGCTAACTTTACTAAGCCACTTATCATCTTCATATAAGAATCGCTCTTGAGGATAAAGCGAACATGCCTGCTCTACAAACTGTGGATCCAGAAAGGGATATACGATATTAGCGCCAAGTTGGCGCGGATAGACATTAAAATTCCGCAATAATAAGTCAGGGATACGATGATGACATTCATGCGAAACCATAAATGAAAATAAATGACTATCTTTATCGACTCCACCACAACTTTGATAAAAGTATTTCAAATCTTCAATATTGAAATCCAAAAGATGATTATCTGCTAATATATCACGCAAGGAATCTGGATTAAAAAAGTCCGCAACACCTGGAAATAGGATCTTATCAAGCTCATTAACATAATTTAGTAAATTAACCGCTCTAACACCGCCATCTTTAACGATATCACGCACACGAAAATAGTAATCAAGCATCTTGTCATAATTACCAAGTACTTCGTCTGATCCCAAACCAGAAAGGATATGCGAATACCCATCATTAACGGCAGCATCTACAAGCGCATGATTACAGATTCCAGCCCAGGCACTAAGGGGCTGAGGTGAATCAAGCACTTGCTTCAGGTAATGTAATACATTCTCTTCATTAAGTGAGACTTTAGTTAATGGAAGGTCGTAAGCTTTACTAACGATATTTGCATAATATGCTTCATCATCGAATTGTGGGTCATCATAGCTCACGGTGTAACAAGATACGTCTATGTTGCCCCCCCGTTTTTTTCTCCATTGACTCCCTGCTATATAGCTAATATAACTGGAATCGAGCCCGCCAGATAAAAATATAGCATTGCCCTCTTCACTAAAGCTTTGCAAACACGCATTCTCCAGAGTGTCTTCTAATACTTTTAAGCGCTCTTCACGCCGTAATAGAGGTAGCGGCTTATCCAATGGCGACCAATATCGTCCGCTTTTAACTCCTCCATTAATTGTCACAAAGTTTGCCGCCTCAACACTATGAATCCCATGAAATAACGATGCCCCAGCTCTGGGCCGACCATAGAGAAAATGATTGAACATGGAATCAATATTGGGGCTTCGCCCTCCACCACTTTGAGGAGGAAAAAAAGCATCCACTAACAGGGTTAAATTTGTAGATACGCCACAAATATCTTCACTGCAGTGGTAATAGACATCGTCAACACCGAGACGATCACGTACAAGAACTAAATCACCTTCAGAATAAACCAGTAATGCACAGCTTAGACTACACTGCTCAACTAAAACCAAGGAAGAATCAACATCACCGGATTGCCAACTTTCTGAAAAATCTTTAAGGGCGTATTTATCCCTATCAGTTAATGGATTAGCAGCAACAACGACATCATCATGCTTAATGATAAAAGGCGCGTAAATGATGCAGTGAGAATCGACAAACAGCTGATGCTGATGATTACGGGCGTGGAGGTTCTGCACAAACTCATAACTAGGGTGCTCTTTGATGAGGTCAGACGAGAAGGATCCAAGCAAGGTATGTTCAGAAATCATATTATCTAGCACTAGACTTTATTAGCGTTAGATAAGAGACGATTTAAGCGACCAAATTGATCTAATGCGTTTTCTACATTTAAAGGCGCTTCCATAAAACGTAATGATTCCGGTAAATTGTTTTTTAGCTCACTAGTAAGATGCACCATGCCACACTCGTCAATATGCTCGATGCCATCCAACTTTGCAGCTTGCTTATTTAGAGTAATCGCTTGCTCATGCGACAAATACTGGCAACTCTCTGATATTAATCGCCCCTCCTCTATGCGACATGGATAACCGCCAGCCAAGCCACTCGGAGAAGGTAGACTCGTTGAAAGGCTTCGTGACGAATCTAGCAGGGCAATAACGACATCAACTGCATGGGCTGCAGTAAGCTGATTAAGGAGAATATTTCGTTCTAGCGGGGCTGTGCCAACCACAAGATCAGACCAAGACCTTGGCTCACCGTTGAACTCAACGTAGCAAAGCGCTTCATTACTGTAATCACCGCACAATAAAGCTTGTACCACTGCATGGTGAGCAACTACACGTATTTCAGCTCTAGGGTTATGCACCTGTAAAAAACGATGCAGCATACCTGCATTCCCCAACCCACACAGTGGTGCCAAATCATTCTTGGCAAGAATTACGTTGACTGAATCGGGAAAGGAACAGTTGATATATTTAGATTCGGCACCCAACCGCCGTAACGAATCGGCGATTCGAAAAGCTGCGGGTAATTGAGCGCAAAGCTGAGCGGCAAAGGCAAGGCTGCCAAGTTTTTTTGCAGTAGGGCTCGGCGTACTTAAGTAAGCCCATGGAGAGAGCAGGCTTGCACAGTTGATATAAATATCCCCCCCTGCATGCTCAATATAACTCTCAAGCTGCCCCGAGTCTAAAACATCAACCTGGTATGCAGCCACTCGTGCGAAGTTCGCCCCAATAGCCGAACTATTTAATAGGCAGGCTTTTGAATACACATGAGGGCTGCGGCTTACAAGATCAATATCAATATCGTATGAAGACAGCTGTAAACCTGCTGCGATGCGCACAGCCAAATCACCAGCACCAATCAATACGACCTTTTGCCTAGGTTGCATATTTAAGCCCGCAAAGAATAAGACAATAGAAGGCAATACTAAGTATTAAATTTATCGATACCTAGTACACCCCTATATTTAGAAAACGATGGCGCCTAGAACAACACCAATAGCGATGGAAACACCAATATATGGCCAGTTGATAACGGTGCCTTGACGATTGAGAACATCTGGCTCCCCGCCCTTACCTGTATCGCCATCACCATCAAAACTAGACAGACGTGTTTTGTATCGCTCAGCGAGGTTATCTAAATCACCAATCAGTCGGCCAATACCTTGGCTAGCTTGAAATAACTCGGCATCTTTTCCGGTATCGCCATCAGCGGCATCGCCTTTTCCGGTATCGCCATCAGCGGCAAATTTACCAAAGCGATCACGATAACGAGCTGCTAGATTATCTAGGTCACCAAAGAGCGAATCTAAGTGGCTCGAAATAACACCAGCATCCTTACCTGTATCCCCATCAAGTGCTCCAGGAAAACGGTTGCGGTAACGATCAGCTAAAACATCAATGTCTTTAAAGAGAGGAGTGAGATTGGCGCGGACATCCAAAATACTGCCTTTACCAGTATCACCGTCACCGCCATCTTTACCAGTGTCTCCGTTACTAAACTTTCCTAATCTATGATAACGCTGTGATAGCTCATCCAGATCACGAATTAAATTCTCAGTACTAGAGACGGATGAAATAAATGCCTTACCGGTATCACCATCTAATCCACCCTTGCCGGTGTCACCATCTAATGCATCTTTACCTGTATCACCGCTATTTTGGAATCGATTACGAAAACGAGAAGCAAGTTTATCTAGATCTTGTGTTAACTCAGAAACAGAGTTTTTACCTTCCATCATACATCTCCTTGTAATTTCATTGGAATAAATACCAGCAATCAGCCACAGACGTTAAGCGATTTTCATTATCAAAGCAAGCAACAAAAATCACCCTAATTTTAGCGAAGAAACATTGCATAAATCCCCCTCCATGAGGCATAAATAGCCACGCCAAGCAAAAGAGACATACCGCGCCAAAATAGAATTTATCAGCATGAAAAACAGCAGAAGGGCTTAAAGAGTAATTTGCTATTAGAAATCAAAATCTATACTAAGAGCAGCATATAAGCAGCGTTTTAATCGCCCCATCCAAGATGGATCCACAAAGAAAGAGCACATCAAAACTGTGTTTGATAAAAAAGGAGGGTATAAATTTAGTTATGGCCTTAAATAACGAAGATTGAAATGGCAGGCGCCATAAATAATCACTAACTGCCAGATCGAGCCCTGCTACGACGATTAAGGCGACATGAAAATCATCACAGAATCAACCCTGTAACTAATCACTTGTGTCCTAATCGCCAACCTATATTGCTATGAACATTCACTAGCACAGCAGAAACATACATGAAAAAGTCACTCCATCAAGACGTCAGCGCCTTTAACCCCAGCAACTTTCCAACCACATTTGCCCTACTAGCATCATTAGCAAGATAACTCTGAGTCGTCTGCTCTACAATCTGATGATACTCAGTAAAGGTCGCGGCCTTAGCTTTTTTGGGGTTAGTACTACGCAAGAGTGATTTAATGCCAACCGACCTACTTAAAGAACTAGGCGCGCAAGAGGACTGTGAATAACCAAAATGCAACAAACCAAGAATTTCACGACCAGTTACTCTAAACGCGTAGTCATCAGGGTCTTTATCGGTATGACTTAGATTAAAAAGATTTTTTTGCTCTGCATAAGAGGCAAGCTCAAAAGTGGCGCCGCCATGAATGCCGCCCATAATCCAACAGTCGTTCAACAAAATACTCCACGTAGTACCGTGAACCTGAAGAATATTGCCAGAGCGCATCACCGACGTCTTATCATAAACGCCATGCGCATCCTTCAAGTCATCTAGCACACCAGCAATCAGGCGCTGACCATCCGCATTTTTAGCATTGTTATACACGGCCCAATACGCTTTGAGGTAAATAGGCATATCGAGGTGATCGGTCTTACTGATTTTACCCGAGGTGATTTTCCCTGCTCGCACCAACGTCTCGAGAATGGGTTTTACTTCCGCCGAGAACTGGGTAAATGAGGTATACATGCGTGAGATCTCCCTTTCGTATTTGAACCGTGTTTTATCTTACTCAAATCGTATTACAAATAAGTAAAACTACCACACAAATACGCACAAAAAAACGGCCAATATTTAAGCATAAGTATGAACGAGTAGGCACAAATCAAGAAATAACGCTGCTATTTAACTTATATCAAATTATCGCCATCGACTGCCCACCTACAAGGTGGGCTAACAACTGAACGCCACCCAAGCCCAATCCTCCTAAAAGATCCAGAAAATCAATAATCAGATAAAAAAGTACCCGCATAAAGCGGGTATTTAAAACCAAAAACTAAAATTTAGGCCGTAGAGCTTCACGCATCTCTTTCATTTTAGATGGGACGATCGTCCACCTATTAGCATCATCAAATTCAAAATCAATTTTAAACCGCCCAGACTCTTTATCCATTTGAATAAGGAACTGTTTGAATTTATCACCGCACTCAACAGCAACAGCTTGACGGAGCTCAATAATTGTATCACTCAACAACAAAGGTGAAGATTCGATACCTGCAGAAACGGGTCTTACTTTTCCTCTATTATATAAAAATCCTGAGTTGGCCACATGCCCATCTGCAGTATCAAAAACAAAAACAAGCTGCTCCCATTCATTTTCTATGACTTTTTTACACTGAAGAATTAAACCTGCAATTTCTTGAACATACTCATTTTTAGTTTTCATAATCCCTCCTAGCGAACACACCAGTGAATACCTTAATAAATCTAAATACACCACGATTAAGCATTCTGGAAACCTATGTAGAGCGAAAACGTTAGTGATAATATATACGCAGAGCCCATCGATAGCCCAAAAAAACCTTCTATGAAGAGCGCATTAGTAACTATATTCAGAGTTAGACCCTACTTGAAGGCTTATCAGCAATATTTAAGGATACAACTACAGGACAACAAGTATTCTTTGAATAAGTAATATGTAGTCGATAATCAAAGAAGGTATCCCACCTTTCTGCAGCTATAGACTTATCCCTCCTTTCTCTTGACCAAGACGCTTCACCCAGAACTTTTGCAATATCGCTCTGAGTAGCATCAAATCGAATACCATTAGGCATTGAGCCAGCATATTCTGAATAGTCGTCCTTACCTTCAGAGTATAAAAATATGCCACTTAAATATAAAGAACCAGTACCAATACCTTGATCTTCTCTACCTAGAAACATCGCTTCATCAGTGAACACCAACGAATAACCATCACTTCTATTTTCATAATAGGTTCTATACTCACCAGAAGGTAAAGCTAAACCTCTTACTAGGCCATCTGATAAGACACTCAAAAAGCTGTTTAACTGAGAATCAACCACCGACCTCCCCAACAAGGGTAATAACTCATCAAGATTCATAACTAGACCCTAAACAATTAAAACTATTAGAGGAACCTGCTACCACACAAGAATTCTGACATATGATCAGGCAGACCAAAATCATCCGTTTAATGAATACAACAACCTGAACAGACATACATAAAGATGTATTATAAACTTGGCTTAAGATCCTCTCTTATCTCTTTCAGAGTTTTACCGCCAGAGGGGATAACTCTCCAGCGCTGGCCATCATCAAATTCAAAATCAATTCTAAAACGTCCAGACTTTTTTTCCATCTGAACAAGCAACTGCTTAAACTTTTCTCCACAATCACCCTCAACAGCCGCTCTAAACTCTCTAATTGTGTCACTTAACAACATTGGATCTTCTGATATTCTCGCGGTTACAGGTCTAACTCGATCGCCATTGTAGAGAAACCCTGAATTAGCAATGTGGCCTTCCCCAAGATCAAAAACAAAAGTTAGAGACTCCCATTCGTTAGCAATTACCTTTTTGCACCTAAGAATAAGATCTGAAATTTTTCTAGGGTATTCATCTTTATTTTTCATAAATTATATCCCCAATATCAGGATCGGTTACTTCTTCAGAAACTATAGTTATGAGTCAGAATCTTACGAAACATAAGGCTATATTTTTACCTTCCGCTAAATTCCTTCATACTACCCATCATACCATTCATTTTCACCTTTATTATAAGTACTGAGATTACGGTTAATTTTTGAGAAATGGAATCTTATTGCTTCAATCAGACGCATAATAATAGTAAATAATATGGCAGCCAAAGCGCCCCTTCTAATCTACAGATAAAATTTATGTAGACCTTAGCTTAGAGATTCTTGGAGGGGTATTATATGAGAATTCGTATGAATAATTCCCATCATCTGCAATTTTGATATCGCATATCGTCCACGCTGTATTATCTTTATTAACACTCTTATGCGTAGATCTAAGGCTTTCTAGGGAATCACATACATCAGCACTCAACTTAAAACGATTTCTCTTATCACCGATGGAATAATAGCAAGAGGGGCTAATAACAAGATCCCCGTCCACCTCATCAATCTCAACATTAAGGCCAATTGACTCCCAATCATCCTCGACTAAATCTACGATATCTTGAAGAAGAGCTATTTGCTCATCATTTATGATACTCATTGTTATTCTCCATCCTTAACGGGCCCTTAATTTATCCAATCTAGGTGTATTTTCATAAGAGTATGTGTACTCAAAGTCACCACTTTCTTTGATTACAAGATGACAAGTCTTCCAGCCTCCTCCCTGACTCAAATCTTTTAGCTGCTCAAACTTATCAGTCACTTTAATACTCAAGCTAAACTCAGCCTCTTCGCCATCTAAAACAGAGTAACTATCAGGGCTCATTACCCGCTCACCATCGATATCATCAATTTCTAGATCGATGACTATTTCATTCCAATCATCCTCAACCAGATCAACGACATCTTGCAGCAATTCTTCTTGTTTTTCTCTTACGAATTCCATCTTAACCACCTTGCTGATTCTTAAATCGATATTTAACAGACCACTACTCTCTACTCTGTAGGACGCCTCAAATTGATCTGGCCTACTTGACGCATTACCTTCTTCGTAGAGAGGCTTAACCTCTATCGCTATTTCGTTACCAATCTTACCGATACTAACCTCATCTACCCCAGGCCAATGATCGGCCTTTTGTAACCAAACCTTATCTGGCGCGCCTGTTTCTGACTTGCAATCATTGCCCCAATAAGCTGATCTATTTTGTTCACCGAGGCATCTAGCTCATTATATATAGGGACACAGGGGGCAGGGGGGCAGGGCTACGTCCATAATTTGGGCGCTATGTTTTCTCGTATGCTTTGCAATTTTCTTAGTAGTTTCCGCGCACTCAGTAAGTAACTTTCCAACTTTTAAACCAGACTAATAAGAGCGCTTGACTGCCAAGTTAGGCTACGACCGCAGCGCTACCGGTTACGGCCGAGAGAATAATGGTAAGGATTAATTCAAATACACCGACAATGTCTACCCCCCCATGATTTTAATGAGGTGCTTACCACTCACGCCCATTTACTCAAACAACAGAGTAAAAAGTCAACTACAGCGTCCTAAGAACCTATACTCATTTGGCTACCTATTATCATTGAACTCATATTTATCAGATATTTTTTTAAACTGATCAACCAAGCCCTTTTCTCTAAGCAAGTGGTATGGAATCTGAATAGAGGTTGATTTTTTAATCTTACCAGGCCGGCTAAGATTACTGATCGTAATACCTGGCTCAAACTCCCTTCTACAATTAGGAGTGAATCTAAGCTTGATTGTCTCTCCATTTATATTTTTTTTGTAATGCAGCATGTCTGGTGAAGCGCCACCATCATTTGGCAGTTTCCAAAATATAGAGGTAACAACATTATAAGCCCAAGAAACTGCTGAAACCGGCATAATAAACTGACTTACGCTGTAGCCAGGCTCATCCTCTGATCTAAACCCAGAAGGATCGTAAGGATCTTTCCTAAGAAAAACCAGATCCTCATCAGACTGAATTAAATATGTTATTTCACCTAAATAAAACGAGTTATTTATTTCAGAAACAACAGTGTAACCACTAGGCAGGTTATTAATATCTAAAAACGTCACAACCTCCTCCCTTACTTAATCGATTTTTCTGAAACTAAAATGATAGATCCACGCTCTTCTGATTTACATATAGCCTTAGGCAATTTCGTCGAATTCATATATTAAGTACGACACTTTTTAAAACCATGAAGGAAAGCAACAAAATAAATCTTATCCCATTCCGGAAAAATGAAGAAGAGTAATGGCTTATCCTAAGAAGAAATAATAGCGCTTTAAGTTGCTAAACTGCAGTGCTTATCAATCAGGGCAATTGCAGATGTATTCGACATCATCTCTACGCCATATCGATAATCGACTAATAACCTACAGACCATCTTAACCATATTAATAGTCATTTCACTATCTCTGGTTTTGAAAAGGTGAGATTAAGATTAAATATTTGTGTTTCACCACCAAGGAAAACCTTATCACTCCCAACCCAATATTCAATGCTTTTCACTCTTAACTTAAAGGTGCTTGCACCCTCTAACACCTCGAAATCAATCATAGATCGACCTTCGATGTCACGCCAATCTTACCCGCATTAACGTCAGTATTATCAACATAATAGCTTCCGATTTTGGCTCTCTAGTCTTTCTATCTGATACGAACATTGATAATGATTGTCATCTTTTTGACACCTATCACCTCAACATTTAAATCAGCATCTATTCCCCGAAGGGGGGGCTGTCACCATTTTCATATCTCGCTTCGGAGAACACTGCAAGAGGCTTGCTAACATTACACTTACTGCATGTGTCTTAAACTTGCCAAATGTTATTAACTCTATAACCACTAAAAATAACATTTTTATTTAATATATCGCTCAAGCTTCTCCCTCAAAATCCGCTTCAACATAGGCTTCTCCACCCTTACTTATTACCACATGCTCTTCCAGCGCTAACCCTGACAGCGTCACGCATAATCTTGACAACAATAAATTAGGCCTTCACTGAAATCCCGCTCTCTCCTCTGAAACTCTAGTGGCAAATCGCTAGGTGGAATAATCTCATAAAACTCTTCATTTATTGACTTATCACATAAAGGGATAAAACTACCAGATACACCATACCCATCCTGATCACACAACAAATTATCTTCTAAGTATTTTTTAATTCTTTAGCTATACGGCGTAACTTAACAACATCAACATCTATGTAACGATATTCCAACTCATTAAATCTAACTAACTTTTTAATTGTCATGGGCATTTTATCCCTGTCACAACTGGAGAACTAAAATCGGCTCCACTATACCTACTTCTTTTAGTTCGGCGAAGCATTGAATTTTAAGATGATCCGGGAATGGGGCCTTAAGAAAACTGAAGACAAGTAAAAAATTATGAGAAGGCCATATTTGACAAATCATCTTCAGTAATGACGGATGGTGATTTAAGATCTTTTATCAACGACAGATATAGAAACAGATCACTCTTATTTAACGAATTTAGGTTTTGCCCACCTCCTGCAACTAAAGACGGAGTAAAAGAATATACTTCAAACTCGCTAGTCGGGCCAAGTTTCTCACAAAGTTGCTCATGCATTTCTTCGCCAGTACTCTCATCTTCCACATCAAGAATATCTGGCGACAAAGAAGCCAAAAACAGATTAAATTCTTTGTTTAAATCCGAACTGGGTGGATCTTGTAATATTATCCAGGAGTTCATGGAGTTAATCTCATATATAAGCCCATAATCTTCTTTCCAGACAAAAAGATCTCCAAAGGCACTTTTTGCAATAACATGATAGTTATCTGCACCTTCAAGACCGGCTTTATCCAGCCACTCACAAAGCTCTCCCTTGTATTGTTTCGGATTTACAATCCAAAACAGCCCAGAAAGAAATGAGCAAAACCCATAACTCCCCCAAAAGGATATTAGATTTTCTGGAAGCTTAGCGCTGTATTCTTTTATAGTTTGTTGATCAGGGAAAACTTGATTTTCAACAGCCTCGAATTCATCAAAAAAACTATCAATATATTTATTCATGGTTACATTTAGCAGATCATTAGCATCAAATTAATATTATCATTAGACAACACTCCCTAAGACTTTAACTGTCGCCTCATCCGCGCCAGAAACTCTTAATTGCCCCCCTAACTAACGAGTTAGCGCTTACATTTCACATCCCATTAGTGCCTACCCTAGAAGATAATCTTGCCCCACGAACACATCCGAAACATGGGGCATCAGCTAATTATTCATTACCTTCAAGCCATCACGATCTCGACCTTTTTAAATCGGAAAACATTAATCAGATAAAAAACACCCGCATAAATCGGGCATTTAAAACCAAATACTAAAATTTAGGCCGTAGAGCTTCACGCATCTCTTTCATTTTAGATGGGACGATCGCCCACCTTTTAGCATCATCAAACTCAAAGTCAATTTTAAAATGCCCCGACTCTTTTTCAATTTGAATCAAAAGCTGCTTGAATTTTTCACCGCACTCATTAGCAACAACCTGACGAAACTCTTTAATAGTGCCACTTAACAGTAGAGGCTCTTCTTTTATTCGAGCTGTAGCTGGACGAATTTTATCGCCAGAATATAAGAAACCGGAATTTGCAATATGCCCATCCGCAACATCAAATACAAACGTCAACCCATCCCAATCATTAGCCACAACATCTTTACACCTAAGAACCAGGCTAGAAATTTCTTGAATAAAATCGTCTCTAGTTTTCATGAAATACTCATTATTTATAAAAAGCTATATCTGCCTTTGACACCCAATCTAAAGATTCGACGGCAGCATTATCAAACTCATGCTCCCTTTTGGAAACAACATCACCGGAACCTCATACTCAGATATAATATTTGTGGGCCTTTCCACCCCAAAAGGATGCAACTCTACCTCTAACTTTACTTCAAAGCCTTCATTACTCCAATCCGCCCACTCATTTTCTATCTTTTTATAAGCGCCACGATTTAGGTTGGAATTTTGAGGGAATAAGTTCTTCTTCCCTTGATCGAACATAGAACGATGCCCAACAATATGGCCGCCAACATCATCCGCTAGATGAGCATCACCTTTAATGCGTACTAGAAATGGGCCCCTCTACAGAGACAGGGCGGCCTTTCTCATCAACTGTCCATTCCGCAATATTATTGCCGTGAACCTCCTTAATTTTTTGTTTTCGGCTTCGTCTTACTGACCTCTCCCGTCTCCGCCCCATGCTAATCAGTCTTCTTAGCACCGCCTTCAGCCGTATCCAAGTCAGTAAACTTAGGTGCAGAGCTATCGCCATCAATTTTTTACTGCGCTTTTTAGCTCGCTTAGCAATCTTTTTGGTGGCCTCTACAAATTCTTTAAATAACTTACCGACGCTTTTGAACTTGCCCATTAAACGAGCTTTGCTACCATACAGCTACAGCACTACCGGTTACAGCCGCCGGCACAATGGTGATAAGGTGTTAAGAAATAACCTCAAGAGCAATAACCAGATAAAAATACCCGCTTATATCGGGCGTTTAAAACCAAAACTAAAATTTAGGCCGTAGAGTTTCACGCATCTCTTTCATTTTAGGTGGGACGATCGTCCATCTATTAGCATCTTCAAACTCAAAGTCAAAGTCAATTTTAGATCGCCCCGATTCTTTTTCTATTTGAACAAGAACCTGTTTAAACTTATCACCACACTCTTTAAAAACCACTGACCTTAACTGCTGAATTTTTTCATCAATAACCAAAGGGGAATTTTCGATATCTGCAATTGCTGGGATACATTTTTCACCATAATAAACAAAACCTGAATTAGAAGTAGCACCATCGCTTGTATCAAAAACAAATGCACAACAATCCCAATCTATACTCAATAGATCCTCACTTTGGCATATAAGGTCTCTTATTTCATTTGAGATCCTATTATCTATATTCATATTAGTTTACATACCCTTTCATATCTTACCTTTAAATATGATATAAAATTTTAGTTCCAAATTGTAAAATCACATTTACGCTTAAAGAAACATCACCACTGGAAAATAAACCTCTTCCTCATGGATTTTACTAGCTTGTCTTTCCGTCCAACAAGAATGAAACCCACATCTAAGATTTCAAACTTAAGAAGCAAACTTCCCCACCTTCGGATCTTATTTATACCATAAAAACAATAATTAGATAAAAAACACCTGCATAAACTGAGACCTTAAAACAAAAACTAAAATTTAGGCCGTAGAGCTTCACGCATTTCTTTCAACTTAGATGGAACAATTCGCCAACGGCTACTATCTTCAAACTCAAAATCGACCTTAATTTTTCCTGATTTCTTTTCCATTTGAATGAACACTTGCTTAAATTTCGCTCCGCAATCTTCTGCAATCTTCTTTCTAAGTTGTTCGATCTTCAAATCCAGCAAAAGTGGTTCTCCATCAATCCCAGCAGAGATTGGGCGTATTTTATCCCCATAGTACAGGAAGCCTGAATTGGCGGTATGGCCCTCAGCCGTATCGAACACCAAAGCCAAAACGTCCCATTCATTCTGTACAACCTTTCGACACCTTAGAACCAATTCACCGATTTCATTAATATATTCATTATCAATATTCATGATTAAAATTTGTAGTCCTTCATATCAGATTCAGCGATGCGGTCAAAACCTTAACCCACAGTGTTATCAAACATATGCCTTCCATCAAATACAGCATAACTGGTATCAGTGTCAGTAACTCATACCCTGACATTATATTTGTGGGTCTGTCCGCCCCAGACTGACCAGCCCCTAACGTTATTAACTTTACTTCAAAGCCTTCATTATTCCAATCTGCCCACTCATTTTCCATCTTTTTATAAGAGTCACGATTTGGATTATAGTTTTGAGAGAATAAGCGTTTGCCGCTCCTTGATGGGACATTAAACACCCCCAATAGTATGACCGCCATCATTTACCAAACGAGCGTCACCACCTACATTTCTGTAAACCATTTATTCTGATAAGCGAACGCCAAGAAAGAGTATGCGCCCTCCCAAGCTTTAAATTGTGCTATGGATCGGATTAAGTAGGTCGCCCTGCGCAAACAACTAGTTACAAATAAATATTAAATACGACCATTGACCAGAGGATACAAAAAGGCCAGCAATACTTAAATATTTACCTCATAAAAGATGTAAGTAACCTACCTATTAAATAAATCCTTGATGATATCGTCTTCACCTGCGACTATCTCCGAAAATTCTTTCTCAGAAATACCGCCTTCTATCTTCTGCTCTATATTAGCCCCATGCTCTAACAGTAACCGTATAGAAGAATACTCATAAGGCTTAGTTAACAGCGCCTCCCGAAGAGGGCTAACACCTTCATCATTAATATGGTTCACATCCACCTTAGCGTCCAACAATACTCTAACTATACCCGCATCTTTCAATTTCATCGCGTAATGAAGTGCATTATTACCATAAACATCAATAGCATTCACATCAATGCCGCAGGTAATTAGGTGCTGAACCATTTTCAAGACAGGAGGCTGTGAAATGGGCATTAACGCTCGATGAAGATAATTCCAACGCTCTTTCGTTGTAATCTCATCAACGGCAAGCCCTTGCTCTAAGAAGCCATTAAATTTTTCGATATCGCCTTTTAATATAGCCCTTAAAACTTCTCGTGACATACCACAAAACCTCTAACTTTCAATCCGAAGCAATCTTCCATATCAATAATAATATTAACGACTCTACCTCTACTAGGAATTTTATCCACATGATTTAAACTTCTCTTTTCGTCCTCAACTTTAGAAATTGATGGCGAACATTTGTTAATACTCCTTTCTTAACAAGCCCTCGCTTAGAATATTAAGATACTAACAAATTAGAAGTTAAATTATGATGTATTCGTCTTTTTAAGCCCTCCTTCTTTTTCGGTCTTCATAAACTTAGTTTCGACAGACTCAACATACAAACCAAGAGCAGTTTTAGGGAACTTTATCACAGTACCGCCAACTATTTTTCTGGTCGACCATCTACAGAAGGATAAATGCTTTTAGATACCCAGATGTAATAACCATCACTATCCAACAAAAATATTCATATTTATCATTGAAAGGACCACTTACAACCTCAACCTTTAAAACTATATCCTGCCTACCTAAAACACCTTTAGCTTTAATATATTCAATATTTTCATCACTATAAGTCCACTTTTACCAGAGCACCTTCATACTCCAACTTCCCTAAAGCCTGAAGTCTCTTATCAAAAGTAAATACCTTAATCGACCATACTCAGTAGGGGCCTTAATATTTGCATCCCTTGTCAAACCATTTCAAGATTTACGATCGTCCTACAAATAATTTATAGGAATGCTCACCTTACCCCATTTTAATATCCCCCCTTAACTCCAGCTAATTCCTAATCACTAGAAATCAAGGAGCATAACTCTTTAGCCTTAAGAAAAAAAACATGGGCTTCTTTGACTTTATCTATCCAATTTATTGGCAAAGCCCTTTCCCCATAATAAGCACCGGCTAATTGCCCATATACGGCACCTGTGGTGTCAGCGTCCTCTCCAAGATTAACCGCCATTAAAGCGCCCTCTTCAAAAGAGTGGCTATTCTCAAAGGCCCATAAAGCTGCTTCTAATGTATGTAGAACATAACCACTAGCACGAATATCCTTCGCTTTTTTGGCCTTATAGCTACCAGATGTAACAAGCAAATTAATTGACTCGCATAAAGGATTTTTGTTCCAGTACCCAGTTTCGGGCGAATAAAGTCCATTAAGGAGAACACTCTTTTCGACACCATGTAAGCCCCCCCAAATTAAAGCGCCGTAATATCTACACGCGTCAACGGCCTCAGTTGCACCATGAGTTGTTAATGAGCTTTTTCCTGATAACTCAACAGCTTTAGAGAAATCATTAAAATAGCGTATTGGCACTGGTGCAAGTCGCATTAGGGAGCCATTTCCTGCAGACATTGGTGACGTATCACCAGAAATAGGGTCTCCAGTCTGACGATACCGATCTAATGCGGCACTTACAGTATTGCCTATATCAAAACAGTGACCATTAACACTGAAAACACCATCTTCACGCCAACGGCAATAAAGCTCTATTTGATCAGACAGATCGAAAGAATTAGTCCTTACTAAACTATGAGCAAGGCAGTACATCATACTGGTATCATCTGTCCACTCCCCAGCCTTTAAACCGAACGGTCCTCCACCAACAATGTCATCTATAGGCGTGAAAGCTCCCGGCTGAGTAAACTCTAGTGTAGTCCCAAGCGCATCACCTAGAGCACAGCCAATGAGCGCCCCCCTTATTCGATTTTCGCTCTCCGAAGCTATAGCTTCTTGAGGAAGCTTTTCAAACTCAACTTCACTCACAATATTTCTTGATACCGCTCGACGGAGCCCCATATATTCCGTAAACCATTCCGTTTTAGTAGGCTCGGTTGAGCCACTTAACCTACTAGTTGCATGCGGGAAGGTCAGGCCTTCAGATTCCAGCTTTTTTAGTTTTATTAACTTTGCAATACTGTTTGATTTCTTTGTACTACTCATACTTATATTTCTTCAAGCTCAATATAGATATGACCATCGACATTCTCTCGGCTTACCACCCGGAATTTCGTTTGGATCAGATTACGTAGCATACCAAGCCCATCCAGATATACAGCCATATAACTTGATGACCAAACGATCTGACCTGTATTACCTGTCATTATTGAGGCATGCCTTAATGATCAAGACGGTAATGGTAGATCTCACTACCCTGTACCCGGGCCAGAGAGTTAAATCTATTACGTTCGGAGCTATATCTTTTTAGAGCTAATCACCGGCCCAAATAAAACAGCCTGCGCCAACGCTGCCGCTTTTGCTGATACGCCCACCTAACAAGTCTTTCTTTTATGTGCTGCGCTGGCCGTTCTTTTCTATGGCTGCGAGTTGATTGTCGCGTTGTAGTGACAGCTGGTTTCTAGCTTGCCTTCTTTGCTGATCAAGCTGCCGGAGAGGTCGAAGTAGAAACGCTCTGGATCAGTAGCCTCAACTCGCTCTATTAAGTTGACTAAGTCGTAGACATAACGGGTGTGTTCATCACCGTTTTAAAGTCGCTTAAGCAGCCGAATTTATCATAGCCGTAACTGTGCTGAACGGAACCGGTCCGCAGAGGAAGGGATTGTTAAAGAATGTAATGATCGGCATTAACGGGGAGGTAATCGCCGATCTAAAATCAGGTTATGCCCAAAGACTTTCAAAAAAATTATATTTCAAGGACTCTGACCCCTTGATTAGCCCCCTTGATTAGACACGGCAGTTTCCCACGGTACTTGAGTACCGTGTCTAATTTCATTTTCACCGAGCAATTAACAAAGTATTGATTAATGGAACGACAACACACAACCAAGTTGTCGTCACCATCACTGCCACCTAATGATTTTGCAATAACATAATCCTGAGTGGCATCAGAAAGTGCTAACGGTTCTCGGCAGTAAAAACACACACCGCCCTGCAAAAATAATCGTCGTTTAGTTGCCGATGCGTTTTTAGCCATACTCTGCTCCCATAATATGCATAACACTTTAGGAAACAAAATGTATAGCTGCCACTTAATCTGCCTGTGCGGCAGTACATCCCTTGATTGTCATTAATCTGCGTATTGCTTTTTTTCTAAGCTGCCTGTGCAGCACAGTGAACAAATTTAAAAAGGTGTTGGACTGCTCCCAACGTGCTCACCACTTGGCAGGTGACGCGAACGCTTTTGGCAATTATGCAGATTTCGGCAACATGCGAGCGTCCTTGCAATACGATGATTCTGACTACTCTACAGAATCACCCGTGCATCCTTTCAACCTCAAGTTGATTTATTTTAAGCATAAAAAAGCCTCGATCGGAGGCTTATTTAAAACATAATTATTTATCGATTCCTTTACAGCCGCTAAGTTATTCAATAACAACGGCCCTATTGATTTAACTAGCGATAAATGTTGATGTACTTTCCAAGAGGCTGTGACTCACTTTCAAGCTCGTATTGCTCAATATCTCTCCATTGGTTCCCTACATCATCGTCTACAGGACAAAAAAGTAAACTAACACCAAGCTTTGCTTTAAGATTTCTATTAATACCTCTGTATTGATAACCTCGCTTTTCTGGGATATTAAATGATTCAATTAATTCGCCAGAAAGCGAATATCTCAAAATTTCATCCTCAGAATAAAGACTAAAAAATACGCTTTCATTGTCTTCAACATAAACGTGCCGCGCTATAACAGAGAAGCTTATTGTTACTTCTTTGTTTTCATAAATCCATGAGAAGGCTGTGCTCGCATTTCTTCCCTCACCCTTTTTTTTAACCTTAATGTCAATCATTTTTCTTTACCCAATTTCTTTTTCCCTGCCACTTCCAGATAAGGGTCATCAGTAAAATCATTGAATTCGTTGGGCCGAGCATTAGCCCAACTTGTGCCTTGATCTTTGAATGTGATCTGTGTCCCACCACCCGCTACGTAGGTACTTCCATCAATTTGTGGACCAACAGGACCTTCGTATACATCAAAGGGCTTTTTAACGCGGTATGTCACCACATTATCAAGAGTCGACTTCCACTCTTTTTTTATCGCTAACTTTTGCCGACCATATTCAGGGCTAGCAATATCGTCAAACGTTGCAAACCTTCCTGGCATATCATCGGCACCTTCATCAACAATCATATTGAAAGTTTCACCAACCTTCATAGTTCGAACATGGGAAGTATGGTCGTACCCAATAGGCCAAGGCGATTGCTGCTCTTTTAAATCTTTATAAGCTTTAGAGGCTTCAGATACAGTGGCAAATTGCCCCTTATGATCCTTCTGGAATTCGTTCCATGTATTCTCCTTACATTTCAGCCCAAGCGGATCAATCCATGAGGTAGGATTAGGCGCATACTGATAGCCGTTAGTTCCACCCAATAACCCTATCGGATCTTGTGTCGTAAACTGGCCTACACTCGGGTCGAAATATCTGTGTCGGTTATAGTGAAGTCCAGTCTCTTCATCAAAATACTGGCCCTGAAAGCGCAGGTTATTTTCAACATTATTCACGTCATTGAGCGCGAGATTACCGTAGGCCTTATAGCTTGATGACCAAACAATCTGACCGGTATTATCGGTCATCTCTTGAGGCGTACCTAAATGATCAAGATGGTAGTGGTAGATCTCGCCGTCTTGTATCTGGGCCAGAGGTTTAAAACTATTAGGTTCGTAAAGGTATATCTTTTCATTACTCGCACGTGCCTCACTCAGGAGAACATCACCATTCCAAAGGAATTCTGTTTTACCAAAGCTATCCTCTTTACTAATACGGCGGCCAAGCGCATCGTAGCTGTAACGAGTTACTTGCTTACCATCATCCACGCGCACTAATTGATTTTGAGCGTTGTAGGTATAGCGTGTCTCTAAAGCACCATGCTTACCACGATTTTCACGTATTAAATTACCCGCATCGTCGTAGGTAAATTTACGATCGCCTTGGAACTGTAAGCGGTTTCCTTTAACTTGAGCAGAAGCGCCTTGTGATTTTTCACTGCCACTGGAACTGGAACTGGAACTGTTTGAAAGTAAGTTTCCTGCTGGATCAAAATCAAATTGCTCATCGCTAAAACCACTAACCGCCTTTAACTGGTTTAAAGCATCATATTGATAATGCGTACTACCTTTACGGAAATCATCAACTAAAGCTAAATTTCCCGCATCATCGTAAGCATAATCTCGACTAATAAGCTGATGTTTGCCCGACTGGGTAGTCACTTGATGACTACTTAAGCGCCCCATTGGGTCATAGTCAAAATGGCTGGCACTTGCCCCCTGAAAGCGCTGTAACTCTCGCCCCCAAGCATCGCGATCAATATCCACCACGCGCTGACCGTCAAAACTCATACCACTCCAGCGGTTGTGGTTATCGTATTGATAGGCAATCTCTTGGCCAGCCGGTAAGGTGGTTTGTGTGCGCTGTTTTAATGCATTGTAGTTATGACTTAGTGGCTGATCATCTTGCCGCTCACAGCTAAGTAAGCCTGCCGCCGTGTACTCGAAACTCAACTGACGAGCATTGTTGTTTGCGGCTAATAACTGGCCTACCTTCGAATAACTAAAGAACGACGTTTCACCATCCGGACAACGTTTTTCCAGTAAACGCCCTAGTGCATCGCGCTTAAACTGCGTGGTGTAGTTAGCTGCTGTTAGGCTATCTGGGTGACTGCCTTCAACATGAGCAACTAAATGGCCTTGAGAGTTATAACGATAGTGCTGGGTACGCCCATCAAACCCTACTTCTTTGACCAACCGCTCATTACGATCGTATTCAAGTTGATACTTTTCACCGTTTTGGTTGATCAAACCAATCAGATTGCGCTCTTTATCGTACTGATATTTAAAATGCTGGCCAGCTGGATCAATTTTTTCGCGAACCTGCGACAAACCATCGTAGCGATATTGTGTTGTCCGCCCAGCAGTATCCGTAACGGATATTAACTGATCATTCGCGTTATAAGCCATGACCTGCTGCTTGCCATCGGGAAAGGTTACTTGAGTAACATTACCACTGACATCATAGTCGTAGCGTGTGATACGAGCATGGGCAGCCTCAGCCTGAGAGTCGAAGTTAGTATCGAATTCAGCTACCTGCTCAATCTGATCCCGCGCGTTATAGCTAAAGTGGCGGCTCAATTCTCGACTTTGCTCTACAAGCAATCGATCTTGCTCATCCCAAGTCAATTTAGTGACTTGTCCTGCGGGGTTGCGAATCTCAGTAATTAAACCCTGTGCATTGTAAGTGTAATGAGTGCTCAAACCATCTGGGTTTGTAATCTGGCGTATTAAACCATTATCGTAATAATCACGCGTCCAACGATTACCATCGCCATCGATCAGAACTATTGGTCGATCACCTTGATATTCTATTTGGTGGCCACCACCTAACGGGTCCCTATAACGAGTCAGCTGACCAAACTCATTGTATTCATAACGATGTTGCACGCCCGAGGGCTCGGTTTTAACAAGTAAATTACCTACATCATCAAACTGAAATTGGCTAACGCCTCCTTCAGGGTCCACAATTTTAGTGACCTTGGCATTATCATCATAATGAAACTCTTTAATACCGCCATTACTATCAATTGCACGACTTACCCTTTGAGTGTCATCCCACTCAAAGCGATAGCTATAAATATCATTATCACCCCACTGACGCGTACAACGTGCCAGCGGGCTGTACTCATCCCACTCGAAATAAAAGTTAAAGCCTGTTTTCAGAGTGCGCTGAGTGATGACATGATTTCGGTATTGATACTGTTCCCCTTTACCACCAGCGTCTTCACATGCAATTAAATCTTGAGTGAAGTCGTAGTGATATTTAACCTCTAAAGTACGCGTTCCATCGACAGCAATCTTATCAATCTGAGTAATAAGGCTATCTGCCCAACTCAACTCTAACGCTTGACCTGCACTACTTTGGATGCGACGTAGCTGCGCATCTTCAGAATAATGGAAATCCAAACGGTTGTTACTAGCATCAATCAGGGCTGTTAATTGATAATCCGTCTCTGCAGAGAAAATTCGAACCGCTTTACCTGGCGCCTCAATAGCATACGTTGTGGCATCAAGGTAACGCAGCGTCAGTTTTTCAACTTTATTTAACGACGCTTGCTGTAACTTGGGCCGCTCAAAGGGAATATTTCGGCCTTCGCTATCGACAAAACGAACCTGTTCATTTGTTATGAACAGACGCTCACTAAGCGGATGACTCCAACCATAACCAAGCCCACGATTAGCTGTACTGGTTGAACGATAAATTCGCCTCCATGTTAATGGCAGTGGCGCGCGGAAGGTAAAATCGGTGAGCTCTAGTAGTTCCTCACCAGTAACCATGTTGATGGGCTCACCCTCAAGGCTAGATTTACTAGCCTCTTCAGATGGCTTACCGGTATCTGTTTTACCCACCTCTGATGCGGCAGGAGCTTCAGAATCACCCGAGACCGATGCGTCATCTGGCACGGTTGCGCCAGAAGTATTATTGGCTTTCGATACAGCCCCAGTCTCAGCCCCATGCGGATCAGTCTTCTTAGAACCGCCTTCAACTGTATCCAAATCCGTAAACTTAGGTGCCGAGCTATCGCCATCAATTTTGGCGTTGCGCTTTTTCGCACGCTTAGCAATTTTCTTAGTAGCTTCGGCAAACTCGGTAAGTAGTTTGCCAAGTTTTTTGAACTTGCCTAATAAGCGCGCTTTACTGCCAAGTGAAGCTACGGCTGCAGCACCACCGGTTACGGCCGCAAGAATAATGGTGAGGATTAATTCAAATACACCGCCGCCGGCTATTTCCGTGATTTCAATGGAGTGCTGGGCGTTGGCATAGTCGAGTGCAAATTTCTTTAAAATGCTTTGCAGTCCAGGGTCGTCCATGACTAACGTAGTCATAGCGATAGCTTCATCGACTTGCTTCATCGTGATTTGGGTTGGGTCAAAACCCAAGACCTCTACCAACTCACGCTTTTCTGCAGCTAGAACGGTTTCACCATACGTTTTAGCAAAATCATCCGACTGCCAAGCCGCAACAAGCGCTTGGCTTTGGCGATATCTGCGCATGACGGGGTTAACTACGTCATTAACGTCTTTTAGCCAAACGGCTAAACCCCAAGCTGCTTCGCCGATGCCCTTGCCTAAGGCAATACCATATTCTGCAGCAACACCTAGATTCGATTTAGCCGCCAGTTCACGTTCAATTTGCGCTGCTTGGGCTTGCTCTTGGGCAATGATGACCGCTAAGGTTTGGCGGATTTTGATTCGTAGCTCATTACGGGGGTCAGATACATCGGCGTCAATCGCTAAGGCTGAATCGAGCTTTTCGATCACTAAGTAGGACTGAGATAAAGCCGAACTTAAAGCGTCTTTAGGATTGCCAGAAAGGCCATTAACGGAGGAGTAAAAGTGGCTAAAAGCACCTATTATTTGTGGCTCACCAATACCGCCTAGTAGATTATCAGCCATCATGCAGCTACCAGCCACAAGATTTTCATCGTGTGGCAGCAATGGGCCTGCGCCAATGGAAATACGGTAGCGGTTACCGTCTTTATCTTCTAACTCGTAACTAGACATGTCCGTGTCTTAACTCTGTGTGATATTTGATGACATGGGCGGTTTCACTCGGTTGGAGCTGTGGCGTTTTGGCAGCCGAATACGCTCTCTTAGAAACAAAGCGAGATATTAGCACAGCTGGCACGCAACTAAGTGCACGCTTAGCATTACACGGCACGCCAATGTGAAGTGCCTCACGGGCGCTGCAGTCATCATTTAAAAAATACTCTTAAAATTTGCTTAAAGCACTTAACCCACCATGCCATGAGCTAAGCATGTGAGAGAGCTAGCTAGCGATTTAACTCCCGCACCAAACGAAAGCCAGTTAACTCATCCGCTTTGCCGCTATGACTTTCAAGACTGGTATAACGGCAGTTATTAATAGGCGTCTTACGTGAACCTCCAGCCACTTTAAGCTGATCTCCCTGCATAACCCATTCACGCACATTGCCCGCAGCATTCATTAGGCCATAACTATTGGCTTCACCAACGGTCGTCTTATAGAGTTCCCCCCCTTTTTCTATACCACCGTATTTTAAGTGGCAGTTGCGGTTAGATGGCTCTGCCTCGCCTTTAGCCTTAGCCGAAAGTAACCACTCACTGCGACTAGGCAATCTATAGGTGTTACCTGTCATCTTAGTTAACCACTGCGCGTAGGCCTTCGCAAAAGCGAAGTCGACATTATGAACTGGCATGCTGTTACCGCTGTATTTACGGGCATCACACTTAGCTGTGGCCTGACAAAAAAGTGCCACGTCATTGTAAGAGGTTTCAAACTTTGCAATTGCAATTGGCTTGTCTGATGGAGAAGGCACCACGACCAACGATGGCCCTTTTTGGCCTCCAGGCAACCTATCCTGACAAGTATAACGACGACCTTTACCACCTGTACCCGGTTTTAAGTGGGAGCAATAATCTACTTTTAAACTTTTTAGTGCGACTTGCTCTGGCAATAATAAGCGAGACTGTTGAAGTACTTTTTCTGCAGAGTAAGGGCTTTTAAGCGCTAAGCGGTTAAAGCAGGTGACCAACTCTCCCGCTACGGCTTCTCGCAACTGGGGCGCACGAGCGCTGTCGAGCCTTTCTAGAGCCCCCAAATGGGTGGCGACAGCTCCGGCAACATCAACACCAGAACGACAACGTAATGCTTTTTCCAAAGCCGTTAATTCATTGTCGATACTCTGCTCACGGCTCGCAGCCAAAGCAGCTTCACGCTTGCGGCGCTCTGCTGCAAGCCTATCGGCCTCTTCTTTTTCAGCGGCTAAGCGGGCATTTTCTTTACGCAAGCGCTCAGCTTCTTTTAACGATTCAACCCGCTCTTCAAGCACAGCAGCTTGCTCGGGAGAAGCCCCCCAAGAGATAGCGGCAGCCAGTACAGGGGCAACAGCATCTAGATCGTTATCCTCAATCAGTCGACCGGCCTTGTCTAAATAAAGCCTGCCAATACGATTCTTAACGCTTTTAGGGGTATCACCGTCAGCAGGCGCTAACTGACTGTAGCCATCAAGCACCTTGCTAACGTCTTGATCCCATTCAGGGGTCAAGGTTGCTAGCTTCACAAAACGCTCTAGCGTTGCTTTTTGGTTATCAATTTCAGCTGTTTTTAGCTTGTCGGCCATTTGCTGCTGCATTTCTGCTTTAAGCTCTTTCTCCGCCTCGGCTTGATCGCTATATAGCTCCATATACACCAAGCCTGCAGCCAAAAAGGCCACAACCGAACCCAAGAGTAACCACAGTAGAATTTTGGGCTTACCAAAAAAGGCCTCGTAAAACTCCTCAATGGTTTCGGTGCGCTGTTCACGTTTAAGCTCTAATGCTTTACTTAAGGCCTTCCATTGACGGCGCGATAAACCCTTCAGGCGCTTAGGTTTAAGCTTTTTATCAAAGGCCTGGTCGGCAGGCACCTTGCCATAAGGATGGCTGCCACAAAAAAGCTCATAGGCAACACAAGCGAGAGCAAACAGATCATCCGATGGCGATGGCTCTTTGCCTTTGAGCATTTCATAGCTGGCATAAGCGGGCGTTAACGCGCCTAACGTACCGGCATCAAAGACTGTTTTTTCACCCCCACTATGAGCAGCATTACCCTCTGACACAGCGCGAGCAATACCAAAATCAAAGACTTTAGCGCCTTTGCCTTCACCGCTTTTGCCCTCGGTGACAAAAATGTTTCCCGGTTTAAAATCCGAGTGAACAATATTGTGGGAATGGGCGTAAATCAGGGCGTTTGAGATCCCTTTAAGAATCGTCATCGCCTCTTCATTTTCTAGACCATGCGGGTATTCACGCAATAGGGCATCTAAAGGTGCCCCTTCAAGAAACTCCATGGTCATAAATACCATGTCGTTATCTCGGTCGAAATCGTGAGCCGTTACAATATTTGGGTGAGCGAGCGTTTGTGACTTACGTGACTCACGCTGTAAAGAGATAAATGCGTCGGGATGCTGACGAAAGTCATCGTTTAACAGTTTAACCGCAACATAAGGGTCGGAGTCACTGGCCTCAACTTTTCGCCGGTCTAGGGCTTTATACACCGCCCCCATGCCGCCCACACCAAGCAAAGACACCAGTTCAAAGCGACCTTTAATAACCTTGTTACCTGCCGCTGAAACATCTGAGTTAGCTTCTGGGTCGGTACTACCAAAACCTTGCGTAGGGGAACTAGCAACTTGCGTTGGCGCACCAAATTGAGCTCCGGCCTGGCCACTGTTTTGCTGAGTATGGTGCTGCCCTGTTTGTGAGGCCGTCGGGTTCGGCCTTGGTGCAAATACAGTCGCATCAGGGTTACTGGGCACGGCCGGCTGCTGTGGCGCCGTCGGCTGACGCGGAGCAAAGACAGTAGCGTCATCACCAGCACTTGCGGGTACGTGGCTAGGGTCTTGCGGCTGAGCCGCTGGAGGTGTTGGCGGCTTGTTATGCGCAAAAACGGTTTTATCGTCTGTGCTTTCAGGCTGTGTTTGTTTGGGGGAAAACTTGGTCTTATCATCCATTGGTGTAACCATAATGCAGCCTAAAAATTGACGGCTGGGTCCTTCTCTGCGTCGGGTTGCCAAAGTGTGATCTGGCAGCTTGTAAAATCTGCCGCCAATAGTATAGAAAGCGTTTCTGTCTCTCAAGAGATAACTTATTGAGTGACAACGGAATTTCACAAGACTCAAGACGACCTCTTTACCCCCTTACTAAAGCGCAAAAGACTGGCTAGAATGGTGCCCAACTGGGCCTGTCCCTATCGGTTACAACATTGGTAATGAAATGGATTTAATTCTTACGGTAATCAAAGACCCTAGCGGCGCCAACATGCTGAATCACACCAAAGTCTTTAAAGCTGCGGGTGGCACCATTGGCCGCGCCGACGGTAATGACTGGGTACTGCCCGATGCCGAGCGGGTTGTTTCATCAAAACATACAGCGATTCAATTTCAAGGCGGTCAGTTTTTATTGGCTGACACCAGCACAAATGGTACATACGTTAATGATGCTAGTGACCCTTTAGGGCCTGGTAAAAATCACCCCCTCGCTGATGGTGACATCATTGGCTGCGGCGATTATCAACTTAAGGTGACACTGAAAACGCCCGCTAAAGCAGATGATGGCCTCCCTAAAGGTTTGGGGGAAGTTGATTTTCTCGACAGCTCTGATCGCACGACCTTTAGCCCTGTCTTAGCGGCTAAACAGCAAGCTGCATCCGAAGCACAAGAGCTTGATAGCTGGCTAGATCCCGCCGCACCCTCGGCTCAAGCTCCGGCAAGCTCTAATAATGACTGGGGCTCGGTGACACCTTCTGCGGACCCTCTTGCCAGTGCTGCGCCTCAGGCCCCGAGTGCCGACCCTCTGACTGGCTTTCAGCAAAGCCCTGCACCGGCGGATTCGTTTTCCTCAGATCCACTCGCCGCTTTTGGTGGTGACCAACAAAGCCCCGCCAGCAGTGACCCACTTGCAGCCATGGATCAAGCAGCCGGTATTCAACCAAGCCAGACAGCTGGCTGGGCTGACGATGATGATTGGTGGAAAGAAGGCAGTGGTACCGATCACTCGCCAGCGAATCAGCACATGATGGATATCCCCAAGCCACAGGCTCCGGTTGAACCCACACCAGCACCGGTTATTCCTCAACCTGCGGCTCAAGTACCTCCGACACCCAGCCCAGGGGCCCACCCCGGCACAGCCCCTGCAGCACCGGCTTTTGCTCCGGCAGCACCTGTAACACCAGCACCACAAGCTGCCCAACCGATGGCGACACCAGAGGCTAATCCGTTTGCAGCATCTAGCGCTGGAGTTCAGCAGGCAAATGTAGATAGCGCATTGGGCATGCCAGGCGCCCCAGCTGATCCGGCAGGCCAGTTCGCACAGCCTTTAAGCCCACCGCCACAAGCGGGGGTTGAACCTGAATGGGGGCAAGCTCAGCAGACTCCTGCCCAGCAAGCACCTAATCCGGCCGTGCAAGCGGCAGCTATGCAGCAACAGCCTGCCGCAGCTCAAATGCCAAACCAAGCAACTACAGCTATGGCAGCCGCTGGCACCGACAGCGCCCAACTCGCAGCCTTACTAGGGCTTGATCAGATGCAAGCTCAGCAGTTGCAACAACTGGTTCCGGAAGCAGCTGGCATCATCAAAGAGACGACCAACCGCTTAATTGACTTATTACGAGCTCGCTCTGCCATTAAAAATGAGTTACGCGTTCAACGAACCGTCATCCAAACAGCAGATAATAACCCGCTTAAATTCTCTGTAACCGCTGAAGATGCCTTACGTGCTATGTTTAGCCCTGATCAAGCAGCTTTTATGCGCCCTCAGGATGCAGTGCAAGACAGCTTTGATGACTTGTCAGATCACCAAGTGGCAGTACTCAGTGGTATGCGTGCAGCGTATGACGCAATGTTTAAGCACTTTAAGCCAACTAACCTTGAGCGCTATATCAATGCGGGCTCTGGTTTGCTTGCTAGTAAAAAAGCCAAAAACTGGGAAGCTTACGAAAAATACTACGAAAGCATGATCCGCGATAGCGAAACCACCTACAACAAATTGTTTGGTGAAGAGTTTGCTGTTACCTACGAACAACAACTTTCAGAATTGAAAAACGCTCGCGCGCTCAGTAAATAGCGCGCGTGAGTTTAGGAACGCACGAATAATAAACCTAAGGATACCCTATGACTTTTTCACGACTGTTTAAATACTTCATTATTGTGACTGTTATCGCCTCTCTAGTAGCCTGTCAAACCACACGCAGAACCCTAAAGTTTGATACCAGTGCAGAGATTAATTTCAAAGCTCTGGAAAACATCAACCCCGATGATGATGGCCGCCCCTCGCCTGTGGTTGTACGTGTCTTTAAACTGACTGATAGCCGCCAGTTTAGCCGTGAAGATTTCCTCAATCTCTACGAAAACGCGGATGATCGCTTAGGTAAAGACCTTATCGACACCATCATTCTTAAAGAGTTGGCACCGGGTGAACTACGCACAGAAACCCTAGAGTTGAGTACCGATGTTAAGTACATTGGTTTACTGGCTGAATTTGTACGCTACCAAGATGCCGACGCAATTGTTTTATTACCGATTACTGATCACAAGAAAAACAGCTTTGATGTCACCTTAGATCGCACCGACATGCTCTCCGGTGACTACCCAATGAAAAAAACCAGCCAAACATCTTCTAGCGATAAAAGTGATGACGACTCTGGCCTAGATATGGACGATGCTCGCAAAGCCCAAAAAGACAAGAGCACCGTAGAAAAAGAACTCGATAGCTTTTAATAACAAATCCAACTTTTTATCGCATTCTAGCCGGGGCCAGCCTCGGCAATGACACAAGGACTTTTCATGTCATCCAACAATAAGGTTATCTGGACTGAGGGTATGTTTTTGCGCCCTCAGCACTTCCAACAACAAGACCGTTTTATCGAACGCCTAGTCGAAGCGCGTACAGGCTCTTTAGGCCGCTACCACTGGGGGATTCAAGAGTTGGCCATAGACAGTGAACCACTGTCGCTTGGAAAGATTTCCATCTCGAACATTAAGGCAGTTTTCCCCGATGGCACACCACTCTTAGCGCCAGAGTCTGAAAACTTACCAGATGTGCTGGATGTTCCGGAAAACACCCGCGATGAAATTATCTACCTATGTATTCCTTTAAAGCGCCCAGGCTCACAAGAATCCGTACGCGATCAGGAAGATTTCCCACAAGCTCGCTATCAAACTTATAACTTTGATGCGCGCAACAGTGCTTCCGCTTCTGGAGAGTCCGCACGTATTCAAATAGGTAAATTACGCGCTTGCTTAAAACTAGGCTCAGAGGATTTAAGCGGCTACGCCACAATCGGTATCGCGCGCATTTTCGAGCGCCAACCTGACAAGCCAGTGCAATTAGACAACACCTACATACCACCGGTATTACACTGTGAAGCCAACTCTGAAATTAGAGCCTATATAGAAGAAGTTAAAGGGCTAATGCAGCAACGCGGTGAAGCCTTAAGCCATCGCTTAAGTGATTCCGGCCGTTCAGGTTCAGCAGAAATTGCTGATTATATGCTGCTGCAAGTGATCAACCGCGTTGAGCCTATGATTCACCACTTGGCCAATTTGTCGAGCGTGCACCCACTAACGCTGTATTCAGAACTACTGCAATTATCTGGCGAGCTAGCCACCTTTACGAGCAGCAATAAACGACCGGCAGAAATCCCACCGTATTTGCATGAAAACCTGCAGCAAACTTATGCCGGTTTATTTAACTCCCTACGTCAATCCTTAAGTATGGTACTTGAGCAGTCAGCTACCTCGCTTGAGCTGGTTGAACGCAAATACGGTATTCATGTGGCACCGATTACCGATCCGTCACTCACAAAGAGCGCAAGTTTTGTTATTGCCGTTAAAGCCGATATTCAAAATGACCTATTGCGCAGCCGCTTCCCAACACAAGCCAAGATTGCACCGGTAGAAACTATTCGAGACTTGATCTCCACACAAATGCCAGGCCTACAAATGCGTGCACTGCCTGTCGCACCAAGACAAATTCCGTATCACGCAGGTTTTACTTACTTTGAAATTGATCGCAGTGGCGATTTGTGGACAGCCATGCAGCGCTCGGGCGGTTTCGCTGTGCACCTAGGCGCCGAGTTCCCAGGCTTAAATATGGAACTCTGGGCGATAAGGAACTGATATTATGAGCAATCAAAATAACGGCGGCTTTACGCCTCCCCCAGCACCAACCGGCGCCGATCGCACGGTTATGATTCCGACACCTGGTGGAGCTCGCTCTGGTGCAACTCCGCCACCACAGCAAGCACAACCAACACCTGCGGCTATGTTTCAGGCACAAGAGCAAATTGCACTGCGCCGCGGCCTCAACCCCTTGGTCAATTCTGCTGCTACTGTACTTACGGTGGTTATTAAGTTGCGTACCACGCTGAACCACGGCAACGTACCCGACCTACATAAGCGCTTAACCGATGAATTAAAAGCCTTTGAGTCAAAAGCCAAAAATTCTGGCGCAGCCCCTGAAACCGTTGTTACTGCACGCTACCTTTTATGCGCAGTTATTGATGAGGTTGTCTTAAATACCCCGTGGGGAACCGCTAGCGGTTGGAGCCAACACTCATTGTTGAGCCTTTTTCACCAAGAAACCTTTGGCGGTGAGAAGTGTTTTGTCATTCTTCAGCGCATGCTTGAAACACCGGGATCTCACCTAGATATTCTTGAACTCTTCTATTTGTGCTTAAGCCTAGGCTTTGAAGGTAAATATCGCTTAGAGCAGCGCGGACATGAGCAACTCGAACAAATACGCGACAACCTTTATCAAACGATTGAGAACCACAGGCCCAGTCGTGAACCCGACCTATCTCCTCACTGGCAAGGTAGTGTCGACCCCAATAGCAGCATGATGAATTACATACCGATGTGGGTATTTGCCAGTGTTGTACTAGCAATTTTGGTACTGAGCTATTCCGGCTTCCGCTATTGGCTATACGACGCCACCAGCCCTATGGCCGAAAAGATTTCGGAACAAATATCCGAACCCGTCGCGCAAGAGCAAAGTGTTGAAGCTGTCGAAAGCCCTGCAGACACCAAAACTGAAATCAAACGCTTTTACTAAAAAGTACGCGGGCCTTTGGCCACACAACAGAATTGATTATGCCGAGGTTTCGGCATTACGGAGATTTACATGAAGCGACTGCTTGAGTTTTTCACCAACAAGTGGGTCCTTGGAGTGATAGGCCTAAGCGCCTTATCACTGCTAATTTGGTTTGGTGCTGGTTATATTAAATTTGGTGCCGACAATACAACTCTCAGCGAATTAACCCGAGGCATTATCATCGGTGTTATCTGGGCAATTTGGCTGACTTGGAACTTAAGTCAATGGCTGGTTGAGCGCAAACAAAATCGCGAGCTATTAAAAGATTTAGAAGAAGCCCAAGAAGCAAGCAACCCCGATGAAGAGCGCAGTAAAGAAGAACTAGCTGCTATTAGCCAACGTTTTCGCGAGGCAATGAGCACACTTAAAAAATCTCGCTTTAAAGCACGTGGCGGCAGCAAAAGCCTCTATCAATTACCTTGGTACATTATTATTGGCCCACCGGGCTCAGGTAAAACCACAGCTCTAGTTAATTCAGGTCTAGAATTTCCACTTGCGCAAAGCCACGGTAAAGAAGCGCTCGGTGGTGTTGGCGGCACACGTAACTGCGATTGGTGGTTCACCAATGACGCGGTACTGATTGATACCGCCGGACGCTATACAACCCAAGACAGCCACCGTGTTATCGATAACTCCGCTTGGAATGCCTTTTTAAGCCTATTAAAGAAATACCGCCGTCGCCGCCCAATTAACGGGGCCATTATCGCCATTAGTTTACAAGATTTAATGGTACAAACCGCAGAGCAGCGTTTACACCAAGCCAAAACCTTGCGTACCCGTATCAACGAATTACAAAAAGAGCTGGGTATTCGCTTTCCTATTTATTTAAACTTTACCAAATGTGATTTGGTTGCAGGTTTTAGCGAGTTTTTTGCAAACTTGTCACAAGCTGAACGCGAGCAAGTCTGGGGCGTTAGCTTCCCAACTGAAAGCAGCCCGCAAGCTGGGGCCGACATTGACAGTTTTGCCGCCGAGTTTGATCAATTAGTCGAACGCTTAAATCAGCGCCTGCTTTGGCGTGTTCACCAAGAGCGCAATATTGAAAAACGCTCTGTACTGCAAAGCTTTCCTGCGCGCATGGAAGGCCTTGCCGACATTATTACCGACTTTGTAAACCAAACCTTTAAGCCCAATCGCTACGACACCGTGCCAATGGTACGCGGCGTTTATTTTAGTAGTGCCACCCAAGAAGGTAGCCCTATCGATCGCATGATGGCTCAAGTAAGTGCCAATTTTGGCCTTGAACGAGATATGGGCAAGCAACAGCACAACAGCGGTAAGAGTTTCTTTATCTCGCGCTTATTAAAAGACGTTATCTTTCCTGAGTCCGAACTTGTTGGGGTAAACAGAAAGATCGAACGCGCCACCATTTGGTTCCGCCGTATTGCCTTTGCTGGTTTTGCCAGCGCCTTAGTCGGCAGCATTCTTTTATGGAGCGGCAGTGTTGCGCAAAATAAAATATTTATGAGTGATGTCGATGACAACCTGACTGAATTTATGCTGGCCGAGCAAGCCTTTAATACCAACAGCTCAAACCCTGCTGAAGTATTAACTGTGCTCAACCCTCTACATCAAGCCAGCCTTGTTTACGACCAAGAAGATCACCCTCTACTTAACAACTTAGGCCTTTACGATGGTCGTGTTGATATAGCCAGCGACCAACTTTACCGAGATAAACTTAATACGGTTTTCTTGCCTTCATTAATTAGTACCATCGAGCAACACCTAAATACCCTCACCGTTAAAGATGCCGCCTTATTACCCATTTTTAAAATGTATTTAATGTTGTTTGACGAGCAAAAACTCGATTATCAAATGATTCGTTCTTACGCTCAAACTCGCTGGCAAGATGAACTACCAGGCCGAGCAAGTGAGCAAGAGCAACTGTTAATGCATTTGGATAACTTATTCCAGCAGCCATTTACTCAAGCCATTGAGCCTAATGAACGTGTCGTATCTCGCGCTCGCCAGCAGTTGCGTCGTATTCCTGTGGCTCAGCGTCTATATACGCAACTAAAAAGCTCGGGTAATAACGCCCAAATCGTCGACCTTTACAATGAAATTGGCGGCGACATGCGTCAAGCCTTTGGCCTTGCCGAAAACTCACCCGTCTTCTCTATGCCCTACCTATTCACAAAGGCTGGCTATAAAGAAACCGACTTTAGCGCCAACTCTGACTTAATGGAGCAAATGGCTAAAGACCGCTGGATTTACGGTGACGACATGACCGGCGAAGACTTCTCCGAAGCCGACAGAGAAAAACTCAGTAAAGAAATTGAGCAAATTTATTTAAATGAGTACGCCAAGCGCTGGCAAGACTTTATCGATAGTTTCACTGTTGTGAAGTTTACGAGCACCTCACAAGCACTGAATTTATTGCAGCAATTATCTGACCCGATTTATTCGCCTCTATTAGCAGTGAGCGAATTAACCGCTAATAACACCCAGCTAACGCCACAAGTTAATTTAAACGTAAATACCAGTGGTGTACGTGCACCAGTTAGCAGTACCACGCGTAAAGCGGCTGGTGCACTTGCTGATGCAGCTAGCTCGGCAATGGGTGAGCACTTTCAACCGAACGTGGTTGATCTTCGCTTCCAAGATATTCAGCGCATGGTCACCAGCGTACAAGGTCGCCCAGCTCAGCTTCAAGACTATTTAAGCAGCATTCAAACCCTGCATGAATATCTGACAGAAATAGACAGTGCGCCCAATGCCAACGAAGCCGCTTTTAAATCGGCTAAAGCGCGTTTCTCTGGTGCCGGTGGTGACGCCATTAAACAACTGCGCATTAAAAGCATCAACGCACCCGACGTAGTGAAAGACTGGCTGACAGACTTAGCGGATAATACTTGGGGGCTGGTTATGGCCAAAACCAAGCGCCACGTCGATGCCGCTTGGCGTGATCAGGTCTATGCAAACTACCAAAGTAATTTATATAACCGTTATCCGATGACAGCCGGTCGTGATACCGAGACCCCTGTGATGGCATTTAATGACTACTTTAAAGCCGGTGGTATTGAACAAGCCTTTGTTTCTGCTTACCTGAAGCCATTTATGGATACACGTCGCTGGAAAGTAAAATCATTTGAAGGCCAAAGCCTACCTATTAAGCAATCAACACTGACTCAATTACGTAGAGCCACCAATATTCGTAGTGCCTATTTTAGTGTTGGCGACGGAGTAGCGATCAAATTCCGCATAGAACCAACCAAGCTAGATTCGAGTGTGAGATTATTTGCGCTGGAAGTGGGTGAAACACGAGTGCCTTATTCCCACGGCCCACGAACCCAGAAAAATGTCACTTGGACAGGCGGCGAAGACAACCGTGTTCGCATTATCTTTGAAGATTTAAATGAAACCATGAACCGTCGCCAATACGAAGGTGATTGGGCTTGGTTACGTCTATTAGATAATTCACAATTGAGCAACACCAACAACAATAATGTTCGTAAAGTTGTCTTTAATGAAAATGGTCGCTCTGCCGAATTCAAGCTATATGCCAGCAGCAGTGTGAACCCATTTGACCTCGGTTTATTACGTAACTACCGTTGCCCTCAAGGCTTGTAAGGCTAAGTACTATGACCCTAGGTATTTTTGGAAAAATCCCAGCTCACGGGGACTTTATCGATAGGCAATGTCCCCGCAGCTTTTTAGATGTGTGGGACGAATGGCTACAGCGAGCGGTTTCAAGCTCGCAAGAAATACTCGCCGATAGCTGGTTAGATATTTATTTAACCAGCCCTATTTGGCGCTTTGCCAGTAGCCCTGGCGTCATCGATCAAAGCGCATGGGCAGGTATACTCGTCCCCAGCGTTGACAGTGTCGGACGCTACTTTCCTTTAACCATTGCCTCAACTCTAGAAAGCAACAGCAACTTATTTGAGTTTATGGCTAATAATGATGACTGGTTTACAAGCCTTGAAGAATCGGCACTTGGCGCTCTACAAAGCCAATTTCAAGCAGACCAGCTCATGGAGTCACTAAAAGCATCAACGCAAGTGCAACGCCAAATAAGCCAAACACCCGCAACACCACCACTGATAAATCAAGCTCGTGTAGCTTTTGGAAATGGCGATATTGCCAACAGCTACCCACAGCTATTGCACTCGTGTTTTGCAAGCTTAAGTAGCTATAGCCTTTGGGCCTGTAAAGGCTCAGCCAACATGCCTGCAGCGACCTTGGCCAGCCCAAGCTTACCCGAACCCACCCAGTACGCAGCCATGCTTGAAGGGAATTGGCAAAGACCTTAAAGAATAAAAGTACAAGGCTATCGTTTTGAAAGGCCACAGCAGCACGCTGTGGCCTTTTTAATTAAATAGTTTGCCCCTGAACACCTAAACTCTCTAGGTACTGCCACTCTTTCTCGCTGTGCTCGCCATCAGCGATCACAGCCGCCCCTAAGGTATTGGCCATATTGACGATACCTTGCACTAAAATTTGCTGACGCGCAGACTCACTCACGCCATGAAGCAAAGAATAATCGATACTGATTAGATCCAAACCAAGTTGATACAGCTGCGCTAACGAACCTAGCTGGTGATGTATATGTTCGACACCAATATAAAATCCAGCTTGTTTAAATAAACTCATTACATCGGCTAACTCAACTAGAGAAGCGCTTAAGCACTGTTCAGGGAACATCACACAAAGTTTATCAAGCGGCACAGAGTATCGTTCAAACAGAGCCTCACAAGCCAAGCAAAGCTGCTGAACTTCATAGTGATGTGTATTCAGTGTTATGGCTAAGACGCCATTAAAGTCATTTTTTGAAGCCTGCAATAAGGCGCTCTCGAGCTGGCAAAGATCAAACTCCAACATGCGCCCCTGATGTCGAAACCAAGGCAAGTAACGGCCGGAGCTAATAGCCTGTTCGGCTTCAAGATCCAGCTGAAACTGAAGCTTGTTTAAACGCCCCAATTTATTGCTTAACCTTAACTCTCGCAAACAAGGCTGTAAATCTTGAACCTCTAACGAGCGGCGGCTGAATCTGCTCTGCCAATCTTTGTCTTGCTCAAGACTCGGCAAGGTGCGCCCACTGGAAAGAATAAGACTATTTGAAGTAGCCTCAGCTTTAGCAAGAGCCTCATCAGCCCATGTAAGCACTTGCTGTGCCTGATTCATATTACCAAAGTAGGTATAACCTGCCGACAAATGGCTAAGGCCTGCGGGTAAGTCAGCGCAATAATGGTTATTCAAGCGATTAAATAAACTGTCTAGCTCTTGCTCAAGATCATCACTTAACTCAATCAGCAATGAAAAGTCAGAACCATTTAAACGGCCAACTGTAATAGTTAACTCGTTATCCGTGCGAATTAATTCAACCAAGCCTTGTAATTTAAGGTCAACCTTAGCTCGCCCAAAATGACGATTAAGCGCCATTAAATTATGAGCCCGAATAATAAGCAGAAGCCCTTGAGAAAGGTCGTTCTGTCGAGCGTGTCGGCTGGATAGCTCACGGATAAAAGCCTCACGCTCCAGCGCACCTGTTAAAGCATCATTTTCCAATTCAGCCTTATGTAAGGCCAAGCGCGAGCTATCGCTATCGAGTTGCTCTTTTAAGCGTAAACTCAGTGCATTCATCGCTTCAACTAAGCGCTTAAATTCGATAATTTTGGGGACAGGTAATGAGATAAAGCGCCACTGACCCAAGGCATCGGCTTGTTCAACTACCTGACTAAGCGTTTGATTAATTCGGCTTAAGAATAAACGCCCTAATAGCCCCAAAAAAATGGCAAAAACAACAAAATAAAAAACCATCATCACTAGTGTTGCTTTTAATGCTCTATAGGCAAACTGCGTTTGCACTTGAAGTTCAAGACTCCCTAATTGCTGCCAACCATTACTTACCTGTGCTCGACCAAGCTGGGGAACAATAGGCAACAAGCGGCTTAACAAGGAGCCTCTTTCTACAGCTGTACCCGCTTTACTATAAAGCTCCTTACCTTCCGGTGAGAGCAATCGAATATAAGCATAATGCCCAGTATCAAACTGCGAGGATATTTGCAGCTCCATTTGCACAGGGTCGCCCGCTACCTGGCTTAAACTTAAAGCTAAAGATTGGCTATTGTCGCTATTTTGTTTACTGAGTTGCTCGATCAAGGCCACTTGGCTTGAACGGGCCATAATGCTAAAGCTGCCGACAAAAGCTATTGCTGTAATAACAGCAATAGCAATCCAAAGTTTGGTAATTAATTTCATAGATCCTTTACTAAATTAAGCCATTAATTAAATTAAAGTAATTCCTTGGCGCTGTAAGCGCTGCAATAATTCTCTCCACAACGATAGGTTATTTTTAGATTGTGATTCAGATGAACTACTGCCAGCCCTTAACCATAAGCTATCACCATTAAAACTAAATACAGGCCTTAAATCTGGTCTTTTAGAAGCAGGCAATAACGTTGGGTTAAGGTTATCTAAAATAAAGGGCGATGCACTTGGGCTAGGATAATAAGCAAGCACCATGTGCGCTTGCGGAGCTTTTCCATTAGGCCGCGTCGCTTTAACATAAACAAAGCGCAGCTTGCTTTCCTCCACCCCCATTGCCAATAAGCTGATGTATTTACCAATGGCGTAGTCTTCACAGTCTGCTTGACCAACAATAAGACTATCAACAGGGCTTGCCCAGAAATCACTTTGCTTCCAAATGGCAAGGTCGGCATTAAACTCCAGCATGTCGTTAAAAAAGTGATTAACCGAACGCACACTGTCTATTTCTGTTTTTTGTAGGGTCGATGCCAAGAAGTCTTGCCAAGAGTGCACATTGGACACCTTGGGTGAGCTTTTCACTTGGGGCAAATTAAGAATATAGGCAAAATCGGCTTTAACAGCGGGACTATTAGCCCAAGAGCTAAACGCAGATATAAGAATAGCCAAGAAGACAGCTTTAACTTTTTGTAACCGATATACGCGTCTGTATTGATAGAAATGCTGCTGAGGTTCGAGCAAACCCTGAAAAGCGCTCTTAAGCCCTGCATCCGCACTTTGGGCCTGTCGTTTTTCAGGGCTCGCGCCAAACAAAATAGACCTAACTCCAAGGGCCTCTCAAAAGCCCTGATTCGGACACTGATTTAAATTGATTGATCAATACAGCATCACTATTTTGAACCGAACGTACGGCCGTTAAACCCGCTTGAGCTAACACGCCAATACCTGAGTCGGTTAATAAATTTTCCGCACAAGGTTTTATCTGTTGGCTGCCGTACTCTTTATACACATGGAGCGGAAGGTCAGACACTTTAGGATTGTGATCCGGATTAAAGTGACTGCCGAAATCCAAGTAGCTCTGACATAACTGCAGAGTCACCAAATAGGCACTGTTGCCCCACAAGTAATATTTATGCCCTTTTGTTTCTGGCAACTCTTCAAACTCAAAGCAATCTGTAGAGGCCGTCTTCGCACCAAAAGGCAGGCGCAATAAGAAACGCGGGGCGGCTAAACAAAGGTGTTCACTTGCATCAAACGCCCTTAAAGCCTGCCAAGCCGACTGAAACTCATCATCAATAGGATAGTACCAATCGTCCGGGTCTGCAGAACCAGCGACACTTGGACAACCAGCAAGCTTAGTGCTACCGCCACTGACAAAACAGCCGTCTACGGCTTGGGCAATGGTCGCCATATCGATCAAAAGCGCCACATCCTCAACACGATCCTCAATAAAAAAGTCACCAAGCACTAGGTTGTAAGGCATGTTGCCACTCGACGTTTGCGAGGATACCAAACGTTTAAAAATCTGAGCCTGCTCTAAATCTTCACCAGCAGCCGCAAGATCTGCCAATAGCTCAGCTTTAGTGATATCAATGATGTCGATATAAAGCTCTGGGTGACTATCTAAACGACGCATCAACATATGTAAACTACGCCAACTTGCTTCAATTTGCTGAAAATCACTCTGATGCATGATTTTTCTCATTGCATCATTCGTCGCCTCCGTCACAGCCTTCAACATATCCGCCTGACGAGGGTCAGCCGTAGGAGCCACAAACGGTGCAACGATGTCTTTGATCAGCTGATCGATTTGCCCTTGTGGAGAGCTGGCATACTGAGCTTGATAGTTACTTGAAGATAAAATCGCATCAAGCATTAGCTGGCCTTCTTCAGCATCAGTATCAGCGCCTGTTGACGTAAATTGCTGTGCCTGAAAATTCACCCACTGCTTGATTTCATCAGCCGCTTGATCAAACTTGCTCGGTGTTAACAGCTGCTTATTGAGCTCGATAAACTGCTTGAATAGAGGTACACGGCTATAGAGGTAGTCTGGGTGAAGATCATCAAACTCCATCAGCGAAAGAGGCTCATCCATCACCGGTACCTTCAACTGAACGCCAAGGTCTTCAAAAGTACGCTCAAAATTATCTTTATTCAGCGTATAGGCCCTGCGCTTTGCTATTGTCTCGGGCTCCGATATACCACGACTACTACGGCCTGAGAAGTCACCTAATATCGCAACACGTAAGGGCTTGGTCAGAGTTGCTTTAGGGCGGATTGGATGGTCTTGCCCATCACTAAAAACAGCACCGGATGTTTGCATGGTGGCGCGTGGCATAGTTAGTCCTTAGAGAAATGTAAATAATCAGTCAGAAGTGCCGCAATGGCGCAGTTTTGATCTTTTAAATGCCTTAAATCATTCAAATTAACGGCTTCATACGCATCTTGGCGAAGCTCCATACTAGGTGCAGCCCACAGTGAAACAGGGCCTAGACGTGTTTGAATAGGCGCACTCAAAGAAGTATGAGATAAGGGCTCACGATAAGCGTGATGGCCATCTTGCCAAACATAGTTTAAGCCCGATTCACTATCCGTATATAAACCGGCTGAGCGAACAGGATTGGATACCTGAGGCTTCTCATGAAAACGATTTACCCCACCAAGTAGACGAGCCTGATTTTTCCAAACCAGTTCAGCTTTGGCATTAGTCAGCTCACAGACATAACCGCGCCCGTCTTGGTGCATAGCGAATAACTCACCATCGCGAACAACTGCAAGCAGTTCGGCATTTTGCGGGGCTAGGACATAATTTTGAACACGCTGTCCCTTTGGAGTTAACTGAATATCCGACCACAGCTGTTGGCCATTATGGCGAAACGAGCCCTTTTTCTTTTGTTTGGTTTTTAAATGCGTTACGACTTTAGACAAACGTCTTCCCAGTGCGTCATAACGGTAGAAAGTCTTAAAGTCACCGTTTTCAATGCTCGACAACTGGTTCCAGCCGGTATAGTTATAAGTCACTGAGTTAGGACTCGTTTTTCCTGCAGATCGAAAGACAAGATTGCCGCGTTTATCAGCCTTGAGGCTCATGTCACCCAACTGCTCAAGCAACTGAAAAGGCGAATAAGATAGCGCCGATTCAGCCACTCGATTAAGCAGACCTTGTTCGTTGTAACTTAGCTGCTCTGCAAACGTACCATCACACGCTATGAGCTTGTCCTGTTCGTTATAACTGAACTGACAAGGACCAAACACTTTGTCGTCCATAACAGACAAGCGCCCTTTTACATCGTATTCATATTTGCGCTCGATAATCGGCTCAGCCACACCCGTTTTTATCACTGACTGAGCAACTAACTGGCCCAAATCGCTATAAGCAAACTGAGACTGCAGCTCAAGCTGCGTCTGTTCAAGCACTCGGCCACAGGCGTCGTAAGCTCGGCGTAGAACGGTTTCACCATTTAGATCCACACCAAAGAAACGACCGGCAGGGCTGTAATGGTATTGCAGAAAAATCTCATCGGTAATGGTTTTGATACGACGACCACAGACATCGTACTGGTGCTCAAAAGAATGGCTACCAAACTCCTGATCGTCTACATGCTCACTAAGTAACTGGCCTTCGCTGTCATATTGATAACGAATTAATGCTTCACGGTTATTCGCCGCAATAATTCGGCCTATAGGATCGTAGTGGTAGTCACAAGCATCACCACTATTATTACTCGCCCTTGTTAGCTGGCCTGCTTGGTCACGATCAAGGCTTGTAATCACCTCTGGGTCTCGGTATTCAATCAATTGACCGGCTTTGTTATATTCAAAGCGATAATGACGACCATAAAAATCATTTTGTTCAGCAACGTAACCGCAAGGATGATAGCTGGTACTAAAGCGTAAGCCCGTTGAGTTTAGAGCCTCTATAAGGCGAAGCTGCTTGTCATATTTAAACTCAGCATGACCGCACCGCGAGTCTTCTAGCGCAACTAACAAACCGTGCTGATAATGATACTGAGCACGGTGTTGCTCGCCCTTGGCAAGCTCTGTCACCAAACCAACTTGACTGTATTGCAGTTTAATAACAGGTAAATCTGCTTGGGTAATTTGAGCCAACAAGCCCCGAGCATCGTAAGTAAAGCTCTGCTCCATACCACACGCATCAAGTACACGCTCAAGCCTTTGCCAATGATCGTATTCAAAACGCGTACTGTTATTCTCAGCATCAATCAACTGAGTTAAATTGAATTGGCTATCCCACTGAAATTGCGTTTTGGCCTCTTCTGGGTCAAGCACGCACTCCAACTGACCTTTAGCGCTATAACTGAACTGCCACACCGAAGCCTTAGGGCTACGAACCTCTAACAACTCACCAGCAGAACCATAACGCCTTTGCCAGTGATTGTTTAATGCATCGGTAATTAAATTAGGGCGGCCTTTGTCATCATAACGGATACGTGTAGTGCGATTTAAACTGTCCGTCATGCGGGTAACTTGGCCACTGCGGTTATAGCGAAAATAAAACGCTTGGCCCTCACCATTGGATTCACAACATAAGTTGCCATAGCTATCGAATAAACGGCGAATAACGCTGCCATCCGGTAAACTCACTTGGCGAATTTGTCCTTGATTATCGAGCTGATAAGTCCACAGAGCATCACAACCACGCCTTAGCTCTGTTTTTAACTGCTTATATCGCCATTTAAGCTGGTAGATTTCACCCGTCTGAGCGCACTCGGCTTGAAAATAGCGCGCAGGAACGGAGTCTGACTCAATACTGTAGTGCCAACTCTGGCCAACTTGTGTATCTCTAGATACCAAAAAACCAGCCTCGTAGGCATAACACTCACCACTGCGGCTAAAATCAGTCGCCTCAACCAAAGCCCCCGCTTCACTATAACCATAGTGCGCCAACAAGCCTTGAGGGTTAGTATCGGAAACAAGGTCATGAGAGTGAATCGATTTAATTTGGCCGCTATCAGTATGTTCAAAATGAATACTGCGCCCCCAGCTCGAGACCAGCTTCTGCACTTGGCCGCGCTTATAATCCACACTAATACTGTTATTAAAACCATCCCTAAATTCAACTAGGGGTAAGTAATCACTCACGCCATCAGCACGAAACAGGCGAAAATCATCACAGCCAATGGTTGATAAAAGGTAGCTATGTTCCGCTTGGCGTGTTAGCAGCATTTTCTCCTGACGGTGCTGGCAGCTCGAGCCAATAGTGGGGTTTTTAAACTCTATTAAACGGCCGGAACTCGTCGTTAAAATAACGGTGCCAGCACTAATATGTAAGCGCTCACTTAAGGGTGTAACCCAACCAGGACCATGCCCAGTGCCAGAAAGAAGACTGCTGCGATAAACACGCCGCCAGGCAAAGGCAATCGGGCCAGGCAATGTGAAATCCGTTACCTGAAAAACCAACTCACCCGAAACTATCGAAATAGGCAGAGTTGGATGCTCATCAAGCTTGGCCAGAGCATGCCCTTCTAAAACTTTAGAAAAGCACGGCCTTGCAACGGAAGGTAGCGGCAGTGAAGGTAGCTTAAGTTGCTGCTGAACCTTCTTCTGTAAATGTTTAGCACTGATATGCCAGCCAGGGCTAACAAGCACTGCCCCAGCAGGCTCGTTCGGCTTGTCGTCAGAGCGATTCAGACTTTCCTTTGTCAACATCTTAGATCTCTATAGCGTCAGCATTCTTATATTTCTTTTCTAGTGCGTCAGCATTAGGGGTTACGCTCTTTACGTACCGTAATATCATCCGAAGGCTCACTTGAGCTCACTGGAGGAGGGAAATGATTTACTGAGGCTTGAGCCCCAACCGTGTATTCGATAATACCTACACTAATATTATCTTTACCGCCTTGCTGGTTAGCATCGTCAATAAAACGAAAACAACACTCTAGTGCAGGCCTATGCGTAGCAAGCACGAACTCGAGCTCACTATTATCTAGATACTCTGTTAAACCATCACTACAAAGCATCAATAAGGCATTACCTGTAAGCTGATAATTATTGATGCTAGGCTCAACATCAGGCATGACCCCCAAAGCACGAGTAATGTGGTTTCTGACATCACTCGTACGAGCCTGATCTTCGGTCAGAGCGCCCGAGTCAATCATATCTTGCACAACACTGTGATCTTTCGTCAGTTGTACCAGCCCCTGTGAATCCCAAAGGTATGCGCGAGAATCCCCCAAATGGGCAATAGTGACCTGATCTTGCCAAACCAAAGCTAACACCAGGGTTGTCCCCATATGGGCAAACTGGGGATTAGCCAACTTGGCATTTAATATGGCTTGATTCGCTTGTTTAACTGTATCGAGGAGTAATGCCTTAATCATCAGTTCCTGTTGATCAGGCGTACACGATAGAAACGTAGGGTTCATTAAAGTCTCGAGCTGTTGACCTAAAGTATCTACGGCAATCTTGCTAGCTAACGCGCCACCGGTATAACCGCCCATTCCATCTGCGATAACCGTATAAGAAAACGGCAACGTAGGATGAGCAAACCAACGAATGCTGTCTTCGTTTTCATCCCTTACTTGGCCAATATCAGTTCGGCCATTGACCGCGAGACGGATGCTACCCATTTCATTCATTATTAAATCCGTTATTTTTTGTCTATAAAGCAGACAATCTTTCAGGCTATACCAAACCCGATTGTATAGAATCACGATTAAAGCATTAATAGCCGCTGTAGAATAGGGTTGAGGTAAAAATTGAAATCGACAGCACACTTACGCATAATTGCCGACTCTGCAGGATCGCAGCCCGCATCTAGGGTCGATGAAACGATATTAGGGAATAAGAATAAGCAGTTATGGCTCGATTGCCGCGCATTAATATTGCCGATATACCACAGCATATTGTTCAAGTAGGCCATAACAATCTGGCCTGTTTCTTCGACGACGAAGATTATGAATTTTACTTGCAGTGCCTACACAAAGCCTCTGAACAATATCAGGTGCACGTGCATGCCTATGTCTTGCTGCCTAATATGATTCAAATTATTGCCACCCCCAAAATGACCCAGGGCATCTCATCCATGATGCAATCCCTTGGCAGGCGTTATGTGCAATACGTAAACCACCGCTATAAGCGCTCAGGCACCCTCTGGGGAGGTCGATACAAATCCAGCCTGATTGATTCAGACGCCTATTTACTTACATGCTACCGCTATGTTGAGCTCAAACCCATGTACTTAGGCTTAGCAGATAGCCCTGAAGACTATCAATGGTCTAGCTTTAACTACCACACCTGCAAAGCTGATAGCGAACTTATTAAAGACCACCGACTTTATAATGCCCTAGGTGAAAGCGATGTGGAGCGCGGCCAAGAGTACAGCCGTTTATTCCGCTTTGACTTTGACTCTCGCTTGATTGAATACATTGCAGAAACAGTCAAACTCGGACAAGTCTTAGGTGGCGACGCCTTTAAAGACAAGATTGAGAAAATTGCCAATCAACGGGTTCGCCCACTTAAGCGTGGTCGGCCAAGCAAAAAAGAAGCGAACGATTCCAGCGACTAACTCCTAATAAAGTACAAGCCTTGCTCTACTCAAATCACATAAAATGAAGCTCAAGCCAAGTGATATCGATCTTGGCTTATTTAATTTTCCTACGCATTCCTATCCTAAAACTCACCGCCTACTCGGAGCAAGACGCGGAAAAACGCGACATCCATCTCACTTTTTTAAAGTTTTTGAAATTTTTTTGATCCTAATTGGTGTCAGAGTCGACCCACAATTCAAAAAAGCGTGTCAGAGTCAAAACCTCATAAAAATTAATTGGTGTCAGAGTCAAAACAAATCACTGACTAAATAATATTCAGCCCTATGGCTTACAGGGCCAAATTTAAGCACTCTGCTAATTTGCACGACAGGCTAGGCTTTTTATTCGTGCCAGAGTCAAGTTTGCTTATTTAAATTCGTACCAGAGTCAAAAAATTAAATGGTGCCAGAGTCGATTAAAAGCCTTAAAAACAGGGGTTTTCAGAGTAAAAAAACTCTGCTTTAATTCATCGCAATTGCCAAGGGCAAGGTTTTCTTTAACGGCATATCCGTCGATAAGGGAAAAAAATAAAACCCTGAATTTAACCAAGACCATAGAAAGAGGAATTCGATCGATGGCTATCTACATGAACTTTAACGCAAACTCTCCTGCTGGTAACGTTACTGCTGCTGGTTACGAAAACTGGATCGAAGTTGACAGCATGAACTTCGGCGTAGGCCGTGCCATCACTATGGAAGCTGGCGCAATGTCTAACCGTGAAGCTACTCGTCCTAGCATCAGCGAAGTTACCGTAACTAAGCCTCTTGACGCTGCTTCTGGTGGTTTGTTCAAGAACTCTGTAACTGGTGATGCCGGTGTTAAAGTTGAAATCCACGTTGTTCAAACTGGTGCTTCACAAGTAGAGAAATACGCAGTATTCACTCTAGAAGAAGTAATGATCTCTTCTTACAGCGTTAGCGCTTCTTCTGGTGGTGCTCCACACGAGTCTATCTCTCTTAGCTTCGCTAAGATTGAAGCTGATCTTACTCACGCTGATAAGACGAATAAGAATACTAAGAACATGAAGGTTGGTTACGACCTTACTACAGCTAAGCCATTATAAGTTTCCGTTCTCGGTTTCTTATAAGAGGGCCGAGTGCCCACAGCTTAGGCTGTGGGGGCTTCGGCCCTTTTTGGTTTTTTGGCTGAACTGTTACCGACAGCTCAGCCAAGCAACTACCCCTCTGTTAAAGTATTGCTAACCACTCAGGAAATAGCGACAAGGCCATGTCTATACTCAACCAAGATAAACGACTGATTCATATCGACACTCCACTGGGAAAGGACGCCTTTATCGCATCCGAAGTCAGCGGTGATGAGTACGTATCCGATCTATTCCGCTTTGAGCTGGAACTCTACTCAGACAATCATACTGTCGACCAAAAAGACCTTGTCGGTAAAGACCTAACCGTCAAACTCTTAAACAGCGGTGAAGACAAACCTCGTTTTATCAACGGTTATGTCACGCATTTGGCCATGCTTGATGTCGATGGCAACGGCCTACGCCGTTATCGCGCCGAGATCGTACCAGGTTTTTGGTTTGCAACTTTAGGCTCCAATAATCGAGTCTTCCATGAAAAAAGCGCCAAAGACATCATCACCGAAGTTCTCGGCGAATACTCAAAAGTAATCAGCCTGCAACTAAAACTCTCAGCAACGTATTTACCTCGTGAGTATTGTGTGCAATTTGACGAATCAGACTTCGACTTCGTTAACCGCCTTATGGCCGAAGAAGGCATTAGCTATTACTTTAAACATGCCGACGGCAAACATGAGCTTGTCTTAGCCGATGATGCCCAAGACTACTTCGACGCCGAAACAGATAAAATCGAATACGATGGCGGTGGCAGCCAACCAACCAAAGACACAATCCACTCTTGGCAGCGCAGCTTTAACTACCATACCGGTGGTTTTGAATTTAAAGATTACAGCGAATTCACCACCACCAAAGATAACAAGCAAGAGGTAAAAACAAACTCACCCCTCAATAGCGTATCGAGCTATAAACACCGTCAATATGGTCTTTATAACTTTGAAATCGACGCAGAGCACAAACACAAATTTAAAGACTCCTACAATAAGGGGCTTAATGAATACTCAATGGAAGCTGAAGAAGCTGGTTTTGATATTGCCAAAGGCACCAGTGATGTCACCGTACTCGCTGCAGGCGGACGCTTTGAGATTGACCACCCACTGAGTTCAGAAAAAGGGAAATATCTACTGACCCATGTGCATATCGTCGCGCGCGACCGCAACGATCAAGACAGCTACTTTAGCAACCGCTTTAGCTGTGTTCCTAGCAGTGTGGTATTGCGCCCAGCACCATCGGGCTTTGCCAAGAAAATTCACTCGCCGCAAGTAGCGACTGTGCTCGAAGTAAAAGCCACAGCAGCATCTAGCTCAAAAGACCCCTACACTCAAGTCAAAGTAAAATTCCCTTGGAATAGCGCCCAAAACTCATGCTGGGTACGCGTTGTACAGCAGTTTGCAGGTAAAGGCTGGGGAGCAAACTTCGTTCCGCGCGTGGGCCAAGAAGTGGTTATCAGTTACATCAATGGCGACCCTGATCGCCCACTGGTTACGGGTGCTGTCTACAACGGCACCAACGAAGGGCCAAACTACACCAGCACTCAAAGCGGCTGGAAAACCGAGCTTGATGGCAGCAAGTTTAATGAATACCGCTTTGACGATAAAAAAGGCGAAGAAGAAATCTATATGGAGGCCGGTAAAGATCACAACTGGATCATCCATAACGATCAAACTGGCAAGGTTGAAAACGATCAGACTCTAGAAGTCAAAAACAATCGTTCGATTACCGTTACAGATGGCAATGAAGAAACCACCATCGCCAAAGGCAACCAAAGCTATACCGTCAGCAAAGGTAATCAAAATGTTACGGTTTCCAAAGGAAACCAAACCGTCAAAGTAGACTCTGGCAACCACAGCCTAAAAATAGGTAAAGGCTCTTGCACAATCGACGCAATGAAAGCCATTAAGATCAGCTCCAAGACCTCGATCGAGCTTAAAGTAGGTGGCAGCAGCATTAAACTAGATGCCAGCGGCGTGCAGATTAAAGGCACCATGGTTAAAGCTAAAGCCAGCGCCATGGGCGAAGTATCTGCAGGCGGCATGATGACCGTAAAAGGCGGCATCACCAAGATCAACTAAAGCATACGCACTTAAAGAAATAGAGAGTTACATAAAGCCATGACGGATCTGGTAAAAATTCAAGCTCTAACCGCTGAAGAACTACTCAATCACTTCGAATTGACTGATGAGGGCTCTGAGGATGTCGTCATTCTTGATACAGCGCCTCAAATCAGCATAGAACGTTTACGTGACGCCGGTTTTTTTCACGACTCAGTCAAACTTCTCGCACACGGCCTGCCCAAGCGTGAAGCCGTGTGGTGGGCCTGTTTAGCGGCCCGTAAAGCTCAGACCCCAGAAACAGACGAAGCCAACATCAACGCACTGCTCGCGGCCGAAGCTTGGGCCAAAAAGCCCTCTGAAGACAACCGCCTTCGCTGCAAAGAACTCGGAGAACTCACCAAGAGTAAAACCGCCGCAAGTTGGGCTGCAACCGCTGCAGCTTGGTGTACCGGAAGTATGACCCCCGAAGGCGAGCCAGAAGTTCCACCACCTGAATACCTATTCGCCCACGCCGTCGCTGGCTGCGTTAGCTTAGCCGCAGCCCTAATCGACCCAGAAAAGCTCGAAGAAAATTACAAATATTTTATCGCCCAAGGTTTGGATCTAGCTCGCGGTGGTAATGGTCAGGTCTAGAGGAATGAAAATACTTCTAGTACTTCTTTTAACTTTTTCTATCTCTGCTTGCGAGGCTGACGTGAAACTTTTAGGTACAAAAATAGTTGATGCCGTACTTTTTTCTCCTCTAGAGGGGCATGTTTTATTAAATGGTTCTCCTGCTTCTGGCGCAGAGATCACTAGGATAATTAAGTTACAAGGCGAGGAGTATTCAGAAGAAAAATTTAAAGCTGATAGTCATGGGCACTTCAAACTACCACTAGTAAGAGAGGAGCTTGAGTTAACGCCCTTAAACCAATTTCTCGCAAGCCAACGGATTTTTGTCCAATACAAAGATGAAGAATATTTAATATGGAATTTTGGAAAGATGGACACAGACATACACTCTGAGCTTGGCGGCAGCCCCATCGATTTAACTTGTAACCTGACAGATGAGCTTCGAAGAGTTGAAACCCCGCGAGGCGGACTTATGACCATTTGTCACTGGAGAGAATTAAAGGAGCATAGGTAAATGGAGTTAAACCCTAAGCTTTCCTCCCAATTTGCTGATGAAGTTTATGCCGTACAAGATGACATAGACTTAAAAGGCTTTCTTTTAAGGCCAGAGTTTTCAACAAAAAACGCTGACAAAAAAAAGCTTACCGCTAAAGTCGGCGGACATATTATTAGAAGTGCCACTGATGGCTTTGGTGTGTGCGCTCTTGGTTCAGGCGATTATTCCAACGATATTTTTATTATTTTTCGTGGATCTACTACGGCAAACAACAGTGCCGACTGGGTCAGCAACTTTAAAATAGGTACTGAGATTTCCGAAACAGGATTTGCTGTACATGTTGGTTTTAACAACATATTTAAAAGCATGAAGTCGGATATCTTAACCTTTCTGAATCAGAACAATAGTCGTACAGGCAATATTCATTGCATAGGTCATAGCCTAGGCGGAGCTATAGCCACTATCGCTGCCGACTGGGTTCAGTCAATTAGAAAAACACAGGAAGTAAAACTGTATACATTTGGCGCCCCGAAGCCCGCAATGATGTTTTTCTCTTCTCATTTTACACGTAGCATTGGAGAGAGAAATATAAAAAGAGTTTTCAAAGCAACCGATCCTGTGCCAATGATCCCACTATTCCCTTTTGTTCATCCTCCATTTCAGTCTAGCGGACATTACATTAGCTCTAGCGAGAGTATATTGTCTGCTCAAGCCCATGATATGAAAGAGTACTGTAACTCGGTTAAAGATTTAACATGGCAAGATCTGAAAAGAAGACAACCAACCCATACCCTTGATGAAATCATTGAAGAGTTTTTAAAATCCAAAAGCCCAATAGACTCATCAAGTGCAAAAACCTGGCAGCTACTGAACAGCGCTCTAATTTGGGTATTCAAAAAAGCGGGAAGTGGCATTTTTCATGCGCTTCAACTGCCCTTGATTGGTTTCATGAGCCTGGCAGATAAGCTCGCGTATCTACTATCCAAAATTAAAGATATAAAATTTCCGACTTGGGATGGCTCTGTATGGCTCTTTCGCTTGATCGCAAAAATGATGCAGGCACTTGGCATGGCCGTGGTCAAAAATATTAAAGAGATGACCATCGTCTTAATTCGAAATGTCATATACCGGCTTATGCAAAAAACAACTGAAGTTGCTCGTAAAGCTATTTACGGCATAGGAAAATAGAGGAAATCACTATGGGAATGCCCGCTTCAAGAATAACCGACATGCATGTCTGCCCAATGGTGACAGGCACCGTACCCCATGTTGGCGGACCTATTGTGTCGCCAGGTGCCCCTACTGTTCTTATAGCCAATATGCCAGCCGCAACACTTGGTAGCAGCTGCGTTTGTGTAGGACCACCAGACAGCATCGCCATGGGTAGCACTACCGTTTTGCTAAGCAACAAACCTGCCGCACGCTTGGGAGATACCACCGCCCACGGCGGTAAGATTGTTGTGGGCTGCCCGACTGTATTAATAGGTTAGCTAAAGAGTCGTAGAGCATGATCATATGAAATCAGTTATCTACACTCTCTTATTTTTTACTGTATTTGTAAGTTTTACAAGAGCTGGTACCACAATGAATTCAACCTCAAACAACAACGAGTTCGCTGTATCAGGCGTAAATGATTACTCATTCAAATTTGATGATGGTGAGACCGGTTCTGTAATTATCTTTTCTTCAAAAGAGTTGACCCAGTGTCGATTGAGCTTAACCGCTGGTAAGTTTGTAGATGGTTATAAAGATATTTCCTCACAACTTGGGGAAAAAAATTTAGACTTAACCTGCCTTTCTGCAACTGACCACTATGCATTAAGCCCAAATAATGAAACTTCAATTGCCTTATCAGTATTGATTAATAATGACTCTGCACATATTAAGCTTAACTTTAAGCTCTTCGGAGTAAAATCTAAGCAATATTTAGAAAGATCAAATATCGAGCTAAGTCTAACCAAGCAACAAGTCAAAAGCATTAAGTCTGGCCACCCTTGAGTTAATTGTCGCCTAAGGTAACGAGAAAGTTAAAGCGGCAAGCTACACAATAATCTAGCGAATACTTAGTTTGCTTATAAAGACAACCACATACATAGCCGACTAAACTGGTCAGTAACTGTATAAATTGGATAACCATGAAACAAGTTATCGTTTTTTTTGTTTTAATTTTAATTTCAAGCTTTGGAGCTGCAATGTCGTTATTTGATGCCGGAAAGTCATGCGTATTTTCTGAGGTAAAGTTAAAAGTCACCCAGGATGGAAAACCTGCTTCAGGTGCTAAGTTAACACGCTATATTTCTTGGCAAAAAGAAGTAAGCGATGAATTCACCCTCAATGACAACGGTGAAATCCATCTCGAAGCTGTCTATCAGCGCTCTCTTACAAGTTTACTACCAGTTGAATTTGTTGTTGCTCAATCCCTTACTGTATTTTATCAAGGGAAAGAAGTTGAAATATGGTTAAACTCCAAGAGAAGACCTGACGAAAACTCAGAGCTTGGCGGTCAAGCATTAGTATTAACTTGCGAGCTTTCAAATGAACCAGTTCTGCACGAAGAATTCAAAACACTACTACTAACAAATTGCAATTGGTAACACTTATAATTCAAAGGACTATCATATGACTGAATTAAGCCCTGAGTTTGCAGCTGGATTAGCCTCAAATATCTACGATATAAAGAATGAAAAAACACGCAAGTTATTTTATTTTAAATATAAAAACTTGCTTGATCTTGGTGACAACGCGTCTTTAAGCGATAAAGGTTTAAGCGGTAAAACGGGCGGCATCGTACTAAAAACCTCTCATATGATGGGGCTATATGCCGAAGGACTAAAAGATACTATTTATCAAAACCAAGCTATTTTTGCTATAAAAGGTACGGCGAGCCTAATGGATGCCCTAACAGATTTAAACGCGGGCATTAAGGCATCTAGAACGGGAGGAAAAGTTCACCAAGGCTTCCAAGATACCTTCAACACATATGCAGATGATATACCTACACCATCGAAAAACATTCACACAATCCATTGTGTTGGTCACAGCTTAGGCGGTGCATTAGCAACACTTACCGCTGACTGGCTTAAGTCATCTACTGGGCGCACAGTTAAACTATATACATTTGGCAGCCCTAGAGTTGGATTAGAGTTTTTTTCAAATAAGGCAAAAACACGAATAGGCGACAATAATCTTTACCGCGTTCATCATAAAACAGACCCTGTCGCTATGGTCCCTACTTGGCCATTTGTGCATGTACCCAGCTCAGGAAGAGGTGACTTCTTACTGCCATCAAATGCCCAACTAGCATTTTGGCAGCCTCATTTAATGGCTAACTACATAGACTCGGTAGAAAAAAGAGATAGCTGGGATAAGCTTGCAGGCTCTAGACCTCAGAAAATGCTAGATGCCTCTATTGAAGCTTGGTTAAAGTCTGACGGCCCTCTGTCATTCTGTTTAAATACCGCCGAAGTTGCCGGTGCCGCTTTATTATGGGTGGTAGAGAAAGCCATCAACCTTTCAGGTATAGCTGTAGTTTTAGGTGGAAGTACAATATTTACGATTTTGGATCGTCTTGCTTATGTCGTCCACAAAGCCGCTGATTTAGTTAAAGAAGCCTCTTTTTGGGTTACACGCCTTATTATTCGTATGGCTACAATTCTGGGAATCAAGATTGTTGAAGGCGTAAACATCACCTACTCATTTATAAGAAGCATTTTTATACGAATGCATCACGCAGTGTCTGAGTTGGTTAGGCAAGCTGGCCGTGGTCTGGAGTCTTAGTAATTTACTCTGACTTTAAAAACCAGAGTGATAAGCGCAGTGCTTAGTGCTCAATATTTATACCCTTACAGCTGTAAACTAATAATAACTGCAAGGGTATAAAGTGGCCTTCAAAAAAGGGAGGCACAACAAAAAGCATTACACTGGCTATTCAGGCTTAGAAATTGAATGAACATAAGGCCGCCATAACGGCCTTATAGACAAACTCAACCATAAATAGCTTGAACCACGGCAATATCACCAGCACTTAAAGTTCCATTACTATTCCCATACTTCATAACCGAATTTGCATCAAAATCGCCATGCGCCATATAACCAAACTGTTTTTGGTTATTACGACAGTTATCCCACTGAGCATCTAAGAGCCAGCTTTGTACTTTGGGGTTTACCGATTTTTTTGAACTGTAAAATGCTTGTGTTTTGTCACCAGGGCGCTCTTCTTCATGAGCAAGACCAAGTACATGCCCTAGTTCATGGAGGATATTATGATCTGATATTTGTGTCCCAATTGATAAGATAGAATTTACATCTTTAATTGGCTTCCCTAAGCCACCATCACCGGCAGTGAATGACCCACCAGCACCGTCCTGTTTTTTTAACGACACAATACTTGTTTTTAAGCCGATAAAAACAAATAACGGCAAGCCTGTTTGAGTATTCCAAGAATTTGCTGCGTTTTTTAAGCGCGTTAGTAATAATGAAGGAAAATCATTTGGAACGGTAATCTGAATAGGTAATACCCACTTACGAGCACTTTGCTTTGTTATTCCATATCCCATCTCTCTCTCCTGATGTCTCATGTTTTATCTGTAATGACAGTTTACTCAAGCGAGATGATTGTTAAAGTGTAAAACGCAGCATTCACATTTGTTCCTAATTTGTCGTTACTCCCACTCGGGCATTAATTAAAGGCAAGACAGAAATAGCGCACTTATGCGGTAGGCATAATGAATAGCGATACAGATATTTTCACTATAAAAGTAGCGTCTAATGCGTTAGATTGCCCTTAACGTCGCTAATGGAATAAATCAGACTATGAACAAAATCGAACTACAATCTCTCACCAAAGCTGAACATGGCCGTGTAGATGTGTTTTGGCACGAAGATAAAGCGGCTGGCATGGCCCGAACGCTTTACCATCGCATTACCATTCCTCTGAGCCAGTTTAAATTAGACATTGAGGGCGAAACTAAAGCCATTGATACTGAACTTGTATTTGATTGGTATGACTTAGACCTAGGCGAACGCTACGCCTTAAATGGTTTAAATCTCACGCATGAAGCCTACCCAGAAGCAGAAGGCTCACTAATGATCAATGACATCGATAATTGGTGTGATGTAAAACGCTTAGCCATTGAAGAAACAGCCCCCGATGAATTTAAACTTACCGGTGAGCTCATCATTGAATTCGAAGAAGGCGGGCTAGCTGAAAATACATCCTTTAGCTTTGAAACCACAATGAGCGCAGAACGAGGCTAGGCTTAAACCCCCAGCTCTGTGCCGCTTGCCCGCTAATACTTAGCTGTTAAGTCTAGTGGGTAAGCTCGGCTTCCGAGAGCATTTCTTGCTTGCGTGTTTTAGTACACGAAAAGCTCGCATTCATAGCATTAAAAAGTGGGCGGACTTGCTGAAAGTTGTGCTTACTCGTCCAAAAGTACACAGCGTAGAAATGATCTAAACCCTCAAAGACACTGATAAGATAGTGCACATTAGACTGATCGACTAAGCCCGTTATTTCAGCAGACAAGCAATCTAATTCTCGGTGAGCCTGTTTTGCTATTGGGGTAGAAATACGTCCCTGCGCAATAAACCCAGCTGCAGACTCTATAACGGCCTTAGTATAGGCCTTTAAGTCTGGGCTACCTTCAATGTCTTTTTTAGGTTGGGCAATCACAATCATGTAGGCATCACGGTCTTGACAGCCAGCCTGAATACAAGCGTTAGGATTAAGTGTGTTTTGCTGCTGCCAGCCTTTTAAAATACACATTGATGCAGGAACGCGAGGGGCATAAATCCGCTGTATATGAGCTTTTTTAGCTGGCCCGACACTGGGCTTTTCAAGCTGCTTGCCCTGTGTAGGCGCTACATCAGCATCAGAACGTCCAACCGCAAGCTTAGACTCTTTAGCCTCAACCGTTGTATAGACTTCTTTATCTGCTTTTATTAACGAAGAATGCCAACCTGCAGACCAAAGCGCTTTAACCCATTTGTGAGCTTGCGGCTTCGTTAAGTCATTTTTTAGAATTCGCGGCGAGCCCGTAATTAACTTATCGGCTCGCTCGTCATTAAGCTTAAATAACTTAATCAGAGCTAGTCTCGCCTGCTCGGCTTCAAAGCCATTACGTAAGCGTGCTGAAAATTTAAGAGAATAATCTGACATACAATCCATCGTGCTAGCCTGCTCGCACGCAAGCTTATTTATATCAAGCGTAAAGCTAAGCCAACATTTACTATCTAAGCCTACTTATAAGCTAATTTTATCTAGTTTACGAGTAGGACACAAAGCCACATCCCATATAGAAAAGAGCTGGGCATTTTTACAAATGATACGCAAAAACCATCTAATAGCCCCAAAGATAAATGAGACACCGATCACATTTAATAGCTGACTCCAAAGAACAAGAAACAAAAAAGCCCTCATCAAGAGGGCTTTAGAACTCAATATTAAGCCGCTAAAAACAGCCCAATATAAGGAAAGGCCTTAGAACTCATTACGATTACTTACAGGTACAAGCACATCCATACCTAGTGGGTTGTCACTGCCATCTTCACGACGAGCAGCTAGCGCCGCACGCAGCTGCTCTAATAACTCACCACCAACTTTAACAACGACATTAACAGCCTCGCCAGGGTAGATAAGATCAGGGTCTTCAACACCAGGGCTGCGCTGCCAAATAGCCTGCCAATCTTTAGCATTTTGTAGATACTGCTCAGACAGATCCCACATGGTATCGCCTTGAACAACCGCGTAGTCCACAACCACACCAAGAATATCTCCCGCTTCATCAAGCGCAACTCGAACCTGACCTTCAGCGTTGGTATACCAATCACTATCTTCAGTTACAAGCTCTTCAGCTACTTCCTCTTCCGTATCTCCTTCACCCGCTGCTGTTGGAGCTAGAGTCAACAGAACTTCTGCGTAGTTATTTGCATCATAACCCGCATCAGCAGCGTCACCACCCACAATAGCGGCAGCTTCGCCCTGCTCTACACCACCCAAAGCATTTGCATCGGCGGTATAAGGATTAACTGACTCAAAAATACCTGGATCGACCTGAGCGTAGCTTTCTAGGATAGGCAATACATTACCTGTATAAGGCTGAATCTCCTCACCCTCTGCGCTAAAGCTGGTTGGAACCTGACCAACAAAAGTTGGTGTTACGAAGAAGAACGACTTCATATCAACACGATCGGTTACATCAAAGGTCACACCTTGCTGTCTCGCCGTATCACCGATCTCCAAGAAACGATAATCGGTGCCAATTTCAACTGTGCCTGCAATAAAATTGGTATCACCATAACCTTCAGAAGTAAGGTTGCCTGCACCAACACTACCTAACTTGATATATCCATCACGACCAGCATCAATTGTTCGCAAGACTAAGTCATCGTCTTCTAAAATATCAACAGAAATCGAGCGCTCATCATTTGTTGCAACATTCACAACATCAATAGCTGTCTCCAGCGTTACATCACCAGAACTGACGATATCCAACTCAACCGCTTCTATTCGGCCAGTTATAGCTTCGCTAGAAGTGTTAGTGCTGTTAATACTAACGTTACCTTCAGAATTGAAACTTAAGTCCATACCCGCATCAGTAAAGCTGACGCTGCTGCTGTTAAACACTGTTTGCAGAGAAGTCTCTAGAACAAGATCAGTGACATTATTATCAAGGCTCTCAAAGTTGCTAAACGCAAAGTCACCTAAATAATTAACAGCACTGATGTTTCCTGTCACTCTCCAAACAAGGCCTGCAACATTGTTGATTAGGCTATCTGTACCGGCTCCGGCATTTAAATTACTTGGAGCCGAATCGATAGTATTAATCTCAACAATATCGTTTCCATCTCCTAAATTTAAACTCGTAACGACACCACCATCAAAATAAGCTAGATCATTACCAGCGCCTGTAGATACAGAGTCTATCGAGCCGGAAAGGAAGTAAAACACATCAGCTTCAGAGCCCGCTCCTATAGCTTCAACTCCACTAAAGCTTAAGGTCTCACTACCTGCTATATTTTCAATCGAACCAGTATCACCATTGATCGTCCAGCTGGCAGATAAATTAGGTCCAATTAAGGTGTCATTCGATCCATTAACATCCACCTCAGCTACATCATGGAAAGTGATATTCGAACCAATAATGTCAATCGTATTAAAATCAGTTAACGAATATTCAGAACTAACACCAGAGCCAGTCAAAAGACCAGTACCCGTCACTTGCTCTAAACCTGTGAAGCGTAAGCTAACACCACTTATTAATGCTAAGGCCTGTTGACTTAGAAGCTCGTTATTCTCAGAAGCGGCCGACCATGAATCTGCAGCAGAGCCTGCAACAGAATCTTGGCCAGAACCTGCGTTTATTGTACGAATATTAGTGAAGCTAATAGCGCGTACATCAACAGACGCATCGCTATTCAACACATAATCTTCACCTAAGTCACTGCCCACTAAAGCATCATTCTCATGAGCCTCGACTTGGCTAATACCTACAAACTCAATGGATGCTGCAGAGAGAGCACCATCACTACCATTTAACTGATAGTTAGTGCCACCAGAAGAACCAGCAATAACCGCCTCAGAGGAGCCCTCTTGAACAGCGCGATCAATACCAACAAAATCCATTCCATTCGCGATTAATTGATTATCAACACCGCTTAAGCTCCAAGTAATCGCATTGGAGCTAATCACCGAATCTTCTCCGCTCCCTGCGTCAATACGAGTCACACCAGAAAATAAAATACCGTCTGAATTGTTACGAATAGAGTTATCACTACTATTGAGAACAAAGGTATCTGCTACATTATCAACACCATGAAGCGTTGAACCACTTGCTGTAGCACTTGTAAATTCAGTGAATGTTACTCCACTGGTGATAACAGAATTAACTTCATTTGCCAGTAACTGCCAATCAGCGCCATCCAAACCAACTACAGTGTCATCGCCGCCATTACCCGCGATAGACTGAACACCATTAAAGTCCATTTGATAAGCGCTTACCGCATTCTGTCCTGTTACATCAAAAGTATCGGCAGAAGAAGTCCCCAAAATATGAGAATCTGTACCAGCCGCACCAACAGATTCAACTCCTGTAACAGCTATCGACGCAGAAGAATTACTGGCATTCACCGCAGTGACTGAACTATTGCCATCTATCTGCCAAGTCTGACCATTAACCCCCGTAACAAGGTCAGATGAAGCTTGACCAGCAGCGTCAACAGAGCCAACATTTGTAAATTCAACGGCTGTTAAGCCACTATGAGAGAATGCAACCGAGCTGCCAGAAACAGCAAAGATATCATCACCGTCACTACCTAATAGTGACGCTTGCTGGGCATCCAAACTAAAGCCATCGGTAAAACTATAACCTTCGGCCAAAGTCAGCTGATCGCCTGCTCCCCAGCTAAAGTCATCCGTACCCGCACCACTGAAATTAATCGATGCAACTTCAATTTCATTAACAGAAGCAATTTTATACGTTAAATCACCAGCATCCGTCACCGAGTCTTGCGCATCATCCAAATTCACACTGCCAATACCCGTGAAAGTTATTGCATCAACCTCCACAGTATTCTCTGCAACAATGTTAAATGTCTCAGCATTACCCGAATTATGAGAAAGAATCATACCGCTCACAGACTGTCCGTCTGCCAACTCAACGATATCAACACCTGAAAATAACACACCGTTACTGCTAACTTGGTTTGCACCCTCTAAACTCCAAGCCTGATCCGAAGAGCCGGTAACAGTATCGTTGCCACTATCCATTAAAACATTATTGATATTGGTAAGTGTGAGCTTACTATCGCCCCCAAAGTACTCAACGCTATCTAAGCTCGCAAGCCCCTCTAAATTAAAGGTGTCATCACCATCACCAGAAACAAAGGTGGCATAGTTCGCATCAATTTGCTGATCGTTTAAAACAAAGCTGTCAGCCAATTCAATAAAGTCATTGTTATCCCAGCCTGCGGCGCTAGAGAAATCAACACCTGAGAAATTAACACCATTTAAGCCCAGTGAATCATCACTAATCAGAGTATAAGTATTATCTTCAGCTGCACTACCAACAATCAACGCGCCTTTACTATCTAGGGCAGAGGCAGTCACAACAGCAGGAGCGGAATCAACCTTAATAACATCGTCACTTGACCAACCAACATCAGCTTGCGCAAAAGCAGTAATATCTAAACCGGTAATATTGATACCATCAGTGCGACTTCCACCTGATAGTACGAGGTCAACATTACTTTGACCTGCTATGAAATAATCATAGGCGCCATTGTCAGAAACAGTGTCTTCAGCCTGTAAAACTAGAGCATCAACGTCAGTAAACTCGATACCATTTTCAAGCTCGAAACTATCATTACTCGTAACTAAAACGCTATCACTGTTGCCATCTTTACCTGTGACTGTACTAGCGCTGGTAATACGCTCAATACCATCGACTAATACATTGGCAGACTGGGCAGATGTGGTACTTTCTATCTGCCAATCAGATAGGCTTGAAATAGTGTCTGTATCAGAACCGAATTCGCTTTCGATATTCAGTTGCGCAAGTGTAGACTCCGTAAAATAGATCGTTGCATTATCACTGCCATCATCCAGAGACAAAGTCACAACTCTGTCATCAACGATCACAAACTCATCATTACCTACACCATCAACCAAGGTTGCACCATTTAGCTCAATAGCGCTCGCCTGATTGTTACTCGATAAGCTGTGCCCCTGTTGTAAACCAACAGTATCACCGACTACCCAGCCAAGATTAGCCCAAGCAAAAGCACTTGCAGTCGCGTCTAGCTCAAGAGATATGTTTTGTGTAGTAAGGTCAACCCGCTTATCAGACATCAAGAAATAGTTAACTGGTAATAAACCATCGTGGCTTGATGTATCGTCTGCAGCCATAAGCACAGAGTCAACACCGCTGAAATTCATGCCACGAGCACTTAACTCACTATCACCAGTAATTATGAACTCATCTACAGCGCTAGCATCATTTACCAACTGACCACCAGTAAGCGTCACGTCCTGAATATCTGCAAATACGAGGTTCGCACTTGAAACACTGTTCTCACCATTGATTGTGACATCCTGATCAGAGGCGGCAACGACCAAATCGTCACCCAAAGACGCATCAACTGTGCCTGCCCCGTCAAAGGTTACCAAGACTTCTAATGCTGAACCTGCACGCTGATAACTTACATTACCATCTGTCGTTACGGTAAATACATCTTCACCATCACTGCCTAATAACGTAGCCCCACCCGCGTCAATGGTTTGGGTATAGGTATGGCCATCGGCCAATGCAATTTGATCACCCGCAGCCCAGCCAAAACCAGCAGAAGGCAAACCTTCCACCCAAATCGAATTAGCATCAGTACGACTATCGCTATAAATTAAATAAGTAACGGAGCTAGCACTATCAACCTCAAAAGTATCATCAGCGCTAAGTTCAGCTTTATTAATACCGTTAAATGTTAAGCCAAGAACCTCAACGTGATTATTAGAAGAAGATACAAGCTCATCAGTACTAGAAGAGCCTATGAAGGTAGCGTCGTTAGAACCAGTGCTAAAACTTTCCGCATCTAAGAAGCTAATCGTAGGCGTATCAACCTGAGTTGAGCTAACTAGAGTCCAAGATTTATCGTGATTATTTATGACTGTATCTACGTCAGATGCATCACCGGCGTCCACCGTAGATACATTTATAAATTCAACGGCCTCATCGGAATTTGATCGCTCAAACGACACACTGTTATCAGCCAAAACACTGAAAATATCATCGCCATCACTACCAAGAAGTAATGCGGAATTAGCATCAATCTCGTCACTAGAGGTTAACGTATGACCGTTTGCCAGCGCTAATGAATCGCCAGTGCCCCAGTCAAATTGGCCAAGCAATAAGCCAGTAACATTCATTTCGTTAACATCTACATCCGACATACCGTTTAAGGTAAACAGCTGGTCACCGTCAACGGTGAAGCTATCGCCATCTTGTAACTCGACGGATGCAACCCCACTAAAACTTAAGGCCTCAACACTCAGCTCATTGTCCGCTGAAGTCGTAACAATATCTGCCGAAGAGGTACGCCCAACAAAAGTAGCGCTATTTGCACTGTCACTAAAATTATCAACGTTATAGAAACTGATCCCAGCAGCATCAACCTGTGTGGCCGATATTAAAGCCCACTCTGTCGCTGCAACATCCGTCGACAAGCTATCTCCAGCAGCATCACCCGCATCGACCGAGACAAGATTTGAGAATTGAACCCAGTCACCAACACTGGCTCTTTGATACTCAAGCTCACCTACCGCAAGTAAATTAAAGCCATCATTGCTATCACTACCAAGTAACTGAGCAGAGTTTGCATCTACCGAACCAGAAACGCTATGAGCACTCGCTAAACTAATTTGATCGCCCAACCCCCAACCAAAGTTATCACGAGCACCGCTAGTAAATGCCAAACTGCCAACATTAACAGCCGTATTAGAGACTAATTCATAGCTATAACCTGTGACACCATCATCGGTAACTGTATCACTACCATCAAGTACAACTGAGCCAAGGCCAGAAATACTTAAACCAAGAACATCTAAGCTGCTATCACCTGTAATGCTATAAGAATCTGTTTCACTACGGTTGGCTAATGAGGCGGTACCTGAAGCCACGCCCAATACATCGACATTACTAAAGCTTAAGCTCTGCGCTGATGCCTCAATACTATTTTGCCCATCACCACTAACCAGTGACCAAGCCTGATTAGCCATACCGATAACGGTGTCATCACCGCTAAGACCACTTACGTCAGATAAACCGGTGATCGTGACCGCAACACCTGAAACCCCATTACCGGTATCACCACGAGTGTAATCTAGCTCGCCAGACCCAGTAATAGTAAATACATCGTCACCAGTCGAACCAATTAAGGTCGCATCTTTAGCTTGAATCTCATCACTGGCTATAAATGTATGTAGATCAGCAAGACCAATGGTATCGTCCGCATCCCACTCAAAAGCCCCTGAGCTAAGACCCTTAACGTTAATATCATTAACATGAGCCTCGCTACTGCTCACTAAACTGTAATGGGTCGACGCAGCCGTAGATTCAAATGTATCACCTTCAGCCTCGACTAAATTAGCTTCCGTAATCCCATAAAACTCTAGAGTATCGACAGTTAAGCGATTAATCGCGCTGGATGTAACTGTATCTACAGCGCCAGCTTTACCAATAAAACTAGCACCATCGCCGATTTCACCAAAAAGCTCAGCATTAGTGAAAGTCACATCACTTGAAGAAACCTCAGCGCCAGCTAATAGCTGCCACTCTGGCGTGCCAATATCAGACCGAATGCTATCGCCCGTAGTCGAGTCACCCGCATCCACATCACTAACATTTACAAAGCTAACCTGCTCACCGGCACTCGCTCGCTGATAATCAACTGCTTCACTACCTTTAATTGTGAACGTGTCATCGCTGGTCGTACCCGTTAGTGTCGCACCGTTGGCGTCAATGTCCGTCGATGAGGCCGTATATTCATGACCATCGGCAAGACCGAGTGTATCGCCTGCCCCCCAAGTAAACTGACTCGTAGTTAGGCCCTTAACTTGAATACTATTTACATCGGTACGGCTAGCACTGAATAAGTCAAAATGAGTATTAGATAAGCTCGAGCCAAAAGTATCACCTTCTGACTGCGTTAAATTAACTTCGTCAATTCCAGCAAACACCAAAGTATCAACGGTCACACTATTAAGCGCAGCAGAAGTAACTGCATCTATAGCGCCTGATTTACCCGTAAAACTAGCACCATCACCAACTTCACCAAAAAACTCAGCATTAGAGAAGGTCACACCACTTGAAGAAACCTCGGCCCCAGCTAACAACTGCCACGCTGGGGTGCCAACATCAGACCGAATGCTGTCGCCCGTAGTCGAGTCCCCTGCATCCACATCACTAACATTGACAAAGCTAATATGTTCACCGGTACTCGCTCGCTGATAGTCAACGGCTTCACTACCTTTAATTGTGAACGTGTCATCGCTGGTCGTACCCGTTAACGTCGCACCATTAGCATCAATATCATCCGATGATGCAGTAAATGAATGGCCAGAAGCTAAAGCCAAAGTATCACCTAAAGCCCAAGTAAACTGACTCGTATTCAAACCCAGCACTTGAATACTGTTCACATCAGTACGGCTAGCACTGTACAAATCAAAATGGGTACTGGATAAGATCGAGCCAAAAGTATCACCTTCTGACTGAGTTAAATTAACTTCGTCAATTCCAGCAAACACTAAAGTATCAACGGTCACCCTATTAAGCGCAGTAGAAGTAACTGCATCTATAGCGCCTGATTTACCCGTAAAACTAGCACCATCGCCAACTTCACCAAAAATCTCAGCATTAGAGAAAACCACGCCACTTGAAGAAACCTCGGCGCCAGCTAGTAACTGCCACGCTGGGGTGCCAACATCAGACCGAATGCTGTCGCCCGTAGTCGAGTCCCCCGCATCCACATCACTAACATTGACAAAGCTAATCTGTTCACCGGCACTCGCTCGCTGGTAGTCAATATCATTCGTATCAGTAATGGTGAACGTGTCATCGCTGGTCGTACCCGTTAACGTCGCACCATTAGCATCAATATCATCCGATGATGCAGTAAATGAATGGCCAGAAGCTAGAGCCAAAGTATCGCCAGCGGCCCAACTGAAATTATCAATGTCACCACTTGTGAAAGCTATGTTACCTACATTCACTGCGCTGCTAGATACCAACTCGTAGTTATAACCAACGCCGTCATCCACTACCGTATCCGTTGAGTCTAGGGTAACTGCTGACACTGTAGTAAAGTCGATGCCGTTTGCTGTAACTGAATTCGAGCCAAAAATTACAAAAGCGTCTACATCACCAGAGCTTGTAGTTATAGAAGCGGTACCGGAAGCAACCGAAGCTTGCTCGATACCCGCTAAGGTAATACCACCAACACCTGCCTGGAAATTACCGGTGTTATCGGTAAGTAACCAACTCTGATCAGCAAGGCCAACCACTGAATCCGAATCACTGTCACCTAAATCAACAGAACCAACATTACTAATGCGAACATCACTAGCATCACCAGACTGCCTTAAATCGATGCTGCTTGATGTAACAAGGGTGACGAGGTCACTGCCTGTCGTACCCAATATTTCAGTACTTTTCGCATCAAAGGCGCTCACACCATGCCCAGTTGTAAGGCCAATTGTGTCACCTGCTGCCCACGCATAATTGACCAGAGTCGCTCCACTAATGGTTATACCTTCGGAAACAACCTCGGTAGCATTTGTAATCTGGTAATGAGTATCTAACTCTGTAGTACCTTCACCAGCGTCTGTATCTGTGTCTGTTACAAGGTCATCAGCTTGCAAAGCGACAGAGTCGATACCTGAGAAATCCATGGCAGCAATACTAAAACTTTGGTTACCACTAATCTCTAAGGTCTCTGCCGTACCACTATGCCCTGTAACGGAATCACCCGCTTCAACAAACTCAATAGACGAAGCCGTTAAGATCAGGCTGCTGTCATTACTATCAAGAAGTTGTAACTCACCGTTATTAGCCGTTAACTGCCAACGCTGATCTGAAGACGCTTGAATCGTATCGGCTTCATCCCCAGCATCAATAACACTCACACTGGTGAAGCTAACTGCTGCACCAGCTGCACCGCGTGTATAGTTAACAGTTGTACCATCTAAAGTAAATGTATCAGCTAGATCACTGCCACGAAGGGTCGCGCCATTGGCATCAATATCTGCCGATGAGGCAGTCAAAGAATGGCTAGAAGCTAGCGCTAAAGTGTCACCAGTAGCCCAACCAAAGTTATCGACATCACCATTTGTGAAGGCCAAATCACCCACATTCACTGCACTGCTAGATGCCAACTCGTAGTTATAACCAGTGCCGTCATCCGCCACGGTATCCGTAGAATCCAAAGTGATATCAGACACCGAACTAAAGTCGATGCCGTTTGCTGTAACTGAATTCGAGCCAGAAATTACAAAAGCGTCTACGTCACCAGAGCTTGTAGTTATAGAAGCGGTACCGGAAGCAACCGATGCTTGCTCGATACCCGCTAAGGTAATACCACCAACACCTGCCTGGAAATTACCGGTGTTATCGGTAAGTAACCAACTCTGATCAGCAAGGCCAACAACTGAATCCGAATCACTGCCACCTAAATCAACAGAACCAACATTACTAATGCGAACATCACTAGCATCACCAGACTGCCTTAAATCGATGCTGCTTGATGTAACAAGGGTGACGAGGTCACTGCCTGTCGTACCCAATATTTCAGCACTTTTCGCATCAAAGGCGCTAACACCATGCCCAGTTGTAAGGCCAATTGTGTCGCCTGCTGCCCACGCATAATTGGCCAGAGTCGCTCCACTAATGGTTATACCTTCGGAAACAACCTCGGTAGCATTTGTAATCTGGTAATGAGTATCTAACTCTGTAGTACCTTCACCAGCGTCTGTATCTGTGTCTGTTACAAGGTCATCAGCTTGCAAAGTGACAGAGTCGATACCTGAGAAATCCATGGCAGCAATACTAAAGCTTTGATTGCCGCTAATCTCTAAAGTCTCTACCGTACCACTATCGCCTGTAACGGAGTCACCCGCTTCAACAAACTCAATAGACGAGGCCGTTAAGATCAGGCTGCTGTCATTACTATCAAGAAGTTGTAACTCATCGTTATTAGCCGTTAACTGCCAACGCTGATCTGAAGACGCTTGAATCGTGTCGGCTTCATCCCCCGCATCAATAGTTGTTACGCCCGTAAAGTGAACACCTCCGGAAGCTGCTCCACGAGCATATTGTACCGTCGTGCCACTTAGAGTGAATGTATCAGCAAGATCACTGCCGCGAAGAGTCGCGCCGTTGGCGTCAATATCATCTGACAGTGCTGTAAATGAATGACCATCAGCCAAACCTAAGCTATCGTTTGAATCCCAAGTAAACCCAGAGGTATCCAAGCCCTGAACTTGAATAGCATTAACATCAATACGGCTAGCACTGTGCAAGTCATAATGCGTGTTACTTAGGGTCGAACTGAAGCCATCATCAGATGATAATTGCGCAACCTGAATACCATCAAAATCAATACCTTCCACAGTAAGACTATTAATCCCACTTGAAGTAATAATATCTACTTCAGAATCACGGTCATTGAAGGTCCAAGTATTATCGTCAACGACGCCACTGTATGATAGTGCGTTAGATATTTGCATATCCGCAACATCAACACGAATATCGCTAACTAAAGTCCAAGTTTTGGAAATACCAGCAGAACCAGAAACGCTAACCGTATCCGCACCACCGTCTAAATCAACGGTACTAACACCAGTGAAAGCAACAAGGTTTCCATCACCTTCGTAGTTTAAGTTAAGAGAATCTGAACCGGTAATAATAAGCGCATCAGCAGAATCACTGCCCTGAAGACCGGCACCAGTCAGCGCCACAGAACCACTAACACTATGCCCAGAACTTAGGGTTACAGTATCCCCAGCCCCCCAAGTAAAGTTGCTACGAGCACCGCTAGTAAATGCCAAACTGCCAACATTAACAGCCGTATTAGAGACTAATTCATAGCTATAACCCGTAACACCGTCATCGGTAACCGTGTCACTACTATCAAGTACCACTGAGCCCAGGCCAGAAATACTCAAACCAAGAACATCTAAGCTGCTATCACCTGTAATGCTATAAGAATCTGTCTCACTACGGTTGGCTAATGAGGCTGTACCTGAAGCCACACTCAGCATATCCACATCACTAAAGCTTAAGCTCTGTGCTGACGCCTCAATACTATTTTGCCCATCATCAAGGCCTACAGTAGCAACATCATCACTAATCAATGACCAAGCTTGATTAGCCATACCGATAACCGTGTCATCACCACTAAGACCGCTTACTTCAGATAAACCGGTGATCGTGACCGCAACACCTGAAACCCCATTACCGGTATCACCACGAGTATAATTTAGCTCGCCAGATCCCGTAATAGTAAATACATCGTCACCGGTCGAACCAATTAAGGTCGCATCTTTAGCCTTAATTTCATCTATGGCTGTAAACGTATGTCCATCAGCAAGGCCGATACTGTCTTTATGATTCCAGTTAAAGTTGGACGAACTGAGCCCCAATACCTCGATATCATTAACAAAGGCTTCAGCACTACTTACCAAGCTGTAATGAGTTGAGTCAGCTATCGATTCAAAAGTATCACCTTCAGCCTCGACTAAATTAGCTTCCGTAATCCCATAAAACTCTAGAGTATCGACAGTTAAGCGATTAATCGCGCTAGAGGTAACGACATCGGTTGCACCTGATTTGCCGGTAAAGCTAGCACCATCGTCACTTTCACCAAAAAACTCTGCATTAGTGAAAGTCACATCACTTGAAGAAACCTCAGCGCCAGCTAATAGCTGCCACGCAGGCGTGCCAATATCAGACCGAATGCTGTCGCCCGTAGTCGAGTCACCCGCATCCACATCACTAACATTTACAAAGCTAACCTGCTCACCGGCACTCGCTCGCTGATAATCAACGGCTTCACTGCCTTTAATTATGAACGTGTCATCACTGGTCGTACCCGTAAGCGTCGCACCGTTGGCGTCAATGTCCGTCGATGAGGCCGTATATTCATGACCATCGGCAAGACCGAGTGTATCGCCTGCCCCCCAAGTAAACTGACTCGTAGTTAGGCCCTTAACTTGAATACTATTTACATCGGTACGGCTAGCACTGAATAAGTCAAAGTGAGTATTAGATAAGCTCGAGCCAAAAGTATCACCTTCTGACTGAGTTAAATTGACTTCATCGATACCAGCAAACGTCAAACCATCAACCGTTATACTGTTAGTTCCACCTGAAGTAACCGCATCTGCAGCACTGGATTTACCTGTAAAACTAGCATCATCGCCAACTTCACCAAAAATCTCAGCATTAGAGAAAGTCACATCGCTTGACGAAACCTCAGCGCCAGCTAACAACTGCCACGCTGGGGTGCCAACATCAGACCGAATGCTGTCCCCTGTAGTGTCATCACCCGCATCCACATCACTAACATTGACAAAGCTAACCTGTTCACCCGCACTCGCGCGCTGATAATCAACGGCTTCACTGCCTTTAATTGTGAACGTATCATCACTGGCTGTACCCGTTAGCGTCGCGCCATTGGCGTCAATATCGGTCGAGGACGCCGTAAAAGAGTGGCTAGCAGCTAAAGCTAAGGTGTCACCAGAAGCCCAACTAAAATTATCAATATCACCACTTGTGAAAGCTATATCACCTACATTCACTGCACTGCTAGATGCCAATTCGTAGTTATAACCAGTGCCGTCATCCGCCACGGTATCCGTAGAATCCAAAGTGATATCAGACACCAAACTAAAGTCGATGCCGTTTGCTGTAACTGAATTCGAGCCAGAAATTACAAAAGCGTCTACATAACCAGAGCTTGTAGTTATAGAAGCGGTACCGGAAGCAACCGATGCTTGCTCGATACCCGCTAAGGTAATACCACCAACACCTGCCTGGAAATTACCGGTGTTATCGGTAAGTAACCAACTCTGATCAGCAAGGCCAACAACTGAATCCGAATCACTGCCACCTAAATCAACAGAACCAACATTACTAATGCGAACATCACTAGCATCACCAGACTGCCTTAAATCGATGCTGCTTGATGTAACAAGGGTGACGAGGTCACTGCCTGTCGTACCCAATATTTCAGCACTTTTCGCATCAAAGGCGCTAACACCATGCCCAGTTGTAAGGCCAATTGTGTCGCCTGCTGCCCACGCATAATTGGCCAGAGTCGCTCCACTAATGGTTATACCTTCGGAAACAACCTCGGTAGCATTTGTAATCTGGTAATGAGTATCTAACTCTGTAGTACCTTCACCAGCGTCTGTATCTGTGTCTGTTACAAGGTCATCAGCTTGCAAAGTGACAGAGTCGATACCTGAGAAATCCATGGCAGCAATACTAAAGCTTTGATTGCCGCTAATCTCTAAAGTCTCTACCGTACCACTATCGCCTGTAACGGAGTCACCCGCTTCAACAAACTCAATAGACGAGGCCGTTAAGATCAGGCTGCTGTCATTACTATCAAGAAGTTGTAACTCACCGTTATTAGCCGTTAACTGCCAACGCTGGTCAGTAGATGCTTTGATCGTATCACTTTCACCTTCAGCCTCAATTTGCGTTACACCCGTGAAATTAACACCACCACTGGCAGCTCCGCGAGCATACTGCACGGTGGTACCATCTAGAGTGAAGGTATCGGCTAGGTCACTACCGCGAAGAGTTGCACCGTTAGCAACAAAGGTATCACTTTCATCAAAACTATGGCCGCTGGCAAGCCCTAAGTAATCTCCTGCACTCCAGTTCCAGCTCTGAGCATTACCATTAAAGGTAATGCTATTCGCTAAGGTTGTACTATCATCTTTCAACTCATAGAAAACCGAACCACTGTCGCCAACCGTGTCAGTGCCACTAACAGCTACAGCATTAACCGAATTGAAGGTTATTCCGCGTGCAGTAACAATATTATTTCCATTGCCATTATCATAATCAGCTAGAACAAATGCATCACTGCCATTACTCTTAATAGAGCCAGTTTGACCATCAGCAACCCTTGCATTATCAACATTTGCAATTGTTAAGCCCTGCCAACTCAATTCATTCTCGTTACCAGTGAGCAGCCAAATAGCGTCAGCATCAGCATTACCACCTTCGCCATCGTAGTGGGCCTCGGCGATCACCGTATCACCCGCTACCCCTGTATCACCTAACAAGTCGACACTGCCAATATTGGCAAAATAAACTGTGTCTGTTTGCCCTAGCCCAACACCATCATGGGTAGCGTTACCGCCAAACGTGACATCCAATAAACGCAAATAATCGGCACCACTAGAACCCAATAACTGCGCACTATTAACATCAATGGCATTGGCGGTACTATGACCACTGATTGAATGACCATCAGCCAAGGCCAAAGTATCACCAGCAGACCAAGGCGTTCCACTAAATACAAAACCATTAAAATCAATGCCATTAATACTATCGACACTGGTCAAACTCGATAACACGTAATCAGCTGCACCGGTATCTGATAGTGTTGTGCTACCGCCCGTGGCGTTTGTAACCTCACCAATATGAGTAAAGCTAATACCATTAACAGTTAGCGACCGCGTAGCTTTATCACCTAAGACAAAGGTATCACCAGTACCGGCAACCCGACCAATAGAGCCTATATCAGCCACCAGCCCGGCACCCTGAACGGCATTGCTAATTCCACTAAAATCAATACCGGCGGCACTAATGGCATTAGCAACAGCATTGTCATCAATATCTTTAACCAAATCCCACTGCTGGTCACTATCACCCGTCACAGTATCGCTACCACCAGCACCATCTACTGAATCTACACCAGAAAAGGTAATACCGGCAGTGGCTAAAGTATTAAGGCTCGATTCAGATACAGTGAAATTTTGGTTCGCGTCGGTTGCCGTTAAGTCGCCCGTAGTACTGACACTAGAAACATCCTCTAGAACTAAACTATCAGTATTGTATGTGGCTGAGATCTGATTATCTTTCGCAACGTTGCCATTGCCGGAATCAGCCACCAAACCTATTGCAATTCCAGAGGCATTAGTAACGTTATTCGTATCAGCATTACTGCTTACCGCGTCTAAACCGATAAATTGAATGCCACCGACGGTTAAGGCTAAATCATCCCCTGATGTCGACAAAATAAAACTTTCTGTTTCACCAGCACCTTGGAGATCGGCAGTTAAACTATCGCTCCCCGTACCCGTATCAATCTCGCTAATGTCAGAGAAATCAATGCCGTTAAAGGCTTGGGCTGCACCAAAGCCAGACAATGTAAGAACCTCATCTGAGCCATCGGCCAATTTCAAACGGCGGGTATTATTTATAGCTGCAACTTCTGTGATTAGAAGTTCATTGTTTCCATCTCCAGAGTTCTCACGGTAGAAACGAGCAGCAGAATTCGCTAGGGCACTACCAGACCCGTTTAAATCGAAGATAGCACTAGTATCACTTTCAAGAGCATCCGAAGCTTTAATAGCAACATCACCAGCATTAGCATCGAGCGTCGCGATATCACTAAAGACGAAATTCCCCGTGTCTATTGCAATAGAATTAATTCCATCAAGACCACTTGCACTTGCAGCCTGAAGAGTAAAATTTTGGCTGCCCTCAGCGTCAGCGGTAAAAGTATTGGCCGTCAAAGTACCAACGTTTAAACTTTTACCACCAAAGAAGCTATTGGAGACGGAAGCTAAGGATATTTCACTACTAACGTTCGTGCCATCAAAACCATAAGCAGCTTGTCTATTAGTTCCGCTGACAAACCAATCCACACTCTGATCCGAGCTTCTTACCTCTGTGCTTCCAGCACCAGTAAGAGTATTAACACCACTAAATGTAATGCCCGAAGCCCTAGCATCAAGCCCCGTTTGGGTGCTATTCTCAATCAAATCGAATGAGCCCGTATAGCCTCCATCAGCAAGAACACTACTGCCACCGTCTGTATCGGTAATGCCATCAACCCCCGTCATCACAACGGCATTAGTCACAGAAGCATCGGTATAGCTAACTTGGTTAGATGTTGAATCTACGGTATAAGCACGGTCTGTGGTGTAGTTAAAATTATCACTACCTGTTGAATGACCAGCGACCGTTAAGGTTTGTGCAGTGATATTACCTAAGGTGTTATTTGAACCCGCTCCAGCCGTACCAACCTCAATAGCAGCAGTGCCAGTACCAACATTTAAAGTGCCACTATTACTAAAGGAACCTGCTGTTTTGATCGTGGCCGCAGCACCGCCTGTTTGCACCACAATTGCGCCTATATTTACTTCGGCAGCAGCAGTCGTATTACCAATGTTTAGGGTGCCGCCATTGGTATTTAAACCATTCGCAATATCGACATCACCATCTGTATTTATAGATATACCGCTATTACCAGTTGCCAATGCCATAAATTGGTTGATCGTAACATCGGCACTATTACTGCCGGTGACAGCCACACCACCTGCGTTAGTCACAAGACCTAAAGTCGACTCAAGATCCTCGTCAAGGCTTAAATTAAAGCTGCCATAAAGATCACCACCAGTTGAACTAGCTCCGGAATCGCCCAGATTTAATGTACCGCTATTAGTTAACTGCCCCGTGCGAATAGTAATATCACCCGAACCATTGGTCGCCGCGACATCGTTGGTAATCGTATCGGTGGTGTTAATCGTCACACCTCCCGCAATATCGACTTGAGCAGAATGAGAATCGGCAGCAATCCCCCCCATCTCAACATAACCGCCCGCAGTGGTGATATTGGCATTAACATCAATCAAGTTATCCGACTGCAGAACGACATTAAGGCCTTCTGTTGCATTGCCTCCACCATCATTAATAATGGCTTGATTAACCACCAAATCACCACCATCAGCAATTAAGGTTAAGGTAGCAGGGCCTTTACCACTACTTCCGCTTGCCGTTGAACCTACATTAGTATTTATTTCAGCATCAACAATTAACTTGCCAGACCAGCCGTTAGCAGTAGTAGTATTAGCCCCGGAAATAAGCGTTGAAACATTAGTACTATCATTCCAAGGATTATAAAAATCCGATAAATCATTAGTTGAATTAATATTTGAGGCGGTTGTTTGAATGGTTAAGCTTGTGCCCTGATTCAAGACCTGCTCAACAAACTCATCAGTGACTGTGTTTGTACCATCGGTATCATCTTGTGAGTCAACAATCCTAAAATCTTTAGGGTCGATCAGCCAGATACCTGCTTGGCCTCCCTTGTGGGATTTCGCTACAGCATAGCCTTTAAGGTCAATAATCTGTTTACCCGAGGTCTCTATAAAACCGCCATCACCACCCAAAAGGCCCGAGCTGGCATCGATAAAGCCGTAAAAGTAAGCATCTTCATTTGCCCAGACAATCACCTTACCGCCATCGCCTAAGTTATTACCGCTGGCATCGATAACAACATGCTCACCAATGGTTGTGGTGGTGGCATTGCGAACCTCGGTATTTTTACCTTGGTAATCACCACCTATCAGTATCTCACCACCACCGGCTTCACCTTGGGCCGAAAGATAAGACTCACCACTGAGTTCAACCGTATCACCCAGTACATTAATTTGCCCGCCTTTACCGGCTTGGTTACCGCTGCCTGTGCTGTCGACCAAAATAGTGCCGCTATTAACAACCTGATCACCTTCTATATGCACAATGCCACCATCGTGCAGGGCTGAGGCATCTAGAGTCCCGCTATTCACCACACGAGCAGAACCTTCGGCCTCGGTTGTTGGCGAACCACCAAACAAACGGATTTTACCGCCAGAAGTATCAATGCCTCGTGCCGTTACCGTACCGCTGTTATTTACCGCGTTATGGAATAAATCTTTAGAGACACTCGCATCCAGCAGTACTTTTTGGCCTTCTAATTGACCTTCGTTTAATACGGCTGAATCAACACCTAAAGAGTTCTCTAAGACAGATTTTTCAATTTTGACACCAATTAAACCATCGGCATCAAAGGTCAGCATGGCTTCATCGGCTGCTGCCAAAGAAATAACATCGGCGCTAATAAGTGCCGTTTCGCTATTGCTAACATGCTTACCGACTAAGGCAACCGATGAGGCATTAATAAGGCCTTGGTTAATCACTACACCGTCTTTACCTTCAACACCTTTAAACAGCATATTGCCGTTCATAAAGGCATCGGAATCGATACCCAAACCCGAGGCAACCAAGCCATTTACACTAATAGTTGCGGTATCGGTAAATAAAACACCATTAGGGTTAACAAGAATCACCTGCCCATTGGCATCCAGAGAGCCACGAATGGTCGAGACGTTTTGATCAAGAATCGTGTTAAGTGCTACTGAACTGGAATCGGGCTGAATAAACTCAACACGCTCATCCACCGCTACGTTAAAGCTGCTCCAGTTAATCGACACCCGGTCGCTGTGCTGGTTAATCGTGGTATTTTTATCTGACTGATTAATATCGGCACTACCACCCACCACATTACCACCCTCTGGGCCGGCAAAAGCAGGGCTAAGCAGCTGGCCTGCAAACAAGCCACCGAATAAGCTGGTTTTTAAGCCTCCACGCACTACACGGCTAGCACTAATGGCTCTGGCCAAGGCTTTGCGGCGAGGCTTAAACGCTGTTGCCACTTTGTTATTGGCAGTCGTTTTACGCTTAAGAGATACAGCCCTGTTGTTGGCTTGCTTAGTCATAGTCAGTCACTCTATGTTATGACACTCTCGTGTCTCTATCTGGGCCAAAGTTTAGCCCACATATAATTATTAAATACCGGGTGCGCTTCAAATCACCCTTATTATTAACGCTTGTTCTAATTGCTTTAAACAAACGCATAACCGGCTATAACCGGCTTTAAATCTTTGCCCAAAATCTATACTTAAAATCAATACAAAAATATGGGCTTATAACAATCAGTAATCAGCTACATAGAAGTAGAGTCGGCCATGCGTAATAAGTTCTACACGGCCCAACTACTTAATAGGTAAAACTGAAATCTGCGTAAATACGGTTATCTTCTGCGTCTTCTGCCACAGTGTCTAAATTAGAATTACTCACCATAGGCTTAGCCCAAGAAACCTTACCGGCAAAGTGCTCACCCCAATTCAGTTTAAGCACCAGACCAACATCGGTTAGAGACGCCCAATCGTCTTCTTTTTCTTCGGCACTGCCGGTAGGGATATAACCACCATTGGCAACACCGTAACTGCCATCAGCCAACAAACCGATTTGGAAAACGTCGTTAAAATTCTTTCCAGCAAATAAAGGCCAAGCAGGTAAATCTGGATACCACTCAGCACTTAATAAAGCCGCGCTATCGGCAGAGAAATCTCGTGAACTATAAGCGCGGGCAGCATTAGCACCACCAATACTAAATTGTTCAAACGCAGGCAGAGATTTATCGGTATATTGAAGATGAGAGCGCAAAATAATTCGGCTAGAGGCGTCGGTAAAAGGCAGAGGCATAAAAAATAGCGAGTTAGAATCTAAACTCAATTTCACAAATTCATCACCACGACCTTCAGCCGTTTCATTTTGATGAGCACCGTATTGAAGTTTTACGCTGGCTAAGTTCAGCATGCGCACAGTTTCACCTAGGCCATCAATATAAAAGTTTACTTCACCACCCAAAACATGGTCACCGGTATTTAATGGCGACTCATCAGGCAAGTTACTGGCGCGAACTTTTGATTCTTTATCGGTAAAAGCAAAACCACTCGACAAGTTAAAATCACGAGAGCGACGGAATTGATGATCCAAGAACAAAGCATAAGTACTGTTAGTCCCTTCTAAACCTGCAGCGTTAATACCTTGTTCATCACCCTCATCAACAATAGTAAATTCATTGTAATCGGCACTCACACCCACTCGGGTGCGCAGGCTAAACAGAGGTAGAGTGTATTTAAACTGGCCTAAATCGGATTTAGCTTCGTTCTCGGCAAGGTTACGCCCCTCAATATCTTCTGAACGTAAATAACCAACCGTTAAGCTATCGCCTATACCAATAGGGTTGTACCAGTCCACAGTGGTAAATAAGCGTTTATCACCCGTAAAGGTCGAGCCGTGGTTATCTGCTCGAACCGTCAGCCTCCACGCATCTTCTTCACGAACATTTAAGTTAAGCTTCGTTTCACCAGGTTTGTCACCGGCACTAAAATAACCGGCTACATTTAAACCGGGTAAATCATTCAGCAGGTACAAGCTTTCTTCAACTTGATCGTGGCTAACCAAGCCACCCAAATCATCAACAAAAGGTTTTTCTAGGGTTTTAAGTTGATACTTACGATTATTCTCAACAGCAACTTGCCCTAAACGCCCTTCCATCACGCTTAGCACCAACACCCCCTCTTCAACATCTTGAGGTGGTATTTGCACCTTGGCTAAAAACAGGCCTTGCTCACGATAATAACGAGTAAGCTCGTTGGTCACCTCTTCAAGATCGGCATAACTCAAACCGCGATTGTTGTTTTGCTGACGCACAATATCGATCAGCAATTGCATATCTTCATAGGTAATATCATCAGCGTTGGTTTGCGCACCCACTTCATTTAGATACTCTGCCAACTCAACCAGCTCAGCCTCGGTAAAACCTCCGGCCAACATCTGATCTTCTTTCATATATTTAATACGCAGCTTTTCGGCTTCGGCCTCTACCTGCTCTTTACTAATGCCCGCCTCTGGGAATTCCTCTAGGCGTTCAAATTCAAACTTGCGCACCAAGATACGAGGCCCACCGACACGCTGCTCTGCATCTGGAATAGTGGTATCGAGCTTAGGCGCATTTTGATCAATAACCGTGCGTTCGAAGTACTCTTCGGTTACATCGGGGGTTTGAGTCGGAGTATCTTGCTGAAAAACATCACGCAGTGACTGAGCAGCTGCAGCACTGGATAAACCCGCCGATACCACCAAGGCAATAGCACTCGACAACAGCGAGCGCTGCAGACATTTACGATTAATAAACTCTTGAGACACACCTATTCCTATTTTCAATCTTATTAATTCCTATCACTCAACGTCTGGGCAATAAAGCAAAAACGCTGAACGCAAAAAAACCGACACTGAGGCACCTCTGCCAATAACAAACAAATAAGCTCGCTACTTGGGTGGACAATATCGGTTCATCCTCAACCTGTTAATACTGGCTTTATCAGCCTAGCTAGCGCCTTTGCGCCCAACTCTCCCTTTTATGTCTACGCCCTTAGGGCTTTAAACCTGCCCCAGTGGGCCTTTCTACAAAACAACGCCTCAAATACGGCCTTAAATACGGCTTCCCCCATCTGCAAGCCTGCCCTCATACACAAGAGCTACAGCCAAAAGAACTAAGAGAGGCAAAGCCTTATATCTTTTTCTTATAATCACGGATTATTCTATCAAAAAAACAATGATTTTTGTATAAAAAATGTTCTTTTAGGCGCCAAGTCTTGGTACACAAAAACCGTAAACCTAGGGTGCCGAGGTGTTTGTAGTTACTAACACAAAGGAACTTAAAAGCATAAAAGACATCAAAACTTGAACCAAATCACAAATAAGTAGAGGCATACAAAATCAGAGGCGCCGATTTAGTTTTTGTCGCTTTTCACAACCTTATTCGCAAGCAGCTTGTGCTACGATTAATACCATTTTTCATCGCTTAGCAAGCCTTCAGGATTTCAAGATACAAGGATCACCCTCATGCTTTTTGCACATACAACACAACTTAAGCGCCTTAGCCTAGCCGCTAGCATTAGCCTCTTATTAAGTGCCTGTGGCGGCGGAGGGGGCGGCTCTAGCAGCCCAGACTCAAGCCCGAATCCCGAATCCCGCGTAAGCCCAAGTCCAGCGCCCGTTGATACCAGTATCCCGGTACTAGAACTGCTAAGCACCGATGCCATTGAGTTAACTGCCGGCACAGTTTCAGACAGCGACATCGCACAATATATGGATAGCAATGGAGTTGTGCGTGTCAGCGATACCGATGCCAACGGCAATGCCGTTGATCTCAGCGCCAATATCAGTGTTATTAATACTGACGACTTGGATTTTGATGTACCGGGTTCCTACACCCTGACGTATACCGTCAGTGATTCTAGTGGCAATATTGCCGTACCGGTTACACGTGAGGTAAAGGTCTTACCTGCACCAGCTACCGGTGCCAGCTTAATGGGCTCACATAGCGGCCTAGATTTTACATGGACAGCCGGAACTGGGGCCGATACTTACCGGCTTTACCGCAAGCTCGATGGCGAAACAGAATACAGTTTAGTTGATGGGCACGCTGCGATTAGTGCTACCAGCTTGTCATTAGCTGCCGAAGACTTAAGTGAAGCCCAATTTGCCGCCGGCTATCAAATTGAAGCCTGCGCAGTAAATAACAGCCTCTGCGCTGAGCCAACAACAGTAACAACTGAGTACAATCTCAACCTGATAGGTAGCGTGACAGGCCTAGATGGCCAGCTCACCTTAATCGATGCCAATACAGAACAAACCAGCATAGTAAATACTAACGGTGATTTAACAACGGATATAAATCTAGCCTACGGCGAAACAGCTTCGCTAAAAATTCACCGCCAACCCGACGACCAAATTTGCGATCTTGATGGCAGCACTGCCACCAATGAAGGTGACATTGAATTGCTTAGCCCAAATACACTTAAACAACGCTTTAATCTGATGTGTATTACGGTTGATAGAACTATTCGTATCAGTACCGATGCAGAGGGTATTGCAACAGATACCCATGCCCTATATACGTTCCCAACAGAAAGGCACACCAGCTATAACGGTCGCTGGAACCTTATCTCTACCAAGGCCACTAATTTTGCAGACAACCCAACTGGCGTCAACCAGCTTTATCGCAAAGATATAATCACTAACGAACTAAAGCTGCTCACCCAAGTGGATAATAACGCCCTTTCGGAAGATGCCATTGAGGGCAACCTAACTTCGGACGGCAAAAAGGTATTTTTTAGATCAAAAGCAGCTGAACTATGTGCAAGCTGCGCCAGCGCCGATGTCGAAGGCGCATTTATGGCAGGCATTGAAGCTCGTAGCCTTACTCCTTTAAATTACGATGAAAATAATGAGCTGCAATATCACACAGGCCTGTCATTAACCGTTTCTGGTAACGGCCATTTTGTTTTATTAGATGGTTTTATAGGCGAAAACGGCGTTTATGCCCGCGACCTTGTTAACAATACAACTACCGAGTTAATCGCCCCTTCTTGCGGTAATGCCAATGACAACCGATTTAGCCAAAACACATCCCACAATGGCAGGTACTTAACCTTCCAAACTGTCTGTGATCAATATGAAAGCAGCCCCAACGGCCTAACAGATCAACTTATTTACGACACACAAAACCAAGAAATGACCGTTGTTGAAAATGCTAGCGATGCCAGAATACGAACAGGGGCCATGTTTAATAACGGCATTATTTATTACAATGCATTAAACGATATTGGAGATGGCGACACCAATACCCGAACAGACGTTTATCGTTATAACCCAGCTACCAAGCAAGTAAGCCAAGTGGATATTACCAGGAACAACGAGCAAACAGATAATAACGCTTTTACTGAAAGCTCATCCCTGGATGGCCGTTATGTGCTTATGCGCTCCGATGCAACCAATATTGTCGAAGGCGTTACAACAGACGACCGAGTCGAGTCTTACATTATTGACACTCAAAACAACACAATTACATTACTAGATATCTCCCCAGGTCGACTTGAAGCGTCAAAGATAAATATCACTGGCGATGGCCGTTATATACAATTTATCAGCTATATGTGGGATATAGTTGAAGGGGATAACAGATCCGACGGCATAATTGCCGATGCATTTATCACCCCCAACCCTCTGTTTACTTACGACGATTAAGATTATTATCTAATCCAGCCGCTAATAAAAAAGCCGCGATATTTTCGCGGCTTTTTTATTTCTTGTACTAAAAAAAATCACGCCTGCCCCCACAAAATAACCAGCACTAATAATCAAACCCGACTCAGATTCCCGCCCATACGATATAAATCACAGAGAGTGAAATTATGTCTTACATAGTCAATATCCTACATAGATATAGACATTAGCCACTATTATTTACGCACATTAATGTCTACAATCTGTCGTTTTTATCATCATGCTAGACGTTATTAAACTAGGATCTAGCAAGCACGAATAGGTACAAGCTAAGGCATTGCTGCCAGCAGGGATCGCTTGCCAAATAAGGACATAGATATGAAAAACGTACACAACGAAGACTATGCGTCGTTTGTTTATTTTCACGAAAGCACAAAGGGAGAATCTGGTCGAGCAGTGTATATCAACCCAGAGCTACTAAGCCGGTTTTTAGATCTTATCGACACACGACAAAGCTCCGGACAAAATACAGCTCGCTTAATCAATGCCATTAAAGATATAAAAGTCGATGCCAATGGCCTTAGCACCAATAGCAACCTAAGTAATGGCTTTGAAGCCCGTAAGGATTGCGGCCCTGTTGAGGTGACCTATACGGTGTATCAAGACAATGCAAGTAGCCACAGAGGGCCTGGCGCTTATATTACCAAGCTAAAACGCCTGCATAAGGATGAACAAGAGGAAGATAAACCAGCGGGGCTTTATAAAGCTACTCTTAGCAACCGAAGATCTTGGGACTTAAAAAAAGAAGAAGGCTGCACAATCCCAACGGCGATTGGCTCTATTGGCGCTATTTTTAACGGCGAGCGCTACGACGCAAAAAAAACAGCCAACCAATTTGGTAAATATTTTGAAAGCAATAGCCAAGTCAAAAATAAGGATCTAAACAATCAGTTTTCTCTTTATTATGCCCCTAGCTATATAGTTGATGCCTTAGGTATTTGGAAAACAGCCAAGCAAAAACGAATAGCAAGTAATGCCGGCCCCAAACAGCTAGCTGAGATCTTTAAAGCCTCTTTACCTTGGGGCACAACAAACACTGAAGGCAAGGCTAAATATCACTGGTACGTTTTTGGTGAAGGCGCAAAAATTCTTGCTTTAAGCCTTAAAGAGCTTAGCGCGATTACCACTAATAAAAAGCTGCATGAACACCAGTTCACCTTTATTGACCCAAAAGAAAATATTGGCAGCCTTTTGATTGAGCTAGACAAGCTAGGTGCCCGCGCAGATAAAACGAACTTTCAAATAGCTCAAGATAACTTAAGCAGCAAGCTTCACCAAATATATAAAGCCGATGACGTTAGACCTAAAGCATTAAAGGCTCAAAATAGCGCTTGGAATACCCTTGATGGCACCGTAAGTCCGATTGCGGATCAGTATAAAAAGTCTTTATTAAGTAATAACCAAACCACTTTTGTGGATGTTTTGAGTAAAGCCAATAAAGCAATTAGTACAGGGTGGGCTTAATGTCTAAAGAATACAGGGTAAAAAAGGCATATAAAATTGATGTAGTAGACCCAGACCAGCCACTACTGGAACAGATGGACGGCTGTTTTTGGCCACCTTTTGAAGATGAAGTACATAGTAGCTATGATCTGTCTGGCTGGAATTTACGTTTTTTTGGAGACTGTCAAGACGATGAATACGGCTTATTAAATTACGCGAGTTACCATACCGATATTTATAAAACAGAAAGTTATCCTCAATACAGGGGCAAGCGTAAACAATGGGAAGAAGACACACGCTATATGTGGCTACGTATCGCTGATATCGTTACTAACGCTCATGTTGATATTGGTGATGACTCTACCTGCTGTTTTAGCACCTTAAATTTTGATATTCGAATTTATAAATTCATTCCCAGAGTAACAGATTCTATAAAGTCCCTTATCCTCGCCATGCATCAAGAAACCCAAGAACAATTGAATTACGATACTTGGTTTTGCCCAGAGTCGGTTGATGAGATAACCAGTACTACTATCAAGCAAAGAGAATGGTTACGGATTATTGACGGAAATAGAGAACACAACTGGAATTTTAATTTTTACCATATGCTTGATGAGCATCATGCACTAAGCATTTGCTATGAACCCAGCGAAGTTTGGCCTCCTATGCATGAGCCTAGCGAAAAAGCACTTAAGGTAATTATGATGCCATTCTGGGATTTTATGGATAACCTAAGCCTCACACCACCAAGCCAAGAGCGTTTTGAAATTGGCCGAAGCGAGACAGAAAAAGAACAAGCAAGTGATGATTTTTCTTGGTAGACAGACCCAAAAAGACAAATAAAAAGAAATAAAAAAACGGCCAGTAATATTGGCCGTTTTTTTGAGGTTTAACTTAGTTCGTAAGTAAAATCGCCCTCTTCCGTTGCACCAATGTGTACTTTCTTAATTGGTTCATCTTGTGCCATTTTATTTAAGCACTCGCTGGCAAGCGAAGGTAGTAAAGTACGGTTAAGAATAGTTTCGATATTTCGCGCACCCGTATCGGATTCCTGACAACGAGCGACGATATTAATCAGTACATCTTCATCATAGCTAAATTCTGCGCCGTAATTAGCCACCACACGTTTTTCGATTTTACGCAGGTTGATGGCAGCAATCTTCATTAAGTTTTCATCGTCTAATGGATAGAACGCAATGGTATTAGCGCGCCCCATAAACGCCGACTTAAAGTGCTGCAGCAAGTGCGGGCGAATATTATCAAGCAGCACTTCTGGGTCTGGCTTTTCTTCAACCTGATCGAAGATTGCACGGATCGCATCTTCACCGGCATTAGAGGTCATAATGATAACGGTGTTTTTAAAGTCGATATCTCGACCTTCGCCATCTTTGATGGTGCCTTTATCAAATAGGTTGTAGAAAATATCCTGCACACCTTTATGCGCTTTTTCCATCTCATCCAGCAAGATGACAGAATAAGGTTTACGGCGCGCCGCTTCGGTTAAAACACCGCCTTCACCAAAACCAACATAGCCCGGAGGAGAGCCAAGTAGCATAGATACTTTATGCTCTTCTTTAAATTCCGACATGTTAATCGTGGTAATGTTTTGCTCGCCACCAAAAAGCTGATCGGCAAGCGCCAAGGCCGTTTCCGTTTTACCTACACCGCTGGTACCACAGAATAAAAACACACCGACTGGTTTACGCGGGTCGGTTAAGCCGGCACGAGAGGTACGTATAGCTTGTGCTACCGCTTCTAATGCGTGGGGCTGACCAATAACACGCTCCCCCAGCCTATCTGCTAGCGACTGTACGGCAACAATTTCATCACTAACCATTTTACCTACCGGAATGCCTGTCCAGTTGGCGATTACTTCGGCAATGGCTTGCTCATCGACGTTCGCTTGCATTAAAGGCTCTTGGCCTTGAATTTCTTCTAGGTCACGGGTTAATGACTGCAATGACTCTTTAAGACCAGCCAACTCTGCTTCTGGCAAGGTATCGCCATCGGCCTTTAAGAAGTTTTCATCAATGGCATCACGAATACTGCGAATTTCTTCAATCAGTGCGCTTTCTTTTTTGTGCTGCTCACTTAATTCTGCCAGCAGCGTTTCTGCGCTGCTTTTTTCTTCAGCTAACGCTTGAAGGCGATCTTCATGATCTCCGGTAGCAGCGTGTTCACGCTCGAGCTTAGCAATGGTGGTTTCTGCGCGCTGTATACGACGCTGAGCATCTTCAATAGCACCGGGTGTGGCAGACTGACTTAAAGCCACACGCGCACACGCAGTATCTAACAAGCTCACAGACTTATCAGGAAGCTGGCGCCCAGGAATATAACGATGAGACAAGACCACAGAGGCAACAATGGCTTCATCTAAAATACGTACATTGTGATGGCTTTGCAGGGAAGTCGAAATTCCACGCATCATATCAATGGCTTTTTCTTCTGAAGGCTCTTCCACTTTAACCACTTGGAAGCGGCGCGTTAGTGCTGGGTCACGCTCAAAATACTTTTTGTATTCGGCCCAGGTTGTTGCAGCGATAGTACGCAATTCACCACGCGCTAAAGCAGGCTTAAGAAGGTTGGCAGCATCGCCCTGACCTTCTTTACCACCGGCACCGATCATGGTGTGGGCTTCATCAATAAATAAGATAATTGGTGTAGCTGAGGCACGAACCTCTTCAATAACAGATTTAAGGCGGTTTTCAAATTCACCTTTAACGCTGGCGCCGGCTTGTAATAAACCTAAGTCTAGAGTGCGAACGGCAACACCTCGTAAAGGCTCTGGCACATCACCTTCGGCAATACGCAAAGCAAAACCCTCGACTACAGCGGTTTTACCCACACCCGCTTCACCCGTCATAATGGGGTTGTTTTGACGGCGACGAGTAAGAATATCTATACACTGACGAATTTCATCATCACGCCCGAGCACCGGATCGATCTCACCGTTTTTAGCACGCTCGGTTAAGTTGATGGTGAATTTATCAAGCGATGGGGTTTTACTAGCCGTAACAGGCTGACCATCAGCGGATGTTGGCGCTACAGCACCAGAAGCCGTTGGCAAGCTACTGGTTTCTGAGGTCGTACCAAAAATAGCTTTGGCGGTTTCACGAATAGACTCAGGTGCAATTTCTTTTAGCTCTGGGCAGCTTTCATAAAGCTGACGGCGCGATGGCTCATCCAATAATAGTGCTGCCAGTAAGTGGCCTGAACTAATGGCTTGCTGTCCGTAGTCAACCGATGCCAGCATCCACGCATTTTTAGCCGCCTCGACAATAGTGGGCGCTAACGCTGCAGGGCGACTACTGCCAGACTTAAACTTAGCAATGGTATTGGCAAGTTGCTTGGCTAAGTTTGATGGGTTAACACCATGCTTTTCGAGCAGATGATAAAAATCAGTATCGCTCTGATCCAATAATTTCAACAGCCAGTGTTCTAGCTCAACATTATATTGAGTGTGTGCCAAGCAAAGTCCGGCGGCGCCTTCGAGAGAGTCGCGCATATAAGGCGACATTTTATCTACTAAGGACTTCAGGTTGATATTAATCATCCGAGCGTTTTCCTTATTGTGAGGGTGAATATCCCTTGTTTATTTAATGGTTATTTAACTATTTACTGTCTAGCTGTTAGCTATCTTAGTTTTTAATGCATGACTAAGGCAAAACAATGATACTGCGCCTTAGTTAAATCCTCTTCAGTCTGCCAAGGCCATTGCATTACAACGCCAGCGGTAAACCATCATCCGGCGATGACATGTCCTGCGACAATAAAATTGACACAGGTGGCGCTTGTTCACGATCTTCACACATATGAGTATTCCAACCTAGTAACGGGCGATACTCTTCGGTATCTACCAAGTGGGCCATAGGAATATGATCATCGGTTAAATTCACTTCAATGTCGAAATCCATATCAACACCGGCTCCCATTTTAATAAAGCTCTTAAGCCCTTCAAGTTTTTTAGAGCCTGGTGCTAGATCCATAAAATCATCAGCATTTAATGGCGCCACCACCACCGTAAATTTACTTTGAGCCTGATAACACTTAGCGCCAAGTACTGTACTCACACCAAGTTGGTTATTAATGCCGCGATTCATATTTTCTGGGCCAGGCAACTGACAGCGCACATCTTCAGGCAGATCGTGCCACTGGCCTTTAAACTGCTCTATTTCTACGTCGAGATTAAAGAACTGTCTGATCATGCGCCCTTGGCTATCAGCAGAACAAATGTTACGGCCGAGCAGCCCTGCAAAACCGGCAATACTCTCATCGGGAACCGGCAAACGATATTGCAGCTCCGAGGTGCCAATACCGGCAATGGACATTAACGCTTCAGTAAAGAGATCGGGCTTGCGATCTTGCCTTTGTTTACTGCGCTCGTAGCTCGCTGGTAATTGATATTTATGCCACGCCTGATAAAACATGGAGATTGTTCGATGATTAAATAAATCGAAATAATCTCGCAGAGCATCGTTCTTTTTACGCTGCTCTGAGATCACCATTTCACTCAAATGATGAGGCAACACTCCTTGCGAGCCCGTCAGGCCCATAAAGGCGACTTCCATCTGCCACTGTAAATTGGCGTTTTTACTGTCGTCGTGGTTTTCGATGCGCTTTTGACCAACGTCGGTAACATCGGCAGGGCTAAAAGCCAGACTTTGCCGCGCGCGAAAGTGCACCGCCTCTTGATGCGGAGGCGCTTTTAAAGCAACGGGTTCAGTCGCGATTTGATCTTTTTCTGGATATAACACAGCCGCACGCTCAAGCAAGCGCGTAGCCTGAAAAAAATCAAAACGCCAAGGCTCGCTCTGAAGCTGTTCGACTAGATTAAGGCTTTTTCGCCAGCGCGTGGTGGCCATCGCTTAAGCTCTCCATCTTTGCCACTGAGTCTAACAATCAGCCGAGTGAATGAATTAATCGAGCAGTAAAGGCCAAAAAAGCGCTCCAACACACTCGCAAAAATAAGGGGGCTAGTGCCCGATAACATAATTGGGTCTAGATCTAGATCTATTTGCGTGCCGCGACACAACGACACCAAACCTTCAATTTGAATCGGAGCCGTAATGGATTTGGTCTGCATTTTTAATACCGACTCGATCATATTGCGCGTGCTGGCAGAGTCTCTAAAATCATAAAGACGCAAGATCTCTTTAATTGCATCCGTTGAGCCCCCACCATTACTCAAAGATAAATGGTTTAAATTTAAGTGTGATATTAAACGCCAATAACCGCGCTCACGCATGGGCGGACGAATAGTTGGGGTTGGATTAACAACACAACTAATTCGCTCAGCCGGCGCCTCACCATCCACCACTTGCATATAAGGCTGGCCCTGACCGGTTTGTAACTTGCGCGGTAAATTTCGATTACTGCAAACGAGCTTTAAATCTAGAGTTTGATCACTAATTTCATGGGGGTTAAAGTTTAAATCTACCAGCGAGATATCCATCTCTGAAGCTGGTTCATTGCGATGCTCACCCTCAATCACTTCGCGGCGTCGAGTTAACCAAAAAGCGGCTTGTTGCTCACTATTACGACTGTGCTGGATACCATAAAAAGGCCGATACGGAGTGTAATTGCCATCGGTATCGGTTGCACCAGCCGACTCTACGCTATATACCTCTAACCCATCACAACGCCTAGCATCAGGCACAATATGATAATTAGACTCGGTATGCGTCAGCGGAATAGGATCAGCGGTGTGATCAAATAAGTTCACCACCGGCGTGCAACCCAAGGCAAAAATGCTGGCGTCGATTTGATGCTCTAATTCGGTGTCACTTTCCGTTAAATAAAAGTACAGATTGAGTGAATCACCATAGTGTTCATTAATTGCTTCGTCGAGCTGAGTAAAGTCTAAAAACTGAAATTTTTCAGGGAAAGCAAAATATTCAGTTAGTAAACGGTAACCACTAAACGAGGAATCAGGATAAGGCAACAAACCCTCATCTTGATTAAAGCCTACCTGTTGCACCATACCAGGATCTAAAAAGACCGGCTTATTATCTGTCTCACCTTTAGCAACCACAACCCTTAAACACTTTGTTAATAACAGTTCATAAAGTGGATAAACGTGCTGAGGCTGACCACGCAGGAAAAAACGCAGGGCGTTTAAGCCCATTTCACCAATAGATAAATCTGGGCTTAAGGACTTTAAGGACAACTTTAATACCGCACTTGCACCGGCAATATCATTTGAACCCGGAGCAATAAACGGCCGTGGCATAAGCTGAGCTGAATCGACTTTAATCGGCACAATATCGACAGGGTAACTGCTTTTAAAACGACAGGTCTGCCCTTGGAAGCTGTCTGTTTCTAATAGGGTGTTTTTATCGACACGAGCTGGAGCGTCTAAATCAAGCTCTGGATTAAACTGCACCACAGCCATAGATGGCAGAGGTCGTAAATAATGAGGATAAAGCGTCTCTAACAGTGCATCTGTTAATTCAGGGAAATCGTCCGCTAGCTTTTGCTGTATACGAGCATTTTGAAACGCAAAGCCCGAAAGCAGGCGCGCAACCAATGGGTCATCAACCGTATCACCACTTAACTGCAAACGGGCAGCGGCTGATGGATGCTGTTTTGCAAACTCACCGGCTGACTTTTGAATAAAGGCCAGCTCTTTTTCATAGTGATAGAGGAGCTTGTCACTCATTTATAATATCTCCGAGACATCAACTGTCTGGGTAATCGGGTTTAAGGCCGAGTCAAAAATAATTAATTCAGGTGCCGCATTGGTATGCAAAACCGCCTCTACTCGAAAGCGAATACTGGGGTCTTCGTTATCCACCGCTTCATCGCTTTTTACTTTAACGGTCTTAATACGAGGTTCAAACTTTAAAATTGACCGCTCTATATCTCGGCAAAACTCTTTACGACTGTCGATAGAAGTCATATTAATCGTCGACAAGTCAGGCAGACCAAAATTCAGAACTGAAGCATCTAGATGCTCGTAATCCTCAGGAGGCGATACACAGCAATAGCGTGTATTAAACAGATTTTCTAAATCTCGCCTTACACTTTCTCGCAAGTGCCTTAGCACTTGATGGGGCTGCCTGAAATCGCTATTTCGATTTTGCTCCAAAAGGCGATCGAGCACAGGAGCCAATAGGCGCTTATCTCCACTACCGGCCATTTACGCCACCGTTCCCAAACCGGCTTGAGACAAGGCGGTTGTTAATTTTAATTCAGACACCAAATGATCCACGGTGTAGTGGCTCTTTAAATGAATCACACTTTGATAGTGGCCAGGCTTGCCAGGCTCCTCAATAACACGCACTCGAGCTTCACGCAGCGGATAACGTGCCATCATTTCCCAGGATAAATCATCACGACCTGTGGCATATTGGTCTAACCAATTTTGCAGATAACGTTCGCAAGTATCGGCATCGATATAAGAACCGATTTTATCGCGCACCATCACTTTTACATACTGAGCAAAGCGTGAGCCACACAAGATCTGCTGCAACATGGCCGAGATACGTGCATTGGCATTGGCCGCTTTGCTGCCATAGTCTTTGGGTGACTGCAATGAAGGGCAATTATTAAACGCCGCAAACGGGGTTTGAAAACAGTGGCACAGAGAAATCAAACCTAAGTCGCTCAATTCGCGCTCAAGGGAATCACTGATTAATACCGGTGTTATGATTTTCTCAGATGCTAGGGTCGAGTCCGGGTTGTATTTAATCGATGGAAACTGAGTCACTAAGCCGCCACCGAGATAATCGCGAGGCACGCCACGAATATGGCTAAACCAGCCTACCTCTGAAAATTCGCGAATTAATACTGCCCCCAAAGCAAAGCAGGCGTTGCCCCATAAATAATTACGGCTGTGTTTAGCTTCTACTTGTTCTTTAAAGCGTAAACCCTGATAAGCAGAAAACTTCACGTTATAAGGCTCACGCATCAAGATATTTGGCAGCGTCAGTGCTAAAAATCGGCTATCTTCTTGTTCGCGCATTGAGCGCCAACGCATATATTCTTTTTGCCGAAAGACATTATCAAGATCAATGGGTAAACCCAAAGTATCGTAACTATCTAAACCAAAGAGCTGGGGTGCTGCACTGCATACAAAGGGGCAAAAAGACGCAGCGGCAGTACGAGCGATGCCCTGCAAGGTAAAGATATCATCGTATTTGTGGCCGTCATAAGGCCTGTGCGCTACAAAGTAGTCGCCCAACAATACACTAAAAGGTTCCCCGCCTGGGGTACCAAACTCTTCGTTATAAATTAAATGAAAGAGTCCACTTTGATCAAAATCTGGAGCACGCTCCATATCCCGAGACAGCTCTTTCCAACTGATATCGAGCACACGAATTTTAACACTATCGGAACTGCTTGCTGCATCCACTAAATACCACAAGCCACGCCAAGCACTCTCAATACGCTGAAAGCGTTCATGATGAAGAATGGCATTAATTTGCTCACAAATAAGCTCGTCTATATGAGCTATTTGCTGGTTGAGCCAACGACGACTGCTGTAGTTTTTATTAATAGGCAGAACAGCCAGCTCATTAAGCCAAAATTCAAACGCAGCAATATCATCTTGCTCACGCAAAAAGTCATTGATCACCGAGGAGTGATAGTGATTCTGAGTTCTGGTTGAGGCGTTCGATGTATTGGCTATCACGCGACTCAAGTGAGAAGGCTCTTGCGACACGCGACGTCCTTTCGTGTTGAGAATTTCGAGTCTGGGGGATTGAGACGAGCCTTAACTCAGGCTCGCCTCTACTAGCTAAGGTTATTAACCAGCACTTGGAATATTGGCAACCATACGCATAGAGGTTGTCAATTCTTCCATTTGTAGCCAAGGCTTCAAGTAAGCAACAGCGCTATATGCGCCTGGCTGACCTGGGATTTCCTTAACTTCAACACGGGCTTCCGCCAGTGGGTATTTCGCTTTCATTTCTGCAGAAGCTTCTGGATTCGAGTTGGTGTACTGCTGAATCCACTTGTTCAACCAGCGCTCACAGTCTTGTGATTCCATAAATGAGCCCACTTTATCGCGCGCCATTACTTTTAAGTAATGAGCGATACGAGAAGTAGCCATCAAATAGGGTAGACGAGCCGAGATAGAAGCGTTCGCCGTTGCATCTGGATCATCATACATTTTAGGCTTCTGAGTACTTTGAGCACCAAAGAATACCGAGTAGTCGGTATTCTTATAGTGACACAAGGGCAAGAAACCCTGACCTGAAAGCTCAGCTTCACGACGGTCAGTAATACCGATTTCAGTAGGACACTTCTGATCCGTATCACCGTCATCAGACTTAAATAAGTGAGTAGGCAGGCCTTCAACTTTACCGCCACCTTCAGCACCACGAATAGCGGTACACCATGAGTTCTCAGAGAACGCCTTAGTTAACGTTGTTGCCATAACGTAAGAAGCATTCATCCAACAGTAATCGTGGTGATCGGTTACTGTTGACATACCTGATTCGTCTAGCTCGAACTCTTCAAAGTTGAAGCTTTCAACTGGCTTAGAGTTAGCACCATAAGGCATACGAGAAAGTACACGAGGCATTACCAAGGTGACAAAGCGTGAATCTTCGCTGTCACGGAAGCTGCGCCACTTGATGTATTCTTGAGATTCAAAAATACCACCCAAGTCACGAGGCTTAGATAGCTCAGTGAAATCGTCAAAGCCAAACATCTCTGAACCAGCAGCCGAGATAAACGGACAGAAACCTGCTGCAGCCACGTTAGACATTTTGCTCAATAGGTCGATATCTTCAGGGTGATTGGTGAATTCGAAATCACCAATCATGCAACCATAAGGTTCACCACCAGCGGTACCGAACTCTTCTTCGTAGATTTTCTTAAAGGTCTGGCTCTGATCGAACTCAACGGCTTTATCTAGGTCACGGAACAATTCGCGCTTAGAGATGTTAAGCATGCGAACTTTCATGGTCGCACCGGTCTCAGAATTCATCACCATGTGGTTAAGACCACGCCAAGAGCCCTCAAGCTTTTGGAACTTTTCTTCGTGAAGAATAGCTGACAACTGCTTTGACATAGCCACATCAATCGCATTGACAGCGGCATTGATGGTTTGAGTCAAGTTGCGGTCCCAAGTTACGGTACCTTTAAGAACTTGCTCAGTTAAGTTGCTTAACAAGTCTTCCGCTTCTGCGCGCTCGGTCTGCTTGGTTGAGCTAATCGCTTGCTCTAGCAAACTTACCGATTGCTCTTCCGCTTCTGCTCCGCCTGCTGCTTCTACTTCTGTACTCATTTACTCTTCTCCCTCAGGTTTTGCTTCACCAACACCCAACTCTTTAGAGATCTCGGTGATGTTGTCGGTGTTTTTCAGAATATCTTCCAGTACATTCTCAAGATCTTCTGAGCGATCTGCCTTGCTCAATAGATCGCGTAGTTTGTTACGTGCTTCTAACAACTGCTTCAAAGGCTCTACTTGATCAACAATCGCTTCTGGAGAAAAATCATCCATCTTATTGAAATCTAGATCAACAGCCATTTTGCTGCCGTCGCCAGCTAAGGTGTTTTCAACTTGCAAACCTAACTTAGGATTTACCTTGGCCATAGCTTCGTTGAAGTTATCACGGTCGATCTGAACGAACTTACGCTCTTTCAAATTCTTTTTGTTATCAGTGTTGTCACCAGAATAATCACCCATGACACCAGCAACAAACGGAAGTTCTTTTTTAACTTCAGCGCCGTTAGTCTCAACATCGTAAGTGATATGTACACGCGGCTTACGCACACGTTTCAGTTTGTTATGAATACTTTCAGACATCTGTGTCTCCTTTCCGTGTCATCAACGGCATTAAAAAGTTACCAACCCATATTTGCAGGTTGTTCAGGTTGTTCAGGTTCTGCCGCAGGAGCAGCATCCGCACTTGCAGCTGGTGCTGGTGCAGGCGCTACCGCAGTCACAGGTGGGGCAACATAGCTTTTCGTATCGCTTCCATCAAGCATTACGCCTGTTAGTTGCGAATAAAGGCCACGTGCTTGATCATCAGGTAGTAGCTCCATCATCAATTCAGAGACCGTCATACGGCCCCAACCAATGATACGCTCCAGACCCGGTGAAATCGGGGTATGAGGTTCGTACTGGCGGAAATATTTGGCTACGTCTTCAAGGCGTTTTAAGGCATCTTCACGATTGGTAATAGGACCTACGGTACCTGCCGCAACTTGCTGGATAACTTGTGTTGTCACCGTTGCTGCTCCCTCTGTAGCCTGTACGGCTTCGTCTGTAGCTTGCTGCTCTGCTTCAGCAGCTTGTTCGGCCGCTTGCTCCGCAGCTTCAGCAGCCTCTAACTTGTCCTTGTACAAAAAGCGCGCGGTACGCTGCACTTCATCTAAAAGATTGGCGATATTAGTACTCGGAGGTGCTTCGTGTTTGCAGTGCTCACGAAGCATGTTGTTAGTATCTTTATACGCCTCAAGGCTCTCTTCGAGCGTAGCGATAATATCTTTACAGGTTTGTAAGTCAGTTTCAGCGACGGTGTCATTAATAATTTTTAGGCTATAACCCAAAACATCATTACGGGCAGCTTTTTCGTCTTCATCTTCAATACGATCGGCATCTCGAGCCTGCTGGAACTGCCAGAAGCTGAATTCACCATAATCACCTTCATTAGTGATCGCAACATTGCGTACAGGAGTCATCAACGTGCCATCACCACCATCACCGTTCAAACCGGTAAGTGGCGCAACCTTGGTTTCTATACCATCTTCATCGGGCTCAGGATATAAGCCCTCCCAATGCTCTTCGACTAAACGCTTGATTAATACCAAACCATCACGCAGGCCCGCAATACCTTCATAACGAATCAAGCCCTCAAGATACCAACAGGCAACCTCTAAGTCTTTGGACGTTCCTTTAAGTATTTTAGGTGCGACCTCAAGAACGATACCCCAAGGGGTGAGTAGGTCGGCTTCATCGTCATCAAACATGGCCGCTCGTTCAGCAGCACGAGCACTGTTACGAGCATCTTTTATCGTGTAGTAGTCGGATGTTGGCGATCGATCGGCACGGATATCAGTACCTTGCGGCGCTTCATCCGATATCGGGGCGGCCAAAGCATCCAAATCAATAACGTGACTGAGTGACATCTATACTTAATCCCTAAGTTATTCTTATCGAGTCATACATAATAGCGGCTAGTTGATCTCGAGCAAGCAAGCTTACACGCGAGTCGGCAGACTGAAAAGCCACTTATTGTGCCTCAAAGTAATTATTCATATTTTTTTCAAATTTATTAATTAACAACTGGCACGGAAAACATCTCAAACCAAGTCCACGGTAAAAAAGGTGGAAGCAATCAGGTAGGTGATAGCACCAGCGTCAACCCCCAAAGCAACGCTACTAGGCCCTCTCACGAACAAGCCAAGCTAAACCACAAGCCTTAACGACATTCACATAAACAAACCCAACACGTACTGTTCAAGAAAAGCACGATATAAACGCGTTATATAAATGAGGGAAGAAAGGAGCAATAAGCCCAACAACAAGCGAGGCCACACAGTGGTGCAAAGCAGAAAAATCGCACCACATTCACGCACAACTTACTTTTGCAGGCTAAAGTTAAACCGCCTCAAAGCGATTTTTGCGCTTGACATTGCCGTGCATCAAGTAACAGCGCCCCTTTAAGGTGAATATTCTTCCCAAATTAAGTAGAATCCGGCCACGGAATTAACCTCACGATACTGATTGGTAAATATGAGCAAGAAGACAAAGATAGTAGCAACTGTTTCGGACCTTAAAGGCAGCGTAGAATTCATTTCTGACCTTCACAAGCGTGGCGTTAACGTCATTCGCTTGAATACGGCCCACCAAACGCCTGAAGACACTCGCAAAGTTATCGAAAATGTTCGTAAGGCAAGCCCTCAGCTTGCGGTCTTGGTAGACACCAAAGGCCCTGAGATGCGCACCAACTTAAAAATCGAAGAAGACCTCGATATCAAAACTGGTGACAAAGTAACATTCCGTGCTGATGGCCTAGACGTAGCAACAACACGTGATGCCGTTCAAGTTAACTACCTAGGTTTTGTTAAAGACGTTCCTGTTGGCGCTAACATTCTTATCGATGACGGCTTGCTTGAGCTAGTTGTAGATAGTAAAGACGACGAAGCGCTTTACACCACTGCCATGAACAACGGCAAAATCAAAAAGAAGAAAAGCGTTAACGTTCCTGGCGTTGAAATCCAGCTTCCTTCTGTTACTGAGCGTGATAAGTCATTTATCGAAATGGCTATTGATGCCGGTGTCGACTTTATTGCTCACTCTTTTGTTCGCAACAAACAAGACGTTCTAGATGTACAAAACATCTTGGATGCTAAAAACTCTCCTATCAAAATCATCTCTAAAATCGAAAACCGTGAAGGTGTTGAGAACTTAGATGAAATTTTGGAAGTTACCTACGGTGTGATGGTTGCACGTGGTGACCTAGGTATCGAGATCCCAGCTGAAGAAGTACCTTTAGTTCAGAAAGACATGATTCAAAAGTGTGTTGCCGCCCACGTACCGGTTATTACCGCAACGCAAATGCTTGAGAGCATGATTAATAACCCACGCGCTACCCGCGCTGAAGTATCTGATGTTGCCAACGCCGTTCTTGATGGCACTGACGCATTGATGCTAAGTGGTGAGTCTGCTTACGGTGACTACCCATTTGAAGCGGTTGAGACTATGGCTCGCATTGCTTCTCACCTTGAAGAAAAAACCGCTCACGACATTAACTTTGAGCTCCCCAACGACAGACACAACCTACAAGCTTATGTTGCTAAATCAGCCGCTAAAGCTTCTCGCGACCTACACGTAGATGCGATTGTTGTACCTACCCGTAAAGGTGTTACCGCTCGCTCTGTTGCTTCCCACCGCCCTAACGCGCCTATTTACGCGGCCTGTTTCGAAGAGCAAACCATGCGCTGGTTGTCGCTGAGCTATGGCGTTGAAGCTTATAGCATTGACGAATATGAAAGCCGTGCAGAAATCTTGAAAAACGCGGTCACACCTCTGATTGAGTCAAAAGGTCTTAGCGAAGACAGCCTACTTGTTTCTATTATCTCAGCTCCGGGCTCGACCCAACGCGTGAGCAACCTAATGGAAATCAACCCTGCAGGCGTTATTGTTAACCGCTAAAGTTAGACGTTAACAAAGCACAAAAAAAAGGCTTAACCAAAAGGTTAAGCCTTTTTTATTGGCCGCGAATAAAACAAGCTAAAAGTAAGGCTATTTTTTCTGTGCGGACTGTACAGCGCGCTTATTAAAACAGTGATGCTTAATAACATCGTAGAGCCAGTTATAAACAACAGAATACACCAGAAAAAAAGCCACTGCTCCAATATCCAAAAGCAGCACAGCCCAAAAACCCAGTTTTAGCCACCACATAATCACTGGGAACGAAAGCACTACCATACCCAATTCAAACAACACGCCGTGCCACACTCGAATTTTTAAACCACGCTGATAACGATCGTGACCATAGACCCGATCAAAACCTAAATTAAAGGCGTAGTTCCACGTCATGGCAATAAGGGACAGGCAAATAGCCAATGCCGACATGCTAAGCACACTGCCTTTAGCTATAAGCATGGCTAAGGCCGTCAACAAAACTAAAGCAATAGCCTCAAACAAAAGCATATGCAAGATACGTTCTTTAACGCCCATATAAATCTCTTTAATTAACCCCAAAGACCATTAATAAAACTGAGCTAGGCGCTCAACAAACCAATAACAAGAAATAGTACCAATACAATAGGCCGGCATTAAATAAACCCAACGAGGCCAAGTGACAGTTAACAGTTTTAATGCTCGTAAACACAGCATAACGGCTGCAACAAACACAAGCTGGCCGAGCTCCACACCCACATTAAAACTTAATAGCGCTAATAAGAGCTCGCCTTCCGGCAAACCAATATCTCTCAGTGCGCCAGCAAAGCCCAAGCCATGCAACAAACCAAAAGCAAAAGCCACCAGCCAAGGCTGGCGTGCGGTAAAGCTAGTATGGCCACGCTGAATACAAATAAGTTCTCGGGCTAGAAACATAATAGAAAGCGCAATCACCGATTCAACAGGTGGCCCAGGTAACTGCACCCAACCGAGAGCACCTGGAATTAAAGTCATGCTATGCGCTAAGGTAAAACAGGTAATCGTAATCACCAAACGACGCCAATCACCAACGATCAGCAAAAGTGCAAAAACAAATAAAAGGTGGTCAAAACCCTCTAATATATGCTCCAGACCAAAATAGAGATAACTCCAACCTACATGTTCTAATTTAGGCGTCTCTGGTAAATTCAGAGTTAAAGCTGGTGTCTCAGTATTTAATATCTGGGTAAATTGTACTTGGCCTTGAGAATTTAAAACCCGCACAATGACATCACGCGAATCACCTTTTAATCCCTCGATATAAAGATGTAAGCCCTGCAACCCCTCTTCCCGCTCAATCACCCAACGCTGACTATAAACGTTATCCAGTAAACGTGACTGCGGCGTACCGACATAAGTGGCACTTTGATCCAGAGTGGGTGACATAGGGGCGCGCTGATTATTTTTAATCGGCAGCCGCCACGAAACTTCGGTTTGCCTATCATCAAGCTGTTTAAAACTTAAAGAGGCAGGGCGCAAATCATCGGCTGCCACCGCTGCACTTAGTAAAAAATTAATAACAAACAAACTAATAGCTAAGAAACCTTTAGCCAATAAACAGCACGAGTACAAGGTACGATAATTAAACAAGCGCATATTAAGACTCACGCACTACCGTATACAAAGCTTTTAACTGCTGCTCATATTGCTCACGCTGTTTTCGTTTAGCATCGTAAAGCCAATCATTGAGCACCTTCTTATTAACTTTGTCATAAGATAGTTGTTCACTATCCTGCCGCTTATTTACACGCAACCAATGCCAACCAAAAGCCGACTTCACAGGCTTTGACCACTGGTTTAATTCGAGAAGACTAAGCTCTTCGACAAAGCCCTTACCAAAACGCGAGACCAACTCTTTATCACTTATATCCTCATAACTAGGCGGTAATAAAGAACTCTGCCCCAAGGGCAATAAACCTTTCTGCACTCGTATCTGCTGCGCTTGTAGGTAGCTTTCTAATTCAGCCCCCTTAGTTGCATCTGAAAAAAACACCTGCTCAAAACTATAAAATGCCGGCCCCTGATAACGCTCTTTATACAGCTGATAATAATCATTTAACTGCTCTTCGCTTGGCGCCTCTGCAGCAACTCTATCATCAAGCAGATAATCCATTTTTTGGCGTAAGCGCCTATCAATCACTGAATCATTTTGATCCAAACCGAGTGCGTGCGCTTCACGCAAATACATCTCATTGATTGCATAGCTGTCTATCGCATTTTTAAGCTCTTTATCCAAAGGCTTACGCGACCACGCTTTAGTAAAACTGGCTTCTAGCTGATCAACACGCCCGTCAGTGATAACAATAACCCTATCATCTTCAGACCCAGGGTTAAGCAAGGCATACAAGACAAAAAGGACAAACGACAGTAACAAGAAATGAACAAGAGGCTCTTTAAGCACGGACCTAAACACGAGATAACCTTAATCAAAAAAGGAGGATAAAAAAGAAGAAATAAAAAAGGCGACTACAGAGCCGCCCTTGTTAAAAGCCTATTATTTGGGTGAATACCAAATAGGGGATGTATAAGCTCGCTCTTGGCCAACCAGTTGAGCCTCCTCAGGAACTTCCGCGCCTAAGCGTACCTTGTCATACAAAACCCAGCGAGGTGTTGGAATCTCAAGTACTCGTACATAATAAAAAGCAGGCTCACTGGCATCAAAATCGGGGTCGGTCCAAACCTGTGCCAACTCTGCCTCACCAATGCTGTTGCTCCAAGTCGCCGTTTCTAAATCGACAGTATTACCAACCGCCTTTTTACACAAACCTTTACGATTAATACGACGACCGTCTGAACAAGCCACATCATAAACACGCTCGTGTAACTGACCTTCAGCATCTAACCACCCTTTTACAACCTGCATACGATCCAAGTTAGCACTCATAGGATCTTTTAATGCTGACAACATAAAGCTTGGCGCTTTAGCTTTAGCACCCACTAACTCACCGCCCATTGGCACGCCTTTATCGTAACCAATAGAGATGGAGTCGCTCGCTAGCATGTCTTTTTTGTCAAAACCCCAACCACCAAAGAAGCGCACGGTCATACGTGGGCCAGTAGTAGCGTAGGTTTCTTTTCTTTCCATCGCATCAAACAGGGCTTCACGCGTATTCTCATGAGCCCAAATACCGGTATAACCCGAAGCCACTAATATGTAGCCAGGGTAAGTCCCCAGCTCAGCAGCAACAAAAGGATGACTAATGCGATCAGCACTTGGCTCTACAGAAGCCGACTTACCAAAGAAGTTGTTCTCCTCTCCAGTGGCTAAAGAAGTATGACTATCGGTTGCACCACCCACACCAAATTTATAGGGGTTAGTACCAAACTTCCTCTCAAGTTTTAAACCTTGCTTGAGTGCTTCACGAGCATATTCACCTTTTAGCATTTCAGGCTTTTTAAGCTCGGTAATATCTAAGTTACCTATGGCCCAAGTTTCGTAATCGGCAAACTGATCGTCTGGGGAAAGATAAGGGTGGGCTTCACCATCACCTTTCATCTGGGTGATTTCATAGTGAGGCTCCCACTTAGCACGCAACTCAACGTAATTTTTATCTACAACACCACCAGCATAAGTAGCTTCCGTAGGAAACATCCACCCGTTAGACATATTGCCGTTATGGGCAAAAGCAAAAGCACGACCACCTGTGTCTTTTTCGTAGTCTTCTAGCCACTGATATAGAGCCAAGGGATCGGTGCTACCCAGAGGAGCCTGAGTAGTTAAAGGCTGAGACTTTAGTGCTTTATCAGCACCGTCGCGGTAAATCACGTTGCGATGTAAGTTGAAGCCCTTAGGCACAGATGTCCACTCATAACCAATAAAGGCCGTAAAGGCTCCCGGCTCGTTATGACGGTCTGCAGCCTCGACGATGTCATTCCACACCCCATTAAAAACATCAGAACCCGGGCTGTAATCTTCAAGTAACTGCTCTGGCAGGGTCATTTGCGAGAAATTAGTGATCAAATCAAACGCCGCAGCACCAGCAGCTTTACCACCTTTAACAAAGGCTTCGTGCCACTCTTTACCTTTTTTATCGGCCAATATATTTGGTGTACCGCTTTTAATATCTGCAGCGATACCCATTAAATCAGTGTGATCAGTAACAATAAGCCAATCTAAAGGACGAGACAGTTTTACAGGAATACCGGTGGATGACTTAATTTCATCACCGCGAGCAAAGCGATACGCATCATCAAGCCCAATCGTATTACCAAATAAACCCGCATCCAAAGACAAGCCTGTATGTAGGTGGGAATCCCCCCAGTAGACATTGCTAGCCTGAGTTGTATTGGCGTAAGGGGAGTAATTTTTCTGAGCTTCAGTGAGTTCGGCCGCGCCAGCTAAAGCCAAGTTTGAAGCAAAAGAAGCAGCGATACACAAAGCCAAAGGCTTGAGCTTAAACATGGGGCATCCTTCCGTGAAAGTAAGAGCAAATTGCTACATAAATAATGACAGCAAGTTTAAGCAAGATTCAGTGAAAAAAATAGGGCCCAACTCACTATTACAAAAGTCTTAAAGCTATATATACTCTACTTTTGAATAAACAGATCAAACAGCCAAGCACGCCCCCTGTTACAAGCAAGTAATACCAGCCAAAGCCTAACAACATCATCTAAACGACACCTAACTGACTTATGCCTGACTTGTGGCTCTTTATTAGCCTCACACTGTTTCTTTCAGCAAGCCCAGGGCCGGTAATGCTGAACTGCCTAGCCGATGGTGCACGTTATGGCTATCGGCACTGTACGATCGGCATGCTGGGTGTCAGCCTAGGTAATATCTGCTTAATCATCGCAAGCGCTTTAGGCTTGAGCTTACTGCTTAAACAATCGCCTCTTGCTTTTACTGGCCTTAAATATCTAGGGGCTGCTTATTTGTGTTATTTAGGTATTTCCATGATTCGCCACGGACTTAAAACTGGCGAAGATGAGCTGCAACTTGAACAAAGCGAAGTAAATAAAAACAAACTATTCAGCAAATGGTTTTTTATTGCTCTTAGCAACCCCAAAGGCCTGATCTATTTTGGCGCCCTATTCCCACAATTTATTCGCGCAAATGAGCCTGCTGCTATTCAGTTCTTTGTACTTGCGTTTGTCTTTTTAATCATCGATTTTATGTGGATGAGTAGCTACGCCCTAGGAGGAAAGGCTTTACTTAGAATACTTAAATCTCGAAAGGCCCGCCAGGTGTTTAACAGTGCCTGTGGAAGCGCACTTATTGCCGCAGCGATAGCACTGAGTTTGAGCAGCTTAAACTAAGTAAAATCAGCTAAACACTCTTCAATGGCCAATACCACACTGGCATTTTTCTGCGGACTTAGAGCATCATTATGCGGGTCTGAAAAATCACCACTATCGTTATCGAAATACAGTCCCGAGGCGTTAGCAAATTCATCAGCCAGTGAGGCCCGAACAAGAATATCAGCTCCTATATTGATGTCTTTTCCAGCCACGCCAAACCCCTGCTTTACCATTTTACTTGCCAGCAAAGAACCAGGGTTAACCGCAATCAGCACCGGAGTGCTATTACCTAACTTATTGGCTAACTGGCGTGTCCACTGTGTTAAAGCCAACTTACTCTGGGCATAGGCATTAAAATCATCAGCGATGGTTTTTTCACCAATGAGAGCAGCTATATCGACACTCGCTTGCGCTGCAGAACTTAAATTAACGACTCGTGAATGCTCATTTAAAACAGGCTTCAAAGACTTAGTTAATAAATAGGGAGCAATAGTATTCACCACAAAGCGCTGGTCTTGGCCGTTGGGTAAATGCGGTGATGCCAACTTAAACACACCTGCATTATTGATAAGCACATCTAAAGTACACCCCTGCTTGTTTAATAGATCAATAAGCTCTTTAGCCAAGTGTTTAACCTGTTTTAAATCAGATAAATCAGCCTGAAGGCTTATAACAGGCAAGCGGCCTAAGGCATTTAATTTAGTTTCTGCGGCTTTGAGCTTGGCCTCACTGCGACCGTGAATAAACACCTGGTGCCCAAGTAACACAAACTTTTCTGCCGTTAATAAACCAATACCATCCGTTGCACCGGTAATAGCGATGATTTTATGTGTATTCATTTTTTACAGCCTTAATTGAATAACAAAGTTATTAAAGGAGCACCAACACTGCCCCCTTATAAACACCGAAGCTTATCCAGCCACACTAATAACCACTTTACCCATACCTGTACCGGCCTCGGCATAGTCGTGGGCAGCGGCTGTTTGCTCTAAGCTAAATTGCTGTTCGGTTAGTACCGGTTTAAGCGCACCGGCGTCAACGATGCTTGCCAACTCCGCTAATATTTTTCCGTGTTGCTCTCGCCCTACGTTGTGGATCATAGGAATAAGCATAAACACCACATTCAAAGACAGCCCTTTAAGATGAGCGAGGGAAAGATCAACCTCAGCAAAACTATCCGTTGTTGATATATGTGCATTTAGACCCGCCGCTTGAATTGAATTGGCAAGGTGCGCCCCACCGACACTGTCATAAATGGCATCAAAACCGGCGCCATTGGTATGGCTTTGTACGTAGTCATCGACTGTTTCGGTTTTATAATTAATTGGCTTAGCGCCTAATTGCTTGATTAACGCCAGTTGTTTATCACCACCGCCTGTTGAACTCACTTGCGCGCCCATGTGTTTAGCTAGCTGTAAAGCCACATGGCCTACCCCACCAGAACCACCGTGTACCAATACTTTTTTACCTGCGGCAGAATCAGCATTAATACCCGCACGGCTAAGGCCTTCATAAGCGGTAATACCAACCAAAGGCAGCGCTGCCGCTTCAGCCATGCTGAGGTTTTTAGGTTTTAGCGCAATCAGTTTGGCATCGGCCGGAATAAATTCAGCCAAAGCGCCCTGTAATACTCCTTCTACTGAGGCCAAACCACCGGCACAACCATAGACCTCATCCCCCACTTCAAAACCATCAACCCCCTCACCCAAAGCCTGAACCGTGCCCGCGAAATCCATGCCCAATACACTCGGTAACTCTGGCGAAAAAGGCAGAGCTTCACCCAAGGCGCGAATTTTAAAATCAACGGGGTTAACACTGGTCGCTGCTACCTTCACAAGCACTTGGCCCGCCTTAGGTTTAGGCACACTTAACTCGGCCAACTCAAAACCTTCGGTACCACCAAAGGCGCGTAAGGTCATGGCTTTCATACTATTAGGGATAGACATAGAGTCTCCTTGCTCAGAAATGGAAGATGCAGCCGTAGCTGTTGTATTTGCTGTCATTGCTTTGTCCTTGCTGCTCTGAGCCAACGTAGTGGGTAGAACACTAACGACGCCGCCCAAGCAATAAACAATAAAACGAGTACCGAAAGAAGCGATTACTCGGTTCGCCCAATGCTTGTTAAGCAGTATATTTACAATAAGTAATATTGATAATAAAGTTGTTTGCACAATCACTTTTTAGATTTCATTGAAAATAAGATGAACATTGAGCACTTACGCCTATTTATGCGCATAGCCAACACCCACAACATAAGCCAAGCAGGGCAAGAACTCGGCTTAAGTCCGGCGGTGGCCAGCGCTCACATCAATAAGTTGGAAAGCGAACTTGGCACCCGCCTTATTCATCGCACGACCCGCAAAGTATCCTTAACCGAAGATGGGCAGGCCTTCTTACCCCATGCAGAAGACGTGCTCGCCAGCGTAGAAGCGGCACAAGCAGCCATAGGTTTAGGTAATAATTCACCTTCAGGTACCTTACGCATTACCGCACCCGCCTCGTTCGGGCGTATGCACCTAATGCCCCATATGGGCGACTTTATGCGGGCCCATCCGCAACTGAATGTGGATTGCCGCTTATCTGACTCTATTGTCGACATGGTGGAAGGCGGTTTTGATATTGCTATACGCAACGCCGCCCTACACAGCTCTAATTTAATCGCCAGAAAACTCTCAAGCGACCAACGCCTACTCTGTGCGAGCCCAAGTTATATAAAACAATGGGGCGAACCCCAAAGCCCGCAAGAATTACAAAAACACCAATGTTTATTATTAAGCGGCCTAGATACTTGGCAATTTGAAAGTGAACAAGGCCATATAAATGTAAAAGCTAAAGGGAAATTCCGAACCGACAACGGTGAAGCGTTAAGAGAAGCCTGCGTACAAGGCTTAGGTATCACTATTAATTCACGCTGGAGCGCCAACGAATACTTAAAAAGCGGCGCCTTAGTAGAAGTATTAAAAAACTACCCGCTGGTTAGCAACACAGCTATTTGGGCTGTATACCCAAGCTCACGCCAGCTCGCCCCCAAAGTCAGAGCCTTTATAGACTACTTTGCAGCGGTATATAGCAAGCAAGCGTTTTAATATAGGCACAATAAAAAGGACTTTAACAACAAAGTAATGACTAGAAAGCGTTCTTAGCCATTTAAAGGTAATGCCATAATCCTTTGATTTAATTGAATTTTATTTAAGCCTCACTGAAACACTAGAAAAGTGTCAACGATAAGTAGTACACCAGATCAAATAAGGGGTAGCTAAACCTTTGATTGTAATGGAAGTTTTGTAAGCATAGAGGTAGATTAGAAGAAGGATTATAGGGACGCCGTTCTATTAATTAAAACTGTTAGATTTTGAAAGGAACTCATGCGTACATCAACATCACTTTTCAAATACAGAGCATTCAATAAATCTTCAATCGAGTTATTGGTTAATAGGGAATTGTGGTTTGCTAAGCCAGAAACTCTTAACGATCCATTTGAATGCCAGCTTTCCTACGAGCGTGTTTTAGAAGCGGTATGGAATAAAAAAGAAATTGCCAAAAACCAACAAAAAATACTTAAAAATGAACTGGACAAAAGACTTTCTGAGTTGGGTATATGTTCATTTAGTCGCACTCGTAAAAATCAATTGATGTGGTCACATTACTCTGATGAACATCGTGGTTTCTGTGTCGGCTTTAACGAGAACACCTTGAAAAAAACAAGTGGGCCGTTTTCTTCCATCCCTGTTGATTACCAAGCGGACTTACCATACCAAAAAATAATTAAACGCTTTGAATACTTTGAAAGTAATGAACCACTAGATAATTCAATTAATGATATTTATGGTGATATTCTTGCTTCAGTAATAGGCACAAAGTATACAAACTGGAAATATGAAAAAGAAACTCGGTTAGTAACTCATGAATTTGGTTCTTTAGCGTTTGAGCCTAAATCAGTAGTTTCTATTGCATTTGGGTTAAGAATGGCTAAAAGAGATAAAGTTACTTTAAAAAAGCTGCTTAACTCGCCTGAGTGGAGCCATATAAATTGGTTTCAAGCTGAGAAAGCCAAAGATAAGTTCGGATTGGAGTTTGTCAAAATATAACAGTTGCTCAAGGCGGGCCAGATAAAGTTTGACTCGGTTCCGCTTCGCTACACATTTTAGCCAAAAACTATCGCCCCATAACAAGGTGTTACCGAAAAAAATTTATTTCAAGTATCAAGGATACGTGTATGGAACAATTTAGAATTATCGGTGATATTAGAGAATACATAAAAAGCTTTGATGCATTTTGCGCTCGATCAGTACAGCGTGGAGAGCATGCAACGCTCTATATGAATGATGAACAAGGTAAAACTTACAACAATATTCGTGAAAAAGACTATCTTTTCTCCCATTGCAAACAGTGGGTTCTGCCCCATCCACAGATGGGCCTCTCTTTTTCTGCTCATTGGTAGCACCTAAAAGACAAGTACAAGCTTAAGAAAAAATGGTCAAAAGGCAACCCCGTAGACGTATTTTGGGTAATTGAGAAATGTGATTTGCCTACAGGCCTAATGTTTGTCGCTGATAAAAAAGATAAAGAACATTCCTTTCTGACGGTGACAGAGCGTATGACAACCACTCAACTTCGAAAGAAACTACAAGCTGTAGCTGATAGAATGTCTGTGATTAGAGAGGCTCAAGGCGCGCTATGATTACATACCGATATGAAAAAGAGAAAGAAATTGCTAAGTATTATGCCGTTAAGCTCTCAGATGAAAGATCGCTGAGTATTCTAGACAATGGTTTTGTATCAAATTCAGAAGAAGCAGTACACCTATCTACATTTTTTTGGCGTGTGGTAGATGAGCTAGTATCTGACTCTGAGAAGGGAAATGAAGTATGTGGGGAGGCCTATTTAGAAGAATGGAGTGAACTAATTATGGCTTCATTTAGGGCATACCTTAGAAGTAGCGGCTATGAGAAAGAATGGAACGAAGTTTCAGATAATGCCTAACAAACTGCTGCATTTGACGCCCTATACTCTAGCCTCAATTACGCATCACCAAATACATATCAAAGTTTAAATGTTTAATGTCCGTCAAAGTGGTAGCAAATCACAAACTAAGTTCCACTCAGTAATACAACGTTAAGTCTATTAAGGAATATACGAGCCTAGGATGAACGAAATAAAACAAAAGATAGCCTTGTTTATTGATGCTGATAATGCTCCAGCCAGCAGGTTCGAAGATGTTCTTAGTGAGGTAGCAAAGTATGGAGTGGTTACAATCCGCAAGGCTTATGGAAACTGGAAATCACCAACTCTAAAGCCATGGGAAGAGCTTCTCCATGAGTATGCGATCCAGCCAGTACAGCAGTACGATCTAACCAAAGGTAAAAATGCTTCTGATATAGCCTTAGTCATTGATGCGATGGACGTCATGTACACCAAAGAAATCGATGTAATGTGCTTTATTTCATCAGATAGTGATTTCACCCCAATGGTTACGAGAGCGTTAGCAGAGGGAAAGGTTGTATTGGGATTCGGTGAACGAAAAACACCCTCACCTTTTGTAAATGCGTGCTCAAAATTCCTCTTTCTAGATCAACCAGAAGCTATAGAAGCTGAAAAGAACTCTAAACCCAAAAACATCAAGTCGGACACAAAGCTAATTAGCCTGTTACGGCAGGCAATTGAAGCCACTGAAGATGACGATGGTTGGGCTCCTCTTGGCCCTGTTGGTGCAAACATATCCAATAGGACATCATTCGATTGTAGAAACTACGGGTTCAAAAATCTTAGTAGCTTGTTTAAAGCAATTGATCTATTTGAGCTTAAAGGTGGGCAAGGAAAGTCTTTCTTAGTTCGAGATATTAGAAAGAGCAAAAAGACTTAACGCAGCACCACCCCGTTAGCACGGTATTAACACTCATTCACGGAGTTTTAGAATATGAGTATTTCTGAGGATATCGATAAAATCTTGTCGATTCAGCTGGCAAGTACATCTGGCCTACCGGACAAGCTGATTTCATCTCTTGATGACCTTCTAATCAAATATCATCCAGCCGAGATACTTGCCTCAATGAATGGGCTTAAAGAGCCGTATCGAGACGCTGAGCTAAAAGCTAGAAAGTCCATGGGAGGCTCCGGCATGGGGGCGGAATTTCATATCGAGAAAGCACTTAAGGTTTCGTATCTAAAGCAATCCGTCATATATATAGAAAGAGCTAACAAACGCAGGCAGGCGAACTAAGTAGGCACGCGGTATAAAACCTCAATCGAGTGAAGCAAATGTTTGATCATATTACTAGTTTTCAGTAGTGTCTATGGTTGAATAATGGTCAAATTTAATGCTTATCACAAATGCAAGATGGTATAGAAGCAATGAAAGAGCTAAACCAGTTATTTGCTAAAATTGAGTCGGTATTTTCATTTTCCGAAGAAGAGAAACAGGTTTTCAGACAAAAGGGGAAAATCAAACATTTTGCTAGCGGAAATCACCTGTTTAGAAGTGGTGAAACCCCTAACACCTTATCATTCATTTGCTCTGGGGTTGCCTGCAACTATTACACTAAAGCAGATGGTACGCGACGAAATAAGTCTTTTCTTCAGGTTGGAGATGTGGCGGCATGCTTGTCTTCGCTTCATCTAAGTAAACCAACGCGATTTAGTTGTGAAGCCCTGACAGATATTGTTTGTTTTGAAGTTCCTTTTTCTCAGTTATCGGTGTTAATGGCGCAACATACAGGGTGGCAAAAAGCACTCAATGGTTTTGTGACCATGTTGGCCTTAAAAAAAGAAGCGCGAGAAGCGGACTTGCTTTTGCTTTCACCTCAACAGTTTTATGTCCAGTTTATCGAGCAATTCCCTGAACTGGCCAGTCAATTACCGAATTATCATATTGCCTCTTATCTCGGCATTACTGAAGTTTCGCTTTCGCGTATTCGGGCAAAACTCGGCGTACAAAACCCCTATAACAAAACTGTGTGATCTTTACTTATTTTTGTCAATTTAACTTATGTTAAAGAGTGAACTAACTTAAACAGGTAGTCTAGCTAACGAATAAATAACTAAGTTAGCTTGGGCTATGATTTTAGAAGGTAAATATATTGTTATTACCGGAGGTACTTCTGGAATAGGGTATCAGCTGGTCAAAATGCTTCAGAATTCCAATCGCGTGGCCATAATTGGAAGAAACCCTGTAAAGCTTGCTAAGTTAAGCAAAGAGTTTCCAAACATAGAAAGCTATCAGGCAGATTTGGCAGACATTTCACAAGTAGAGACGGTAACTGATGTACTTGCAGATCAAGCCCACCCCATTGATGTTCTTATCAATAACGCGGCTGTGCAATATACCCCTACGTTTATCAGCAATGAGTTTAATCCGACTACGATAACTGAAGAAATCAACATCAACTATACCTCAATATGTTATTTGATTGCAGGTTTATTACCACAGCTTAACCAAGATTCAAAAAGTGTCATTCTTAACATTAACTCCGGGCTTGGTTTAGTGCCAAAAACCGACTCTGCTGTTTATTGTGGGTGCAAAGGTGCTCTGAATATATTCTCGCAAAGCCTCGCTTATCAACTTGAAAAAACCCAGATACAGGTTCAACAAGCATTTTTACCTTTAGTCGAGACTGGAATGACGACAGGAAGGGGCCAGGGAAAGATTCCCCCTGAATTTGCAGCTAAAAAAATCATTGATGGTTTGGTCTCTGAGAGAGAAATTAACGATATTGGGAAAGTAAAGCTATTGCGTTGGTTGATCAGATTGATGCCATCCCTAGCAAGAAACATCTTAAAGGGAAGTTAATGATGAAGCATTTATTTTATCTGACAATGGGAGTGACACTGATGAGCCAACCAGTTAAGGCCGATAAAGTGCAGATTGAAATTAACAACATTGATACAGGTCGATCAGGATTACTAAGGGTTATGCTGTTTGCAGAAGACGGATTCCCAAAAAATCACCAAAAAGCGATATTCACCCAATCTATTGGGTCTGACAAATCCACAGTCAGCGTCTTATTTTTTGACATTCCGGATAGTTTTGCCATCAAGGTACTGCATGATGAAAATGAAGATGGCAAAGTATCCAAAAACTGGACCGGAATATTACCTAAGGAAGGATTAGCATTTTCCAATGGCGCCAGAATTCGTTTTGGCCCGCCTAGCTTCAAAAGTGCCCGAATTGAACGTAAAAACATGACGGTGCCTGTATCTATAAATATGATTTATCCATAAGGAAGCAATAATGAAGGCACTTATCAAACTAATCTTGGTGTTAGCATTGGGGTTTGCTTTTACTTTTCTCGCTTTAAAGTTGTCTGGCACATTGAGTGTAGAGACCATAAAACACTGGTTAGAAGATGCGCAATCGGTTAACTCCTGGTACCTGGCAGGTATGATTTCGTTTTTATTGTTTGCTGATCTATTTGTAGCCATACCAACGCTAACGGTCATTATGTTAGGTGGTTTTTTTATCGGTCATTTACTCGGTGCGTTAGCCTCAATAGTAGGGCTTATGGCAGCAGGTTCCGCCGGGTATATGATCAGCTACCATTTTGGTGAACATTTGGAAAAACTGGTTATTCGTGACCCCAAACAACGTAAAGAAATGCGAAAACAATTTCATAAATACGGTATCTTTATGATTTTATTCTCACGTGCCATGCCTATTTTACCTGAAGTAAGCGCTTGTCTAGCAGGAATCACACGTATGTCGTTTGGTAAATTCTTACTGGCTTGGAGTGTCTGCACTATCCCTTACTGTATCATCGCGGCTTACGCAGGCTCTATCAGTACACTTGACGACCCTAAGCCCGCGTTATTGACGGCTGCTGGACTATCCGTTTTCTTTTGGACAGCCTGGTATATAATACGTAAACGTAAAGTTTAGAAACAACCCTAGACATAATGACCTTGCAACATCCTTTCTAGGCATTCATATATTACACTTGCCCTAAACTAAAAGAAGGTATTGCCTTGGAAAGTTAGGTGCACGCACCTATTTTCAGTAAAAGAAAAGTACTTTAATATCAGTTAAAAAGCTGATTAAATCAAAATATACCAACAAGTGTATTCTTCGGTAAAATATTACTGTGCCGACTTTTCTTTTTCACTCCGCCCCCATTGATGCAAGCGTTAATTTTCATGAGCTTACCTTGAACATCGAAGAATTATTATCCACTCTGACAACTGGTAATAAGCGTGACATATCTGAGATATCTGAGATATCTGAGATATCTGAGATATCTGAGATATCATATGCTTTATTGAATCTATCTGATGTGGATATGCTAAAGGAGCTGGCAGAAAATCGCTATCAAATTAGGTCTTTTTCAGAACCAAGCTATTGGTCTTCGAATGAAAATAAAGACGCAATACTTAAATCAATCAACAGAATAGTTAAGTTTCTAGATGCTGTGAGCATAACTGGTTGTAGATGTGAGAAATATGCCCAGGCTTCGTACTTTGCACATAGCGAGACAAAGCATGGTTTAATAGAAATACTAACGAATGATTCTGATCCCAAGACAAGGGAATCAAAAATAACGTGTAAATGTACTGCTTGTGGACAGCCATATTCTGTACGAGAATTTGAAGCAGGTTTTGGCCGTAGATCTAAATGGCAAAAAAGAACAAGGCCATGAAGACAACCTGCAATACTTGGTACGAGAGCTATGAATAATGAAGAACGCTATGAATTAGCGAAGACAAAAGCCTAGCGTCAAAACTCTAAATAGTAAATAGTCAAATTCAGGGACACTTCATAACAAACCGATCAACCATCATCAGCTTTCTCGACTTGCATCCCTGCCGTATTGCTCGTTTTTCGAGGTGTTATATTCCACCCAACTTTATACCCGCTTCTCGTCGGCACGCCGCTAATAAATGCTCAATCGATTCTTTGCTCTGAAGTGTTCTAGCGATAGCTACGGCACCGATCATCATTGCGGTTACCGAAAAAACATCCTGCTCGTCACAGTCGCAATAGCTACTCGCGTACTTCATAATTGCTGTATTCATCCCATAGTAAACATCGGAATAAGCTGTTTTTATTGTTTTATCCTGCATATTGATGTCTGTGGCTAAGAATGCTAACGGACAAGACAAAGAGCGCTCTCCGCTCACATGTTCCAAGCTTAGGTATGTATTTAGCAGCAAACACAACCACTGTTTGTTTGATACCCCCTCTGGTTTAAGGTTGGCAAGCTTAGTGCTGTTGGCTCTGAATTTTAATGCCTCACTGTAAAGCTCTGTTTTACTTTTAAAATGTGCATAAAAAGCGCCTCGGGTAAGCCCGCAGTCATTCATCAGAACATCAATAGTAACACCTTCAAAACCTTTCATTGCAAATAACCTGAAAGAGCTTTCAAGGATTCTTTCTCGGGTGTTATTTTTGTGAGCCTTTGTATAGGGCATTGGTATGAATTCCCTTGTATTTATATATGTTCTTTATCATATATAAAATCTCCCCTAGGATGAAGTGTCATCTTTGACAGGAAAACCAAACCCGAATATTTTGTTTTACATACTACGCTGGGGACTAACCAGAACGGAGATAACATGAGAAAACATATTGGAAGCTGCACATGCGGCGGCATTGAATTTAGCTTTGATGACGGCCCTATAAACTCAGTTTTTTGCTATTGCAGTGAGTGCCAAACGCTCACCGGTTCAGATAAATGGTTTGGTCTATGGGTGCCAAAAGATAATTTTAAATTCACAAAAGGAAAAGCTTCATCATATGCGCGTACTGGAGGCTCAGGAAAAGAGGTTGCTTACCATTTCTGTAACACTTGTAGCTCTGTTTTGTGCGCTGAGGTAACAGCGGGAAATTTTTACTCTGTATCAGCTACTTCATTAAATAATAATATATTTACTCCTAAAATGGCGATCTACGCCGCTTCAGCACCATCATGGGCAATCTTCCCTAGTGATGTGCCAACATTTGATATTCTGCCGCCAGAAATGGGAAGACAAACGCCTAACAAAAACGGACCATAGTAAGCTATGATATAAAAAAATAGTAAGTCAATCCTGTGTGCGCAGGAAATTGCACCGAACTTCGCCTACAGCCCATCTGCTAATTTGAGCCTTAGGCGATCATCAACTCATCATTACAGAAAGCTACTATGTTAATAGGTCGTGTTTCTAAATTGACGGGAGCATCTCGAAAAGCGATTCGGCACTACGAGTCTATTGGCTTGATAGATCCTCCCGCGAGAAAAGGCAACTACCGCGTGTATAGCGATCATGATGTAATCGTTATTCATATGATTTGTCGTGCAAAAAATCTTGGCTTTAGTCTCTCTGAAATCAAAGAATTAGTATCAAAGAAAACTAAAGATAAAAAGCTCCCTATTGATTTGGCATATCAACTAATCGATCAAAAAATATCGAATCTAAAACAGGAAACAGAAAGAATTCAACATATAATTGGGAGCTTACAGGAGTTTAAAATGGATTTAGGTGAAAAATTCACTTGACCTTCCCCCTAAGGGCAAGGTGTACGGTTAGCTCTCTAATAAGCCGACCGGGAATCAATAGTGAGAACACTAAATTTTGAAAATACCACCATATTAATAACTGGTGCCTCTTCAGGTATTGGAAAAGAATTTGCGATACAACTTGCAAGAGAGGGCGCCAACTTAATTCTAACAGCCAGAACACATTCCGATCTAAAAAAACTAGCGGACGAACTAGAGTCTAGACACACCAATATTTGGGTTATAGCTATTCCTGCTGACCTAAGTGAGTCCAACGGTGCAAGAACATTATTTGAAAAGACAAGCGATTTAGGTTTTTCAGTTGATTATTTAATCAACAATGCTGGTTTTGGGAGATTTTGCCAATTTCCTGAGAAGGATTTTGAAACGTATCATAGAATGATAATGTTAAATATAAATTCTCTGGTGGAGTTGACTCATCTATATTTGCCGTTCATGAGAAAGAATAATATCGGGGGCATTATAAACGTAGCTTCCACTGCATCTTTCCAACCTTTGCCATATCAAGCTGTTTATGGCGCCTCTAAAGCTTTTGTTTTAAGTTTTTCGGAAGCACTAACAGGGGAATTATTAGATACAGATCTTCGTGTTATGGCTCTGTGCCCTGGAGCAACAGAATCTCGTTTTATGGATACTGCCAATGCTGATACATCAAACATGAAACTAGCACGGCCAAGTGAGGTGGTTAGCTCTGAATTAAAAGCTTTTTCACAGGGTCGGATGTTAAAAATATCTGGAACAGCAAATTACTTAACTTCTTTAATACCTCGTATGGTCTCGCGTAAGACTGTTGTTAAAATAGTTTCCAACATGTTTAAAGAGAGTATTTCATCCAAACCAGAATAGATTTAAACCAGAATAGATTTAAACCACTCAGAGTCAATACTGAAGTAATCATTAAATATATTTTTTAGCAATGTGGCTCATGGATTTTCTCTTTGGCAAGTATTGCCTTATCAGGCACTGGTGTTTTCCCTCAACCTTTTCCCTAAATAGTGGAGAGGTGTGGCAAAGTAAAAACTCACACCAGTCACTTCTTCAATCACTTTAAAACCATAAAATTCAGTATCGTTATCTGATGTGACCGTTTTAAACGGGTAAGGGCTTTAGACAGTCATTTACTCAGCTTTCTTGCTTAAAGAGCCTACTGATTTGTCGAGTAGCTTTCCGATAAGGTGAGTTTCGTTTTCCTATCGACTAGAGCCACAATACAGTTTGTACCCTGCCCATACCTCATGACAATATCTATTAGCAATGGTCCGCTCGGCTCTTGTTTTCCGCTCAATTTGGGCACTCGTAGATATGGTGTTTATGCTTGAATCATAAGCTCGAGATCACTTTTTACGAATCTTTCCGGCTGTCTTAAATGAATATATAAACTCCGCAGTTGAACTTGTTGCACAATATGTAACGATGAGTTACTTCATGGATGATGGACATATTTTTATTCATTTTCAACCACGCAGGCACTTGCCCTGGACTCCAATCCAGCCGAATCAATTCAGTAATCATTTAACCAGTCAAGCTCACTGAAATATCACTTCGCCTAGACCTGACTCTACGGGCTCTAGCATGCTCATCGCATATTTAGGTGGCAAGTACCTTCCGTTAAGTCCCGCTTAACTTCCCTAGATATGGTGCTGGGCACTCAATTAAGATATCTAGCAATTTCAGCTTGAGAAAATCCTTGCTTTCTAAGAGAGGAAATCGTATATCTTTCACCTGCGGTGATCTAGTGGCATTTCATCAACATGGCCTTCTTGGGGGCAAGTGAGTGTTAGGCGCCTCTAATTACTGATCAAAAGTAAAGTGAGTCAACTTTTCACTTAGCCTATGAATTCGGCTATATAACAAGCTATGAATAATCGGAGTACTGTCCTTTGAACATAGGAATATTTATTTACGAAAACGCCGAAGTACTAGATTTTTCTGGTCCTTTTGAAGTCTTTTCAACCGCTAGCAGGCTATCTAATCCAGAAGGGCTTTTTCACGTTTTTCTAGTAGCTGAGGAAAACGCTTCTGTTTGTGCGAGAGGCGGCTATAACATTAACCCCCATTATGATTTTAATAATCACCCTAAAATTGATCTGTTGATTGTTGTCGGCGGCATTCACACCGAAGAGATGAAAAAAACCAAGGTTATAGATTGGGTATCTACCACGTCTAAGAGCGCAACTATTGTAGCCTCTGTTTGTACAGGAGCATTTTTACTTGCAAAGGCGGGCTTACTGTCAAATTTAAAGGTAACTACCCACTGGGAAGATATTGAAGACCTTCGAAACGCTTATCCGGATCTTACGGTTATTGAAAACCAGCGGTGGGTAGATCAAGGTAAGTTTGTAACGTCCGGTGGTATTTCGGCTGGAATCGATATGAGTCTTCACTTAGTTTCAAGGGTTGTCGATTTAGAACTGGCTGAAAAGACTGCGAGACAAATGGAGTTTGAGTGGAGTAAAAACTCGTAACAAGCCATAAACCAGAGGTAAAAAGTCGCTTTTTGCCTCCTCCCTACGCTCAGAACTAACCATGGGGGCGTTATAAATAAAGGATGTCGTGGAAGAAAATAGGTTCTTTAAACGGATTGATGCTATTTGCAGGCTCCGCCCTAATCCTTGGGTTTTTCAATCTATCCGATACTTAAAGAAGTATTACGTGAAAAACCCAAGGAAGAAATAACCACTAATGCTGCAAGAGACCCCAAAGGTAAGGAGAAGTGGGAGCTTGGGCGGCTATACGAATCTCAGGCAGCAATTACCTGATGCTTCCATTGATCTCTGAAAGCCGTGAGATTCAAGAAAGCCGGGGGCTAGTACTCGCCAAATCTAACTATATGGAATTTGGAAGAGATCCTGCAAAAAACACCCTCTTTATTGAGTCGACTTCTAATACGTAAAATTGGCTATTTAATGATACGAATAGGCTGATTCTCTCTACAGAAAAATTTCCATGCTCTTATGGCTGTGGCCAAAAAGGAAAAGAAACTAGAGTAATATTTTACGAAATTGCTTCTCAAGATACGATAGACGCTGGGCTCTGCGTTTATTTTTTGCCGCGAGTTCCGTTTGGTTTTTTCGTGTTGGTTTAATGGGATGGGCCGCACTCACGGGAGGAATAGGCATTGACTGGAATAGCTTTAGAGGGCCATTTTTAGATTTTATCGCTTTTGCCCAATACTTTCTCCCCCTGGCTATGCTGGAATGGTATTTCTACTGCAAACAAACAGAAAACCAAACAACAAAAATTGCTTTTTGTTTTAGCCTAAGCATACTCAGCTTGTTTCTTATCGTTGGCATAATCACCGCAACTATGGGCATGTGGCTGCCTAAAATGTAGCATAGGTTTTAGACCCAGTTAATGGCATACACAGCATGCCTATTCCCAGCAAGCGAACTATGCATACAGCTTAAATGGGCTGCAACATTGCAGCCCATTTATAAATAATCACCTTCGTAATTCGACATTTGCTACGGCATTGCTGCAATCTAATACATCACCATATTGCCATATATTGATTTTAAGATCGTGCACCATCGCTGCAGTGGTCAAATCAAATCCCCGTTGGAAAGTAACTGCATCAACATGTTCACTACCGTTATCTGGAACAAATTTTATCTTGCCATCACAGGCATCCGCCCCTGAAGTATTGGAGTACCAAATCCAATAGGCATTTCTAGTAGAAGTTGTTGATTGAATAAGATCAACACTCGCTCCAGTTACAACCCAATCTCCCGAAAAAGAAAATGATGACGATAACAACAAAACCAATGACACTACAATCTTGTTCATTTTAATCCACCTTGATTTAAAGTTTGAATACCACTCTTGGCTCTGTGAGTATAGAAAACCTTCAAAGACAGACATATATCATTTTTTACTTGAAATAGCGCTATTTTAATTATCTATCTAGTTAACGGATCTGGAAAGTCGCTATTAATTGAGACGGGCTCATTTAAACTCATTGATAAAAAGGAACTTCCGCATATTGAAAACCAATAACAAAGCAAGAAAGAATGGCCATAAAGTGGCCGAAACACCTTTCAGCCTGCCATGTTTTTGGCATCAAGAGTATTCTAAAGAAGCTACAATCAAAGCTTCTATTTATGTCGTCACTTTACGCGCAATGATAAAAACAGCTATACCATTATTCCCGTGGTGCCACTGAGTTTCAATGGTAAAGCCGGCGTCAATAATTTCTTTTTCCCACTCTGATTCTTTTAGAATAAAAAGATCTGGCATCAACCCCAAAAACTTACCAATAGGTTCGAAAAGTTTAACAAACCGAAGGTAAGAGCCGCCAAGGCAAACAGTGCTACTCACAAAAATACCGCCGGGCTTTAGAATTCTGGCTACATCCGCCAGCGTTTCTTTTCGATTTGGTACAAGGTGCATAACGTTTAAACCAAGTACAGCATCTAAGCTTTCTGATTTGGCGCACAAGCCGGTTAACGTACTTCGTTTAAAAACAACATTGTCTACACCAGCTTTCTTGGCTCGCTCCCGACCAATCTCAAGCATATTTTGAGCAATATCGATCGCTAGAATATCTTTTACATTGGGGGCATGTTTAATAGCTGTGGTCCCTGTACCACATCCAAACTCTAAGATACTCATCTCAGGTGTAAGCAAGGCCTGTGTTTCAGAGAGCTTCCTTTGATAGCTTTCTTCATCAGCGATAGGGCTTTCGGCATACGCCCCGGCTTTCTTGTCCCAAAACTCTTGAGAAACGCTCATATCAATCCTCTGCCAATACCAAGTTAATAATTAGCTATATGGGAAAGTCGGACTCGACCCCGCTCTTTTTACGCCGCCCCTTATTCGATGGCGACTCCTTAAAAGACGATAGCTAATTGACTGTACTATTTGGCCATACGCTGATAGCGTAGTAAATAAAGAAATTTCTATACTGGGCATACAAAAACCAATGAACTGGAATGACATCGCCTTTGACTGGAACCAGATAAGAGCCTTTCTAGCGACCTCGGCAGAGGGGTCATTATCCGCAGCGGCTCGCGCCCTTAATCAGACTCAACCAACATTGAGCAGGCAAGTGACGAGCTTGGAACAAGCCCTCGGCGTGACGCTCTTTGAGCGTGGGCATCGGCAGGTTCAGTTAACGGCCGCGGGATTAGAGCTTCTAGAGCACGCCCGAGCTATGGCTGAGTCCGCCAATCGGATATCACTTGCCGCCTCTGGTCAATCGGTAGGGATTGAGGGCCGAGTGTGTATAACCGCGACGGAGATGATGGCTGCTTATTACTTGCCGTCGATGCTGAGAAAGCTCCGCGACATTGCCCCAGGTATTGTGATTGAGGTTGTCGCCTCCGACGAAGTTCGCGACCTTGTAAAGCGAGAGGCCGATATTGCGATACGACATGCGCAACCGACACAAGCTGATCTTATTGCTCGTTGTATCGGGTATCTCAAGGGGCAGGTTTACGCCTCCAAAAAGTTGTTGAGTGAAGTTGGGATGCCTAAGACCATTGAGGATCTATCTACACAGGATTTCGTGGGACTAGAAGATACTGAGACGATGATAACTGGACTTGCAGAGCGGGGCTTGGAGCTACGCTTGGAGCAATTTAGGATACTCACCTCCAGTGGAAACTGCATGCTCCAGTATGTCCGAGAGGGTCTAGGTTTTGGGATTCTACCTATGGATACTGACGGTGTTTTTGATGATCTTCAGTGTGTTTTACCCGATTTGTTCAACCCGCAAATACCGATTTGGCTTGTCTCTCATCGAGAGCTGCGTAATAGCCGTCGTATCAGGGTCGTGTTTGATCTGTTAGCTCAAGAACTTGCTTCGCTTTCGTTAGATCAGCCTGAAATCTAACAATAGACTTAGCCGAAACTGAAAACAACGTTATGCCTCTCGGAAATGGAGCTATGTCAATTAGTCAAATAAATGAAAAATCTTGGGATGAGATTGTAAAGATCCAGGAAGAAGTCTATACCGATATAGCTCCTGAAGATGTAAACGTTCTAAAAAGCAAATGGTATTCATCGCCACAAACCTGCTCAGTATTTACAGACCATAAAGGTAAAATATTAGCTTACTTATTAGCTCACCCATGGGCGAGCAAACACCCACCAAAGCTAAATGAAAAACCCCCTATAAATTACAGCTCGAATCTGTTTATTCATGACCTAGCATTAGCTACTGAAGCAAGAGGAAAAGGCATAGCTAAAGCATTAGTGAAAAATCTAATTGATAACACCAAAACACAAAACTATGTAAGAATATCATTAGTAGCTGTTCAAAACTCAACTGGTTTTTGGGGTAAGTTTGGATTTTTAAATATGCCTAGTGATGAAATTTTTTCAGGTTATGGTGAAAACTCGCAATTAATGGTGTTAGAGTTAGACACATAACAAGTCATTAAACAGAGAAAAATTGGCTATTACTCCTTTGCCACTTATTTAGCCAATAATTTAGCCATTAACGGGGCGCTACGCTTCCCCTACTAAGGAGTAGAAGATGAATAAATCGGAAGAATTTTGGGATGGCGCGTCCAAAAATTACGACAAGACCGAAGAGCGATTTGAATACATTCATAGTAGATCTAGGGAAAACACCAAAAAATTCCTAAAGGATAGCGACACCGTTCTCGATTATGGATGTGGAACAGGAACCGCAGCATGTCAGTTTTCTAACCAAGTTAAAGAGCTTCACGCTATTGATATATCATCGAAGATGATTGAAATTGCGAGGGGGAAAGCAAAGGCCTCGAAAGTTGAAAATATAAGGTTTGAGCAATCAGATATTTTTGACAGAAATCTTTCTAATGATTCCTATGATGTCATCCTAGCCTTTAATATGTTACACACAGTTCCTAACCCACAAGATGCAATGCTACGAATAAATGAATTGCTAAAGCCAGAAGGTTTATTCATTTCCGTTACACCATGCTTGCGTCAAAGGATGTCATTTTTAGTTAACATTCAAATTCAACTGGTACGAGTCTTATGTAAACTTGGGTTAATCCCCATACCAATAAGAAGAATCACAAGCTCCGACATAGAAGATTTATTAAAAGCTGGTGGATTTCAGTCAGTTGAGTCCGAAGAGATATATAAAAACGCATCAAGCTATTTTGTCGTAGCTAAGAAGTCACAAAAAACATAACCATGTTAGTACTAGGAGTTGTTTGTATGATTTCCGATGCTGTTATACATATGTGGGAGAAAAGCTTATGCTTGAACCGATAGTATTAAAAGAGAATACCAATTTAATATAAGCTTCATTGGTGGTGTAGTGATGGCTCGTTACTAATTATTAGTTTTTTCTAAGCCTAATACCTGTGGATAAATCATTAAAGTAATCCACATAGAACACAGGTATAACAAGGTGGCTGCCCCCATGGAGTAGTTTGATGCCATCCCGCGCTTCATTTCCTATGAGCCAGCAAAAGAAAACAACAGCCTGTGGAATGAAGTTACACAAATGGCGTTACACTGAGCGTCGATGGCAATAACAAACTTCCTTTATCAGACGCTAACATGCACAAATCAGGTTCTATCTATGGATGACAAGGTTCAAGCCAAGTTTGAAACGTATCCAACTAAAGCCAAAACACAACTACTTAAGATACGATCGACCACTCTTGAGCTAGCAAAAAAAGAAAAGCTAGGTGAGGTCGTTGAAAGCTTAAAGTGGGGTGAGCCTAGCTACCAAACCAAGCATGGCAGCACACTCAGAATAGACTGGAAAGAGAAATCACCCAATTCCATTTCTATCTATGTTAACTGTAAAACAAAATTAATAGAAACCTATAAAGAGCTATATCCAGATACTTTTCACTATATCGGCCAACGAGAAATAGCACTACCAATATCAGGTCCACTACCATTGAGAGAGCTTAAGGTTTGCATATCTTTGTGCTTGAGATACCACAAGATCAAACACTTGCCTTTACTTGGGGAGTAAAAAAATATTCGCTGTTAGCGATACTTCCCTTTGAGCAGCGATAACCGAACATAGGGTGGCCACCGCTGCAATAACGTTACCGCTAGTTAAAATAGGCTAACTAATCAGCTAAGGCGTCGTTAACAAGCATTTCTAAAGGTAAAGAAGGACTAAATTCGACAGGGCCACCCACCGTTCTTTGATAACGAATAACTACTTCATCCATACCAAATAGGCCAGTAGGGTTCGATACATCAACACCAATCATTTTCATGCCCGGCTGCCATTGTCCAACAGGAATAAATGCCGTACCTGTGCCATGCCCTAACCAACTAACCTTAAGCTCTGCACCTTCACCAACGGGCCCATTAATAGGGTCTAGATTATGGCTATAATTTTCATTTAGCTTAAGGGTTAGTCGCTTACCTTGGTGTTGCTGGCTATGTACATCTGCCAAGGTAAAAGGAATAACTTTTTCAACTTGAGCATCTAAAGTAAACAAATCGAAATCAAACTGACTTGGCTCATCGTCAGAAACATATGAGTCAGAACTTTCAACTGAAACACGAATTCGCACGCTATCAGCCAGGCTTAAAGCATCAAAATTCTCTATCGACACACGAACAGCACGAAACAACCACTGATCTTTTTTAACAACCGTTATCGTATCGGGCTCGTTAGAGTTAGAGACAAAACCACTTTTAATGCTTAGTGTCTTGGCAGGAAAAGGGGAGCCTTCAGAAAAAGCCAAGGTTAATTGATCAACTTTTGTTAAACCTGTGCGTTCATCCAAACTAGCCTTGATGCTTCCTGTAGCAATGCCGTTAAAATCAAGACCTGGAATCACAACACCTTGCTGGGTATTACCTTCAATAGAAAAAACATCCGAAAAAGATGATGTAGACATAAAAAACGCTAGAACAGAAAAAGCTTTGATAAGAAATCGCATTTATTACTCCATGTAATATTAGATGTGGAAAACAGCGCCACAATTAGAAACAAGTAAGAACAAGCTTTCAGTTACAAACAAGTGAGCCTATATCATAGCATTATTATTTATTGATTTTGATGACAGTTGTCACCTTCAAATATCGGTATTTTAGCCCCCTAAAAGAGAAGTAATTTCCTTGCTATTCAGGCCTAATCTACTCGTTTAAAAAGAAAGAATTCAGACATCCATCTGTCTTGTTTTTATAACAAATAAAATAAAAAAAGGGCAGAGATAGTTCCCTGCCCTAAACGCGTGAGCTAACTTATTCGTTGGCCGGCCAATTTAAAATCCGGCTTTTATTACTAAAGTAAAATACAAAGGCCTGTAATACTGCGAGGCAGTGTCGTCTCTATTTTACTCGTCATCGACAAGAGTAATAATATCCGTTGGACTTCCGACACCTGCACCGACTACATCACCGCTACTTGAGGTCATACGAGCCCAAATAAAGTAGAAGTTACCATCTGGCAGTTCCGCAGTTGGTGTCCGATCACTAATATCAAAGCTCACCGTTGCAACCCCGTTAGTGGTACCAATGACTGTTGCGTCTACTTGAGTTGCATCTTCAACGGGCGTCCAACCAGAATTTAGCTCTCTAAACCAAACAATGATGCCACCGTCTCCACCATCTAGAACGGTCTCTCCGTTGCCCGCTTCAAACTGAAGTGATATTTCTAGAGGCTCAGAAGTAGAAAACTCTTCGCTCAAAAAGCTCTCTCTATTTACGTAAGTCATCGAGGTTGGTCTATATGTCTCAACCGTGATCTCACTTTTGTCTTCGTATCCTCCGTCTGCAGTAGTAGCCGTAATCGTTGCATCACCATCAGCTATACCTCGTACAACACCACTGTCGCTAACTGTGGCAACGCCATCATCACTTGAACCCCATGTAACGGAAGCATCATCAACACGCTCAGGCATTACGGTTGCACTTAGATTCAGTTCTTGATCAACCAATACAAAGGCTGTTTCAGGCGTGACTGAAACACTTTCGACTGAATAAGGTACGTATGGAATAACTTCAATTTCAGCAAAATCACTTTCTCCATTTGTAACAGAGCTTGCTGTAATATTTGCCGTACCCACGCTCACACCGGTTACAACACCTTCAGTATCAACCGTTGCAATAGCGTCGTTACTTGAACTCCAGTTTACAGCTGGATTGGCATTAACCGGGTCAAGAATGATATCAAGGTCAAGATCGGCAACACCCACTCGAACACTTTCACTTGCCGGGGTAACCGTTAAGCTGGTTGGCTCTGGGAATTCGCCATCATCGCTTTGCAATACTGTATTGGCATCAGGTCCGGTTAGGTAAACAGTCTCACCATTTCTCCAGCGAATGGATACTGATTCAATACTAGATTCATCACCTAAACCAAAGTGAACCGTATTTAATAAACTCTGAGAGTGGGACTCACCCGCTGAACCAACACGCTTGTAATAGGTATTGTTTGTTGTTTGCACGACGACTTGTGCAGAAATAGGATCGATGTTTTCGATTGGGCTATACCCTACACGAACAAGGCTGTAGTTAGCGCTTGCATCGGCATCGTTACGGAATAAATGCCAATTACCGTATTGGTCGTCGCCACTTAAAATATCAACATCACCATCAAGATCGAAGTCAAAGGCCTGACCAGAATCCGCATGGCTTACACCAGCAGTGTGGGTCGACTCTTGAGAAGTTACGATTTCAAAGCTGTTGTTACCGGTATTTAATAAGGTGTAATCCGCAATGCGATCACGGATATAACCGTAACGATAAACAAAGATATCGTTGAAAGAATCGTTATTAAAGTCACCGTAGGTCACACCCCAGTGGTTACCACCTTGAGGGATATTCCAGCTCGCATCAGCGGTGCTGAAGTGATCGCCTTCGTTAATCAGTAGAATGTCTTGCAGGTTGCGATTGTTAGCATCCCATTCAGTTTCGACACTGCTTAAGCCTTCTAACCTATAACCAATACCCCACGAAATAAACTGGCTACGCACAACTTCTAAACGCCACTGACCGTCGCCGATATAACCAATATATACACCGTTTTCACTGCGGTCTTCTGGCCAACCTTCTGCAGCAGCCTGAGTAATGACATTCGTTTCATCATTACTTTCTGGGGTTTGCTCCGCTTTATTAGCACCCAAGTAGACATTGAACTCGCCGTCATAACGCGAACGCACAATCGTATGATCGTAGTGTGACATGCTAATATCGCCATCAGCACTAAAGCTTATCTCCGTGCTTTCAGTGCGCTCACCCGAATCATAAATATCCATAATGCCGGTGGCAGCATTAAAATCCATAGATGGTGTGGCGGCATTACTCACACTGTAATAGGCGTAACCTCGAGTGATATAAACTTCGTTATCACCGTCATTATCTAAATCCATATCTGCAGCGGCATAACCACCGTATACACCACGATGTTCTTCAGGAATCCACTGCGTAGTCACGTTGGTGAAGGTGTAGTCGCCATTACCCTGCCACAAAGAAAGAGGCGAAGTAATTAAGAAATCATCAATGCCATCTTTGTTAAAGTCGAGCATCAATAAACGGTCGCCAGCGGTATAACCAAGCCCTAGCACATCAACTAATTCAAAAGCGCCTTCACCATCATTGCGATAGAAAATATGCTGAGCGCCTGTCTCACCGTTAATACCAGCAGCGTTAAATAAGGCCAGGTCTAAGTCGCCGTCGAGATCAAAATCCCCCCAACGAGCGGAGCGACCACGCGCACCGGACGTTAGACCAATAGGGGCGCCTTGGGTTGCGGTGCTGGTATTAAGTACACGATCACCATCATTAACATAAAACACCGGAGGTTGAGGACTAGTGCCGTTACCACCACCTAAAGTGACTAAGAGGTCTAAGTCACCATCGTTGTCATAATCACCTGCGGCTGTGCCGTGTAGATCCATCAGATTCCACAAGGCAAGATCGCCTTCATTTTTAGTAACCGATGTACCAGCATTATTCCAGTACAGCTTACTTGGCGAATCGTTATGGTTGTTAAGCACCAAGTCGTAATAGCCATCGTTATTCATGTCAGCAACCGTTGGTCCACTGTACTTAAGGCTATTGTCATCAATTAAACCAATATCTGCTGCAATATCGGTAAATGATGGAAACTCAGTGGCATTGATATCGCTAAGCTCAACGTTTTCAATAACAGCTTCACCGCCACGCACATAAAATTCGAGCGTCTTGTTACCTGTTGAACCAAAGTTCACGGCAGCATTAAGAGCATGCGTACCTGAAGCTACAACATCTAAATTATCGAGTAATACAATGCCGTCAGATTGAATATTGACATTGGCATAAGGGGCCTCGGTTGTAATATCAAAACTCACACGCTTAAGTGCCGAGCCTGTCACGTCCACACTGATACTAGCCATCAAATTAGGCACTGCCGGTGAAGGCTCTGAACTAGGTATGGTGCTAGGTTCTGAGCTTGGCTCGGGACTGGTTGTTGGTGTAGCAGCTGGGCTCGCTTCAGGGGTGACTGTTGCAGCAACTGTTGGTGAAGGGCTTGCCTCACCCTCCGGCTTGTCTGATTTACCACCACAAGCGCTTAAAAGCGCCAACGGAAAACATAAGGCTAAAGCCTTGGGTATCGTTTTTATCATTATTATTCATCCAATATTTGGAAGTTATTTTAGGTTCTGGCGATAAGAGTTTTTAGCTTACTTATTATTCTTATCATGCCCCTAAATTAACACTCTAGCTTATGCTCTTCCTTGACGATTCTGAACAATCTAAGCTTTTTTCATTAGTCAGATAAAACGATAAAAATCAACTACTTAAACCCTAAGTTCATTATTTTTCGAAGTAATCTTGAAAATAATGAACCCGTATTCCTCACCCTAAATCACTATTTTTAAGCGTGGCCTTTAGCCATGCCCAAACCTAGGTGTTAAGAGCCGAGCCCAGCGCTGCTTTATGCCCTTATCACCAACGCAAGGCAAAGCCCAAACAATAAGTAAAGTGACTGATTTAAAGGGCTATACCCCAGACCTCTCAAAAGAACGAATGAATCCGATTGACAACAAAAGTTAAGCACACGCTTTTAATGCATACGTAGGGTGTTATTATTGTCATAACTACGACTATGACTCATAGATTACGCTCATTAGCAGAAGGGTAATAACGTATAAAAGAAGCTGTCTTTGTCAATCCGTTACCGTTGAAATAGAAGACTCACAAGAGTTTGAAGCCTGTCACAGGGACTCTTTGGTTTAGACACCGGACTTAACGTCAAAGAGCAGATCTTTATTGCTCATAAAGCAGATTTATGTTTATTTACGGAAGAAATCGAAGCGCTGACCGAACAGGAAGTATTTAAAAAATACAGTGCCTAAGCTCGCCCATTAACAGTAGCAAGACCCTAGCATAAGCCACTATGGAGCTATATATGAAAAAAGGACTATTCATTATCTTGGCACTAAGCAGCCTATGCGCATGCGGCACCTATACCAGCCTAAGCTCTACGGATAGGCAAATTGCGCGAAAGCTCGATAAGAAAAACACTCATTGTGATTCAGTGAGCCGTTTATATGGAGGCGTTTCGTACAATCTTTGCTCTTTACACTCTTCTCCTAATAAGAGTTATTACATCAACGTATGGGCTTCTGGTTTTTACTTAGTCGACACCGCTTTTTCTGCTGTAAGCGATACCGTAGTTATTCCTTACAGTGCCTATAGGCAAATAAACGATGGTAATGTAGAGGTTAACTAAGCAACTTATTTGCACTTGAAGCCCAGCTCATTAATAGAGCGTTTAAATATACTTAATAAAAAACATGTAACATTGCATGATTTTTAAATTAGTAATAACAATGTACACAATAAGCTATGCGCACTGAACTTCGAAATAAAATCGTTGAAATCTGCGATCAAAAGATGGAAAAGAAAGGGGAGGATGTCGGCCTATCGTTCTACGCCTTCTTTAAGAATAAGAATGATCAACCCGAGATACTGATGGAAGCGGCACAGTGGTGGATACAAAAACATCAGTTAAATCACTTTGAAAAAGCCCATAAGATCAAGTCGATGGTTAAATCGGGCTTATAATAGCTCGCCATTTCACCTATAAACCATCACTTTAAAATAGAGCGCAACCAGCTTGCTAGGTAAGTAGCCACTAAGGATGCCACCATGAATTTAAACGATGTTGTACCCTGGGGGCGCTCTTTAAGAGAGTACCAGCAGATGTTTTCGCTTAATCAAAGTGATTTAGATAAGAGAATCCTAGGCTGCAGTGATGGCCCTGCTTCTTTTAATGCTGAACTTACAAAAAAAGGAGGCAAGGCTGTATCTATAGATCCGACCTACCAGTTTGAAAAACACGAGCTAGAAGCTCGTATTACAGAGGTTTATGATCAAGTGATGGCTCAAATGCGAGCCAACCAAGAACACTATATTTGGAAAGACATTGAGTCCGTAGATGCATTAGGTAAAACAAGAATGTCGTCCATGAAGGCTTTTATTGATGACTATGAACAAGGAAAACAAGCGGGCCGCTACCAATATCAAGCCCTTCCCTCTCTGAACTTTAAAGATAATGAGTTTGATCTTGCTCTTTGCTCGCATTATTTGTTTTTATACAGTGAACATGTGAGCTATAAGCAACACCTACTTTCAATTTTAGAACTGTGCCGAGTAGCGAGTGAAGTACGCATTTACCCCTTATTAACACTTGCAAACAAGACCTCCCCCTATCTAAGCGATATTATAACCGAACTAGATAAAAAGGCATTGAGCTGCTCACTAGTAAAGGTCTACTACCAGTTTCAAAAAGGTGCAACACAGATGCTAGTGATAAAACGAGCTTAAACTTCGAAGCCAATTAACAGCATAAAATAGAAGCGCTCACATATAACACCTCTTAACATAGGTATATTGTTTTGTCAGGCAGCCATAACACCATTATTCGTAAAGCAGAACTAGAAGATGCCGCAGTGATTAGCCGGCTTATTTCTTCCCTTTCTCATTTATATTTACAAGATAGCAGCGCTCAACTACCTGAGTGGTTTGCAAAGACTCTATGCATAGCAGAGCTTGAGAGGCGACTAAAAGATAGTCACTTTGAGCATTATGTGTTTTTAACAGGCTCAGAAATAACAGGCTATATCGCCATTAAAGATGGTCATCACCTATACCACTTATTTGTAGCCGAGCACCAGCAAAGAAAAGGCATAGCCAAGCAGCTGTGGAAACACGCAAGTACGACTTCAGACACCTACACTGTCCGCTCATCCATCAATGCGATACCTTTCTATAAACACCTAGGCTTTAAAGAAAGCGCAGCCCAAGCTAATAAAAGCGGTATTGCCTACCAGTGCATGACATTTGTACGAGAGATGACTTAGCTAATGAAACAGTGGATTATCTGCATTATTTTAAGTGCCCTGTCTTGTATTATGAGTCTTTGCTACTTTATTGAATTCATTGCTCAAGATAGCTGCTTAGATTTAGGCGGCCAATGGCTTGGAATGATTGAAGGTTGCATAGGTGGCAATGAGTTTTCTATGGCCAAGCTACTTACACCACTCTCTATTGCAATCGCCCTGGGAATTTTACTGGGTATGAGCAGCGCTTTAGTACAAATATCCAGCATGCTTAATAAAGCGCTACACTCTTTTAAAAACAAATAGACTATGGCCCCTATCGGGCAAGCTGGAATCAACATCGCATAGCTTGTGGGCTACCATAAAGCCTATAAAGGTAAAAACCAAAGCATTATTACTGTATCTATTATTGCCTTATGGATTTATTTAGCCACTTAGCCAATCCTCAAGAAAATTTATTACCTCGTGGAGGCGTTGTAAATTATTACGGGCCGGTACTTGAACATGACGTAGCTGAATACTATTTTGAACGTTTGTTAAACGAAGTAAATTGGCAGTACGATGAAGCGAAACTGTATGGCAAACATATCATTACCAAACGAAAAGTAGCTTGGTATGCAGACCAAGCTTTCGACTACCACTATTCAGGCACTAAAAAACGAGCACTCGCTTGGATAGAGCCTATTGCAGAACTCAGAATGTTAGCAGAAGAAAAAACAGGTGAGTGCTTTAATGCGTGCTTGCTTAATCTCTATCACACTGGCTCTGAATCTATGGCTTGGCACAGTGATGCCGAAAAAGAACTCAAGCGTCATGGTGCGATTGCGTCCTTAAGCCTTGGCGCTGAGAGAAAATTTTGTTTCCGACACAAAGGCGATAAAGAAAAAGTTGAAGTGAAATTAGAGCATGGCAGTTTGTTAGTGATGAAAGGTGCCACTCAAACTTTTTGGCAACACTGCTTACCTGCCACTAAAAAAGTCGATCAGCCTCGTATCAGCTTAACCTTTCGATCAATGCTAAGCCCTTAATTACTAGTTACCATCAGGCCAGTGCCCTGTTTTATCAAGAGCAGGAGAATATTCCATCAATTCACCTGTGGCCGCTAAATCAAGATAGGTGCTTTTTTGTACATGAACTTCAATAATACGCTCAGCCCCCACAAACGATTCTAACGCTGTATGTTGCCAATGTATTTTGGCTCGCCCTTGCACATGCAAAGCTCTAGATTTTTGAAAATCTGGGAACAATAAGGCCACACGCGAATCAGATTCAATATTACCCAAAGTATTATAAAAGCGGTTACCGCTAAAATCTGGAAATAACAAGGTATTGGCTTGTGCTTTAACAAAACCTAGCTTGCCTCCACGATGTGAAATATCTAAACCTGTATTTTCCTGATCGTTAAATTCATCCGTACGAGAGGCTATATAAAAGCTAAATGCCTGAGAAATAAACCAACGGGCTTGTTCGTCTAAACCGGAAAGTGAAGAACTGATTTCTTGCTTCAACTTACTATGCATAGCTTTAACGGTTAAAGCTTGTGTTTGAATATACTTGGGGCAATTCCCAAAACTCTGCTCCACAGCAATGCTAAACCCTTCGGTATCTCGATTTGAGACCAGACCATTCATACGGTTACGTCTGCGGCTGCTTAGGTCTATACCCAACGTTGCCACTTTTTCTCCTTGCGCTAAAACACAGTCTAAAGCCTCAAGTGCGCTAGGTAGCGCACTCACTTTCAGCTCTTGATTCGTCGGTGAAGAGATAAAACCGGGATCAGAAAAAACAGGTAATGCACAGGGCCAACCATGTTTATCGCTCAGCCCCAACATCAACATAGATAGGCTTTGAAAAAACGCTCTATGCTGTTCGGGCATATAAGGGCGAATAAAGCTGGCTCCAACGTTACTCATACGCTCAGCAAACCCCAAACGCTCTTGCACTGCGACTTCTGCTTTATGAAATGCTCTATGAACTTGCTTCAAGATACAAACCTATACTCAACACAGTTAATAAATTAAGCCGGCGTATCAGTGGCAAGCATAGCAATATATCCAGGCAAGGCTTCAATACTTTGCAACCAAGCGAGGATATGCGGATAAGTATCTAGCAATACTCCACCTTCGGGTGCATGCTTGATATAGGTATAACAGGCCATGTCTGCAAGACTTATTTCTTCGCTGGCTAAAAAGCCCCGATCACTTAAAACCTCATCAATTAAGCGCAATACGCTATGCGCTTTTTTCTTAACAAGCTCATGATCTAGAGCAGCGCCAAAAACCGTCACCAAACGTGCAGCAGCAGGGCCTGCTGCCAATTCACCCGCAGCCACACTCAACCAACGCTGCACATTAGCGGCGGCAACGGGGCCTTCAGGCAACCAACTCTGATCCCCCCCGTAGCGCTTAGCCAAGTACACTAAAATGGCATTCGAATCGGTCAATAGCGTGCCATTATCATCAATGGCTGGGACCTGAGCAAAAGGGTTTATCTGTAGAAAGCTTGCTTGCTTGTGCTCACCATTAGGTAGATCTAGGTCAACCAATTCATAAGGTAGATCGAGTAAGGATAAAAATAACTCAACACGGTGGCAGTGGCCAGATAAGGCAAAACGATAGAGCTTGATAGCGGTGTTATTTGTGGGAAAGTGTGCGTTCATGATTGTTAGCCGTTTCCTTGTTTATGTTCATCATTAGGCCTGAGCGGCCAGTAATAGAGGCTTAGCTGCAAGCGATGGTTGTACTTTATCTATTCCCCTATTAAAAATAATTAGCCTAAATTGAAATTTATTATTACGATAATAGAAACAATTGAGACTAAGTAAGTGCTATGGATAAACTAGAGGCGATTCGCGTATTTATTGAGGTCGCCAAACAAAAGAGTTTTGTGGCCGCCAGCCAGCATTTAGCGATGTCTGCCCCCGCTGTCACTCGTGCTATTGCGCAACTAGAGCAAGGTTTGGGTGTTAGTCTCCTAAACCGAACAACTCGCAATGTACGCTTAAGTGATGCAGGCTTACGTTTTTTGACAGACGCCAAGCGTATAGTCGAAGACTTAGAAGAAGCTGAAGCCGCAGCGGCAGGTGTTTACGCCGAGCCTAAAGGCATGCTTACCGTCACCTCTCCGGTTCTTTTTGGTGAAAAGCATGTGATGCCGATTATTACGGAATATTTAACGCTTTACCCCGAAATGAGTGTACGTGCGATGAACTACGACCGTATCACACACTTACTTGAAGAAGAGATGCATATTGCTATACGTATAGGCCATCTTAAAGATTCAAACCTATATGCCACACAGGTTGGGCAGATACTGCGTTTACATTGCGCATCACCGACCTACTTAAAAAAGCATACACCACCAAAGCAACCATCAGATTTACAGCAGCACCAGATTATCTTTAGCACGAGCCCCGACTCCACGCCGATTTGGCGCTTTAATAACAAGGGCAAAACTGAGCATATTAAGCTCAGCCCTCGCCTTTATTGCAACCAAATTGGCGCTAGCATCAGCGCAGCATTACAAGGTCATGGCATTGTACGCGCCCTATCGTACCAAGTGAGTGAGCACCTACAGCAAGGCGATTTAAAAACTGTGTTAGATGAGTTTCAAGAAGCGCCTCTGCCTGTCAACGTAGTTCGTATAGAAGGCAAAAGAAGCAACGCAAAGATTCGTAGTTTCTTAGATTTAGCCATCAGCCGCTTGCAGGAAAACAAAATTATTAATCCATAAAGTAATCTCAATTTAGCTACTTTGCATATAAGCTCAGCCTAAGACCGAGCCTTTGCATACAGTTTTAAAGCCAGTAATAAAAAAGCAACAGAGAAAATGAGCAGAGCCGTTATATGCACAACAATAGCCCCCCCTAGATCCTGGCCGATCACTTTTAAAGTAAGCTGCGCAAGGTGATACGAAGGTAGAAACTGTGCAAAGCTCTGCAAAAAGCCAGGCAACATGCTAATCGGTAGCCATAAGCCAGAAAGAAAAGACATAGGCAAATAAATAGCATTGACTACTGCAGCAGCACTTTCTGCCTTAAGACTGAGCCCCAATACTAGGCCCAATAAACAAAAGGGCAAGCTTCCTAGTATCAATACAAAAAGAAGTAATAAACCTTGATCCAGGGACAAATTCACACCCGCCACAAATACCGCTATCAACATCATCACAGAAACAATAATCAAAGAAAATAGCATAGATACCAGTATCCGGCTCACAACTTGAGCGAAGGCAGGCATAGGTGATGCTTCTTTTACATCAAGCCAGCCCCTACTTCTTTCCACTGCCAGACCAGCACCAAAAGAAAACAAAGCAGGCCCCATTACACCAAAGGTCGCGTAGGTACATAACAAATAAGTAGAGGCCGGCACATTACCTTGATTAAGAAGCACACCAAAAAACAAATAGAACATGGTTGGAAACAAAAGCGTTGGCAGTGCAAATGCAGGGTTTCTGACTGTTTTAAGCCATTCAAATTTTGTCTCTAACCAATAAACATTTAAAGTATTTACCTTAGGTATCAATAGCGATGTGCTCATGCTGCGCTCCTCTTACTTAGCTCTTGTTTTGCCGGTCTTTGCTCGTTCAAAGCTTGCCCATTTATGCCATTACTTTGACAGGCAGTATTTTCCATGCGTAAAACAGCTTGCTCTAAGCCCGCTTGAGACACTGTGAGCTCTTTTAATTCAGGCTGAGCTGCCAATAAAGACAGCAGGGTTTTATTAGTGTTTCTGCTTTGCAAGCTAATATATTTACCTCTCTGAGCTACGGATACGACATCAACAAAACCATAAAAATCGATGTCTTCATCCGGATTCAAAAAACGAATTAAACTTGAGCTCACACTTGCTTTAATCTCTTCCGCAGTGCCGTGCTGAATTATCTTCCCTTCTTTAAGTAAAAGAACCTCATCTGCTAGGCTATCTGCTTCCTCTAAGTAGTGGCTTGTTAGCACGATTGCGGCTCCCTGTTGCTTAAGCTTACGGATAGCCGACCATAAACTCTGCCTAGCACTAACATCCATAGCCACACTCGGTTCATCTAAAAATAAGAGCTTAGGGTTTCCACAAATACTTAAAGCAAACAACAGGCGTTGCTTTTCTCCACCAGACAGTTTTTTTGAATAACGTTCTTGTAAACCCTCTAACCCTGCATAAGCGATCACCTCGTCGTAAGGCATAGGCTTGGGGTAATAACTTTGGAATAGCTGAATATGTTCTTTTACTTTGAGCGTGTCAGGCAGTGAGGCAACTTGCAATAAGGCCCCTGTTTGCCTTTTAACAACAAGCGACCCAGGTTTTTCACCAAAAATACGAATTCGACCTGAATCCAAACTTAAACGACCTAGCAAACCATTTATTAACGTTGTTTTGCCGGCGCCATTTGCCCCTAAAATTGCAAGCACTTGGCCTGGACGAATAGTAAAATTAATATCGTTAAGAGCAACTTTTCCAGCAAAGGTTTTATTTAAGCCCTTGATAACAGCAACAGGCTCACTAGCTCCAGTTTCAATTGCATGCCCAGTTGCACACCCTGTCACATTGTTCGTTGAGTTCATAATCCACCCTCTGTCATTTCCTTAAGTGTTATGGATTATGAACTCGGTAATAACAATAAAGCATGGACAAGTATCATCAATTAGATATGACAAATGTCATATCATGCCTAGATAGATAAGCCCTGAGTAAGCTGCGCAATACGCAACCCAAAAGCCTTTGCTGTTTCTAAATCACCAGGCAAGGGCCCCTCATCAGGGTTGGCATCAGAGGGAGATTGCGCCATCAGCCCACTATAAGAACCCAGATAGTTTAAATCGTTTCTATCTGCACTCTTACTATTAGACGGTGCTGATGCCGCTCCGGCCCACAACATGCGATGCTGCATGGCAAAGGTCATTAGCCAGCTAATTGTTGTTGCCTTATCACCATTCATAGAAGCGGAGTTAGTAAAGCCCGCACCTAATTTATTTTTCCATGCAGATGCAAACCAACGCTTACTGCTGTCATCAGCAAATTTTTTAAACTGCCAAGGCACGGTTCCCATATAAGTCGGCGCACCAAAAACAATGGCATCTGCCACATCCAAACATTCCCATTCCGACTCAGTTAAGGCCCCGCCTTCAGAAATCGCCAAAAGCTGAACCCGTGTATTAACTTGCTGCTCCAACCCCTTAACGACGGCCTGCGCTTGACGAACGGTATGACCATAACCACTAAAATAGACCACTGCGATAGACTTCATTGCTGCTACTCCCTCCTCTAGTTTTTAAAGAGCTCATGCTACTATCCCGTTTTTAAACAAAAAACATGGAAAAACAAGAGGAAGCATCCCATAAACGGGATAATCTAGGCGCTAATTATATGAAATGGAACTATGACGACATTGCCCTTTTTATCAGCATTGCCAACAATGGCAGTTTTAGCGCTGCTGCACGCCAGCTAAACATCCCCAGTAGTACCGTCAGCCGCCGCTTAGCCCAACTAGAAGAAGCCCTAAACGTTCGCTTATTAGAGCGCAGCTCTCGCAAAATGAAATTAACCTCAGCGGGGCAACAACTGCTCGATGGCGCCGAGCAATCTGTTCTAACTATTCGCGAGCAAACTGAAGCCTTAGTACGTAGCCAACAAAATATTGAAGGCCATATTCACCTCAGCGCACCGGTATTTATGGCTCAAGAAGTATTAAGTGAGTGGTTAAGTGATTTTGCCTTAAAGCACCCAAGCATAAGAATCCAGTTCAGTTTAGATAACGAGCTTCAGGATTTAATCGAAGAAGGTATCGATTTAGCAGTGCGTATTGGCCCTTTACGTGATAGCAATTACATAGCGCAGTTTCTGGGTAGTAGCTCTTATTGGCTCTGCGCTAGCCCCAAGTTCTTAGCGAAACAAGAACAAACAACAACCGAACAATTACTGGCGCTGCCTTTTGTTAATTTTAAGCGCAAGCACGAGCTACACATTAAAAACAACACTGGCTTTTCAGAAAGGCTGGGCACCCATACCCTTTATAGCAGCAACGATATAACCGTGCTAAGGCAAGCGGCAATTAAAGGCCTTGGTTTATGCTGTCTTCCCGACTTTGCTGTTAATAAATACGTGGCCAAAGGTGAGCTAGTGCGTTTACTTAGCGAATACTCTATCGAACCCATACGTGACATATACGCTGTTTACCCTAGTAGAAAGCAGCAGTCTTTAAGCACGCGTTTGTTGATTGATTATTTGAAAGAGCGCTATAGAAGTTGCCAGCCGATACTTTAGCAATGCTTGTATATACCGTTTAATAAATAGACGCATAGTTTTATAAAAAAAGCGCCCGAAGGCGCTAAGTAACGTAGCATTCTATTTATCAAGCTTGAAAGTTATACGCTTTCTCATGGCTCTAAATGTGGCTGGTTGTCCCTCATCATCAACCAAAGGCTGATAGCGCCAGCGCGATACAGCGTTTTTGGCAGCACTATCAAAGATACCCTCAGGCTGTGAGCTCACAACTTGAATATTTTCAGGCTCTCCGCGCTTATTAACATCAAATTGCAGCAAAACCCAACCTTCTAAATTACGTCTAATGGCTTTTTGTGGATACCTAGGCTGAACCATCGCTCGAGGTACTGGATGTTGAGCCACACCGATTCTTAATGTGGTTTCAAACGTTTCTTTAGGCAAATTCAAGGTAGGAATCTCTACCCCTTCCCCTACCATATTCTCCTGAGGAGGATCAAGCATCTCAGGGGGCTCTTCGATTGGCTCTGGGCGTACAATCGAATCGTATTTAGGGTCTACACTATCTCGCTCATCAAGCACAACCGCCGGTAGTATCGGTGCTACCACATCAACAATATCGACAGGTTCTGTACGAACCAATATATACATAATATAAAATAGAAGCAGTGTCATAACGGCTGCAGCGACTAAAGGAACTAGCACCGATGACATGTGCGTTAATACATTGTTATTTCTTATTGCCTGGCTCATATCCACCTCGCATTGCGATTGATCATTTTTATATATGGGTAAAAGCGCTACGTTTTATTAATTTATTTTAAACTTATAAACTTCCCTAGCTCGGGATATTCTCACCGGCTCCCCATTCAAATAACGAACTGAAAACCGGCTATTTTCTAAAGCTTTTTTAACCTCCTTATTAAATACATGATTTTTATTTTCCTCTTCAAATCTAATATTCTTTGCCAATCCGTCAACATCGATATCAAATATAACTTTGATCTCGGCTTCCTGTGAGCGACGTAAAGCTTTTAACGGATATCGAGGCACCAACATGTCATCAGCCAAAAAACCACTAAGTTCTATTGAAATATTATCGGCTTCAATACTCTCAGATAAGTCGTAGTCTAAAGATCGGTCTTGATTAACAAAACCAACCTTAGGTAACACAGCCTCAACAACGTCAGAGTCAACACTTGATACTGCGCTCCATGATTGAGGCATGACTGTTAATTGTTCATAAACCGATCGCTTTATCACGTCTAGACTATGAAGCTCACCTTCCTTTTTTTCGTTTTTATTCTCTACAGATCTGAAGGAAGTCAAGGTTAAATCTGGCGCTTTATAAACTAATACCGGCCTCTGATACTCAGTAATGTGCAAACTAAATAACAGGGACAACAATAAAAAAAGACCAATAATAGAGACCACCTTACCCCTAAAACTAAATCCGCTTCTGTCCCTTCCTCCATCGAGTACATTTGACAACCTCTGGTGTAAAAAGCTCTGGTCTAATGCAACTAACTGCTGTGGTGTTTTCTGCTCTACGACCATAAACAAGATGTCTTCGGCATAAGCGCTTCGACATGATAGCTGCTCTATTACTTGATCATCTGCACTGAGCTCTGCATTCTTTTTAATACGATCTAATAAAATCCAAGCTGGTGGTAAAAACCAAAACACTGCACGTATAAAATACGTTAGCTGACGCCACAACCAATCCCTGCGATGCACATGAGCCAACTCGTGCAACAAAATACGCTCCAACCTATCCTTATCCCAAGTGCGCCAAGTACGGGGTAATAATATAAGTGGTTTCATCGCCCCCCAAACAGCAGGGGTATTAATCTCTTTAGTTTCTATAAAGCTAATAAATCCAAACTTTACAGGCAGTAATTTTTCAGCCTCACTCTTATTGATTAAACTTGCTTTTTTAACGACCCGTCTTGCCTGATAAAGATCTCCCAGCCACAAAAATACTAAAGTAAACATAGGAATAAAATATAGTGAAAAATAGATTGGCCAAGGTTGATGCCATAACATAACGATACTTACCTTGGCTGCCGGCATAAACGGTAAAACAACCTTTGGAAGATGAGCCTGTAAAACAAATAAAACGATAAAAAGCAATAAACTCGACGTCAACAACCACGAACAGCGCGCTGGCGATTTGGCAGGCCCTGCTTTTATCAATAGCAAAAATATGAAAACGACTAAAGGCTTAATAATCACAGCACATAAGAAGTTAATTAGCTCAATATTTTCAAACACAGGCTTACCTATTTTGAGATTTTAATCGCTTAATCTTGCGCTCTAACTCATCTAGCTCCCGTTTATTTAGTTCTCCATCATTCAAGTCCAGCAGTGCTGAAACCGCATTGATCGCCGAGCCTTTAAAAAAGGTTTTAACCAATCGTTTCAGTGCAGAGCCCTGAACATGCCCTTGAGATATTTTTGCAAAATAGATATGCCGAGTCCCTTCGCTTCGCTTATCCAATACTCCCTTCTCAACTAAGCGCGCGATTAAAGCTCTAACAGATGAATACGACGGAGGATCGGGCATGCGCTCTAACACCTCTTGCGCCGAACAAGCTTCGAGCTCAAAGATAACATCCATGATTTGTCGCTCTCGACGACTTAAATTTTGAAGTTGATTAGACATACGACCTGCTAAATTTGTAGCACATGCTAGAAATTTAGCAGGTCGTATTAATATATTCAAGCTATAAATGCTAAAAATTTAGCAGCTATAGAAGTGGCCCAGAGACAGCCGAGCTTAAATCGTCGCAAGATAAACTAGCCCACATACAAAAAAGCCTGAAGCAGCAGCGCTGATTCAGGCTTTTTTTAATAACTACGAAGTAGCCTTATTTGACTTCTTCACCATGAGCTTGTTTATCCGCATGATATGAAGAGCGAACAAGTGGGCCACAGGCTGCGTGTTTAAAACCGAGCTCTTCGGCTAAGGCTGTGTATTCATCAAACTCTTCGGGTGTAACGTAACGCTCGACAGGTAAGTGGTCTTTAGATGGTTGTAGGTATTGACCAATAGTGAGCATGTCGATGTCGTGCTCACGCATATCGCGCATAACATCAAGAATTTCTTCTTTGGTTTCACCAAGGCCTACCATCAAGCCACTTTTTGTTAATACGTCAGGGCGGCGCTGCTTGTATTTTTGTAGAAGCTCAAGAGACCATTTGTAATTAGCACCGGGGCGGCTTTGTCGATAGAGACGTGGCACGGTTTCCAGGTTGTGGTTAAAGACATCGGGCGCGTCTTTTTCAAGAATATCCAAAGCAATATCCATGCGGCCACGGAAATCCGGCGTTAATATTTCGATTTCTAAATCTGGGCACAACTCTCGGGCATGGCGAATACATTCAGCAAAGTGCTCCGCACCGCCATCACGCAAATCATCTCTATCAACAGAGGTAATAACCACGTACTTAAGCTTCATGTCAGCAATCGCTTCAGCCAAGTTTTTAGGCTCATCCGCATCAAGTGGGTTTGGCTTACCGTGGCCAACATCACAAAAAGGACAGCGGCGGGTGCATATCTCACCCATGATCATAAAGGTCGCGGTACCACCACCAAAACATTCACTTAAGTTCGGGCAGTTGGCTTCTTCACAGACTGTCGCAAGTTTATTTTTACGCAGCAGTTTTTTAATGCGATCGACTTCGGGTGAATTACTCACTCGAATACGAATCCAATCTGGCTTGCGTAAAACCTCATCGCTGGCGATGACTTTTACTGGGATACGCTCAACTTTATCGGCATCGCGAAGTTTTTCACCTTGCTGTAAGCGACGTGTGCGTTTGACGGGTGTTTTACTTTCTTCAGACATAGTACTTCTTTGCTGGGCGACTACGCTTTTGGCTTGTGACCTGAGCGCACGCGACTGACTGTGAACGTTTAGGCTTGGGCAGGCCAGGCTTCGCTGCTGTGGCGCAGTGCCTGAGACTCATAGCCCAAAATCTGGGCAAGCATTGTAGCGTAATCGCTTTGAAATTGCTTGAGTGAGGGCAAATCCTCACCTGCAAGTAGATCCGCAAGCTGAACCATGGAAAGCCCCGGATACCCGCATGGGTTGATACGTAAAAAAGGGCTTAGGTCCATATTGTAATTCAGAGCCACACCATGAAAGCTGCGGCCATGGCGAACTCTAAGGCCAAGCGAGGCTAATTTCCGGCCTTCAACATACACACCAGGCGCATCCGGCTTGGCAGCAGCCTCTATGCCATAAGAAGCTAGCAAAGCCACAACACTGCTTTCAATGGCGCTCACGAGCTCTCTGACGCCCATTTTTAGACGCTTAAGATCCAACAACACATAAGCCACTAACTGACCTGGGCCGTGGTAGGTCACCTGCCCACCTCGATCACTTTGCACTAGAGGGATGTCGTCACCAAGCTCCAACAAGTGCTCAGCCTTACCGGCCTGACCCTGAGTAAAAACGGGCTTGTGTTCTAACAACCACAGCTCGTCGATGCTGTCGGGGCTGCGCTCATTAGTAAATTGCTGCATGGCCTGCCAACTGTCTTGATAATCGACATGGCCTAGCTCTCTTACAATTAAAGGCAGCTTATTGGTCTTAATTGAAGCCTCTGTAGTAGATGGCGTGATGCGGCTTTCACTCATGCGCCTTTAAAGCACCATCTTAGTCGCAGCTACGGCTTTTAAATCCATATGCAAGGCGTGCAACTGTTCTTCACCCGTTGCCGTAATTAATACGGTAATCGAGCGAAAACTGCCTTTAGAGCTGACTTTGATACTGACTCGCTTGCGGTCAAAACCAGGGGCATGCTTTTCAACAATATCAAGCACGGTTTCGTGATACTCCTCGCTGTGCTCACCCATGATTTTGACTGGGTAGTTGGCACAAGGGAATTCAATCTTAGGAGGTTCTTGCTGACTCATTGCTTTTACTCGTCTTCAAACATCAACATGAGTTCATCCCACATGCGCGCAAAGAAACCGGCTTCAGCAACATCGTTTGCAGCCAGTAAGGGCGCTTCAACAACGGTCTTACCATCGAGTTGTAGAGAAAGCACACCCAACTCTTGGCCCTTACTAATAGGCGCTTTTAAAACGCTGTCGACTTCACTTTCTAAACTCAACTGCTCACGTGAGCCACGAGGAATCGTTGCGACAACATCGCTGGCGATCATCATATCAAGGCTTTCTTGCTCACCGCCCCATACGCGCTGCTGAAGCTCAGGCACAAGTTGCCCCTTGCTATACAATTTGTGTGTTTCGTAATAGCGGAAACCGTAGGCCAATAGCTTCTGACTTTCAGTGGCGCGAGCTTCGGTGCTTTTGGTACCCAAGACCACAGAGATTAAGCGCATATCATTACGCTTTTCCGAAGCAACCAAACAATAACCCGCCTCCTTGGTATGACCGGTTTTTAAACCATCAACAAATTTGTTACGAAACAGTAGCTTATTACGGTTAGGCTGATTGATGCCATTGTGCTTGTAGTACTTTTCAGCATAAATAGCATAGTGGTCAGGGTGATCATTAATTGTAGCGCGGGCCAAAATCGCTAAATCACGTGCCGTTGTTAAATGCCCCTCTGCAGGCCAGCCAGTTGCATTTTCAAAATTAGTATTTTGCATGCCAAGAAGCTGAGCGACTTGGTTCATAACGTCAGCAAAGGCTTCTTCACTACCTGAAATATGCTCGGCTAAGGCGATAGAGGCGTCATTGCCACTTTGAATAATCACGCCACGCAGCATGTCGATAACGGACACTTCCGAGCGAGGTTTTAAGAACATGGTTGAGCTACCGCTCGCAGAACCACCTTTGCGCCATGCGTTATCACTCACGCGCACAAGATCTTGCTCTTTTAGGCGGCCTTCCATAATTTCTTCCGACACGATGAAGGTCGTCATTATTTTGGTGAGGCTTGCAGGAGGTAGTTGCTGGTCGGCATTGTATTCAACTAAGACCTCGCCACTGTCAGCATCCATCAAAACCCAAGCCTTAGCTGCCAACTCTGGAGGAGCCGGTATAATGACCTGAGCCGCTTGTGTAGCAGCGGTTAAACAAAACAATAAAGCACTAAAAGCGAGCTGTAGTCGAGACATGAACTGACTATTCCTGATTTGGGGAGCTATTGGACGCGCGAATTGTAACAAAGGTTCCCAGAGGGAACCACGCACACGATCGTATCAAGGTTTACGAGTCACTGGGATGGACTTTATTTGGGCTTGCTCTAACAAGGCCTTTTGTACAATCTCTAGCGTACTATCATCAGGCAAGGGGCCAACACTAACTCGATAGATCTGTTTGTCGCCGGCCTGCTGTAAGGCCTCCACCACCACGGGCCAAGAGAGCAAGCCCCCCAACTGGAACTGAGTGGTTAAGGCGGCGGCCTCCGTACTATAAGCACCGACCTGCAAAAAACGCTGAGGCTGCCCAGTATTAGAAGCCGAATTCACTGACGCCTGCCCGCTTAGCTGAGCCACCGCACCGGAGACAGACTCTGACACATGCGCTGCGCTATTGTTTGAAATCACTTGAGCACGCTTATTTGGCTCGGCTTCTTTAGCTGGAGCAGAAGGTGCTGCCACAGGCGTGGCGTTCTGGGAAGAACCGGCGACCTTAACAGCTTCACCAGTAGGAGCAGGTACCTCGATATACTCTATGCGAACTTTGGCAGTGCCTTGCTGAACGTAGTCTAAGCGCTGAGCCGCAGCATAACTCAAGTCGATAATACGCCCATGAGCAAAGGGGCCCCTATCATTAACCCGCACAACCACGGTTTTACCATTTGTTAAGTTAGTCACTTTAACAAAACACGGCAGCGGTAAACTTTTATGCGCAGCCGTCATGCCATACATATCGTAGCGCTCGCCATTACTGGTTAAATTACCGTGAAACTTATTGCCATACCACGAGGCAATGCCGGTTTCACTAAAGCCTGAAGCCTCAGTCATTACGTGGTAGACCTTACCCTTCACTTTATAGGGGCTGATATTACCCGCCCGACGCCGAGGCTCATAAACCGGTACGGCATCTGGGATATGGCTCATATCTATTTCTTTACTGGGGCCACTGTCTTTTTCTTTAGTAGGGATAATATCTTTAAGATCAGCATAAGGGTCATCTTTAGTTTGCTGAGCGACACAAGCACTCAACAGCGCAACCAAAAGACCAAGAGTCAGGAGCTTTAACATAGCTAGAGGGCTCTAATTGGAGGGCTTGTTTGTGTCTGTGGCTATGGCCATCAAAATGCCAAAAGCCAGCATAAGCGTCACCAGTGAGGTGCCTCCTAGACTAACCAATGGCAATGGCACTCCTACAACAGGTAACAAGCCACCTACCATTGCAACATTCACAAAAATATAAACAAAAAAGGTCAGAATCAAACTGCCAGCCAGCAAGCGGTTAAAGGTGGTTTGCGCTGTCCAAGCAATAAATAAACCGCGAGAAACAATAGCAAAATACAAAGCCAATAGCGCCACCACCCCAACAAAACCAAATTCTTCGGCCAAAACAGCAATAATAAAATCGGTGTGACTTTCTGGTAAAAAGTCGAGCTGACTCTGGCTGCCATTTAACCAGCCTTTACCATTTAAGCCACCTGAACCGATGGCAATTTTTGCCTGAATTGTATTCCATCCTGCACCAAAGCGATCAGCCTCAGGGTTAAATAAGGTTAGAATTCGCTGTTTTTGATAACCATGTAATACGTAATTCCAAATAGGCCAAGCACTTGCCCCCAACAAACAAAAACTACCTAAAATATAACGCCAGCGCAGCCCAGCAAGAAAAAGAACCAATAAGCCAGAAGCGGCAATAAGAATGGAGGTACCCAAATCGGGCTGTTTTAAGATAAGCACCGCCGGCAGCCCAACAATAATCAAGGCAGCAATAATATGCTTCAATTTAGGGGGCAACATACGGCTAGAAAAATACGCTGCCATCGCTACCGGCACTGCAATTTTCAGCACTTCCGATGGCTGGAAACGAATAAAGCCCAAACTGATCCAACGCTGTGCGCCTTTCGCTTGCACACCAACAATATAAACCAATATCAACAGAACAATGCCAATGCCATAAAACCAAGGTGCCCAACGACAAAGCAGTTTCATGTCTAACTGGGCAACAGTAAACATGGCGCAATAAGCAATAAAATAAAAAGCTAGCTGACGCTTCACCACAGCCAAACTTTGACCACTTCCACTATAGAGCGCAAACAAACCAAAGCCGGTCAGTAGCAACAATAACAACAATAAAACAGGGTCAATGTGAATGCGCCGCCAAAAAGATTCAGCGCGGGAAAAGTGTGCGGCCGAGTCGGGTAACTGCCGTAAAAAATCCGAACTACTCGACATCGGCAAACTCCAAGGGGTGAATATTTTGTAAGTAAGCGGCCATCACGCCTTTGGCAACGGCCCCTGCTTTACTTGATTTCTCACCATTTTCTATCACTACAGCAACAGCAATCAGTGGGTTTTCTACCGGCGCATAACCAACAAATAAGGCGTGGTCACGATTGCGCTCACTGAGCGCTTCACTGTCGTATTCACCTTCCTGGGCAATACTCACGACTTGCGCAGTACCGGTTTTACCTGCCATCGTAAATTTAAGCTTTTTATTCAGCACTTGTGCAGTTCCTCTGGGGCTATGCACAACATCCTTCATCGCTTTGTAGACTAAATCCCAGTTTTTTTGCTCGCCCTTATAAACGCTGCGAACCACTTTTGTGGTTTCTTTACCCGCTACACGTTTAGCTAAACGCGGCTCGATAAACTTACCCTGATTAGCCATTGCGACCGTCATCGCGGCAAGCTGCAAAGGCGTCGCTAATACATCACCCTGGCCAATACTCATATTTAAGTTATTACCAGGATACCAAGCTAAACCACGCACATTGCGCTTCCACTCTTTAGATGGCCACAATCCACGCCGCTCATTTGGAATATCAATATTTGTACGCTCACCCAAACCAAAGTACTCACCAAAGGCATGCATTAAATCAACCCCCATGCGATGGCCTAGGTCGTAAAAGAAAATATCACAGCTTTGTACAATGGCTTTGTATAAATCAACTTCGTGACCATGGCCACCTTTTTTCCAGTCTCGATAAAGCCGATCATCGCCTTCTAGCTGATACCAACCCGGGTCACGAACTCGGCTATATTCGCTGATGATTTTATTTTCTAAGCCGCCCAAACCGAGCATGGGTTTTAACGTAGAGCCCGGAGGGTATTGAGCTTGAATAGCGCGATTAAACATGGGCAAATCTAGGTTTTCATTGAGCCCTCGATAATCTTTACTGCTAATGCCTGTTACAAACAAGTTGGGGTCAAAACTTGGCGCACTTAGCATAGAAATAACACCGCCTGTTTCAAGTTCCATAGCCACAACAGCGCCACGACGCCCTTGCATAAGCTCAGCGGCTTTTTTCTGAACGTCGATATCTAAAAAAAGTTCGACATCATTACCAGCTTGTGGAGCCAAGCTATCGACAGCTCTTAAAGCGCGCCCACGCGCATTGGTTTCGATTTTCTCTTGGCCAACAAGGCCTAATAAGTCATCTTCGTAAAAACGCTCAAGGCCAATTTTTCCAATACTTTGAGTGCCGGCATAAAGTTGCTTTTGTTTTTCATCAAAGCGGCCCTGTTCACGCTCATCAATACGTCCAACATAACCCAACACATGAGCAAATAAATCATGGTAAGGATAATAACGCACCAACTGACCAGTGAGTTCAACACCATCGAGCCGATGTTCATTGACCGCAATACGAGCCACTTCATCATCACTGAGTTTAAATTTAAGCGGTACGGGCTCATAAGGACGGCGGCGCCATTTAAGCGCTTTTTGAAAATTCTCTGTGTTGCGGGTACTAATATCGACCAACTCGGATAACTCTTTTAACGTAGCATCGAGATCATCAACTCGCTCAACCACCAAACTCAAAGTTCGAATGGCTTTATTTTCAGCAATAATACGGCCGCGATTATCTATGAGCAGGCCGCGATTAGGAGGAATAGGCCGAACCTGTAAGCGGTTATTATCACTCTGGGTCACATAATCTTCGTATTGTTCTATCTGCAAGGTATGAAACCGAAGAATCAACACCAATAAGGCAGCTAGCAATAGCAGCAGCGACACAACAACGCGCCGCTTAAATAAACGGTGCTCACTGACATGGTCTTTAAAGTGATGGTGATCACTATCGTAAGACGACTTGTTAGCAGCAGAACCGAGCATCGCTTATTTGTGATAGGGATGGTTGTTGAGAATAGTCCAACCACGATACAACTGTTCGATTAAGACAATACGAACCAAAGGGTGGGGAAGTGTTAAATCCGACAGAGATATAAGCTGATTGGCTCGCTTAAGACAGGCCTCAGATAAACCATCGGGGCCACCAATAAGAATGGCGATATCTTGCCCCAACTCTTGCCAGTTTTTCATATTAGTAGACAACGAATGGGTATCGACTTTCTTACCTAATACATCCAAAGCGATCACATAGGCATTGCGCGGCAAGGCCGCAAGAATTTGCTCGCCTTCTTGTTGTTTTAATTTCTCGACATTGGCGTTATTGCTGCGTTTGGCAACCGCAAGTTCTCGCACATTGGGCTTCCATTCCCTGGGCAAGCGCTTTTCATACTCTTGAAAACCACTTTGCACCCAAGCCGGCATTTTCGTGCCGACTGCTATAATCGTAAGCTTCATTCTTCGTCAGTATTCGATCGAGAAGAGGGTTCCATAGACCATAGCTTTTCAAGTTCATATAAGTCACGCGCACTTTGCTGCATAACATGAACAACCGTATCGCCAAGATCAACCAAGGCCCATTCACCAGCATCTAGACCTTCGACACCTAAAGGCTGAAAGCCACCTTTTTTACAATCTTCAACGACATTGCCAGCCAAAGATTTAACATGGCGATTAGACGTACCGGTAGCAATAACCAAGGTATCCATGACATCGCTTAATTCGCGAACGTCTAACACACTAACATCTTGAGCTTTTAAATCATCTAAGGCATCTTCGACGATGGCTTGTAAAGATTTAGACATAGTTTCTTATTCTCGTAATATAAAATTCAATTAGGCGCTATAAAGCGCTTGTTTGCGAATCAAGTCTAATACCGCAGGGCTTATAAACTTGCGTAAATAACTGTCATCACAATGAGCGCGTAAGGCCGCTCGCAATTCACTTGATGATATAGGCCAAGCAGGCATCGGCAATTCAGCCATAGCTCCGGCGCTGTGTTGATTTAATTGCGCCGCCTCGACCTCACGCTGCTGTTTTTCTTTGCGTATTTCTGCTGATTCTAGCTCTGTATAACCCGGTCGTTTTGCAATCACAAAGTTACACAGTGCAAATAACTCTCGCCATTGAAACCAGCGATCTAAGCTTTGCAGAGAATCCCAACCAATGATGAAATTCAAACTGCAAGCCTTACCATATTTGGCTCGAAGCTCTTGCAGGCTTAATAAGCTGTAAGAGGCTCCTTCACGCTCAAACTCCCGAACGTCTATTTCTAGTCGAGAATCGGCAAGCTCCGTAACAGCCGCTTGCAGCATGGCCAAACGCATTTCTGCAGAGCTGACCAAGTTCGCTTTATGAGGCGGTGTCGCACAGGGTAAAAGCAATAAACAATCCGGCTTTATTTGCTCTAAAGCCGCTTTTACCAAGGCTAAATGCCCTAAATGCAAAGGGTCAAAACTACCACCTAATACTGCAACCGATGCCGCCACTACTTACTATGCTGCATTAAACGCGAATATGGCCATCGCCCATAACAACCCACTTCTGGGAAGTCAGCCCCTCTAAACCAACTGGTCCACGCGCATGAATTTTATCCGTACTAATACCGATTTCTGCACCTAAACCGTATTCAAAACCATCAGCAAAACGGGTTGATGCGTTAATCATGACAGACGCGCTATCAACCTGCGCAATAAACTGACGCGCCATGGTGTAATTTTCAGTGACGATGCTTTCGGTGTGCTGTGAGCTGTGAGTATTAATATGATCAACTGCTTCTTCAAAGCTCGAGACCACTTTAATAGCTAATACAGGTGCTAAATATTCTGTATCCCAATCTTCTTCACTGGCGGTTTCAATGCCAGGCAAAATATCCAAGGTGCGGGCACAACCACGCAACTCAACACCTTTAGCATCGTAATCTTTACGCAGACCAGGTAAGACCTCTTTGGCGACATCGGCGTGCACCAATAAGGTTTCCATCGCATTACACACTCCATAACGATGGGTTTTACTGTTAAGCGCAATATCGTGGGCTTTTTTCAGGTCGGCATCTTTATCAATAAAGACATGGCAAATACCATCAAGGTGCTTAATGACGCTGACTCGCGCATCGGCACTAATACGCTCAATCAAGCCGCGACCACCACGAGGCACAATCACGTCAACATATTCAGGCATGGTAATTAGGGCGCCAACGGCAGCGCGATCGGTTGTTTCGACAACCTGCACGGCGTCTTTAGGTAGGCCGGTTTTTTCCAAACCCAACTCAATGCACTTAGCGATCGCTTTATTACTATGAATGGCTTCTTTACCGCCACGTAAAATCGTTGCGTTACCCGCTTTTAAGCACAGGCTAGCTGCATCAACGGTGACATTAGGGCGGCTTTCATAAATGATGCCGATCACACCCAGTGGCACACGCTGCTTACCAACCTGAATGCCCGAAGGGCGGTTTTTCATATCGGTGATTTCACCACATGGATCAGGCAACGCAGCTACTTGGCTCAGACCTTCGATCATGCCGTCGATACGCGCATCGTTTAGCTCTAAACGATCAATCAGCGCAGCATCTAAACCTGCAGCACGACCAGCTTCTAGATCACGCTGGTTTTCAGCAACAATACTTGCTCGTTGGGCATCAAGTTCACTAGCAATCGCAAGTAAAGCACCGTTTTTGTCAGCGGTGCTTGCAGCTAGCATTTGGCGAGAAGCTTTACGAGCTTTTTTGCCAAGGTCGATCATGTAATCGGTAACGTTCATAAGAATGCTTTTAGGGGGCTACTTAAGGTCAATCCGGCATTATAGCCTGCCCTTGACGAACGGCACAGGGGCTAAATGGATAAAGCCCAAAGCGTGCTCTTATTCAGGCCCACGCTGCTATAAACGGGCCTTTAAAAGTGCTCTCGCGCATAAGCCAGCTTGGCTTCACGGCTCATCAATTCTGGTTTGTTTAGGGATTCAATTGCGCTTAGGCGGGGGATAAGCCCAGCATTATTAGCAATTTGTATAGACAGGCCAGGACGTGCATTCAATTCCAACAAGGTGGGGCCTTCATGTTGATCAATGACTAAATCCACCCCCAAATAGCCCAAGCCGCTGATTTCTTGGCAGGCCATAGAGAGCTCTAAGAGCTCATCCCAATGGGGTACAAACAAAGAGTTTAGCTCGATGTCCGTATCGGGATGAAGCTCTATACGATGATCATTTTGCACCGCATGCACCGCTTCACCACTGTGAATATCAAGACCGACACCAATCGCGCCTTGATGCAGATTAGCTTTACCATGTGACGCCGCGCAAGCCAAGCGCATCATCGCCATCACCGGAATCCCCCGGAACACAATCACTCGAATATCCGGCACCCCCTGAAAGCTAAATGCAGCAAGCTCTTTATTAGGTACTAACAAAGTCTCAACCATAGCGACATCGGTGGCCCCCCCTAAAGAAAAGAGCCCCGCCAAGATATTGGAAATGTGCCTTTGCACATAAGCCAAGCCAACCCATTCACCGCTAGGCTTACAAAACTGCAATTGCTGCCCATCATCCGCTAAACGACTTTCGGTAATAACTAAGATACCTTTGCCACCAGAGCCTTTAGCAGGCTTGATGCAAAAGCCTTTATGCTTGCCCAGAATGATTCCAACACGAGGAACATCGTGCTGATTATCAACCACCGCAATCAACTTCGGCGTGCTCACTCCAAATTCTAGAGCCAGCTGCTTAGTGTTTAACTTGTTATCCACTAAAGGGTAGAGTGAACGATCGTTATAACGGCCTATATAATGGTGGTTGCGCCGGTTCATACCCAGCACGCCCATGCCTTTTAACTGATGCCAGCGGTCCCACAAAAAAAAGCCCATTATTTACGCTTCACAAGGGCATAAAAACGATGCAGCTCCAACACTCGATAACCGGTATAACTGCCCAATAATAACACCACTGCCATAAGTACTAACTGCAGGCCAAGAAAGTTAAAGGTTAAGTGCTGCACATAGTGATTGGTCATCAAAAGGTAAGCCAAAACAGCCGTAAATAAAGAGCCCGACACCTGAAGTAGGACCTCTCTACCACCTTCTTCTTCCCACAAAATCGACATGCGTTCGATCGTCCAACTAAGAATAACCATAGGGAAAAAGCTTATTTTTAAACCTTCACTCCAACCAAGTTGGTAACTGATAACCGCAAGCACGGCGATTAAAATAATTACGGCAATAATGACCGTTGATATCCGCGCGACCAAAAGTAAATTTAGCTGGCTTAAATAGCCTCGGATTAATAAGCCTACGCCGACAATTAAAACAAAACCAACTAGGCCAGTGAGTAAGCTTGTTTGTATAAAGGCTATCGCAATTAATACCGGCATAAAGGTACCGGCTGTCTTAATGCCGATAACAATACGTAAAAGGCAAACAAGTAAAACCCCAATAGGGACTAACAAAATACCTTTAAACAAAGCCTGCTCTGAAAGAGGCAACTGGTGAATCGAAAAATCGTGCAAACTCGCAATACTCTGATGGCGTTGAGCCACAATATCTCGAACGGCTAACTTATTCTCAATCACAGAGAAAGAAACTCGCGAATAACGTCCACCTTCAACATCAAGTAAAGGCGCTGAACGATATTCCCACATCAACAAGTGATCTTCGTCTGCTGGTAAACCAGAATAAGGGTCAACAAGAAAGTAGTCGCTGTCACTGACAAAAACTTGTAAATACGGGCTTAGCTGCGAGCGACGCCGACCATCTTCTAGAGTTAAAACCGAAATAATTCGCGTAGCAACCGTCGCATCCATCAACAGGGCTTGTAGCCACTGCTCACGAGGCGCGGTATCACTTAATAAAGCAACCGCTTGCTCCTCGGCGTTAAATTCACGTACAAGCTCTCTAACTAAGGTCCGCTCATCGGCAGAACGCAAGCTTGCTTGGCTTAAAAGCTGCCGAGCAGCTGAACTTTGTGGCCCCGAGTGACTAAGCAGAGGACTGGCAACTAAAGCGGGCTTAGACTGGGCTAATTTAAGTTTGTTGTCGCTGGTAAATTCAGCGCGGTAATACAGTGTTTGAGGGCCTTCTGCGCGACTGATAGACCATTCAGCACGGCGTACGCCTTCACGTAAAACAAAGGCCAAGCCATAACCTGGGCTGGCGGTATATTCACTCAACAACTCTTTGCCACGCTGAGAATCAGGCAGTGCCAAGGACACCAAGGCGGGCTCACCAGAACCTAAAAATTCAAGCTTGGCTTCAACAGACCACACTTGTTGTTTTTCGCCTGGCAACCAAGGCACCTGATAAACATTGTGACGCTGCCAAGTAAGCGCAAGCCCAACAAGCACCAATAACAAAACAAGTAAATAAAGAGCCGTTTTATTGTGCTTCATTCGAGATACTCTGGGCTGCCTCTTGCTTGGACTGCTCCCTCAAGCTGTTCTCTTGCAAGGCCTGAGCCTCAAGAGTGAGATAGGCTGGTTTACGTTTAAGCACATGTTTTTGCGCAACATCAACCACAGCGATGTCGGTTAGAAAGTTGCGCCCTAGCACAACATGAGAGGCTTTATCTTTAGCTGATACCAACATGAACTTAATATTCTCTTGGACATCAGCCAGTTCAACCGGAATAAGCACGACGGGGACTTTTTTCTTTTTGCTAAATCCCAAGTGCTTGTATTTAACTGAGCCAAACTGGGCCAACTCAATACTACTAACTTTCTGATCGAACTCTAAGTCAAAGCGCAACCAAGGCTCGCCATTGCGTTCAAAGGAGGTCAAATTATCAACACATAAGAGGCTAAGCTCTGAGGCCGTATCCAGCTGAGCAGGGAAATAACGCCTAGCACCGCTTAACCACAACCACTCACTGCGCCCCAAAACCAGCTTTGAAAACTCAAGCTCAGTATCTACTTCCACGCTTGCGCTGGGTTCAGTGACGGCACTTTCAGCATCAGCCTGATTGGAGAGCTGCTTGCTGCTATTTAAAGACTCAAGGTTAAGGGCTAACTCGGTAATAAGCTGATTAAGTTCTAGCTGCCCCTGCTTTAGAGCCAATATCTCTGCACTCAACTCAGGTTCAAGCTCAGCGCTCGATTTAAGGGGCTCAGGCTCATGCACCTCTTTGACGCTTGGCCAAGAGCACGCAGCAAGCCCAAGCAAAAAGCCCCAAACGAGAAAAGACCTATAACGATAAGTGCCAGAGATTAGCAACAAAGACATACACCAAATAAACACGCCAATAAGAGAGGGCCCTGTTTTACCGAATCACGAAGCACAGTGCAATGAAACTAGGCCTAGTCGGCACCAAAAAGACAATAAAGCTAGACTCAGTTCCCCATTTGAGAAGCGCCAAAGAGAGAGTAAGGCTCAAGGCTTTTTGGCATCTGCGATTGCAATTGCCACCTTCAAGGCTTATAAAGACTGCTCATTGCCTTAAACAGCCCGCCTCAGTGATAAGAGAATATACAACACACTAGGCTTGTATCATATCGACTCTGCCGAGCCACAGATTTTTTTACATGCAAACCAAACTCGCTTTTTTTCACAGGCCAGCAATCAAGTTTATCCGACGTGCTCAGCTTGTTATCGCCACCCTCATCTACTGTGTACTGCTACTACTGCCCTCGCGGAGCCTACAAGAAACGGTAAGCCTTAATGACGCCCTGCTGCATGGTGTGGGTAACTTTCTCTTATTTTGCTCACTCTGGCTTGCCTTTGACGCCAAACCAAGCCGTTTGTTTTGGCTGGCTTTTACGATTGCCTTTTCAGGGTTTATGGAATTAATGCAAGGCTTAGGAAGCCGCAGCCCCTCGTGGAGTGATCTGGGAGCCAATGCCGCCGGTGCTTTTGTGGCCTTATTGGTCTGCACCGCATTAGATTATTACTTTAGTCACTTATCCAACAAGAAGTGCGCCTAAGCGCTACCTCTTCGATATGCTCAGCCTAGACTTGGAGAATAAAAAGGGCTTAGTTAGTAGCCCCTGCTTCCCCCCTCTGAACAAACCTAGTTCCCACCGGTAGGCCCATTAAAAAACTCAAGCGCCAACAGCCAAAAGCATGAGCTAAACACGCACTTACTTTGAAAAAATACTTAAAGAAAGCGCCTAAAGATCGGCATCATTAATAATCTAGGCAGTAACAACAATGAGCCGAGCAGGGAAACAAACATTGCAAAGCCCGTCAGTAAACCAAAATAAATCGTTGGGATAAAACGACTCAGCGCCATAATGCCAAAGCCAAAAATAATGATCACCGCCGTGTAATACATTGCCCGGCCGATGGAGGCGTGAGAGCGATGCATTGCTGCCACTACATCACCATCGCGACGCAATTCTGCGCGAAAACGGTGAATATAATGAATTGTATGATCGACACCGATACCAACCGTGATAGCCGCCACGGTAATGGTCATCATATCTAACGGAATAGCCAATAAACCCATACCACCAAGCACATAAAAAGCGGCAAAAATATTAGGAATGATCGCAATCGTAGCTACCACCAGAGATTTAAACAAAATAGCCAGCATTAAATAAATAGCTAAAAAGACAACTCCCAAAGTGAGTATTTGTGAGTTAAACAAACTCTGCAACATATTGTTATAAAGCACCAATAAACCGGTCATGCGGCTTTCACTCGCGACAAAAGGAGCCTCCTCTTCGATGTGTGTCTGAATTCGCTGAACCAACTCTGAACGAGAGAGGTCTGGGAAAGTATCAATCACTCGCAGAGTAATTCTTGCTTGCTTGCCATCATCAGATAGATAAGGAGAAATCAATACATCGCGTACATCTTTGCTAAGGGCCTTTTGCATTAAGGCCAATTCAAAGTCATTCAAACTGCCATTAATATCACGCCCTACCTCATACAAGGTGGCTAAGCTTTGCACTTTGCCAATTTCAGGCTGTTGCTCAAGGTACTGATGCAGCCATTCAATCTGCTTTAAGCCTCCTACCGTCATCCAATAACTAACGGCATTATCACTCGCTTCAGAAAACGGGTCATCGTCGGAAAGCTCATCAAAACCCTCATCAGCAAAACCATCGTCAGAAAACTCATCATCAAAATCACCACCAAATTCATCACCGGCAAAACTTAGCTGCTGCTCATCCAAAAACGAACTTTGCTCGGGCTGATTGATAATAATATCCAGACTAATGGTGCCGCCAAGTTGGTTATCTATCACGGTGAGGCCTTTGTATATTTCGGTACTCTCGTGAAAATAATCAACAAAACGATTTTCTACCTGCAGCTGTTTAGCCCCCCATAAGGCAAGCAAAAACAGAGCAATAAACGACAGGGTAATACGGCTCCCAAAACGTTCCACTAAAGCTGCTGCATATTCGGTATAGGGTTTACCCTGTGCAGTACTTGCTTTACGTTCCGATTTTGAAGGCAGAAGCACCAGCGCCGAAGGCAAGATCAAAAACGCCAAGGTTAAAGCAACCGCTAAACCTAAGGTCATCATCCAGCCAAAGTCGATTACCGGCCGAATGCCACTGACCACTAGTGAAGCAAAAGCCACGATTGTAGTAATAGCGGTATAAAAACAAGGTCGAGCCATAAAAATAAGCGTGGTTTTAACTAACGAGCGTGTTGACCACGACGGGTGTTGAGCCTCTAGCTCCCGATAGCGCACCACTAAATGGATAATAATCGACAGCGAGATAATCAATAAAAGAGCAACGAAGTTCGAGCTAATCACTGTTAAACGCCAATCTAACCAACTCACATAACCCAGCATCATCAATACAGCGGTTAAACAACACAGCATTGGAATAAATACAAATTTGGCACTGCGAAAGATAAGCGCTAATACCAACACCATAAACAAAACAACGGCTATGCCAAAGACCAGTAAATCACTCTGAATAAAGCTGATCATGTCGGCAGCGATCATCGCCACACCACCCACAAATATTTGCGCTTGATCTTGATAACTCAAAACGATTTCACGCACCTGCTGCACGCGCTTACGCGATATCAGATCTGCCTCGGTGCGCAACTGTAAATATTGCTGCTCAACCTCCAACAAACGGGCTGTCTGTTCAGACGACCAATCTGGGCTTTCTGAGCGCTGTTGCAGCAGCGCGTCACGCTCTCGAACAAGGGCAATGAGCTCGTGATCAACTTTCAAATTGAGCTGCAAGGCTGTGGTTTTACCGTCTGGGCCTAAGATTAGTTTTTTATAGATCGGGCTATACCAAAATTCGGCACGCGCATCTTTAAAATCAACCTCCACCGTAGCAAGAGTACGAGGGCTAGCAGCAAGCTCCGTTAAACTCTGTTTGGGGCTATATAAAAGAGGCACATTTAAGATGCTATTAATGCTTTCAACACCTTCAACCTGTTTTAAATCATCTTGCAGCTGAGCTAAAGTGGCTAGTGATGCCTTTGAAAAGAGTTCGTTTTTAGGCTTAAAAGTAACAACAAGAAAATCACCACTATCAAAGCTTCGCCTTGTTTCACGAAAGAAATCTAAATCGCTATCTTGCTCTAAAGTAAGGGAATCAGCAGAGGCATCTAATTTAAAGTTAGGCAGACCTGAGGCCAAAAACACAGCTAACACTAACAGCGTTAACAAAACGATTTTTGGGTAGTCCAGAACAGCTCGAAAATAGAGCCGGGAGAGATAAGTACTCAGGTCTTTGGTCATGGTGTCCAATCATTGGCTATATCCAAAACTCAAATACTCCATTTGAGCCTTTAGAAAGTGCGCCATTTTAGGAATTTTCGAGCCAAAGCGCCATGCGATTTCACTTATACACGCTAATAAAATGTAACAGCTTGTAACCACAGCCGCTAAATACGGCCTTACTCCCCCCAGCGAGGCAATAAATCCTGATCCAAACCTAATTGATCCAAGATGCGCGCTACAACAAAGTCGACTAAGGCTTCAATACTCTGGGGGCACTGATAAAAACCGGGGCTAGCCGGCAGCACAACCGCACCTAACTCACTTAAGGTGAGCATATTGCGCAAGTGCACCGTCGAATAAGGCGCCTCTCTTGGTACAACAATCAACTGCCTGCGCTCCTTTAAAGCCACATCGGCAGCTCGCTCAATAAGGTTATTGCTAGCTCCACATGCAATCGCCGATAACGTGCCGCCACTAGCAGGGCAAATCACCATAGCTCGGGGGGCAGACGATCCCGAAGCGACAGGGGCAAACCAATCATCGCGCGCATACAACGTTAACTGGCCAGCCTTAGCAGAGCTATAGACTTCCAGTTGAGCTTGCTGGGCTTCAAGCGTATCCGCAAGGCTCAGGTCTGTTTCTGTATTAATCACCACTTTGGCGGCATCAGAGATAAGCAAGGCGACTTCACAGTCGGCCGCCATCAGGGCTTGCAATAAACGCAAACCATATTGAGCCCCTGAAGCGCCACTCATCGCCAAACAAACTTTTTGCCTACTCATTTCCGCACCCCTTTATATTCTCACTTAGCTGCATAGCCTCTGTAATAGCATCAGCAATACGCCTTGGCACACCAGCAAAGCCACCGTTGCTCATCACCACTATATGTAAAGGCTGGCCCTTAGCCGCCTTAGTTAAACAGGCATCGATGAGAACGTCATGCTCACTAAAAATTACGGCACTACCATCCTCACGTGAGACTTTATCGGCTAAAGACCAAGGCATAGAAGCATCGTCAAACCAAAAACAGTCATCAGCTTCTTGGCTCGCCTCACCTAAAGCCTCGGCATGTACACCCAATTTCATTGTATTTGAGCGCGGTTCAATAACGGCTAAGATAGACTCCCCGCCAACCTTTCGCCGTAAACCTTCCAGAGTGAATTTGATCGCCGTTGGGTGGTGGGCAAAATCATCATAGACCCGACACCCCCCCACCTCAGCAAGCAATTGCATACGCCGCTTCACGTTTTTAAACGAAGATAAAGCTTCACAGGCCAACGCAGGTGCAATGCCAATATGGCGCGCAGCAGCAACGGCGTGCAGGGCATTCTGCAAATTATGCTCACCGCTTAAATGCCAAGTTAAGCTCGCAACGCTTTGCCCTTCGAACAAGATCTCTGCACTGTTACTCACCTTATCCAATAAACGGTATTGCCAAGCCGTCGGCTCACTCAAGTGCTGGGCTGCTGCATTTTCCTCACAGGCTTCTGCCATGCCACTATGCTGACACTGGGTCCAAGCCCCCATTGCTAAAACGTCATTTAGGGCCTTATCTGCTTTTGGCGAAATCAATAAGCCTTGGCCGCTAACCGTGCGCACCAAATGATGGAACTGCTTTTGAATATCCTTTAGTGAATCAAAGATATCTGCGTGATCAAATTCGAGATTATTAAGAATAAGAGTCTGAGGTCGATAGTGCACAAACTTACTGCGCTTATCAAAAAATGCAGTATCGTATTCATCGGCCTCAATAACAAAAAAGTCGCTCTTACCTAAACGCGCTGATAGACCAAAATTCTCAGGTACCCCGCCAATTAAAAAGCCAGGCTCAAACCCCGCGTATTCGAGTATCCACGCCAACATCGATGAAGTTGTGGTTTTACCGTGAGTCCCCGCTACCGCCAATACCCAACGACCCTGTAAAACATGATCGGCAAGCCACTGAGGGCCGCTGGTATAAGGTAAACCACTATTTAAGATGGCTTCCATCAGCTCATTGCCTCGGCTTACGACATTACCAATTACCCAAAGGTCGGGCTTAAGCGCCACTTGCTGCTCTGAAAACCCGTCTATTAGCTCAATACCAGCCTCTTCTAGCTGGGTGCTCATCGGCGGATAAACGCCCAAATCACAACCACTAACTTTATAACCAGCCTCTTTTGCCAAAAGCGCAAGCGAGCCCATAAAGGTACCGCAAATACCAACAATATGAATATGCTGCTTCACTGTTTTCCTACAATTCAGGTTTGATGCTTCAAAGAAGCCAAGAAAGAGGCCTAGCTTAGCATTTTCACCTAAGGGCTTCAGTAGATTAGGGCCGCCCCCTAGCACAGCGAGTTAATAAGTCGCTCAAGCCCAGAAATGAAATAAGAAAGAGAAACAAAACTAATACTAAATGCTCAAAAACCATCTTATTTGTTTTTTTTATAACCAAAAAACTTGCAAAACGAGACATAGATCACATAATTGCATGCTCAAGCAGTCTCGATCTTAGTAGCGGGCCCAACAAGCGGCTCATCTATCTCCGAGGACAAAGGCGCCAGAATAAAATATTAAACGCTCAAAGCTTGAACACGACAAACACATATGCTTACCCACGGAAGATTTAAGTAGGTAGTAAACTCTAGGATGAATTATGACCACAATGGAACTGAGAAAAGGCGAAGTAAACGAGCGTACCTACTTTCGCGCCGACCGTATATTCAGCGTTGCAGATGAGTACTTCTTTTACACCAGAGAAGGCAACACTATTGGCCCCTACCCTGGCCGCTCAAGCGCCTTAAAGGGTATAGAGCTCTACCTAGAGCACCTAGAACAAGGAGGTAGCCCAGCGAGCGCTGGGCAAACAGCAATACACGGTTTATGGGCAACTTCAAACTTCCAGTAAGTTGCATAAACACTCGCAACAAGCTCAGTTAAGTAGCTCGTAAAGAAACAAACAGCGGCCATGGTTGTAGCACGCCTCGCACATCAAGTTAGTGCATTTAAGACTGCACTCAACGGGCCGCGCTCTTCGTTAAGCAAAATAACTCACTGTAACAACTGATGAACACTGCAATTGTTATGGCCTGTGTTACAATTCTCGGCTTTAATTCCCCCGCTCAATTGCCTTGAGCACTGAAGTAACCAACTATTTTCTATAGGAAAAGTTTATGAGCCTGCACCTGGTTCCTACTGGCAAAAAAGCCCCAGAAGAAGTCAATGTTATTATCGAAATCCCTATGGGTGGCGAGCCGATCAAATACGAAATAGATAAAGACAGCGGTGCCTTATTTGTTGACCGTATCCTCGGCACTTCTATGCGCTACCCTTGCAACTATGGTTATGTGCCTAACACCCTTTGTGGTGATGGTGATCCGGTTGACGTATTGGTCTTTATGACCAGCCCTCTGCAAGCTGGCTCAGTCGTTCCTTGTCGCCCAATTGGTATCCTAAAAATGACTGATGACGGTGGTGAAGACGCAAAAATCCTAGCGGTTCCAGTAAGTAAAGTAACCCCCTTCTTTGACGGCATTAAAGAAGCAGCAGACCTACCTCCTATCTCACTTAAACAGATCACACACTTCTTTGAGCACTACAAAGACTTAGAAGAAGGCAAGTGGGTAAAAATTGAAGGCTGGGATGATGCAGCTGCAGCCAAAAAAGAAATCGAAGATTCTATAGCAAACTTCGAAGCAGAATCTTAAGCCACACAACTTAAGTGACTGCAAATTAGAAAACCGGGCTCAGCCCGGTTTTTTTACATATTAAGCTTACTATTCCAAATGAAGATGGCTTATATCAGGTACTTTCTCTTCTTTCTTTTCAGTTTCTTGCCCCAAATCCACACCAACTTCTGCCAAATCTAAAGTACTCACGTCGACCTCTAGCGGCTCAATATGTTCACGCTCAGACTCTTGCAAAAGCTGCTCTCCCACAGGGGCCAATGAAGCCTGCAAGCTGACTTCGCGCTCGACAAACACTGTTTTTTCATCCGCCTCAAGTAAATCGCCTCCAGCTTTGACACTCAAGCTACTGGTGTCAACGAGCACAGGCTCTACAGAGCGTTTTTCACTCTCTTTTAACAGGGCCTCACCGGCAGGAGCTAAATCGAAGCTTTCGACCTCTGGAACTGTCGAAACCGACGAACTGAATGATGACGCAGGTGAAGCTTCAGACATAGGGGCGGAAGTACTAGCGGCACTGGCTTGAGCTACGTGAGCCTTCGAAGCACTCTCGGGCTCTGCTGCTGGCACATTAAACACGGCTTTTGCAGCAGGCTTCACAACTTGCTGCTCTCTCAACTCAACAAGACAACCGGCTCGCTTAATGGCAACGCGATATTTCGTTGCAACATCAAAGCTAATGCCTTTTTTCAGTACAACTTCTTTACCAGAAAAAAGCTGCTCAACTTTCGCATCTGCAATCTTAAATAACTGGGCAATATTTCGCTTAGCTTCAGCAAGCTCTGCACCGCGAGCAAGCTGCCCACTAAACACTAGGTCATAAACGGCATCAGACATTATTTAACTCTCTTGGGCATCTATATTTATAAGCTCACCTTCTAACTGCCTTTCAGTATAGAAGGCCGCTGGCTTAGACTCGAAAAACGAACGCAACTCAAGCATAGAGTGAACAACTTTAACAGGCCTCAGATCGACTACAGCTTGAGGTGTGGGCTCTGCGGTTTCATTAAAGAAGACTAAATTCATAGCCGCTGCTTTGGCCGCCTGACAGCCCGCTAAACTATCTTCAACCACCCAACAAAAACGAGGCGGGACACCAATAGCCTCTGCTGCTTTTAAAAATAACTCAGGTGATGGCTTGCCCTGACTGACTTGCTCTGCAGAAAAGCGCACTGGAACAGGAAAGTACTGTGCCAAACCACAGACCGATAAGGAATTATCTATCTTTTTTAAACCGCCATTAGAAGCCACACAGAAACTGCGATTGCGCTTTTGAAGCTGCTGTAAAACAGACTCAACATCGTTAACAGCCTTTAACTCACGAGCAAACACCTCGCGTGTATTGGCTTTAATCGCTTCATCAAAACCATCGGGTAAAGCGCCTCCAAATTGAGGTACAAGCCATTGATAACAGGCCTCTAGCGTCCACCCCTTAAAACGAGATAAACACTCATCCGCACTCAAACAAAACTGGTAATCGGCCAAGGTATCACTAAACACCTTAGCGGCTAACTGCTCACTATCAACCAAGACGCCATCGCAGTCGAAGATAATCAACATAGGCTAACTCTCATAAAATAGCGCTCAATAAGCTCATCAAAATGCTTTAATAGGGGCTGCTTAAGAGCAATGTCGGTATTTTCTATTAGCTTCTTAAGGGCTTGAGGCTCAAACCCTTCAAAACACTGTTGTGCCAAAGGCTGATAACTTAAGTGCCACGGCTCAGGGGACACCCCTCCCTGATCCTCAGCATAAGGGCGATAGAAACACGGATGCTCACGTAGCAGTGCATCTAAGCACTGGTAGAATTCGCCAAAAAGCCCTCCGGGCTCACACTCTGAGCCCAGCAACTCAAAGCCCTGCCCAGGCTCCAGCGCTGCGGCATCATAGATATCAAAATCCGTACCCCAGTGATGGCGTGAGGCGCCTGGCAAAGCCGACCAGCGTAAAATCGCGTGCAGTAGCTCTTCAGGAGATAAATCCGCAATTGTAAGAGCTTGACCGCTCTCATCAAACACGGGCCTTAAGCCCTGAGCTTTAGCATTCCAAATAAGTAACTGCCTATCAAAGCTGCGATATGCGCTGGCTAAACGTAAGTCAAAGCCGTGTTGAGCTGCTGCCAATTGAACTTTTTCGAGAGCCGGCCACACGTCTGAAGCTAAGTATTGACCGTTACGCAAGACCAAGCCCTGCTGCGACAAGCCCATCAGATGAGTCTGAGTAAGATATAAGCAATTCAAAATAATTGCGCCGTTTGTAGATCTATGTATTATTGTTCAATCGCGGTATTTAACGCGAAGATGGAATAGCAACAATACCACCATGACGCCAATAATAATAAGTACGTGGGAGAAAGGATAATGACGGCTGAGCACAGCGAACTACTCGAGCTTAAAAACCTCGGTATGGCCTCTGTAAACATACTTCGAGCCATAGGCATCAACAGTCTCGATGACCTCAACAAAATGGGAGCAGTAGAAGCCTACTGCAGAATCAAACGACGCGGCATTCATGTAAGCAAGGTCATGCTTTATGCACTGCAAGGCGCCTTAATGAATGTTCACTGGAACGATTTAAGCCCCGAACTCAAAGACCAACTTGTCAAAGAAGCCGAGCAATTAGCTGAGGTAAGCTAAGATCAAGCATTTATGCTCATTGGACACGCTCCAGCAGACACAAAAACGCAGCCTCGCGTTTGACCTTGATGGACTGGCCCTTTTTCTTGTCAGCGAGGCTGACCATTGGCACGCCTACAAGAACAGCTGCCCACACCGAGGTATTCGACTCGACTGGGACAATGAGCAATTCTTAGACTACGACGAAGAGCTTATTCAATGTGCCTCTCACGGTGCACTGTTTCGTATAGATAACGGACTGTGCGTAGCGGGCCCATGTAGCAATGCAAAATTGCAAAAATACCCACTAATAATACAGAAGCAGCAAGTATATGTAGATTTGAGCGACTAAACTGATAAGCTAGAGTACGCACGAGCTAGAAATCACTAGCACTAGCTAAACATATCTGGTAGCGTGCTCCCCCTTTCTGACAGCCGCCTCTTAAAAGGCCTGCAGAAGACGTTGAAAAGCGACGAACAATCGTCATTTCGGCGCTGTTTAATATGGATCATAAACAAGAAGGGCCATCCAATGCCTGACGCAAATAATAGCTTCGCACTTCGCGACTTCACTCCTTACGAGGAAAAAGACGGCGAAGAGTATATGAACCCCGAACAAAAAGTTCATTTCCGAGCCCTATTAATGGCTTGGCGACGTGAACTAATGGAAGAGGTTGATCGCACTGTTACGCATATGAAAGACGAAGCAGCCAACTTTCCTGATCCAGCTGATAGAGCTAGTCAAGAAGAAGAGTTCAGTCTTGAGCTTCGCACTCGTGACCGCGAGCGCAAACTCATTAAAAAGATCGACAAAACCTTAGAGCTGCTCGAAACTGAAGATTACGGTTATTGTGACGCCTGTGGTGTAGAGATAGGCATTCGCCGCCTAGAAGCTCGCCCAACAGCGACCCTATGCGTGGACTGTAAGACTCTGGACGAGATCAAAGAAAAGCAGATCCTCGGTTAAGACCTGCAAGCACTTCAGCCAACAACTGAAGTGCTTCTAGTTACCCTTTCAGCTTATGCCCTGCGCTTATCGCGGCCGCTTCGCTCCATCTCCATCCGGCCCCCTACACTTTGGCTCCCTCGTTTGTGCACTTGCCTCGTGGCTAGATGCTCGAGCCCACCAGGGCCAATGGCTACTGCGCATAGAAGATATTGACCCTCCTCGCGAGCAAGCTGGCGCCGACCTATTAATCATCGACAGCCTCAAGCAACACGGTCTCGATTGGGACGAGAGCCACAGCTACCAAAGCCAACACCAGCACAGATATCAACAGCAGTTACAAAACCTCAAAGAACAAGGCCTAAGTTACCGTTGTAACTGCAACCGCAAGCGCCTTAAAGAGCTAACCGGCTGCTATGACGGACACTGCCGCCTTAGAACACTGCCAGTAAATACCCCCGCTGCCACTCGCCTAAACTGCGATCTCGCCTTTAGCAGGCAAAGCCTTTTTAGCTTTCAAGACCGAGCCCAAGGCTTACAAAAGGAAGACCTAGCCCAGAGTGGTGACTTTATTATTCATCGCAAAGATGGCTTATTTGCCTATCAGCTAGCGGTAAGCTGTGACGATAGCCATCAAGGTATCACCCATGTGGTCCGCGGTAGTGATCTCCTAGAAACCACCTGCAAGCAAGTGGCTCTGATGACACTATTTGGCGCATCAACACCCAACTATTTACACATCCCTGTCATAAGCAGCTCAGCAGGGCAAAAACTCAGCAAGCAAAACCACGCACCTGCACTTAACAACACAGAGGCACTTGAAAATGTAAAGCGAGCTTGCCGAGCGCTTGGCATGGATACCCACTCAGCCCCCAGAGAGCTTAGAGCACTATTAACATGGGCGACCGAGCGCTGGCCCCAGCTTAACCTTGATGACTGCCGCGAGCTTCTACTCTCAGATCTAAGCTGAGTATTACTGCACTTTAAGCTACACTAGAGCACCCTTAACAACTCGCTCTTGCTCATGCGCCAAAGCCCACTACTGCTTATTCTTCTTCTGCTATTTATCTTCTCCCCCAGCCTATTCAGCTGGTTACTTAGCACCACGGGGGGATGGTATCGCCCGTATATCATTTGGCTGGCCATTATTATTATTGCCTACTTTGTGCAGCGCTCACTGGTGAAAAAGCATGAGCTTTAGTTTTTTTGACGTTGCCTTAATCTGTCTTATTTACCTCAGCATCCTATTTTCTATTGCTTGGGCGACAGAACGAAACATTATCCCAAGCAAGGTTGCCTCACACCCAGTGATGTACATCCTCTCACTGGGTATCTTTGCGAGTGCGGTGAGCTATTACGGTGTTATCGAGTTTGCTGATGACTTTGGCTACGGCGCCTTAGCGTATTACATGGGCACAGGCATGCTTTTTCTATTTGCTCCTGTCGCTCTCAAACCCCTGATCGAACTGGCTCGGCGCTTTCAAATCACCTCGATGGCCGACTTGCTAACCTTTCGCTACCACAGCCACGAAGTCGGCGGCTTAGTGACGCTCTGCATGCTCCTATCTGTACTGCCACTTTTAAGCCTGCAGATTCAAGCGGTTGCCGACACCATCGTACTACTGACCAGCAGCAGCCACGATATTGAACGCGGCCTCGACAGCTTTGATACTCGCGATGCCCTAGCCTTGGTTTATTGTATTGTGATCGCTTGTTTTGCATTGGTATTTGGCGCTAACAGAGAACACCATAAAGGCCTAATTACAGCAATGGCTTTTGAATCCGTCGTTAAGTTATTTGGCATGCTTGCCGTTGGTGGTTTTTGCCTCTATGCCGTCTTTGGTGGTGTGAGCGGCCTCGACCAATGGCTGGTGGAAAACCCAGAAAAGCTCGATGAGCTCTACGCACCATTAAAGAACTCAGAAAGCCATACCCTGCTACTGATCTTCCTTTCAACTGCCGTAGCCATGCCTCACATTTTCCACATGGCCGTGGTTGAAAATCCCTTACGCCACTCAACGTACACCGTGACGTGGGCCTTCCCACTCTTTATGCTGTTAATGGCATTACCCATCTTCCCCATCCTCTGGGCCGGGCAGCAATTTGGCAGTAGCATTCCAAGCGAGTACTACTCACTCGCAGTGCCGCTACTAGCCGAAAGCCCTACCTTCACCATCATCAGTTTTGTCGCAGGCTTAAGTGCCGCTACTGGAGCGATTGTCTCGATCTGCCTAGCCATATCTACGATGGTGATGAATCAGTGGATTTTGCCTGCAGCCTCACTCAGCTCCAAAAGTGAACTCTACGGCCAGATCGTTACCATTCGTCGCGGCTTAGTTCTGGCCATTATTGCCCTAGCTTATGTTTTTTATAGCGCACTTGAACACCGCTACAGCTTAAGTGACCTTGCACTCATGGCCTTTATCGCAGCCCTGCAATTATTGCCCGGTATTATCTGCGTTACCCATTGGGCAGGCGCAAACCGCCAAGGTTTATTGACTGGCCTAGGCCTGGGCATGGGCATATGGGCCGCAGGTCTATTGCTGCCTATTTACATCGGTGAACACACGTTTGCTCTCGGCTTTGCTGACTTAAGTATCACTATAGGCATGAGTGCCTGGAGCGATATCGCCCTGTGGTCAACAGCACTGAATGTCGGCAGCTTTGTCATTATTTCGTTGCTCACAAAACAAAGTAATGAAGAGCGCTACTCAGCCGAACTCTGCTCTGAAGATGAGCTCAGCCACCCAGTAAGAATGGTGCTGGATATTCGCGACCCAGAAGAGATGGTTGAACGGCTCAGTGAGCGTATTGGCCAAAACACCGCCCGCATTGAAGTCCACCGAGCTCTAGGCGAATTGGGGCTCAACCCCAATGAAAGACGCCCTTATGCACTGCGCCGCCTTAGAGATGAAATTGAAGCCAACCTCAGCGGCTTATTAGGCATCTCTCTGGCCACCGAAATTATGGATACCCTGATTCCATTGCGCGTACCCGAAGTTGAAGGGGCAACCGATATTAACCTGATCGAAGAACGCCTACACCACTATCGCGACCACTTAAGCGGACTTACTGCAGAGCTAGATAGCTTGCGCCTGTACCACCGACGCACCTTAGAAAAGCTACCCATGGCCGGCCTCAGCGTCGGCAAAGACCGCGAAGTCCTTATGTGGAATCATGCTATGCAAAACCTAAGCGGCATTGCCAGCGAGCAGGTTAGAGGTTCACGCTTAGATGATGTATTAGAACCCTGGGGGCCCCTACTGGCGTCTTTTGCTGACTTAAGTGAAAACCACCAGCACAAACAGCTTATTGAAATTGCCGATAGCGAGCGCTGGCTCAACTTACATAAGGCCAGCATCCCATCATCTCTTGAGCACCAAGTCGATGGACAAGTCATATTGCTCGAAGATGTTACCGAACTACAAATGCTCGAAAACGAACTACTGCACAGTGAACGCCTAGCCTCCGTCGGCCGTCTTGCGGCAGGAGTAGCCCATGAAATCGGCAATCCGGTCACTGGCATCGACAGCCTTGCTCAAATCTTAAAATACGAAACCGATGATCCAGAGATCCTAGAAACCGCTGACCAAATTCTAAGCCAGACCAAGCGAGTCAGCCGCATTGTTCACTCACTAGTCAGCTTTAGCCACGCTGGCCACAATCGAGGCAGTGAACTAGAAGCCGTAAACCTTCGAGACTGCGCCCAAGAAGGCATCAATCTAATTGCCTTACAAAAAGAAAAAGCTCAAATGCAGTTTGTAAACGATGTGCCCGAATACGTTCGAGTTAGCGGTGACAGCCAGCGCCTTATACAAGTGTTTGTTAATCTACTTGGCAATGCACGCGACGCCTGCCCCGAGGGCACCAAGGTCAGTGTTGTTGTTGATCGTATCGATAAGGATGTTCAGTTTGCGGTTATTGATGAAGGTCCAGGTATTCCTGCAGAGATACAGGGTCGTATCTTAGAGCCCTTTTTTACCACCAAAGAGCCTGGAGAAGGCACAGGCCTTGGCCTTGCTATGGTCTACAGCATTATTGAAGACCACGGAGGACAAATGGAAATCATAAGCCCTACAGATAGGGTGTTACAGAAAGGCACAAAGTTTGTGATAAATTTGCCCAGCGCTCTTGCATCTACTGAGACCCTAAGTAACACTAGCACATCTAACTAAAGCCCTTTGGGCCTAATAATAAACTCCCGCTGCAGGTCAATTTGGCTTGCAGATACCGCCTCCGCTAGCGATAAGCTAAATGCGTGAGTTGTTAATGAGGAGATCTAGGTAACACGACTATGAGCAAGATTTTAATTGTTGAAGACGAAGTCATCATTCGTACCGCACTACGCAAACTATTAAGTCGCAATAAATATGAAGTCGTGGAAACCGGCTCAGTCGCAGAAGCGACCAAGCAAAAAATAGATACCTTTGACCTTATTATCAGTGATCTACGCCTGCCTGGCGCTCCCGGTACAGACCTAATTAAACTGGCCGGTGATGTACCCGTCCTTATCATGACCAGCTACGCCAGCCTACGCTCAGCCGTAGACTCTATGCGTATGGGCGCGGTTGATTATGTCGCCAAACCCTTTGATCACGAAGAGATGATTGCTGCGGTTAAACGTGTATTAGGCAAAAGCATCAAGTCAGCTGCAGCAGCAAACCGCAGACCAGCAGAAGAAAAAGACACTCCCATCGAGGGAATGATTGGCAGCAGCGCCATCATGCGCGAGGTCTACGGCAAAATTCACAAAGTCGCTCCAACCTCTGCAACAGTATTAGTCTTGGGTGAAACGGGCACAGGTAAAGAACTCGTTGCCAATGCCATCCACAGTGAAAGCCCACGCAAAGACAAAGCACTAATCAGCGTTAACTGCGCAGCAATCCCTGAAACCCTGATCGAGGCCGAACTCTTTGGCCATGAAAAAGGAGCCTTTACAGGGGCCGCATCAAACCGAGAAGGCTTAGTCGCTGCAGCAGATGGAGGTACACTGTTCTTAGATGAGATTGGCGAACTACCTCTTGAAGCGCAAGCTCGCTTGCTGCGAGTACTACAAGAAGGCGAAGTCAGGCCTATAGGCTCCACCGAAAGCCACAAAGTAGATGTTAGGCTCGTCGCCGCCACCCATCGCGACCTCGCAACCCTAGCTAGAGAAGGCAAGTTCCGCGAAGACTTATATTTCCGCATCAACGTTGTACAGCTGCGCTTACCGCCGCTACGCGAGCGCGGCAAAGACATCTTGTTACTTGCTGAAACTTTTATTAAACGCTTCTGTACCGAAATGCTTAGACCGCCTTTAAGCCTCACGCCTGAAGCTATTCAAGCCATTACCACCTACCCTTGGCCCGGTAACATCCGCGAGCTTGAAAATGCGATGCAACGCTCTGTCATTCTCTGTGACAACGAAAAGGCCATCGATCACACCCAGCTAGCTATTGAGCACGAACTTGTGCGCGTTGATTCAGGCGCTAGTGAAACAAACGCCAATCCAGCGCCAACGGCTGAAGCCCATGAAGACTTAAGCCTTGAAGACTATTTCCAGCGTTTTGTGCTTGAACATCAAGATCACATGAGTGAAACCGAACTTGCGAAAAAGTTAGGTGTTAGCCGCAAGTGCTTATGGGAACGACGCCAGCGCCTAGGCATCCCCCGCCAAAAACCAACACAAGGTAAAAAGGCTTAAGCCCCCCCTCTTAACCTCCTATACAAGCTTAAAGTAGCCAATTATCAAGCTTCTCACCCAAATGAAGTGGTGGGAGGCTCATACTTGCTACCCTAGTGCTCAAGCTTTTTCTCATACTGAGTGAACTTTTCCCAAAGCAAGCCCTCCAATAAGCAGTCCAAACATCAGAACCAGCTGAAAGTCCTTACAATTAGCGACTCTCACTCTAAATCCGAAGCCTACCCTTCGTGTTACCCCTGTGTAGCCCCAGTAACAAACCTCGGCACATATGGTAACGACCCACCATTCCAAAAGGGAATAAGAACAGCCCCCAAACAAGCTAACCAGTTGTTTTAATTGGCTTTTTATATATTGGCACGCCACATGCTCTTATTAGCGACATAATAAAAACAATAAAGAATAAAAACAAAAGACAACATAGCTAATAAGAACAATAAACAATAATAAGAAAAGACAAACTACTTACATAACAACAATAAATAATAAAAAAGACAAATAACTGACATAACAACAATAAATAATAAAAATATAGAAAACTGATTAACAACTAAAAATAACAATAAAGAACAAAAAACGACGTAGAACCGACTTGCGAACCTTTGGAAAGGTCAGGCTTGAAAAAGCAGCTATATCGGACATGGATGTTGAATATCTTTAAATAAGAATAAAAACCGAATTCGACGGGAAAGCCTATGCTTTCCCGTTTTCGTTTCCGACCTCAAACACTGTTAACGACACTCAAATGCCGCCTCCGCTCAAGCTGTGGTAGAATCCGCCAATTCACGAGCCCTACCAACTAGGATGGCCCCTCGTTACACTGCCTATGCTTAGAAAATTAAAAAACTTATTTCGCTCAGACAACGCTGCCACAGAACCCCGTCTAATCGGTGTGGATATTCACGGCATTAAGAAACGAGACCTCAGCTACAATGCTTTGCGAGTGATCGAACAGCTACAAGAGGCCGGCTGGGAAGCATACTTAGTTGGCGGCGGCGTAAGAGACACCTTACTCGGTGGCCACCCAAAAGACTTCGATGTAGCAACCAATGCCACGCCCGAACAAGTGCAACACGTCTTTAAACGCGCCCGCATTATTGGCCGCCGCTTTAAAATTGTACATGTGCGCATGGGCCGAGAAGTCCTTGAAGTCACCACCTTTCGCGGCTCGCACGATGACGCAGCGGGCAAGCGCCATGCCGTACAAAGCGATAAAGGCATATTATTACGCGACAACGTCTATGGGGATTTACGCTCCGACGCTTTTCGTCGAGATTTCAGCATCAACGCTCTGTATTACGACCCAAGCAGCGAAAGCATTATCGATTACTGCAACGGCCTTGAAGACTTGCAGCAGCGAAAGCTGAGCATCATTGGCGATCCAGATGCTCGCTATAAAGAAGATCCAGTGCGCATGTTGCGGGCCATACGCTTTAAGAGCAAACTCGGATTCGAACTCGACGAAGCAACTGAGCAGCCAATTAGAGAACACAGTAATTACCTGCTAGAAATTCCTTCCGCACGCCTATTTGAAGAGGTTCTAAAACTCTTTTTAAGTGGCAAAGCTGAAAGGATTCTTGAAGAGTTACATAACTTCCACCTTCTGGAACACTTATTCCCTGCTGCCTCCAAGGTACTCTGTGGCAACAATGAACAGGCTCAAAAACTCTTGCGCTGCGCAGCAGCGAATACAGATCAACGCCTTGCTCAAAACAAACGTGTCACTCCAGCATTTATCTACGCAGCATTCTTATGGCCTCAACTACAAGAACAAATGGAAGCCATGCGCACCCAACACCGAGGCGGAGAACAAGAGCTGATGAACCGTGCCGCGACCGGTGTCATCTCTGAACAGCTGCAACGAACGGCTATTCCGAAGCGTTTCTTGATACCCATGCGTGAAATTTGGACTTTACAATTACGCCTTCCAAAGCGCGATGAACGCCGCGCAACAAGCTTACTTGAGCACCCGCGCTTTCGCGCCGCTTACGACTTTGTTTTATTGCGTGAGCAAAGCGGCGAAGATCTAGCTCAACTCGGCCAGTGGTGGACGGAATTCCAATTTGGCAATGAAGAACAGCGCCAAGCTCTATTAGAACAAGCCAAAAACAGTGGCACACCTCGAAAACGACGCAAGCCACGCACACGCCGACGCAAAACCAATAAGCCTCAACATGACTAAACTTGCCTACTGTGGGCTAGGTGCGAACTTAAACCAGCCCCTTGAGCAATTGCAGTATGCCATAGAGCAACTCAAACAAAACCCCGATATTCAGTTTCTTCGGCGCTCGTCTTGGTACGGCAGCACCGCCGTAGGCCCAGGCGAACAACCCGACTACGTTAACGGCGTAGCTGAATTACAGACCGAACTCAGTGCAGAAGATCTATTGGCTTGCTTTCACAAGATCGAAGCCGACTGCGGGCGCAAGCGCATTATTCGCTGGGGGGCTCGCACCCTAGACCTAGACCTACTTTGGTTCGAAGGGCGCAACAGCAACCAAGCAGAATTAATGCTGCCGCACCCAAGAATTGCTGAACGAAATTTTGTATTATGGCCTTGGCGCGAGCTAAACCCAGAGCTTGAAATTGAGGGTTTAGGCCGTATAGAAACCTTGGCTTCCCAGCTTTCTGATGGCGGCCTTTGGCAATTAAAGGCAAGTGAGGAAAGCGAGTGAGTGACAGCCCCAACACGGATGAGCTAACAAACCAAAAACGCCCCTATATCGCTATCGAAGGCTGTATTGGTGTTGGCAAAACCTCACTCGCCAAACGCCTAGCTGAAACACTAAACTATGAAACCTTACTGGAACAAGTCGAGGACAACCCATTTTTAGAGCGCTTTTACAATAATGAAAGCAATAGCGCCCTACCTACCCAACTGTTTTTTTTGTTTCAGCGAGTACAGCAGCTCAATGAGCTGCACCGTGGCGAGCTGTTTGAGAGCGCCCATGTTGCCGACTTCCTCATCGATAAGGACCCTCTCTTTGCCGAGATCACCCTAGATAAAGACGAGCACGAACTCTATCAACAAGTGCATAAACAAATGCACATTGAAGCGCCGATACCCGATTTAGTTATCTACCTTCAAGCACCTATAGATGTGTTACAGAGCCGTATTGAAAGCCGTGGTGCTGCCAATGAACAAAAAATTAGCAACGACTACCTCAACGCATTAAATGATGCCTATGCACGCTTTTTCCATTTTTATGATCAAAGCCCTTTGCTAATCATTAATGCAACCGAAATAGACTGGACAAACAACGAGCAGGACTACCAAGACCTAGTCCAATATATGTTGAATATTCGCTCGGGCCGCCACTACTACAACCCAAAGTCGGCCATGTTTTAACTGCGAGACCCCATCATGAGTTACGCCTCTACCGCCTTAAGCAAAGCGACTACCCTGCTAACGCTTAAGAAAATGAAAGAAAACAAACAAAAGTTTGTCACTGTCGCCCTCTATGACGCCCCCATGGCCGCCATGGCTGAGCAAAGCGGTGTCGAAGTGATCCTTGTTGGTGACAGCCTCGGCATGACCGTTCTAGGTTTTGACAGTACGGTGCCCGTTACCATGGAGCACATGATCTACCACGTTGAAGCCGTCAGCCGCGGCACCAACAAGTGTTTGATCATGGGAGACATGCCTTTTATGAGCTATGCAACTATTGATCAAGCGATGCGCAATGCCGCCCGTTTAATGCAAGCAGGGGCTCACTTAGTCAAATTAGAAGGCGGTGAATGGGCAGCAGACACAGTAAAACAGCTTAGTGATCGCGGCATCCCAGTATGTGCACACATAGGTTTAACTCCGCAATCAGTAAATAAGTTTGGTGGTTTCAGAGTACAGGGCCGCGACAAAGACAGCGCACAACAGTTAATTAAAGACGCCCAAGTACTTGAAGCTGCAGGCGCCGATATACTGCTATTAGAATGTGTGCCCGATGAACTGGCCTGTGAAATCAGTGCGCAAATGCGTATTCCTACCATCGGCATTGGTGCCGGACGCGACTGTGATGCTCAGGTACTGGTTATCAATGACATTCTCGGCTTGACCGCTCAGCCACCCAAATTCTCGAAAAACTTCCTGCTCGAAAGTAAAGACATCCCCGATGCGATGGCTAACTATGTGCAAGATGTTAAAAACGGCGCTTTTCCCGCTGACGAACATATTTTTAAATAGAAAAGCGAAAGCAACCAGTTTGGCTCGTTAGCCAAACTGGTTAGCAAAAAATAATTAAAGAGCCTGATTATCTTGAAAATTACGCATCAAATAATTATTTTCGATGTAATCGGCAGATTCAGCACGGGCAAAGAAGTGGCCCTGCAATTGATTAATACCTAAATCACAACAGAGCTCAACCTGCTCAACGGTCTCAGTGCCAACCACGACGGTTTCAAACTCCAAGGCTTGAATCATTTTCACCACACTTTCAAACAAGGCCTTATCTTGCTTACTGCTTGTATCTGAAGGTAAAAAACTGCGTTCGATTTTTATTAGATCGAAAGGGAAATCGCGCAAATTAGCAATGGAAGATAAACCAGCACCAAAGTCACCCAAGGCCACCTTACAACCCAAGCCCCTTAGATGATCGATACAAGCTCTAACATCTTTTTCCACCCCCGCTAAAGCAAGTTCTGATATCTCAAAAATAAAATTATCTGCTGTCGTTTGGTAGCGCTCAAACAACTCAACCAATAAATCGGGCAGGCTTTTATCAGCTAATTGTACTGGGCTTAAATTAATAGACATAAAGGCTTTATGCCCATGCTCTATGGCCCACTTCGCTTGCTGAGCAATGGTTTTTTCAATCAGCCAACGGCCAAGCTGCAAAATCAGTCGAGACTCTTCAGCAATTGGTAAAAATTCTGACGGATCATGATAACCAAGTTCGTCTTGCCACTTCAAAAAAACTTCATAGCCACCTAACTCATGACTTAGAGCCGAATACACAGGCTGATAAGTTAAAACAAACTGCTCGTTATCTATAGCAAAACGCAAATCTTGCTCTACCTGATGGCGCGAGGCGAATTGCTGCTGCATTTCTTCTTCAAAAAAGCAGGCTTGATTTTTCCCTTTTTTCTTAGCCCTATACATAGCAATGTCGGCATTTTTCACCACATCTTCTGAGCTCAAACCGTTATCAGGGTGTAAGGCAATGCCAATACTTGCTCCAGAAGTAAAAGAGCGGCCATTAATTTCAAAAGGCTTTTCTAATACTAAAAGAATACGCTGCGCGACTCTGCTTGCATCATTGGCTGAAGACAGATTAGACAAACTAATAGCAAACTCATCTCCTCCCAAACGAGCAAATAACTCACTTCCACGCAAACAGGAATGGATACGCTTCACTACCCTCTGTAACAATAAATCACCAACATCGTGACCAAAACTATCATTTACATATTTAAAATTATCCAAATCAATCAACAATAAGGCAAGCTTGTGCTCTCCGCGTTTATTATTGGCAATACTTAACTTTAAGGACTCATCGAATAAATGGCGATTTGCAAGCCCCGTTAAAGCATCCCTTTCAGCTAGCTGTTTAAGCTTGGTATAACTCTCTTGCAACTGCTGCTCTAATTCAAAGCGAGTCTGTGCGTGTAAAATTGATCGGCGTAAACGAGAAGCTGAAATTTCGTTTTTAAGGATAAAATCTTGAGCTCCTGCACGAATAGCATCAAGTGCCACTTGTTCATCTTCGCTGTTGCTCATCATGACAATAGCAGAGCGTCGATCGCTATAGGTATCTCGAATAGTTAGTACCAGTTCAATACCGTCTTTGCCCGGCATACGAAAATCAATAAGCACAAGATCAAACTTGCCTTGCTCAAACTTGGCCAAACCCTCATCAACTGTCTCAGCCTCCACTAATTCATAAGACATGGAGCCCAAAGCCAAAGCTCGCTTAACAATTTGTCTATCGACCATGTCGTCATCAACTATCAGTATGCGCATACTATTTTCCTGCCGCTACCGACTCTAACTCAGGCCAATAGACCACCATCGTGGTTCCCCTCTGACCATCAGAATCAATTTCAAGAGATCCATTAAAATACTCAACTGTTTTTTTAACCAATGCCAAGCCCATGCCACTGCCTTCGGTGGTGTCACGTGGTTTTAAAGTTTGAAACATTTCCAAAGCTTTATTTTGTAATTCCGGTGCAATGCCCGGACCATTATCGGCAACTCGCAATACGTAAAACCCCCGCTGACGGCCCACGCTAATATGTAAACGACCGCCACTTCCCTCGTAATGCTTAATTGCGTTGCTCATTAAGTTTCGCAATACCAATTCAAATGGCACTCGGGGTACACAGAGCTCGAATTCTTCGACTTGTAAATCAAAGTCTTCTGGTTTGTCTAATATATCAAAGATGCTGCTGCATAATGTGTGTAACTCTACACATTCAGGCTCTCTCTCAAAGCGCCCCACTTTACTGTACAACAGTAAATCATTAAGTAGAGTCATCATTCGATCTGTTCGATTTTTCAGCAAGTGAATATTATCTAGACTGACCTCACTTAACTGCTCTTTGCCGTCTTCTTCAATCCAACTAACAATTTTCTTTATGGCATTTAAAGGTGACTTTAAGTCATGAGAAGCAATATACGCAAATTGATCTAGGTCGGAATTGCTGCGTTCTAATTCTTTATTGCGCTGCTCTAACTCTAAAGCAAGGCGTTTGCTTTCATCGATGTCTGTAATTTGTGCTACTAATAAAGCAACCGCACCTTGCTCATCTTGTACGGCAGTAGCCGACATGAGTCCCCATACTAAACACTCATCTCGCCTGATATATTGCTCTTCTCTAACGACGGTTGTTAATTCGCCGATCCGCATTTTTGATAAGCAAGAGTCATTCGCCACTCTATGCTTATCAGAAACAAGTTCAGGAAGACGCTGTAACATTAAATCTTCGAGTTCATAACCAAGCCAAGAGCACATTGCTTGATTCACCTCCATTAATTTCCCATCCGCACTCATAATAATAAAAGGCTGCGAGGAAGTATGAATTGCGGTATTAAATAAGCGTTCCTTTTCTGCCAGTTTTCGCTCTGTAGCCTGTTGTTCGCTTAAATCTCGTATCACGCTTGTATAAAACACATCACCATCTGTGCATACTCGTGTTACAGCAATAGAGACGGGAAATGTTTCACCTGTTTGTCGCTTGCCCTCTAGTTTTCGTTCTTTCCCCCATATGTTATGGCGATGATTAGGCTCTATATGTGAGTTTTTAACATAAGCGTCGTGTTTAACAGAGAACGTAAAAGGCATTAATAGATTAACGCTTTTACCAAGTATATCTTTTTCGGTGTAAGCAAAAATTCGCTCCGCAGAACGATTAAAAGACAAAATTTCACCATCAACATTAATCGAGATAATGGCATCATTCACGGAAGACAAAATGGCATGTAATCTTTCAACGGCTTGCTTAGCCTCTTGAGTTCTCACTTCGACCATTTTTTTAAGGTAGAGTTGAGCCTGGCTTATCTCCGCACACATGCCATTTAAGCTATAACCCAACTGAGCAATTTCATCATCACCTCGAGCTTTAACGCGACTATCATAATCTCCACTGGCATAAGCCTTGGCAACATCATTTAATTCATTGACTCTACGAATAAGAAAGTAATGAACAGCGCCAGCCAAGGCCACACACAGAAATAGCAATAAGGCGATCATCGCGGGAAAAATGGCAACGCGCTCCACTTTTAACAAGTCGCCATTAAAGTCCAACTTAAAAGGAAGGCCCCGTACTTCAAATTCTTGGCTTGAACTGATCTCCCCTCCTTCGCTCGCCAGACTATTAAAAACAATACCCGTCGAGCCAGAATACTGCATGCTAGCAGCACTTTCTGAATCAACGCTAACACCCCCGTCAGCATCCTTTTCAGGCACACCATAACCGCTGGCACGTAGCCGAAAACTAATCGGTTCATGCTGTTCAAACCACAGTGTTAATATCGAGCCAAGTTCGCTTAGGGATAACAGCCATGCAGTCTTCGAAATGGCTGAGGCTGCATGAAGCGGCCTTGGGGCTGAGAAGAAGGGCTGAAAAGGCACGCTCAATAACAGATAGGCTTTACCCTGTAGGAAAACCAGTTGTGGACGACCTAAAACAAGGGGCTGCGTTAAACCTTGCTGTAAATCCTTAAGTAAAGGATCAGCCTCCATACTCTCCAATAAACGGCCATTTACATCGGCAGTAAGGATAAAACTTGGCTTCAATAGCTGCCGATCTGTAGCCGCTTTTTTGTTATCGGCATGCAAAATATGTGAACTTGGAGGCTGCGCGCTAGCGTTGTTTTGATAGGTAAAGAAATCTCCTGTTTTATTTTTAGACAACAAGCCCTCTAATACCTGCTCTCGCAGCACTAACTCTCGCTCAAGCTCAGCAATGACCAACTCTGTAGCCATCTCCTTAAGCATCGCCTTATCACGCCCAAGCAAGCTCTGTTGCTCGTAGAACAATAGGCTAATTACCAACATTACCGGCAATACACAAAGCAGCGCCAACGCGATAATCTTAGTATTTAGACTCAAAGAATTCAGCATGCTCAACCGAAATTAATGGATGTAGGTCAATTGACACTACCTCCTTAGAGCATAGAAGAGCCATTAACTGCTCGCCAGAACTGACTTTGCTGCACTCAAGCGGTGGATGACGTACAATTACGCTCCCTTTTTCATAACGGAGTACCCATGCATCAGCTGCCCGAATCCCTACGTGATAATGTCCGTGTATTAGGAGAGCTTCTCGGCCAAACCATTAGTGAACACGAAGGCCCCGAACTCTTTAATGCCGTTGAAGAAATTCGCAACATCTCCAAGCAGCTCGCTGATGCACATGAAGTCGACTATCAACCTCTTGTCGACTCGCTTACTCAACTTAAAGATCAAGACATACTGCCACTGGCACGTGCCTTTACCCAGTTTTTGAATCTGACCAATATAGCCGAGCAACACTACAATTGCCGCGCCAAGATTCAGCCAGAAGATACGCTTCGTGGCATTATCAAAGAACTAGGTGACGACTACAGCAATGACGAGCTCACCAAGGCCATCTCAGAGCTAAAGATCAACCTTGTACTAACCGCTCACCCTACTGAAGTCAGCCGCCGTACATTAATTCGCAAGTTTAACGCTCTGCAGTCCAGTCTTGATGAACTCGATCGCAGCAACCTACCTGAGCCACTTCAACACAAGCACAAAAAGAATCTAGAGCGTTTGGTTGAAGAGATCTGGAACACCGACGAGATCCGCAACGAACGCCCAACAGCCATGGATGAAGCCCGTGGCGGCTTCTCAGTGATTGAGTTTAGCTTGTGGAAAGCCGTACCAGAGTTTATTCGCCACCTTAACCGTATCTGCCAAGATAAGCTGGGTAACTCGCTAGCAATGGATTCCACCCCCTTCACCTTCTGCTCGTGGATGGGAGGCGACCGTGACGGCAACCCCAACGTCACCCATGACGTCACACGTGAAGTTATACTCATAGGCCGCGCCCGCGCTACACGCCTATATTTAGCTGATATTGATGAGTTAGTAGCCAATATCAGCATGAGCGTCGCCAGCGCTGAATTGCGTCATCAGCTCGATGAGCCCAATTCTGTTACCCCTTATCGCGATCTCTTTGAACAACTACGAGACCGACTTGCCCGCAGCCGCAGCTGGCTTAAAGGCACTCTTAATGGCGAAACCCTATCGCGCCCAACAGACTTAATTGAAACGCGTGAAGATATACTCGAGCCGCTCTTACTCGCACACCGTTCTTTGTGTGAGAGTGGCTTCCAGCGTGTTGCCGATGGCCCACTTATCGACACCATTCGCCGTGTTTATGCTTTTGGCATCAACCTAAGCCCCGTTGATGTTCGTCAAGACGGCGACCGTCACGTACAAGCTCTAGATGAGCTTTGCCTGCACCTAGATCTAGGCTCGTATCGCGAGTGGGATGAAGAAAAGCGCATAGAGTTCCTCTTAGAACAACTTCAGAGTAAGCGCCCACTTCTCCCTAAACAGTGGCCAGCCACACCTGAAACCAAAGAAGTTCTAGACACCTGCCGCGTAATTGCCGAGCAACCTGAAGAGTGTTTAAGCCATTACGTTATCTCCATGGCCGAACAAGCATCAGACGTACTCGCAGTCGCCCTATTGCTTAAAGAAAGCGGGGTGAGCTGGGCTATGCCGGTTGTGCCTCTTTTTGAAACCTTGGACGATCTAAACCGTGCCGCCAAAGTGATGAACACCTTGTGGCAGATGCACTGGTACCAAAAATATACCGGCGGCAGCCAATGCGTCATGATTGGTTACAGCGACAGCGCTAAAGATGCAGGTAAGCTCGCAGCAACGTGGGCTCAATACCAAGCGCAAGAGAAACTGGTTGAGCTAGCCGAGCAATATCAAATCGACTTAACCCTCTTCCACGGCCGTGGTGGTACTGTAGGTCGCGGTGGCGGCCCTGTTGAAAAAGCCATGGCCTCTCAACCTCCAGGTTCTGTGCGCGGTCGCATCCGTGTTACTGAGCAAGGTGAGATGATCCGCTATAAATTTGGTATGCCACCGATTGCATTCCATAGCCTTCGCACCTATGTGGTGGCCACCTTACGCGCCAGCCTCAAACCAAGTCCAGCCCCTAAAGCTGAATGGCGTGAGCTTATTGAAGAGATGGCTCAGAGCAGCTTAGCTGCGTACCGAGGCATTGTCCGTGAGCACCCAAGCTTTGTACCTTATTTCCGCAGCCTAACCCCGGAGCAAGAGCTTGGTAAACTCGCTATAGGCTCACGTCCGGCCAAGCGCAAAGCAACAGGTGGCGTAGAAAGCCTGCGTGCGATTCCCTGGGTATTTGCCTGGATGCAAGTACGCTTAAACCTACCTAGCTGGTTGGGCGTGCATCAAGCGCTTGTATATGCAGAAGAAAAAGACCCAAGCCTGTTTAAAGACATGCTTGAAAACTGGTCTTTTTTCTCGAGTTTTATCGACTTACTCGAAATGGTGGTTGGCAAGGCCGACGTTAATATCTGCGCCCACTACGAGCAACAGCTGGTTAAACCCGAGCTGCACGAACTTGGAGAGCAGCTTCGCGCTGACTTAATCGCACTTGGCAACAAGCTCAACGAAATCAAAGAGCAAAAAGAAGTGCTTGATAGCGACCCGATGCTGCAACTCTCTATTAATGCACGCAAACCCTATGTCGACCCACTGAACTACCTTCAAGCCGAGTTACTTAAGCGTGAACGCCTTGCAGGAGAGATGAGTGAAGAGCTAGAGCGCGCCTTAAAAGTCACCATGGCGGGCATCAGTGCCGGCATGCGTAACACTGGCTAAGAGCAGGAATGACGGAGTTACCCGAACAGCGTCCTCCCACCCCCCTGCTCGATGCCATCGCTGAGCCGGCCGATTTGCGCCAACTCAGCGAAACTGAATTGCCAGAACTCGCGCGCCAATTGCGCGAGTTTTTACTTTTTAGTGTCTCTCAAACCGGCGGCCACTTTGGCGCAGGCTTGGGAGTGGTTGAACTAACGGTAGCCCTGCATTATGTGCTCAACACCCCCAAAGACGACCTTATCTGGGACGTAGGCCATCAGGCTTACCCTCATAAAATTCTGAGTGGCCGACGCGAACAGATGTTTAGCATGCGCCAACAAGGCGGTCTTGCACCGTTCCCCAGCCGCGACGAAAGTCCTTTTGACAGTTTTGGCACCGGCCACAGTTCAACTTCTATCTCTGCCGCACTGGGTATGGCTCTCGCCAAACAGGCACAAGCCAAACACAGCAATAAACCAAGCTCCCACAGTGTTGCCATCATCGGTGATGGCGCCATGACCGCCGGCATGGCTTTTGAAGCACTTAATCACGCTGCCCACTGCCAAGCCCCCATGCTTATTGTACTTAACGACAACACCATGTCGATTAGCGCCAATGAAGGTGGCTTTGCTTCTTATTTAGAGCGCGTTATTCACGGCCGACAGCAAAAGCAAGAAGCCGATGCTCCCGCCGTATGCAACGCAAATCTATTTGAAGATTTAGGCTTACGCTACAGCGGCCCGGTTGATGGTCACGACCTAAAAACGCTGGTACAAAAACTGCGGCGCCTACTCGCACAAAAGGGCCCTGCGCTCCTACATGTTCGAACGCAAAAAGGGCGCGGTTTTACACCAGCTATGGACGACCCAATTAGCTACCACGCGCTAACAAAAATCGAAACAAAACAAAAAACGCACACACCCGCACCAATACCGGCCCCCAAATATCAAGATATATTTGGCCGCTGGATATGCAAACAAGCAGAACTAGACCCCAAATTAATTGCCATCACCCCAGCTATGCGTGAAGGTTCAGGCCTAGTTGAATTTAGCCAGCGCTTTGCTGATCGCTACTACGATGTCGCCATTGCTGAGCAACACGCACTTACATTTGCTGCTGGGCTTGCCTGCCAACAGCAAAAGCCCGTTGTCGCCATTTATTCGACTTTTTTGCAGCGCGCTTATGATCAATTAATTCACGACATCGCCTTGCAAAAGTTAGATGTTCTTTTTGCTATTGATAGAGCGGGCCTAGTTGGCGAAGACGGTGCAAGCCATCACGGCAGCTTCGATATCAGCTTTTTAAATTGTGTGCCCAACATCATTATCGCCTGCCCAAGCAGCGCCAGTGAATGTGAACAACTGCTAAGCGCAGCTTATGCGCACCCCGGCCCTGCTGCAGTGCGTTATCCGCGCGGACGCTGCGCCAATGTACAAAGCCAAGCAAGCACCGAGAAGGCCATAGGTAAAGCGCACGAACTAAGACAAGGCCAAAACTGCTGTTTATTAAATTTCGGCAGCTTACTCGGTGAAAGCCAGCTACAAGAGCTTGCCCTAGAAAAAAACTGGGGCCTAGTGGATATGCGCTGGATTAAACCTTTTGATAAAGACTTATTAAAACGGCTCGCCCGATCTTATAAGCACTTTGTTAGCATCGAGGATGGTGCTCAACTAGGTGGCATTGGCTCAAGCGTAAACCAGTGGCTACAACAAGAAAAAATGAATGTCGCCATGTTAAACCTGGGTTATAAAGATCAGTTTGTGGAACACGGAAAACGCAAAGAATTACTCGCCAAACTAGGCTTAAGCCAAACACAAATATGCCAGCAAATTGAAACCTGGTTAGAGCCATAAGACTCTAAGATTCACTCAGTAAACTCAGTGAATAAGCCTTAGATAAAGACCTAAACACAAAGCGAATAGATCTTATTTCATCACACTTAAAGCTCACAGATAAGAGATGGATCAGGCCTTGAGATAATAGGCTTTTTATCGCTTAACTAACTTAAGGCCTTAAATACTATTTAGCTTGCTGAACCAGACTAAACCAATTACCAGAATTATCTTTGCCCATAGCTTCGACCCCATAAAGTTGATCGGTAGGTGGCTGAATAAACTCAACACCTTTACTTGCAAGTAACTCATATGTTTTTTGGCAGTTTTCCGTTTCGAAAACGCCCACTCCGAATGCCCCCTCCGCGACTAAGCTTCGTATTTTTTCAGCGGAATCTTTGGTAAACATCGGCCCTTCTTTTGGCTCCGCCAATACTAATTCAGGTTGCGGGCTGGATTTTGGATGCACCGTTAACCAGCGGAAACCACCCTCTACGGTCATATCATCACCAACCTCAAATCCGAGCTTGTTTTTATAAAAATCAAGCGCTTCGTCTTGGTTAAGTACATATACTGTTACGTGGGCTATGGATGTAATCATCTCTATACTCCTAATTTGTTTGATCGGCTTTATTTTATAGAAACAAGCCAAAACATATTTCTCCAATATTGCTCAACTAGCCGATTCCCCCCCAAAGTGGTAGGCATAACAAGCAGGTATAGATTGTTTTGGAAAACGAAATGCTTCAGAAGACAAAGCCCACAACTTACGGCGATACAAGGTAGGCGCCATGCCGACCTGCTTGAAAAACAGCGAGGAAAAACTACCAAGGCTTATATAGCCTACTCGCTCACAAACCTCTGAGACACTTAGATTCTCTGTAATAAGCATACTCTTAGCTTTTTCAATTCTAAGCCGAATCAAAAACTCGTTTGGCGTTTCGCCATAAACCCGTTTAAACACACGCAAAAAATGATATGGAGACATATTCGAATGCATTGCCACTTCAGACAAGTTAAACGGAATAAGGTAGTTATCAGCTATATAGTCCCTACTGACATTCAGTCTGGAAACTTTACAAGTTGCACTCATAACATACCTCAAAGCCAGACAAACCAAGCGACACAGTGACTAGCACAAGCTGCCTATTAACCATAGATTTTATTAACACTCACTTAACTTGCTCGACATCAACACCGGCCGTATTAGCGACAATAGCCATGCTTCTAACAATCACCTTGGCGTTATCGGGATAATCTTGGGCGTTGATTATTCGATAAGTATTGATCTTATATGGGTCTATATATTTATTTGCTTCAACCCAAGACTTACCAGCTTTCGTATTTTCCCCATTAACCTCAACATGGTTTTCATCAATTATTTTGAAGAGGATAGCTTGGCCACCCTCTTCATCCGGGGACAGAGAAAATACGCTAACTGAAATAAGCAAGCTATAGAGAAGGGTGATTATTCCTTTAATGATTTTCATTCATATTTCCTTTTTCTTCGAATATCAAAAACCCATGTAAACAAAACAGCACGCAACTGACCAAATCAGGATCAGCCTGATTCCAACCAAAGCTTTACTAGCTGTACTCATGCTATTAGGCCACTTATTAAAAGTTCTAACGATCCTTATCAAGAATAGTATTTAGCCCAATAAGTTTGACCTGTTAACAATGATTTACAGCAGTGTTTTCCTCATTTTACGCCCGCCAACAGGAGCTAAGCCATTTTTTTGGTAGAACTCTAATGTACGATCAAATTCAGGCAATGGTGGTGTACATAACTCAATACAAGACCAGTTTTGTTTCTTAGCATGATTTTGGACTTGCTCAATTAGCATTGAACCCAATCCAGAACTCCTGAATTCAGGAGAAACATAAAACTCTTGGATTACACCTATTTTACCGCCAGCATAAAGAGCATAAGTTTCCGTTATAGTTGCAACAGATACTGGAGTATTTTTACAAAGCCCAATAATGGCAAAGTAATGCCCGTCACGAATAAGCTCCCTACAGCGTTGAACTGTAGACTCAAGATCTATATCAAAATATTGAGCCTTCGTCAGATTACAAATTTCGGTTGTAAGATCTACAACCAAAGACCCTATTGTTTCACAATCATCAACTGTTGCTACTCTAAAATTGACTTCCATACGCACTCTTATTATTTCCAATACTCAAGCAAGCGACATAAAACCTTCACATTTAACACTAAAGATCGTAAAAGCAACCCTTACAAACCTTTGAGTATCAACAAAAAAAACATCCACCATGCCATGTATTACTCACTCCTGCGATGAAATTACGCAGCCTAACTGTAAACATTAATGCTATGAACCCACACAAATTATAAGCCCCTACAAACACCCCAAAAGATTAGGCCTCTTCTCTCCGACAATCTCATTCGATGCTGTAAGTATAATTACTTACTTTTTATACTCTATAAAACAATAGAATTACATATACCGTACGCATACAAGTAATTAAGACTCTTTCACAAAACTTGGCCAGCCCGCTCACACATATAATTAAAAACCACTATTAACGCAAATCCGTACTGACAATGTAAGCTTTATTTAGATGATGAGACTTCATTTACCAAAACGTTCCGAGAAGGAGTTAAGCACTACTAGCTATAAGAAAAGTTATTCTTACTTATCTAATAACGCCTGCATCCCTTCACCCATTTGATTTAAAACCAACATGGCTTCTGACATTTTAATATCCACTCTTTGAATATTAGCATGCTCTACCATGAGAATAGGTCCACTCATAGCGGCAGGAGCGAAAGGTAGCATAATGGTGCTGTAGTATTTACCCTCTTCAATTAAGTAAGCGAGCTGATAACGCCCTTTGGCCTCTTGGTATATGCAACACTTCATGGCACTCTCATTATTCGCACCAAGTACACCATAGGAAAGCCGCTTTAAGAGTTTATAAATCTGCAACCGGCCTAGGCTTTGCTTTTCTAAGTTAGAGAAGAACTTATTCAAAAGACCTGCTCGCGCACTTAAGCCCACAACAAATAGACAAGCAATGATTAAAAATATTGCTGCCAGCATACGTTCATAAATAGGAGGCAGAATGTCATAGGGCAAGCTGTCTGCAACAAAGCCTGCGAGACCATGGATCGCCTCAAACATTTCACCCAAAACAAGGGCAAGAAGGAGCACCGGAACAACCACTAAGATCCCAGTAAAACAACAATCACCTATAAAACGAATACTCTTGTTCATTCAGACACCTTTCTTACGGCCTATACCTATACTAAGGCTTATGAGACTCAGGCATTACCGAACGTTCAAGCCATTGAGTTTTTTGTGTAAATACGACAGAAAGCACTAAATTATCTGAGCTTATGTTTATACTTTGATCCCCCCCTAAGGCCAGCAGAGCTTCATAAAGCTCTTTCCGAATCCCGTCTTGCTCTACAATGCCGATATCTTGCTCTACAAGAAGGTATAGCTGTACATAAAAAGCACGCCCAGCATTAAGCATACGTAAACTTTTACTTTTTAGTGGTAGTGACTCAAAGATGGAATTCACACAGAGCTCAACCGCTCGGCTTCGCGGGCTGTTTGGGGTGCGCCCGATGACAGAATGCCATGAGCTACGCAATATTCGAACAGGAATAGCTAAAGTAAGTACAACCAATATTACCACAAGAGCAGGGTCGACATAGGGAATAAGGCTTTGCCACTGCGATTGCTCTAAGCACTTAACCAAAGTAAATGCTAAAGCAATGGCCCCACTTAAAACTGCATCTATGCGCCAGTTAGCGGCATCCACCTCAAGTAATGTCGATTGAGCTTTTTTAGCTGCACGCGAGAATATAAAACTGGCCAATAAACAGCCTACACTTGCAATCAGCGCATAGATAAGCGCCCAGCCAGCCTCCACACTGCGTCCACCATTAAATAGAGCAATACATGCCGAGGTCAAAGCAACACAGCTCAGCACTAAAATGATCGCGCTTTTTGCCAAATTTAAAAAACTTTCGTAATACCAATATCCAAAAGGGTATTTTGAGTCTGCTGGGCGCTGCACTAAACGCGAAACTGTCATAGTCACTAACGCAAGAACGACTCCAATAAGCGAGAATAAAGCGTCGAGTAAAATTGCTTCGGAGCCCGTCAGGAATGCAAACAATAAACCCAGAGCGACAAAAAAACAGCCAAGCCAAACACCTAGTCTTATCGTTTTCTTTTCAAGGTCACTTTGCTTCATTTTATTAACCCCTGTAGCTAGCCATCAACAACAAGCACAAACTCAATTTCAACTAAAAAATCTTTCAAGAATAACTGCTCTACCTGCAACCATGATGAACTTGGGTACTGATCATCACTGTAAAACGCCAACCTAATTGAATTAGCTTTTTTTAGCGCTTCTATATCTCTTGTATAAATCACCTCTTTTACAACACTGGCACTGCTAATCTTATAATCATCAAGCACTCGCTGTAAGCTCTTATATATTGCCCGCATTTGTGATTCAAGCGTCACCCCTTGAGCCGTCATACCTGAGACATAGAGCGTATTTCCGACTCTAACAACTTGGCTATAGCCTAAGTCTTTCTCCCATGAATTATAATGTTGGCGCTCAATCTTAGGTGCGTCTTTTTGCGTACCACCACAAGCAAGAAGGAGCAACACTGAAGTCCACATAAGTAATTTGTTAATATGCCTCATAAATCCTCCTTTTTATAGATCAAACCGGCTCAAAGCTCCCTGCTAGCACTTGCTTCCTTTTACAGCCAGAATATACTTCTTCTACCATCAAGCCCCCTAATACTTTTTAAGTTATTAGATAAAAGTAGACTCACCTCAGCACACGGAGTGCTCTGCCCCATGGCCAACTCTAAACGTATTGCCGCGATTGACTGGATGCGCGGATTTGTCATGATCATTATGGTCTTAGATCATGTCTCTATGGCTTATGATGCCAACCACCTAGTCGTCGACTCTGCCACAAGCTATAGCCCTGGCGACCCATTACCTGCCTTCGCTTTTTTTACCCGCTGGCTCAGCCATGTTTGCGCGCCCACCTTTGTCTTCTTAGCCGGTACAGCTTTAGCTATTTCTGTTGAACGCAAAGTTAGTAAAGGCATTGATCCATGGGGCATCGATAAAGATATCATACTGCGCGGTCTGGTGATTTTATTAATGGACTTAACCATCGTGTCTTTTTTTAGCGGCCGATTCACTATTCAAGTTTTATACGCCATCGGCGCTTCATTTATTTGCATGGCCATGCTACGCCGCCTATCAAGTGCTTGGCTGATTGGTATTGCGCTAGCTTGGATTGCCGGTGGAGAACTATTAACGGCTCAATTCTGGCCCCCTGGCCAAAATATCGAATCGGTAATTACGGCGCTTTTATTCAGTAAATATTCATCGGCTGATTTACGTATTATTTACCCACTATTCCCTTGGCTATCAATTATGATCTTGGGCTGGGTTTTTGGTCGCTATATCGTTCAATATAAAGAAGCAAAAACCAAACTAGATCCACAAAGCTTATTGATTGGCCTTGGTATTCTTGCCTTAATTGCGTTTTCCGTAGTGCGTTACCTTAATGGCTACGGCAATATGTTTTTGTACCGTGATGATACAAGCTGGCAGCATTGGTTGCACGTGAGTAAATATCCACCATCAGCAGCATATATATTGCTTGAGCTCGGCATTATGAGCTTACTCTTAGCGCTGATGATGAAAGTAGAAAAGTTAATAGGCGTACGCGACAAAGGCGTACTCTTGGTCTTTGGGCAAACAGCAATGATCTTTTATTTAGTTCACCGAGTAATTTTAACTGGTACAGCAACGTATGCGGGCATGAGCGGCTTTACCGATCTACAAACCTGTTACCTAATTACCTTTGTTATGCTACTTGCACTCTATCCTTTTTGCTTATGGTATCGAGGTTTTAAAGCCCGAAATCCTCAGTCGCTTATTTTAAAATACCTGTAGAAAAACATATAAAAACACCTGTCAGTGCTTAACGCGGGCTTATTGCAAGCCCGCTGCACACTTTAAAAGTCAAGGGCTGTTATTTAACAATATTCAGGTTATCCACCTTCACATCGTGCATCTTGCCATCACTACCAGCAAACGAGGCTCTTAACTGATAGAAGTGACCTTCTGGTAACTCTGCAGTTGGCGTCAGCCCATCTAAACTAATTGTCATTGAAGAGCTGCCAGCCTCTGTACCAAGCACAGTACTATCGATAAAGGTTCGATCTTTGGCTGGAATCCACTTATATTTAAAGTGGCGCAACCAATAACGTATGCCGCCTTCATCAGAAGCTATCACCTTGTTACCTGAACCCGCATGATAACGCACTTGAATATTAAGCTCGTCACCCACCTTAAAACTGCCATCTTTAAAAGCCTGCTCATTAAGCAGCTCAATACCACCTTCCACAAAAGCCTCAACCACAAGCTCAAGCGAATCACTTAATTGATTATTTGCCGCCGTAATAGCTTTGATCATGGTGCGCCCCGGAGTCAAAGCACTTACTTTGCCGTTGGCGTCCACAGTAGCCACTGCTTCATTCGAGCTAGACCAACTAAGCCCCTTATCGTCGGCATCTAGAGGCTTAAAGGTGCTTTGCACATCGATAGTTGTGCCCACATAAAATCTCTGCTCTGGAACCGTTAAACTCAACTCAGTGAGCGGCTTAGCAAACCAACCAACAACACTTAGCTCTTGTGAGGAAGAAAGTCCATTAGCTTCACTTTTTGCTGTAATAACGGCCTTTTCACCCTCATCCCCAAGTGCGGTAACCAAACCAGATTGGTCTACCTTAAGCACTTTATTGTCACTGGAAGACCACAACAAACGGCTATCCGCCTTCTCTGGTGTCAAACTCGCCTTAATCGGCATGGAAGCGCCTTTACGGATATCCTTGCTAAGCGCTGCAAGTTCAATGCTCTGCGGGTCGAGCTGATTACTATCAAAGAGCTGGTTGGCTTTTTTATTATTAAATTCTACTGTTTCACCGTTACGCCAACGTATCGTGATCTTTTTTATTGCCTGTGCTTCACCCAAACCAAAGTGAACGGTATTTAATAGACTTTGCGAGAATACTGCACCTGCAGAACCCACTCGCTTGCGATACTCTGCATTGGCTGTTTTCACAATCACTTCAGCAGAAATGGGGTCAATATTAGCCTTAGGTGAGTAATCAACTTTTACTAAAGCATAATTACCCTGACCGGGTTCAGCGTTTTCATATAGATACCATTCACCGTATTCACTGCCGCTTAATATGTCTAAGTCACCATCTAAATCAAAATCAAAAGCTTGGCCCATATCCCCATTACCTGGCCCGCCCACATCATTGGCGCCGTGCATAGTGACTGTATGGAATTGGCCCTGACCATTATTAAGCAACATAAAGTCAGATATACGAGAAGCCACACTGCCCCAACGATAAACAAATAAATCTTGATAAGAGTCGTTATTAAAATCGCCTCGGGTCACACCTAAAGAATTACCTCCGCTTGGGATAGACCACTCACGCGAGACATCCACAAATTGCTCGCCATCATTACGCAATAATACATCCGCTATATTTCTATTATCTGGGGTAAATAGCGGTTTGGCTTCACTTAAACCTGAAAGGTTAAAACGATAACTCCAAAAATTATTAGTGTTGCGTACTAGCTCAGCTTTCCAGCGTCCTTCACCAAGGTAACCAAAATATAAACCATCGGCACTGCGATCCTCTGGCCAACCTTGAGCTTGCTCTGCTTTAAAACTGAACTGCCCACCCGAGTCAACAACAGTCGCCGCCTTATCAGCACCTAAAAAGATTGGGTAGTCTTTATCTCTAAATGCCCCTTGAGTTAAAAAATAATAATTATGTAATTTGATTTCACCATGAGCGGTAAAATCAAAAGCATCAACACCTTTATAACCACGCGTTTTAATAGCAAATTCTTTAGCCTGCGGATCAAAATCTATTGAGGGGGCTTCTCCTTTTCCATGCTCAAATTCTTTGCCTCGAGCTAGATACAGATCTTGATCACCATCGTTATCGATATCAATATCGGTAACGGCCATCACACCGCGCAAACCAAGCACTTCTTCAGAAAAACGGTGGCTAATATCGGTAAACGTAAAATCACCATTGCCAAGCCAAACCGATAGGGGGCCGTAAAGCACCAAGTCATCGATGTTGTCATTATTGAGATCCGTCAACAGAGCTCGAGATTGATGCTGATCTTGCATTCCCGCAATGGGCCTATGTATAAAAGTGCCATCGCCCATATTTTCATGGAAATAGTGCTGGGGCTTGGGCACTGTGAGACTGGTTTCATTGATAAGCATTAAATCTAGATCGCCATCCAGATCCATATCTGTCCATTTAGCACCGCGCCCACGCCCACCACGGTCTATGCCAACATCGCCCGTGGTTAAAACAAAGGTGCCGTTATTATTGGTATAAAAATTGGCTTTTGAAGGAAACTGCCCATTACCTCCGCCTTGAGTAACAACCAAGTCAAGATCGCCATCGTTGTCGTAATCACCAGCGGCCGTACCGTGTAAATCGTGCATAAACCAACGAGCTAAGTCTTTATTGTGTTTAGTGACCGTGCCATCACCGTTGTTCCAATAAAGCTTACTGCTCGCATCATTGTGGTTGTTAACAATAAAATCGTAATCGCCGTCCCAATCAATATCCGCAATTGTAGGCCCAGCATATTTTAGAGAGCTAACTTTATCGATGCCCGCTTGAACCGAGATATCCTTATAGCTAGGAATATCCAAGCCAACCACGTCTTCAAAAACAAGGCTTTCGAGCTTTAAATCGGCGGCATTAGATTTAACGGTTAGTGTCACCGGCCCTTCGCCATCAAAGCGCAGCAAAGCATCTAGCTGCTGAGGCCCTGCTTTAGGGATATTGAGTGCATCAAGCACTAACTTACCATCAGCAATAATGCTTAAGCTGGCATAACTTGCAGGGTTGTCGACAAAGATTTGCACCTTCTTTTCTAGACTACCAGCAACGCTGTAATCAAGGCTAATAGGCAATGCCGGAATTAAAACCACATCTTCAAGCACAGTATAGGAAGCGCCCGTATTAGAGCTTTTTACATCATCTAGACTATCTTGCGAACAGCCCGATAGAGTAAGCCCTGCGGCGCACATCACCACAAAGGCCAAATTGCGCTTTATTTGTTTCATACCCTTACCTATTTATATCACTCAAGTTCAGAACAGCCAGAACAACACTCTCACTTGATCTAGCCCACACCACAACAGCCACGAATATGCTAAGGAAAACAAGCACTTAAGCTGGTATTCACGGCGCGTATTAAAGCATAAAACAAGCAGCTATACGGCTTTCAATTGAGTTATTAGGCAAATACAGAAGGGAAAACACAAATACCGCTGCTGTAGAGATTACTCAGCAGCAACACACTCTATGGTTTGTGTATAACTAAAATAAGAAGCACTCTGAGTACGACCGTCGATATAAATTTCATCCGTATACGATTCAAACTTATCGATCTTAACCTTCTTAGGTATCAACCTCACTGACAGGTGCTCAGCATCGGGCTCTTGCAAACCTGATGTTTGTGCAGCAGCCTCTATTGCTTGCTGCTCACACAGAGCCAAGGCTTTTTTAGCCACCTTATTTTTGAGGCTTTTAAGACTAGAGAACGAATTACCCAGTGCATTGACTTCAAATATACCGGGCTCAAGCTCTTGAGCCCTAGCGGGAAACCACTGCACACATGAGGACAAAAAGCCAAGTAAAAGAGTTATGATCACGGCTCTTGGCATCAAGATAAGCACTTAGGGTTTACGCTCGGAAAGCACAAAAATCACAGAATCTGCAGTTTTATCACTTACTATCGATGCGCTGTAGGTTTCACTTGATCGCGCCGCTACAGACATTGGTACAAGCTCCATGGCTAAACGCTCATCCCCTTTAATGCCACCAAAGGCACTGAGCTGAACACGCACACTGGCCTCAGCCCTAAAATCCGAATCATTCTTTACCGTAAAACTATAATCACAAGCGTTTGCAGAACACTCATAAGAAGACTCGCTAATACTCAAATCTTGCTGATTCAGCACAAGAAATCTAACTAAAAAGAACAACAGCAAGATAAACACAAAACCTAAAGAAAACTTAAGACCTAAAGACACAATACACCTTAAATATCACTTCTATAAAAGCATCCACTATAAAAAAAAGCTAAAAGAACGACGACACTAAGCTTAAGAAGCCTGCTGTAATTCTTTAAGTGCTGAGGAAAGCACACGAAACGCTGAGCGAAGCAATAAAACCACCAAACACATAGCCACAAAAATATCAGGCCAGCCCGAGCCGGTTAGCCACACTGCAGCCGCAGCAATAAATACCGACAAATTAGAGGCGATATCATTACGGGAGCATTCCCAAACAGAACTCATATTGACGTCTTCATTTCGATGGCGCCAAAGTAAAGCCAAACATGTAGAGTTTGCTACAAGCCCAAGTAGGCTAAACACTCCCATCAGCTCATAGGTCGGTACGCTAGGCACCCATATTCGATAAATAATTTGCCCAGCAACAAATAGGGCTGCCGCTAAGATTAAAGCCCCTTTAAAAAGGGCAACTTGAGCTTTTAAGCGAGCCCCACGACTAACCGCATACAGACTTAAACCATAAGTTAGGGCATCACCTAGGTTATCTAGGCTGTCGGCAAGCAATGCCGTTGACTTGCTTAATAAGGCCGCAGCAACAACCGCAACAAACATACAAGCATTGATAAGCAAAACGATTTTTAAGGTTCCGCACTGGCGCTTATCGCGCATTGCGTTAGCGGAACAGCCACCATCACAACAACCACTCATAGATTCATACTCATACAGGCTGTCTCCTATACAACCACGTCCAACACAAACCAGCTAGCTTGTTAAATATAAGGCAATTAAAAGCCCTCAGGGAAACCCGGGAAACTAGCTACACCTTCATAAGGCTCACACCATGAGGCTTTAGATTCTGTGTTGCAATGTGCAACCGCTGTAAAGTCAATGGGGCTATCGACACTTGCCAAGACTATAGATAAATAGGGCGTGCCTTCAGGACCATAATTCATTAAGCGTGAACCACATGCAGAGCAAAACGCGCGAAAACCACCAAGCGTGTTTTTATGTTCCGTCAAAAGTGAGCTGGGATCGGCTAAGGTTAAGCTCTCTTTATTCGCCAGCGCCATTGTTGCATATGCCGCACCATGTGCCTTCCGACAATACTGACAGTGACAATTAAAAACCATATTTGGCAATAACTCTACCTTGTAACTAATCTTGCCACATAAGCATGTTCCATCGACCATAGGCTCCCCCCTATATGTATGTAGTTTTACCCTCTTAGCTCTGATAGCACTAGCCTATTCAAGTTCTTCACCACTGAGCTGCCAACATCATGACGTAGCACTAAACGTCGGCACCAAGAAGAGTCAACAGGGTTTCAACAGAAGGTTTTGTCTTATAAGTGTTTTCACTGTCATCGACTTTACTCCAAGCAGCTTTCTCGCAACTAAAAATATTAATCACCACATCGATATTATCACTTTCCAATAAACCTACAGGCACCCAATAATAGGGCCGACCTCTAAACTTATTAGCTACCGACGAGCCACATGTGCTGCAAAAGTGGGAAGTAAAACCACTCTGCTTTTGCCACCTACTGATATTGTCCTGCCCGGACAACCACTTAAAATTTTGCTCTTTAATCACCGAGCCGCAACTAGAGGCCGTACCTGTTTGCTTTCTGCATTGCTCGCAGTGGCATTGATAAATCTTAAGGTCTGATATCGCCAACTGAAACGACACGCAGCCGCATAAACAAGCGCCCTTCATACACTTATTCCATTGAAGATATTGTTTGAATTGTTGATGAGCTTACTCTGAACTAGCTTTTCCGTCAGGGCTTAGTTTGTAGTCATCCAGTAATAGATAGGGGCGCTTACTGAACTCAATCGTATATATCCAACGCCCCCAAAGCCTGACTACATCACCAACTCTGACATCACCTCTTAACTTAGTCGCCAAATTTTCAGGAATATGGAAAGTAGCCACTACCTCATCTTTTGAATGCATTTCAACGCAGAAGTTAATGGCGGGTAAGTCATCAGTAGGGAAACCGGACATACTCATAAAACGCATTAACGTGTAATTAGCACAACGATAAGGCATGGTACTGAGTTCGCCCTCAACCGCAACTTCAGCAGCAGGGGAGACAAGCTGTGCACCACCAACTGCACCATCTCTGCCCACACTCTTTTTGGCTTGTTCAATCAACTCATCAACTGAGAGAGATTCATAAAAAGAGTAATCTTGGGCATGCGCCCCCATAGAAGACAGCGGCGCCGCACACAAGGCCATAGCTGCTATCAATAAAAACCTCATATTGATGTCACCTCCCTAATGGGCTATATAGTTTGCTAGATTCGAGGTAAAGACTATTAAAACATAAATCTAATCATAGGATACAGAACACAAAGGTGATAGCTAAAGTCCCTGCTGCTTAAACCTCTCAAAAAAGCCGGCCCCTAAGGGCCGGCACACAATAGGTCCACCAGCAGGACCAACGGGGCGCTGGCAGACCTTGATACAAGAACGGCCTAGCTTAAGTCTCGCGACCCAATAGCCTAGGCAGGCTCGGTTTGTTTGCTTATTTGCCTCTCAGGTTTTTTGATTGCAACTTTCCGGTTATTGGTTGCGTTAGCAAAAATAGAACCGATGACTGGAGCCAAGTTATTAAGTAGATCGTACTGATCTAGAGAGAACTGCTTATGCGCCCCTTTACCTACAATCAAGACTGCACGCCAGCTCTTGTCGTGATTGACCAAAGGCACAACCATAAACGAGCGTAACATCGTATTTTGTAGAAGCTCACGAAAGAACAAAGAACCCGAACTGCCTTTAGCTTCAGCAACAAGGTTATCGCACTGGTATACATCACCACTGTTTAATGTTGAAGCTACTTGCACTTCTAATTTCGACTCACTCATAACCTCAATACGACGGTGCTGCCATTTCTGCGTTGTTGCTACACCTTGCTGGTGAGTAAGCACCAAATGGCTTCCATCGCTACTTTGAATCATCAACCCCATCCAATCTGCATTTAAATAGTTAGCACTGTCTTTCCAAAACGCAGATAAGGCTTCACCTGGCTGACGAGCCGTATTTAACTTTGTAAGCAAGCCCAAAACCAAGCTCACTCTAGATGACAAAGAATTAAAGGCACGAGTCATTGAACCCAGTTCGTCACGTGCCCCCTCCTCTAACTGATAGCCAAAATCACCATTAGCGACTCGTTCACACGCAGCCGCTGTTCGACCTATACGCCAAACAATCCACTGCATAAAGGCCATGCCAAACAATAAGCTTAGAGCCGTAATAATAATGGCCCACTTAGCTAAGTTTTCATTCTGAACCGCTCGCTCTGCCAATAGAGAGCGATACGCATTAATCATTCCCACAAGCTGGCCACTTAAAGCATCTGCATTATCAACAATATATTGTGCGCCCCACTCTAGGCGAGGCTCAGCCTTGTTAGTACCTAAAGCCTCTGCTAACTTTTGCTTAAAGAGCCGCCAATGCTCTGATGAGCGGGAAACCTCTTGCTTAAGAAGCAACTCTCGTTTATTAGAAAATAGGCCTTGGATGGACTGAAAAATAAATCCCCCCTGATTCGCTTGCTCATTTAAAACGCGCTGTAATTTAAACTCAAAGGCTTGAATATCGTCTTGCATTTCACGGTGAAATACAGCAACGTCACGAAAATAACTTTCGTAATCACGCGGCGCATTAGCAAGATAGTATTCACCGCGTTGTTTGAAGTTCTTACTCGCATCATCTAATTGTGTCAGTTCCGCGAGAATTAAATAATGGCGCCCCTGACTGTCACCAACTTCATTGAGGTAACTCAGTGCAGAAAAAATGACAGCAAATAGAACTAAAAAGAGACTTAAGACAATACCGCGCAAACGGAAGGAGACGGAGCTACTCATAAAGCTTTCCTGCTTAAACAATAACAAACACCGGAAGCCGCGCTTTTTAACTAGCACTTAGAACTACCGATTAAACTCCATACTTCGTCGCTATTATTACGAAATCCTTACAGCCGGTTAACGCACATTATCTAGCTAAATATAAACCCCACAGCTAAGAACCATTTTTACAGGCAAAAAAAAGGCGGCTCTAAAATAGAGCCGCCTTTTAAGCAATCAGATTCTCTGCTTAAGATGCATACACAGGGAACTTCTCACATACGGCCAATACTTTCTCTTTGGTCGCAGCAATAACGTCTTCACTGGTGCCATTTTCTAGACTATCGAGCACATCAACAATCCAATTTGCTAAATCAGTGCTTTCTTTCTCACCAAAGCCACGAGTTGTAATAGCTGGCGTGCCAACACGTAAACCAGAAGTAACAAAGGGTGAGCGCGGGTCATTAGGCACTGAGTTTTTGTTTACGGTAATGTTGGCTTCACCAAGAGCGGCGTCTGCATCCTTACCGGAATACTCTTTACCAATTAGGTCAACCAACATAAGGTGGTTTTCAGTACCGCCACTAACTATGTTAATACCACGCTCAATAAAAACTTTGGCCATAGCTTTAGCGTTGACGACAACTTGCTTTTGGTAAGTCTTGTATTCATCACTCATGGCTTCTTTAAAGCTGACCGCTTTTGCAGCAATCACGTGCATCAATGGGCCACCTTGGCCACCTGGGAATACCGCAGAATTGAGTTTCTTTTCAATCTCTTCATTGGCCTTGGCCAAGATGATACCACCACGAGGGCCACGCAAAGTCTTATGAGTGGTAGATGTAGTCACGTCGGCAATTTGAACAGGTGACGGGTACTCGCCCGCAGCAACCAAACCTGCAACATGAGCCATATCAACCAATAGGTAGGCGCCTACTTCATCAGCGATATCACGGAATTTCTGCCAATCAAGAACTTGAGAGTAAGCAGAGAAACCAGCAACAATCATCTTAGGCTTGTGCTCTAGCGCCAGCTCGCGAATCTCGTTGTAATCAACTAAACCCGTTTCTGGGTTTAAGCCGTATTGAACTGAGTTGTAGATCTTACCTGAGAAGCTTACTTTCGCCCCGTGAGTCAAGTGACCACCGTGCGCCAAGCTCATACCCAAAACGGTATCACCGGGGTTACAAAGCGCCGCGTAAACCGCATTATTGGCCTGAGAACCACTGTGCGGCTGCACATTGGCATAATCAGCACCAAAAAGTTCTTTAGCGCGCTCAATAGCTAATGATTCAGCAGTATCAACATACTCACAACCACCATAATAACGCTTGCCAGGATAACCTTCGGCGTATTTATTGGTCAGTTTGGTGCCTTGGGCAACCATCACTGCTGGGCTGGTGTAGTTTTCAGAGGCAATCAATTCGATATGCTCTTCCTGACGGCGGCTTTCTTTTTGAATACTTTGCCAAATTTCAGGATCAAAGGCTTCGAGAGTTTGGTTAGGATCAAACATGGGCGTCCTCAAGTCTTAGGGGCAGAAAACAGGTGCGGCTAGGTGCCGAAGAGGCGCGCATTGTACACGAAACACGCATTGTTCGCAGCAGTTGAAATAGCAAAAGAGTAAAGCTTGTTTAAGCAAGCTAGGGGCAGGAGAATAGCTCTAAAACTGAGCCAAGTGACAGGGAACAGAAGACAGTTACATAGAGGTAAGGAAGCTTTAAAGCCAGCGTGCGAGTAAGCCCCACACACTGGCAACAGGCAGGTAACTTATTCGTCAGCGCCTAGCTTCCAATCACTCTCAACAACGTCGATAGCAACAGATTCAGACACAGACACCAACAACACATCGCCCACTTCGGTACGCTTAAGGTTCTCAGGATCTTCTGCTACGTATTCCTTCTCAATACCCTCAGCATTGGTCAACTTAAAGGTGCCCGCCTCAATATTAATATCTGATACTTTAAAGGCCTCAATACTTTCATCAACAATCGCAAGACCAGGCTTTTCACCTTCTTCAGAGCGAACAATAGCACCACCTTCAACAGCACCTAGCTTAGGAATATCTTCACCAGCAACCACTTCGAAAGTAATCGTAGTCTCGTATTCAGAAACAACCGTATCACCGATTTCAACCTGATCTAAATTACGAGCGTCTTCGCTGACAACAAAATCTAGCTCAGAACCATCTTCAGCCAACAAAACCACTTCACGAGTTTCAAGATTCAAAGACTTAACCGTGGCATTAACAGTAGAAGCAAAGCTACTGGTGATATAAGGCTTTTCTACGATTTCAGCTTCTACGGGCTCAACAACAGCAACTTCTTCAACAACCGCTGGAGCGGCTTCTTTTTCGCCACAACCGACTAATACGCCAGCAGATACAAGTAGTGCAAGTGAGGTTAAAGCAAACTTTGAGTTCATGGTTCATTCCTTATGAAGTAAGCAAAAGTTTATATTTTTAAAAGCGCGACGATCCAAATAAATAGCCGTTAGCACCGTAATTTAACCCCGCCAGAATAGCGTACTAACAAACTAAAGTTAACGCCCATTATTGCGACAAAGGCCCAATACATAAATTCAGGACCTGCAAAAGCCAAATAACGTATGGATTAAACAACCCTATTATCTAAAGTCAAGAAATCAGTGCTTATAAACTAGCGGCTTTAAGCACCAAGAAACCTAAAACCCCCCCCCTCCAAAGTGAAGGCGTCAAGAGGCTTAAATAAACCCGCGTTAAATACACATAATCAGCAATCTAGCAATGAGGAAAGGCACTTAGGGCAACAAAGGCCACACTGAACAAGAAGATGGCTGAACCTACGTCATACTTGCTAATCATGTACCGATGACAGGGAGCGCGAGATCAAACTAGTCCCTATTGACCTTATACTAACTCAAGTAGTACCTATCGCCGGTCAAATATTCAGCCTAGAACTTGGCGCTGCTATTAGGCTAAATAGCTACCCAATAGACCCCGAAGGCGCGGGTTTAAGGTTAGGTATCACCTAGGTAATGCCTAAATAAACAAAACAATGCGCAATAAAAAAGGCTGCTTGTGTTAACAGCAGCCTTTAACTAAACATAAACGCTGGTTTCAACGCTTAATTAGAGCCCTTTGCCTGTTTGGGTAAAGACCAATTTAAAACAAGATAACCCAGCACACCGGATAATAAAGAACCGATCAAAATCCCCAAACGCTCGTCATAAACCATGTCGACGCCTGTTTCCTGAAAAGCCAAGGAGCCAATAAACAAGCTCATTGTAAAACCGATACCACAGATACAGCTTACCCCCCACAAACCAAACTTAGTCATACCTTGAGGTAATTTAATCCAGCCCAGCATCACAGGAAGCATACAAAATAAAAGAATGCCTATTTGCTTACCGAGGAAAAGCCCCGCTGCAATACCTAAGGGCACGCCGTGCAATACCTGATCAAGCCCCACTTTAGAAAAGTTAATCCCCGCATTACAGAAAGCAAAAATAGGCAAGGTGATAAAAAACACCGTGCTATGTAAATCGTGCTCAAGCGACTTAAGCGGAGAGCGCTTAGGATTTTCTGGATCGCGCATAGGAATAAACAAGGCAATCACAACACCCGCTAAGGTTGCGTGAACACCCGATTTTAATAGAGCCACCCACATCACCAAACCAATAGCGACATAAGGTCCCAACTGAGTGATACCTGATCGATTAACGGTAAATAACATCGCGCTACAAACCGCGGCGATAATTAAGGCCTCGCTACTAATATTAGCGGTATAAAACATCGCAATAATAATGATGGCACCAACATCATCAAAAATGGCCAGCGAGGTTAAAAATACTTTTAAACTTAAAGGTACTCTTGAACCTAAAAGAGACAATACACCCAAGGCAAACGCGATATCAGTCGCCGCAGGAATAGCCCAACCAGCCAGCGCCTCTGGATTATCTTTATTGATAAAAGCATAAATTAAGGCCGGTGCAGCCATGCCACCAATAGCCCCTAAGCCAGGCAAAATGATATTTCGCTTATCGCTGAGCTCACCTTCTAAAAATTCTCGCTTTAACTCCAAACCTACTAACAAGAAGAAAAAGGCCATCAAACCATCATTCACCCAAAGCAATAAGGGCTTAGCGATTTCTAATGCACCAACTTTGACCTCAACGGGCGTGCTCAACAGTAACTTATAATAGGGTGTTAATAATGGTGCATTGGCAAACAACAGCGCGGCAAAAGTAGCTCCGAATAGCAAGAGCGGGCCAGCTAGCTGATGGTGGAAATACCGTTTAATTATGTTCATTTAATCCTCAAAAGTGATCACTTAAGACGTAATTACAAGCTATCAGTATACGTGTAAGTAAAATAAGACAGCAAAGCCTCTGGCAAGTTTATATGAAAGTTGCTTTAGGCTCCGACTTTCGCTACCTTGCGCCCATCTTATCGTTACTGAGGAAAGCCCGTGGCTCAATACGTTTACACAATGAATCGCGTGGGTAAGGTTGTACCGCCCAAACGTGAAATTTTAAAAGACATAAGCCTTTCATTTTTCCCCGGCGCCAAGATTGGTGTTCTCGGTTTAAACGGTGCAGGTAAGTCGACCCTGCTGCGTATTATGGCTGGCCTCGATACCGACATTAGCGGCGAAGCGCGACCAATGCCGGATATTAAAGTTGGGTATCTTCCTCAAGAACCCCAACTCAACAGCGACAAAGACGTTCGTGGCAATATTGAAGAAGGCGTGCAAGAAGCTATCGATGCGCTGAATGGCCTTAATGATGTCTATGCGGCTTACGCCGAACCCGATGCCGACTTTGATGCCCTGGCTAAAAAACAGGCGAGATTCGAAGATACTATTCAGGCTTGGGATGCACACAACCTAGAACACAAACTTGACGTTGCAGCCGACGCCTTACGTTTACCACCTTGGGATGCCAATGTAGACACCTTAAGTGGTGGTGAAAAACGCCGTGTTGCTTTGTGCCGCTTATTATTAAGTCGCCCAGATATGTTGTTACTTGATGAGCCAACCAACCACTTGGATGCTGAATCAGTATTTTGGCTGGAGCGCTTTTTACAAGAATTCACCGGCACCGTGGTCGCTATTACCCATGACCGCTACTTCCTAGATAACGCAGCTGGCTGGATTCTAGAACTCGATCGAGGCCATGGCATTCCTTATGAAGGCAATTACACCAACTGGCTGGAACAAAAAGAAGCTCGTTTAGCACAAGAATCACGCAGCGAAGCCGCACGTGAAAAAGCCGTAAAAGCCGAATTAGAATGGGTGCGCAAAAACCCGAAAGGCCGCCAAGCTAAAAACAAAGCGCGTTTAGCTCGCTTTGAAGAAATGCAAAGCCAAGACTTTCAGACCCGCAACGAGACCAACGAAATCTACATTCCACCCGGTGAGCGCTTAGGCGACAAAGTCATTGAATTCCACAATGTTTGCAAAGGGTTTGGCGATAGACAACTGATCGACAATCTCAACTTCACCGTACCGAAAGGTGCCATTGTGGGTATTGTTGGTGGTAACGGCGCAGGTAAATCGACCTTATTCCGTATGATCAAAGGCACCGAAACGCCTGACAGCGGTGAAGTCGTTATCGGCGATACCGTACAGCTCGCCTTTGTCGAACAAGGTCGCGAAGGCCTTAACGACGACGAAAGTGTTTGGCAAGCCATCAGTGGCGGCGCCGATATGCTCAAAATCGGTAACTACGAAGTCAGCTCACGCGCTTACGCCGGTCGCTTTAACTTTAAAGGCAGTGACCAGCAAAAACGTGTTGGCGACTTATCCGGTGGTGAGCGCGGCCGTCTGCACTTGGCCAATACGCTTAAGCAAGGCGCTAACGTATTATTACTCGATGAGCCATCAAATGACCTCGACGTTGAAACCCTGCGCGCATTAGAAGAAGCTATTTTAGCCTTCCCAGGTTCTGCCTTGGTTATCTCGCACGACCGCTGGTTCCTAGATCGCGTAGCTACTCACATACTCGCCTACGAAGGTGACAGTGAAGTTGTATTCTTTGAGGGTAACTACACCGAGTACCACGAGGACTTTGTTGAGCGTAAAGGCGAAAACGCCCAGCCTCAACGTATGAAATACAAGCCCATTAAGAGCTAAATCTGGCAGGTAGAAGAGACAAAGCGCCTGTGAATCAATCCAGGCGCTCGTTTCAAATATAAGCTCACATATCACAAGAAAAAGCTCCTGAGCTTTAAAGGCCCATGACTAAGCTAAGCTAATAAAATCACTTACTCGATTAGCTTTATTTAGTCATGCGACAGCCAGTAGTAACCCTTTTTCTTCTAAGCCTAATGCTCACTCTGAGCAGCTGCACCTTTAACTCAACACACACACCGGAAAATAAAGGCGCTGAAAATACCCCAAGTCCTACTCCAGCTGCCGCGCAAAGCTCAGTCACAAGAGCTCAAAAGAAAGCGACAAGAAGCCTGCAAGCAACACCAATAAAAACAAGTACACCCAAGAGCTCTATCGCCGCAATATATCTAAATCGAGCCTTACTGGGTTATATTCATAAGAGTGACACCGAGGGCTACCTACTCGTTTCCGAGCAGGGGCTCAAGCTCGCTCACATAGAACAATCAGCAAACAAGCAATACAGTATTCTTTTGTATCATAACAAACCCGATAACAGCGGGCTCGACTTCCACTATCGAGACCAATTTCCTCTACTACAAACGGCACAAGGCACGTGGTTGATCAACTGGCCGCTCGCTATTAATGACCATGCCTGGCAACTAAACACAACCAACACCGTCGCAGAGCAAAAGAAAGCTCACTTTTTAAGGCTCTTAAAGTACTCAAAACATAACCTGCAAGGCTTAAATTAGGGCTTTCAAGCCCCAAGTCAAAATATGCATAAACTGTTATTTGTTCATCGACTAGCAGGCCGCTACACTATAAACGTAGCCCATAAACGAGGCCTAACATGTCCGATGAAAGCGAACGCAGGCGCTATACTCGCGTCGATTTTGATACCGCAGCCACCTTGGTTCAGGCAGATACCGTCTTTCATACCAAAGTCATCGATATCAGCCTAAACGGGGTGCTATTAGAAACCCCTAATAATTATCAATTACGCACCGATATGAGTGCCGATATAAGCATATTTCTAAGTGAAGACACCGAAGTACAAATGAAGGTACAGATGGTTCATAGCGGCAGTGACTGCTTGGGCTTTCGTTGTACCAGCATTGATGTAGAAAGCGCTAGTCATTTACGCCGCTTGATCGAGCTTAATATTGACGATGCCAACGCCGCTGAGCGTGTCATCGATGAGCTGCTAAATAATCACTAAGGAAACCATGTGAACACAGAAAAAGACTTTGACGATATGCGTAGTACACCGCGGTTTCGACTTCGTAGCTACGTTAATTTAGAAGATAGTGAACAGGATCTCGATGCCCATCTGCTCAATATTAGTGAGGGAGGAGCGCTAATAGCCGTACTCGGCGACTTTGAACTTGAGCTAGGTGAGAAGCTGAACGTCAATATCGAGCTCGACTGCGCGGCCAAACTCGAACTCAGTGGCCATATCAGCCATATCAAAGAACACTATGTAGGTCTAACTTGCGAGGGGCGCCGCCACAGTGAACAGCGCCGCCTTAAACAACTACTCGAGCAACTTGAAGAAGCTCGCTAGTTTATCACTACATACCCGACCAAGCAGAACCGGCGGTGATATACCAAACTAAACCGTCGGGGCCTTCGGCAAAGTCCATGCCCATATCAAAACCATAACGCCGAGCGATTTGATAACGAAACCCAGCTCCGTAAGTATTTAACGCTTTACTATCAAATAGCTCTTCATCGCTTGTAGCTGCACGGCCAGAGCCACCAAAGAGCAAACCTCGCCAGCGAGGGGTAAAACCATAACCAAATTCAGCTTCTGTCATGGCAACTTTCATGCCCTGATAACGCATAGCTGGGATTCCACGCAAGCTTACCGAAGGCATTGCAAATGGAGGTAAAAAACCATCAGCATTAGCTTTTTCACCAGCGACTTTTAGGCCCACACGCATACGTTCGGATAAAGGCCAATAATTTAAGCCTTGTAAACTCATCAAGCTATAGTCGATGTCACTGCCAATCGCTTCGTCAAAACGCTTAGCATTAAACTGGTATTGATAACCTGAGGTAGGCGTAAAAATATTATCGCGGGAGTCGTATTCAAGCACAGCACCTAAAGCAGAGGTTGTTACATCAACAGTTAGCCATTTCTTAAGCTGCTCACTCCAAGCCGGTGGTAAATAATCTTCTATTGTACCTAACGTTACAGGTGATATTTCTGAATTGATGTATTGCTGAGTCGGCCCTAAGAACCAGTTTGATTTACCCAAACGGAACTTTAAATTCTGCATCACCACCGTTGCCTTGGTATTAATCTCAACAGGCTTTTGAAGCTGAATAGAGCCAGAGCCATAAAAGTCGAGGTTCACATCACCATAACCTCCACCACCGGTATAACGAATATCGCCGTGCTTAAAAAAGCCCATGTGGCCGCCACCCACAAACCAACTGTCATTACCTGTTTTCACACCAGCAACAGCACTGACACTTGGCGGCATCAAATACTTACCAGCATTACTTGTAGCACTTTGCATAGCTTTTAAACGTGCTTCTTTATCTTCTTCATTCTCATGAAAAAACAGCCCCATCATGCCCAAACCTCCATCAACAGAAGGGTCAGTAATAATGATAGGTACAGGTAAAAAGCCATAAGCATTTTCAGATAAAAACTGCGACATATCCAACTGCCCATCAATAGGGTCAAAAAAATCAGCCGCTTGAGTCGAAAGAGCAGCAGCTAAAAAAAGAGCTGATGTACAGAGACTACGCAAAGAGAATATGTTCATAAAAAGCTTCAATAGTGAAGAATATAAGGAAGGAAGTATGGGTATTTTACGTTATGTTCGAACAGAAAGGCAGGATAAGAGAAGACATAATAAACCCTTAAACTGTTAACTTTTCTTATATAAGAAAAGTTAACAGTACTCATTCGCCATTTTCTCTCCCGAATCAATTCAGCTAAACTGCCCCCCTCATCAGTATCGATAAGGATTATCGTGCACAAAGTCATTAGCCACCTACTTGTCACTTTTTTAATCATCGCCCTATCCAGCACCAGCCATAGTGAGACTAACCCCAAAGAAACAAGGTCAGGTACAGAGTCAAGCAATGAAGTGGCGATTCATGTTTATTACGAACAAGAGAGTGATTCTTGGAGGCTGCAGTATGAATTACCCTCTATGGTCCCCCAAATTGCTTTTAGTCGACCAAGCAAAGTAGACAGGCAAAACATCTTTCAAATTAATAAAACAAAATTCAACTGGCATACTGAAAACGGACAGCTACTTATAAAAAGCAAAGATGGAAGCTTGTTTGATTCCCTAGAATTGAGTTTTAACTCAAACTACCAAGTCCCCCAAGGCGACTATAACCTCAATGTACAGTTTAGCGACGGCAGCCTCTTGCTTTACAGCAACCACCTAAGTTTAGCCGCCAGCAGCCACGATAAAACTGAAAAAAAGCGCCCACTAAACCGCTACTATTTTAACGCCCCCAAACAACACATTGCTTTTATGGGACAGTATCAGAAGGGCTCCGCCCAATGGCTTGAGAGCGATAATGGAAGCTATATTTATTTTGGTAATATCAAACCCATTGAAGATAAAAACCTAGTCGCCTTTATCGACCCCAACCTACCGCCATGGGTACTTAAGCAAACAGAAGCCACACTGCCCCAACTTTTTAGCTTCTATCAAGAAAAAACCAAACAAAAGCTCAACTTCAAGCCAGTTATATTTTTTAACTACGCAGACCAAGAACAAAGCTTCTCAAATTACTCTGGCGGCGTACTATCAGGGCTTATGCAACTCACTCTCAACGGTCGAAACTGGCAACAAAAGACCCCACAGCTCGAACAACAGCTTTTTCAGTTCCTAACTCATGAAACGGCTCACTTCTGGAATGGCCAGATGTTCTATAACGTAAATCAAAAGCAAGCCTGGCTGGCAGAAGGGGCGGCGGATGCCTTTGCATTTTTTAGCATGTACGAGTTAGGTTTACTCAATGACAACGAATTACAAGCTAAGTTTGAGCTAGCTATTAACGAATGCGTGCTCAACAAAGGAAACGAAGCACTCAATCAGTCTATGCAAATTGGTCGCTATCGCAACTATTACACTTGTGGTGCAAGCATTGCCTTGGCTAGCCATGCGGCACTTCAAAAACACAATCCACATCGTTCGTTGTTTGATCTATGGGCGATTCTATTTAAGGAAAATATAAAAGATAAAAGCTATAACCAAGATGAATATTTTTCCGTGCTTAAGAAGCTAAGCGGTCAAACAAACACTGCCGACCTTATCAGTCAATTTGTAAACGAAGCTGAAACGAACAACCTTAACGCTGTCGTCAACTGGTTTGAAAACACAAATATCAAACTTCAAATAAGCGACAACAGTCTCGAACAGCCCAAATTCCGCCAACAATACTGGGGCAAACAAGCCATCATTGAGCTGATGAATATGCACTGCCTAGGACACAGCCTATATCAACAGCAAGACCATGTAAAAACAGCAGCAATGAGGCACTGTCATGTTTTCACAGAGGATATGAGTATTTATTATCTAAACAATAAACACTTAGTTAATGAGGGGATTGACGCTTATCGCATATTGCAATCCAGCTGTCAGACAAAACAAGCACTGCTATTAAAAGATCAGAATCAGACTCCTCTAATGGAGCTACCATGCACCCGCCCCATCGCCGAACTGCCCCCCTACCTTAAGCTCAAATTGACACAACCGCTTGTTCCGACCACAGCTCTGAGCGAATAAGAAAAAGGGGCTGACAAAGCCCCTCTATGATATTTTTCAAGCCTATTCAATCGCTTCCAAGGCTTCGGTTAAGGTTTTTACCGCTTTTACCTTCAACCCTTTAATGGCTTCTCTCGGTGCATTGGCGGCCGGAACAACAGCCTGTTTAAAACCATGCTTTGCGGCTTCTTTTAAACGCTCAAGACCACTAGGCACAGGACGAATCTCACCGGCTAAACCAATCTCACCAAAAACCACTAAATCACGCGGCAATGGGCGCTCTCTAAAACTTGAAACCAATGCAAGAATTAAAGCCAAGTCAGCACTGGTCTCAATAATCTTTACACCACCAACCGCATTTACAAAAACGTCTTGATCGCCAATCATCAAACCACCGTGTTTATGTAAAACAGCCAGCAGCATATTTAAACGATTCTGTTCAAGACCGACAGCAACACGCCGAGGATTACCAAAACTTGAAGCATCCACTAAAGATTGAATCTCAACTAAGAGCGGACGAGTTCCCTCCCAAACCACCATAACCACAGAGCCCGAGCTGACATCATCACTGCGCTGCAAAAATATAGCGGATGGATTACTCACCTCTTTAAGGCCAAGCTCACTCATCGCAAACACACCGAGTTCATTCACCGCACCAAAACGATTTTTATGCCCCCTCAAGGTTCTAAAACGGCTGTCGTGAGTGCCTTCAATCATGATTGAGCAATCAATAATATGCTCAAGTACCTTCGGCCCTGCTAAAGAACCGTCTTTAGTGACATGTCCAACTAAAATCAGCACTGCTCCACTTTGCTTGGCATAACGAGTTAATTGCGCAGCACTCTCTCGTACTTGAGTCACCGAACCCGGCGCAGAACTGACATCATCCAAGTGCACAACTTGAATCGAATCCACCACTAGTAACTTGGGTTTCGTTTGCTCGGCCTGAAATAGGATCTCTTCAACATTGGTTGCCGACAATAAATCCAATTTATCCATCGGCAACTTTAAACGCTGCGCCCTTAAAGCCACTTGCTGAGGGCTTTCTTCACCTGTTACATAAAGCGCGCTGTGGTTTTCAGCTAAAGCGCACAAGGTTTGCAAAAGCAGTGTCGACTTTCCGGCACCAGGGTGCCCCCCCAATAAGACCACCGAACCCGGCACAAAACCGCCACCAAGCACTCGATCAAACTCTTCCATTCCCGAACTAAAACGAGGTAGCGCTTCAAGTTTGATCTCGCTTAATTTGGATAAATTACTCTGCTGGCCACCGGCATAGCCCTGAAAAGAGCTTGTTTTTTTCTTGGCAGGCCCCAACCGCACTTCAACAACGGTATTCCAAGCTTGGCATTCTGAACACTGCCCTTGCCACTTACTGTAATCGGCACCGCAGTCGTTACAGACAAAGGCCGTTTTTGCTTTTGCCACTTTACGCGTCCTTAAGCTTGCTGCGAATATCCATCCACACTTTGCCCATCGTATTTAAGCCACGGCCATCGCGACCAACCCCCCAGTAATAATCATAGAGAGAGGTCTCTAGTAAAAGCTCGTCACCGGTCGCCAATAAGGCCTCTTTAACCTCATCGTACATTTGCACCTTGGTATAAAGAGCGCGGGTCATCAAGACAGCGCGCAGCTTTTTATAGTCGCGAATTTTAAAACGATACCAAGGTGCTGCAAGCTCTGCTGCAGCCAAAGCACTATGAGTGTTTTCTACTTTATGAGCCAATGAAGCAGAGCGAAGAATCTTGCTACTGAAATAGTGCTCACAGGTGAGCCAGTTTTTATCTTCGAGCACAATAGGATGGGCCGAACAACTTGAGAGAGGGCTTTCAGGGTCAAAACGGCTGAACTTAAACGCTTCTTCTTTACTTAAATCGGGTTGAAACACAAAAACTCACTTCTTAGAGGTGGGCCAACTAGAAATTGCAGTAAGCCTGACAATCAAAAAAGCCAGTTTATAACGGATAAGGCCAACACACTAACTCTATCCTACAGCTTGCTTAATAGCTCAAAGTTTGCACAATGTTAATAACCAAAACCAATAGAAATAAAAACCCACTAATTCCCTCAGGTTATTACATTTAACGATTGAACACGCCAGAAGCGTAACAAAACGATCTAGGCCAAGCGTTACCCAGGGTTACATTTGTATGTATTATGCGCAGCACGACTTCAACGAGAAGCCAAAAGATTACTATCGGTAACAAAACAACATTGCTACCGAAGACAAATTTAAAATTACATATGACTTACTTTGGGAATATTGATATGACATTTATTAAATCAGCTCTACTTCTTAGCGCCCTATTTAGCAGCAGCGTTTTTGCCGCCGTTCGTGTTGAAGGCACCATTGTTGCTATCGACAAAGAAGCTCAGACCTACAGCATCAAAGAAAAATCTACTGGCGAGCTACACAACTTTAAACTAGCCAATAACACTAAAGTGAGTGTGAATCGCAAACGCCACTCCGACTTAAGCAAAGTAGAGGTGGGCGACAAAGCTGTATTCAAACAACGCGCCAAAAAGCAAAAGACATCTACACGCGTATCTGCACTAGTGCAATCTGTCGACAAGACCAATAAAACCATCACCTTTGTAAACAATGACAGCGGCACAGTGCAAACGATGCGTTACTCACTGGGCCGCTCTGAAGACAAACTACAAGCAGGCAAGAAGTTTGTCTTTGAGCTGAGCGGTAAAAACGTAAAAACCCTCAGCAGCCTTTAAGCTCGCCGCGTGCGAAGCTAAAGCTCCGCACGCGGGCACACTACATATCGCTAGCCACTTGAGCCTTGCGAATCAGCTGTACAAACTCGGAGCGATAACCAAAGTTATCGTCTCCGCGATTTGCTTTAGCCAAAGCTAGAGCATCATCTAGAGCCCAGTCATTTACGTAACGCCCATCTTTTAGCAACTGAGCAAACCCTGCCACAGCCGTGGCGAACTCAAATTCCTGCTTAAGCTCTGCGCTAAGCTGCTCCTGAGCCTTGTTTATACCCTGCTCTATCAACTGAGATTTACTATCACTTGGCAGTTTGTAACGAACTTTAACAAATGCCCATTCGGCACTGTGATCTGTGGCCCTTTTAGCTTTATTGGCATAACGTAAAGGCTCGTGGCTCTGGCTCGCAGAAGCCGCCGGAGTGAGCTCATAAATCGCCGTCACTTTATGGCCTGCACCGATATCACCGGCATCGACCTTATCGTTATTAAAGTCTTCATTACTCAAGGCGCGAGTTTCATAACCAATAAGTCGATACTCACTGACTAGGGCCGGATTAAACTCGAGCTGGATTTTGACATCCTTAGCGATGGGAAAGAGGCTCGCGTGAGCTTCTTCAACCAAGACTTTTTTCGCCTCTCCCAAGGTATCAATATAAGCCGCCACGCCGTTGCCGTTTTGCGCCAGTTCCTGCATTAGCTGATCGTTATAGTTGCCGCGACCAAAACCAAGCACACTTAAGAAAACCCCCTTGTCGCGCTTGCGTTCAACAAAGTTTTTGAGTGTTTCTCTATCGCGAATGCCCACATTAAAGTCGCCATCGGTGGCCAAGATAATTCTATTCACCGCCTCTTTGTCGAAGTTGGCTTCAGCCAACTGATAGGCCAGCTCTATGCCCTGACCACCAGCAGTTGAACCACCCGCTTCTAGGCGATTTAGAGCACTGAGTATCTTTTGTTTATCGGCTACCTTAGTTGGCTCAAGCACCGTACCTGCGGCGCCGGCATAAACTACAATGGACACCGTATCGTCTTTCCTAAGCTTGCTGAGCAATAGATTCATGCTCTGCTTCACCAGCGGTAACTTATCCGCACTGCCCATGGAACCACTGACATCAAGTAAAAACACCAGGTTGCTCTTAGGTTGAGCTTCCAGCTCGTAACCTTTGATACCGATATGCAGTAGCTTTTTACCTTCATTCCAGGGACTGTCACTCAGCCAAGTCGAGACATTAAATGGCTCACTGCTATCAGTTGGTGCGGGGTAGTTGTAATCGAAGTAATTTAGCATTTCCTCTATACGCACACTGTCAGCCGGAGGCAGGCGGCCTTCATTTAAGGCGCGGCGCACATAACTATAAGAAGCGGTATCGACATCGACACTGAAGGTGGAAACGGGCTCTTTGCTAACGAGCTTAATGCCACTTAGCTCCGTGTGCTCAAATTGGTCGCGATGTTCTTGTTGAGACTGCGCTGGCATATCCGCCGAGGGAGCATAAAAAGCGGAGGCTTCCATTTTACGCTTAGCGGCAGTAGCCTGCGCCATCATAGGTTTGGCAGCGGGGGCAGCCCGCTCCATTTCTGGCGCTTCATCAAAACTGGCACGTATGCCTGTCACAATAAGCTCTTCTTCAAGGGCTTTATCGGCGGGTCTTGTTTTGGCCGAGCTTGTTAAGTCAGCAACAACAAAATCATCAGGGCTGGAACTTAAAGGCCGTTGGCTAACATCGAAGTCGACAAGCAACACCAAAAACAATAGGGAAAAAACGGTAGCAGCTCCGGCACCAAGACCGGGGATTAAATAACGATTCATGGATCTGTCCTCAGTTGAGCTATTTGCCCTACTAAGACGCAGCCACTTGCAAATTCCTTGGAAAAAAGTTGAATCTTTTTTCTCTGCCGCTTCAAACTCGGCCAGAGCAGCATCAATGGCCTGCCTCTTCGCCTCGGCTCGCGGCTCTTCAAAGCCTTCGCCTTCCTGCCTGGCTTTAAGAAACAGCTCTTTTAGTTGTTTATCGTTCATTGTTCGCCTCCAGCATTTGTAGCTGTTTACGAATTTCGTGCAAGCGCCAGCTCACCGTACTCTCTTTCACCCCGAGTATTTCAGCCGCTTCTTTGTGGCTGCAGCCCTCACCGTGAACCAAAATCAGGGTTTCTTTCATGCCTTTACCCATCTTATCGACCAGCGCCAATACTCGTTCGAGCTCCACTTGAGCCTCGCCCTTAGCCTTATCTGCAACAGCTGAGCTTTCATCGATAGCCTCAAGCTTGTGCCGCCCCTGCTTGCGCCGCCAATCGAGACTGAGGTTGTAAACCAGCTTGTAGAGCCAAGAGCTAAAAGCCGATTCAAAACGGAACTGCTTAATCACCTTCGCCAGCTTAATACAGGCCTGCTGAGTCAGATCCTCAGCATCTTCAACCTTGCCGAGTAGTTTCAGCGCAAAGCGGTAAATCAGGTCATAAATCACATGCAACAGGCGAGCAAAAGCGACACGATCCCCGCGCTGACTATCTCGTATTAATTGTTCGTCTATTTGTCGCATTTTTATTTGCTGCTTTATGCCCTCAAGCATTGTGCCATAGGGGCTTGCTGAAAAGGCATTCGGAAAACGCCGTAAATACCTCCATGTAGGCTGCGCCACCGCTTCCATGCGGTGGAGCTTCCCTCATACCTTTTTCACCAAACCCTCGATAGGCCCCTCACTATCTAAGCTCTTATTTTTAAACAGCTTACTTATAACCGAATAAATTCATCCACTAAAAGCCCTGCATACTTGAAAGCGGCTTTCAGCGCTCTCAAATTACGGTACTGCGCTAGGCAAGGAGTAGCTAAAAGGGGTTGAGGGAAGCGCTGCCGCATGGATGGGTCTACAGCATTTCCCGAGCGCCCCTTAGCTGCTCCCTGCCGAAGCAATGACACATAACTAAGACGTATTAGCCAGCAGATTCCTTGGAAAATAGTTCTTAGCAGGCAAAGCAAACTGATAGAATAGCGCCCATGCCAAGTTCCCTGATTCCTGAAAAGCCTCTACTTATTTACCCGTCTCTAGCCAGCACACTTGGCTTAGAGCAGGCCTGCATGCTCGCTGGCCTAAATGACCGCGTAATGAGCGAACAAGCCCAGATCAGCGGTGGTTTTCGTTGGTACCAATTAAACCTTAAGCAACTGCAGCAGATATTTCCTTTTTGGCAAAATCGAGATTTACAAAGACTGATTACTGACTTACGCGAAAAAGGCGTCATCGTTGTTAACTCACCGCCTTTAGAAAGCTGCCAACGGCTGCAATTTGCATTTAATGAGCAACAAGTAAATACAAACCAAACAACAAGCAGTGCGCAAAATCCTCTTAGCACCCACAGTATTCCTGTGGTCAATACCCAGCCCAGAGAACAAGGCTATACACAAGAGCAACAGCCACACTATGCCCAAGCGCAACGCCCCCAAGCTCAGGAAACTCCAGCGTCGGGGCAAATAAGCAATCAAGCCAATACACCACGCGGCGAACCTCACTCTCACTTTTTAAGTAAAAACATCATTGCGCCAAACTGGCGACCCGATGAGACCACACTCAGCCAACTCGCCCAGCATAATATCCAGCGTGACTTTGCCCTTCAGCAAGTGCCCGAGTTTGTAACCTACTGGCGTGAGCGCGGTGAGCGACACCACAGCTGGGGCAGTAAATTTATGCAGCAATGTATTCGCAAATGGCGCGATCACGAAAGCCTGCGCTTTCGCCAAGAGCAACAAAACCCTATCAGCCATGACTGGAAACCCAGCTTGGATGCCATGGAAATATTGGTCGAAAAAGCAGCTATCAAGCGCGCTTTTGTGGAAGATGCTATCCCCGAGTTTATTTTATATTGGCGTGAACGCGGTGAAAGTCACACCACTTGGAATACCAAGTTTGTGCAGCATGTTCGTATTCAATGGGCCAAATACACCTCGGCAATTGAACACAATACCGACCCTCGACCTATGCCTGCAAACTGGCAGCCATCCAGCGATGTGTTTGATGTATTGCGCTTAGCCAATATCGATTTAAACTTCGCTAAGAGTTTAATTGCAGAATTTGTAATATATTGGCGTGATCGAGGCCAGCTATGCGGCTCGTGGAATACCAAGTATTTACAGCATATAAAACGCATGTGGGCACAACGTCACGACTCAGCGACAGCAGATACTAACGCCAACAGCCGCTCAACAAGAGAGATTCGACTTGAAGAAGAACTTACAGACCGAAGCTGGGCAAACTAAAGCCTCGGGCCAAGCGCAAGCATCAGCTCAGCAATCGGTACAACACGCCTTGATCGATGCTTTAAATCAGGTTTTTGCTCTATTTAAACGCAACTATCACAACCAGTTCTTTAAGGCTTACGCTCAAGAAAGTGATGTTATTGCAGTAAAACGCTTATGGCTAGAAAACCTAAAAAGCTACGATGCTCAAACCATACTTGAAGCGTCCATGGCTGTGGTAAAAACCTCGGAGTTCTTACCCACCTTAAAAACCATGCTCAACCACTGCGAGAGAGTTAGCAAGCGAGCCCTGCCGGATGTTCGCACGGCCTATGCCGAAGCCTGTAATGCCTCTTCACCTAAAATCGAGCAAAACTGGAGCCACCCTGCAGTCTATTTAACGGGGCGTGATATTGGCTGGCATTTCTTGCAGAGCAACACTGAAAATGTCGCTTTTCCCGTATTTAAAGAGCGCTACTTAAGCATGGTTGAACGCGCTCGAGCTGGTGAACAGTTTGCTTTGCCGGAAGTACAAGTTGCAGGGCACATTGAACAACAGCCGGCCAGCCAAGAAACCACTCAAAAATACATGGATTCATTGCAGTCGTTGTTTGATGAGCAGAAATAAACAATAGATGGGAAAAAATGCTGCGCCAAGTCGGCGCAGCGGAATACACAAGTAGAACCGCTATATGTACGCTAAACCAGCACCCTCGCCTGTTACGCGTACAACTTTCATCTTGTGTGGAATTTCTTTTATGGTCGCGTCAACTTTATCTCCGACATTCAAATGATCTCGGAATTGATCACCACGTACAAATAAACCACTTTCACTCACATCCTGAGTCTCGGCTACGAGTTCGCCGATTGCTTCGTGTTCGAGCCTAATTGCTCCCACAGTGGGCTTCCTGCCGAAACGTCTAAAACCAGACATGACAACCCCTTCGATTTACACTGCTTTGCCAGAACAACAAAACCTCTGTGCTTCGATAAGCAAGGTTTTTCTAGACAGCCTTTTTTTCGTTTGCCAGATAGTAGCGCGGCGCTAACAATGAAGTAAGCGCCGATACCAAGCAAACAACAGAAATGTGAACTAGGACTTACTAACGCTCTAGAACTTCAGCTGAACTGACGTTCTGAAAACCACGAGGCAGTTTATTGCCCCGACGACCACGCTCACCAAGATAGTGCTCCAGATCTTTGAATTTCATACTCAAGTGACGTTTGCCACTATAAACCTGCAGAATCTGATCTGAGCTTATGACCTCAAGCGCAATAACAAGTTCCTCGCGTGAGGCCGCTCGTGCACTAGGAATACCAATAATTTTATTACCTTTACCACGACCGAGTTGAGGTAACTCAGAAACAGGGAAAAGCAACATTCGCCCTTCGTTGGTAATCGCCACCAACCAAGCATCTTCAACCTTTTCAAAGCAGCGAGGAGGTAAAACTCGCGCACCTTTAGGCAGCGTTAAACAAGCCTTACCCGCTTTATTTTTGCTATGCATATCAGCCAATGTAGTGATAAAGCCATAACCAGCATCCGAAGCCAATAAGACTCGCTGCTTTTCTTCACCGATTAACAGCCCTTCAAAGCTTGCACCACTTGCCGGGTTCAAGCGCCCCGTTACAGGTTCACCCTGCCCTCTTGCCGAAGGTAAGGTATGAGCCGGCAAGCTATAACTGCGGCCAAAACTATCTAATAAAATTGCGTTTTGGTTGCTCTTACCTTTGGCGGCAAAACGGAATTCATCACCGCTTTTATAATTCAGTGTTGTTGCATCGATGTCGTGGCCCTTGGCCGAGCGAATCCAACCGCGCTCAGATAGAACAACCGTAATCGGGTCCGAGCTCAGCAAATCAGTTTCACTGAATGCCTGGGACTCTTCACGCTCAACGATAGGCGAACGACGCTCATCACCATACTCCTTGCCAACTTCCACTAACTCTTTGCGAATCAGCGTTTTCATACGGCGCTCAGAACCCAGCGTTTGCTCAAGCTTATCTTTTTCTTGGTTTAACTCATCTTGCTCTGAGCGAATCTTCATTTCTTCAAGACGCGCTAATTGACGCAAGCGCGTATCGAGAATGTAGTTGGCTTGATCTTCGGTCAGATCAAAGCGCTTCATTAGCTCTTCTTTGGGTTTATCTTCTGTGCGGATGATGTGAATAACTTCATCCAAGTTAAGGAAGGCGATTAACAAGCCATCCAACATATGTAGACGTCTATCCACCCAATCCAAGCGATGCTGCAAACGTCGGCGCACGGTCTGCATGCGGAAGCTCAACCACTCGCCAAGTATCTTATCGATGGATTTCACCGCTGGACGCCCATCAATACCAATCAGGTTCATATTGACACGGTAGTTGTGCTCAAGGTCAGTGGTGGCAAACAAGTGAGCCATCAGCGCATCGACATCTATGCGATTGCTCTTAGGCACTATCACCAAGCGGGTCGGGTTTTCATGATCACTTTCATCGCGTAAATCCGTCACCATAGGCAGCTTTTTAGCCTGCATTTGCGCACTGATTTGCTCAAGAATTTTGGCGCCGCTGACCTGATGCGGCAAAGCCGTAATCACGATATCGCCATCTTCTTTCGTCCATAGCGCTCGCATCTTTAAGGAGCCACGACCGGTTTCATATAGCTTTTGAATGTCGGCTTTAGGCGTAATGATCTCGGCATCGGTCGGCATATCTGGGCCGAGGATAAATTCACACAGCTCAGGCACGGTCGCCTTAGGGTTTTCCAATAAGTGCACGGTAGCGGCGATCACTTCACGTAAATTGTGAGGCGGTATATCGGTTGCCATACCAACAGCAATGCCCGTTACACCATTTAACAAGACACTTGGCGCTCGCGCAGGTAGGACCTTGGGTTCATCTAAAGTGCCATCAAAGTTTGGCGACCACTCAACGGTGCCCTGACCCAACTCACTGAGATACACCTCAGTAAATTTACTCAAGCGGGCTTCGGTATAACGCATGGCCGCAAAAGATTTAGGGTCATCCTGAGACCCCCAGTTGCCCTGCCCATCAACTAAGGGGTAGCGATAACTAAAAGGCTGCGCCATCAAGACCATCGCTTCATAAGAAGCACTATCACCATGAGGGTGATATTTACCGATAACATCACCTACGGTACGGGCGGATTTTTTGTACTTTGCAGAAGCCTTTAAACCGAGTTCGCTCATCGCATAAATAATGCGGCGCTGCACGGGTTTTAAACCATCACCGACATGCGGCAGTGCGCGATCGAGGATCACGTACATGGAATAATCAAGGTAGGCTTTTTCGGTATAGGCTTTGAGCTCTATTTGCTCGTCGGCAAAAATCGTATCGCTGGACATCGCAGGTAATCGAATCTATGTGTTATTAGTCGCCAAGCGTTATAACAGATGCCATTGCTGGCATCAATCAGCAGCCGTTTATAAGCATGTGTGACAAGCGAGACCGTAAACAGAAAAGTAAAGGCGGGCTCTGTTACACTTGCGCCATAAATAAGCACAATAGAACTGGCTTAAATGTGAAGCACCGCGCTTCGTAGGCCGGCCTCACCCGCAGAGTGCCTTTCTCAAGACGCCGTGAACCCAATCCCTGGGGGCTGCGCAGCGACCTCGGTGTCGCTGAGCCTTGTTCAAAGCACCCTGAAGGCAAGGCCTAACTAGTCAGCAATATTTAGTGCCCTAACAATAAACGGACTTAAGGCTAAACCTGTGAGCAGCACTTCAGCACCTTCCATCTCCGCCCCTTCGTATAAAACCCTAGCTGGCCCTAAACGTCACTGGCTTAAAGGCAACCTAGGCCAGTTCGATAGCAAGTGTGTACACGACTTCTTTTATGGTGTGGCTCGCGAGTTTAACGGCTTTGCTCGTATTCGCTTCATGCATAAAAACATGGTCATTGTGCAAGATGCCGATACCGTTAAACACATTATGAAAAACCGTCCAGAGCGTTTTCGCCGCGCCAAAGTGATGGAAACCATGTTTAGTGAAATGGGCATTCACGGCGTCTTTAGTGCAGAAGCAAAAGAGTGGCGCAGTCAGCGCTTACTTATGAACCCAGCCTTTAAACCCAGTAAGATCAAAGCGTTCTACCCTAAGATTGAAGAAATCACACAGCGATTAATTGGCAGCTTAAATAAGCAAACACAAAACATCGATATCCAAGATATATTGATGGCCTACACCGTCGATGTCACCTCATCACTGGCCTTTGGTATAGACGTGAATACGCTTGCCAGTGACGAACACTACCTACAAGATCAACTCAACGTCATCTTCCCTATGCTCAGCTATCGACTGCGAGCACCTCTACCTTATTGGCGTTGGTTTAAATTAGAGCGAGACAAGAAACTCGACGCCGCTCTCAGTGAGGTTAGGCACGCAGTCAATGGTTTTATTGAGCAGGCCCGAATGAAACTAGAGAGCGAGCAAAGGCAAGATTTTGAGCAAGCCGAGAACCTGCTCGAAGCAATGATCTTGGCCGAAAACGAAGACGGCGAGCACTTCACTGATGAGCAGCTATTTGCCAATGTTGTTACGCTTTTACTTGCCGGTGAAGACACCACCGCCAACACACTTGCCTGGGCGATAGACTTCTTAGTTGAACGACCCGAGCTACAAGAACAGCTTTATCAAGAAGTGCAAACACACACCAATGGTAATGGCCCTATCAGCCTTGAACAGCTGGAAAGTTTTCCTCTGATTTCAGCGGTGCTTCACGAAACCATGCGTTTAAAACCGGTAGCACCACATCTTTATATCGAACCAATTAAAGACGAACAGATCAAAGGCCATCACTGTCCTGCGGGCACAACCCTTGTATGCCTTTTAAGTGGCGAAGCTTATAACGAGCAACTCTTCCCCGATTGCGAAGCATTTAAACCGGAGCGCTGGTTAAACATGGAAAACAGCCGCGCTACAGCCAGCCAATTAATGCCCTTTGGTTTTGGTGCACGCTTGTGTCCTGGGCGCCAGCTGTCTTTAGTGGAGATGCGCTTGGCACTTATCGAGCTGATTCGCCACTATCGCTTTGAACGCAACGCCGACAGTCATGCAGCTCAAGACAGTATTAAATTTACCTTACAACCTGAAGGGCTTAGAGTAGACCTATATCCGCGTTAATCACTGAGTCAAACCCATCACCTGCGGGTTTTGCGAGTACCTTAGTTTATGTCTATAAGTACGCCTATAATCTACCAGCCCTTTCAGCCAACGCTAAGTAAAGCTGGGCTTACGAAGTATGGATTAGACTATCAGCACACGAAACCGTGTGCTGTTTTACGCCCTTATATTCATAGCTACCTACAAATAAGCACCACTAAAGCCACCCCCTACCCTATTGCGGCTGATGCAACACAAGCGTTATTTTTCTCAAAAAATGGCGTGTTTTTTGGTGGTACACAATACGCTGCCAGCGAACTTTTATTGCCAGAAGCTGGCGCCTATCTCGGCGTGCATTTTTATCCAGGAGCACTGCGCCATTTTTTTAAAGTTAATCTACAAGAAGTCAGTGGTACTTACGTCGACGTGAACTTCTTAGGCTGCGCCAAACTAGCCCAATTGCACCATGAGCTGTTCTCACACAACAGCATCATTAAACGTTTTCACAGCCTTGAGCAAAACCTGTTAGCCCAATTCCAACCGCTTAAAACAGATGTTATCGACTTCTGCCTGCAACAAGTTTTTCGTTTTAGTAGTGAATTAAGAGTGCAGCAACTCGCTCAACAAGCCGGCCTCAGCAGCCGACATCTAAATCGCAAACTGACACAAGCTACTGGCTTAACAAGTAAGCGCCTATTACAAACAATAAAAACCCAAATCGCAGCCAAGCACTTCTTCCAACAAACCAGTAGTACTGCCGAGCTTGCAAACCAGCATGGTTTCTACGATCAGGCTCACTACATCAACGCCTTTAAGAGCAGCTTTGGTCTTAGCCCACACAACTTACGACACTCGCTGATGTCCGATTTTTCCAATCCTTAAACATATCAACAACGGCACACTCGTCTTTTCATCAGCAAGCGATAAACAAGCTGCCAACGAGAGACACAGAGACGAGAAAAACCTATGCACTTCAGCAAAGACGATATACACGCGATGAGCCAAAGCGACTTTTTTGGCCCTGGCAACGCCCAACTTCCCAGTGACAACATGTTAATGATCGACAAGATCACAGATATAAACCAAGAGGGCGGGCTATATCAGCGCGGCGAGCTCAAAGCGAGCTTTAAGATCCACAGCTCACAGTGGTTCTTTGCCTGTCACTTTAAAGGCGACCCTGTTATGCCAGGCTGCTTAGGCCTGGACGCACTCTGGCAATTACTGGGTGTGTATCTAGGCTGGCAAGGGCTTGCGGGTCGGGGGCGAGCGCTGGGGGTAGGACAAGTGAAATTTACAGGGCAAATCTACCCAGATTCAGAACAAATTGACTACCACATACATATCAAACGTGTATTTAGAAAGCCGATGCCAATGGGTATAGCAGATGGTTTTGTCTTTAAAGCAGGGGAAAAGATCTATGAAGCCAAGGATCTTCGAGTAGGTTTAATCAAAGCGGGACAATAGCAAGCAAAAAAGGCTCGAGTAGAGCCTTACGGGATAAAATGCGACTCGTGCGACTCTTGCTAGCCCTTGTGATCTTTACATATCGAGCACAAGGGACGCGTATCGGCACCCGCTACGGTTAAAGATCACCTCAGCTGGGCGAATGCATTAACATTCCCGTAAGGCTCTACTGGAGCCTTCTGCGTATAAATATAGCAGGTAGATTAAGACGCCGCCTCCCTATCTATCTCTTCTAATAGATCAAGTGGTTCTAGCTCTACCCCTTCCATATTCTCGTCCCAGTTCACACCAACAAATACAACATCACTGTGCATACCCGGCAGCCACTCATCTAATAGCTCTTCAAGTGCGATGGGCACTGGCTTATAAACAGACCACTCTTCTTTACAGTGCGCCTGAGCATATTCAGGTTGAGACCAAAGCGGCATAACGTCAATTTCTTCGTTTTCTACGGAAGGACAAAGCGCAAACCCCTCTTCTCCCTCTAAGGCCCATACACAACCAAGATCTATTGCTTCTGCAATAAACTGGTCGTAGTTCTGGTCAAAATCGTCACTTAATGGACTTGTCATTCTCTTCTCCTAGACCTAAAGGCCCTTAACCAAAACTGTGATCAGCAACAAAAGGGTTGGTTTGACGCTCTGCGCCAAAATTAGATTCAGGACCGTGCCCCGGTACAAAGGCAATATCATCCCCCAAAACAAAAAGCTTGTTACGAATGGAGTTTAACAAGGTCGTTAAATCACCTTGCGGGAAGTCAGTGCGGCCAATGGAACCTGCAAACAATACATCTCCCACAAAAGCGCGCTGAGCATCAGCCGAATAAAACACCACATGCCCTGGAGTATGCCCAGGGCAATGAATCACTGAAAGCTCACACTCTCCGATAGATATCGCCTCGCCATCTTTTAGCCAGCGCGTTGGAACCAGAGGCGGCTGGGCTTCAAAGCCCATCATCGATGCTTGACCATCCAATGCGTCCATCCAAAATTTATCTTCGATAGCCGGTCCAATAATCGGTAAATCTAGCTCTGCCGCTATTTGAGCGGCTCCACCAACATGATCCATATGCCCGTGAGTAAGAAGCACCTGTTTAAGCTCGACACCTAAGTCTTTGATTTTATTGAGCAAGCGAGAAACATCTCCACCAGGATCAATCACTGCAGCTTGACGAGTATTCTCACACCAAGCGATAGAACAGTTCTGTTGATAGTGCGTTACTGAAACCGTGCAATATTTCAAAGCCACTTAGACAACCTCGCATCAGCAAAAAACAGGCATTTTACCGTGTGGCGACTAAAATAGTTAGGAAACCTTTAGCAGATAGGCGGGCAAGGCCATTTTCACTCTCAGCGAAGACTACAGGGATTGTTTACAAGAAATCAGCAATGTGGCGATGGGCCAAGCTGGCGACAAGCTTGCGCGCTTATTAGATGCTTTTGTTGAACTGAGCATTCCGCATATAGAAATCATGGCACCATCAGATATTTTAATGGCACTGCACGCTATTGATACCAACCGCAGTGTCAGTGGTGTCTGCCAAGGCTTTATTGGTGGTGGTATAGCAGGTGAAGCCATGCTTTTGTTTAACGACACCAGTTTTGCAGACCTTGCCAGTATCATGCGTTACGAAGGTGAGCTAGATGAAAACAGCGAGTGTGAATTACTCATGGACACCACCAATGTGCTTTTTGGCGCATGCCTAAATGGCATCGCCGAGCAGATTGATATGGACTTTAGCTTTGGGCCCCCTATGGTGCTTGGCCAACACCAAAACATCAAAGATCTCTTTCAACTCGATAAAGCTAGGTGGAAGCATGCCCTCGTTACTGAAATCAGTTATTCAATTGAAGGCTACAATATAAATTGTGACCTACTAATAGTGATGACAGAAAACAGTCTCGAACTACTATTTAAGAAGCTAGACTACTTATTAAACTAACAGCCAAGCTACACAGCTATTGATGGCTAATAAACCGAGGCTCCTGGGCAACGCTTATAAATGGATAACAAACCGGCTCTGCTAGATGACTTTCACTGGTTGATGGATGTATTACAGTTCATCGACGTCGGCCTAGTCATCATAGACAGAAACTACAATATCCAGCTGTGTAATGCGTTTATGCAAAATCACAGCGCACGCGATTCTTCCGAGTTACTTGCCACCAACATCTTTGAAAGCTTCCCCGAGCTACCCGAAACTTGGTTTCGTCGCAAAGCCGAATCAGTTTTTAGCTTGCACAACAGTGCATTTACTACTTGGGAGCAACGTCAGTATTTGTTTAAATTCCCAAGTTATCGGCCCATCACCAGCATCGCCGAACACATGTACCAAAACAGTACGATGATCCCCCTTAAGAATATTCGTGGAGAGATCGACCACCTGTGCATCATTATTTACGACGTAACGGAAGCTGCGGTCAACCGCCAACAAAGCGACAGTTTAAACGCTGAACTGGAGCGCCTAAGCCGCACCGACGGGCTCACTGGGCTATTGAACCGTAAAGCATGGGAATTCGAGCTAGAACAAGAACTGCAGCGCTGTACTCGTTATGAAAACGCCAGTTCTATGCTGATGTTTGATATCGACCACTTTAAAAAAATTAACGACAATTACGGCCACCCAGCTGGCGACGAAGTTATTCGTCAGACTGCCAAGCTCACTCAGCAATGTGTACGCAGTGTCGATATTACTGGGCGTTATGGCGGTGAAGAATTTGCCATCATATTACCCGACACCAATGCTGACGCCGCTTTAATGCTGGCTGAACGTATCCGCAAGTGCATAGCCGACAGCACCGCCTTCTATGAGGGAACAAGTATTAATTATACGGTTAGCATTGGTATTAGCGAGTTTAGTGATCAGTTTAAAAACACAACCCAGTGGATAGACAACACCGATAAAGGCCTTTACCAAGCTAAAGAAAACGGCCGCAATAACTGCGTAATTCAAGCCACCTAAGCGAAACAGATCTAAAACAAGACCCCCTCCTTTTGCTTCGTTATACTGAAGCTCTGATCGCTATTATTTCTTCAAAGATAAATACAAGGAATGTCGCATGCCGCTGTCTCAGCTGCTTAACTCCGCGTCCTACTACACCGATTTACAACAAGCTGTCGAGCTCAAGCTCAGTAAAGAACAACAATTAGAGCTCAAACAAGCTTTAGAAAAAAGTGAGGCCAAACAGCTGGCCAAGCTCTTTGATGTTAGCCTTTACGCTCGCCGCGAGCTTGAACGCCGGCCCGAATTGCTCTTAGCGTTACTCAATCATATGCAACTTGGTGTAAAACTAGAGCGATACAGCTACAAAGAACTGATGCAAGTACAATTAATACACCTTGCTAGCATCTTTAAAAGCTCAGAGGATGACAGCATTCGCCTATGGCGCCACCTCGCCCAATTACGCATTATCTGGCGTGACAGCAATGGCCTAAGCTCACTGTTTGAAACGACCAAAGAGCTGAGCTTTCTTGCCGAACTCTGCATTCAGCACTGTGTCGACAGACATTACCACGAGCTTAGCCAGAGCTATGGTGTTCCACGCTGTGCAGAGGGAAAAAAGCAAGATTTCTACGTACTCGGCATGGGCAAATTAGGGGCTTGGGAACTCAACCTCAGCTCAGACATCGACCTTATTTTTGCCTATCCAGAAAAAGGGGAAACCGATGGCGATAAAAGCGTAGAAAACCAACAGTTTTTTACCCTTCTAGGTAAACGAGTCATTCAAAGCCTCGATGCGCAGACCACCGAAGGCCGCGCTTTTCGAGTGGACATGCGCTTGCGCCCTTGGGGTCAGAGCGGCGCGCTGGTCTCAAGTTTTGGAGCCTTAGAAACCTACTACCAAAGTCAGGGGCGCGAGTGGGAACGCTACGCCATGATCAAGGCTCGCATCGTCGCTCACTCAGGTGAGGGGGCTCGTAGTGATGAGATGATGAGTCTCTTACGCAGCTTTAGCTACCGCAAATATGTTGATTTCAGTGTCATCGATGCCTTGCGCCAACTTAAAGAAATGATCCGCCAAGAAGTGCGCCGTCGCAAACTCGATGATGACGTTAAACTCGGTGCTGGCGGAATTCGAGAAGTCGAGTTTATTGCTCAAGTATTCCAGCTTATTCGCGGTGGCCGAGAAACGGAGCTACAAGACAATCGCCTACGAAAAATCTTACCGCTGCTCGAAAAAGGTAATTATCTACCTGAGGGTAAAGCACAGCAATTATTAGAAGCGTATATTTTTTTGCGCAACTGCGAACATGCAATCCAAGCTTGGAATGACGAGCAGAGCCAAAAACTACCCCAAACACCAGAGGCCCAAAACGCATTACTGAGTTATCTCAACATAAATAGTTGGTCAGAGTTTGAAGAGCAGCTCGAACAATACCGCAGCTTAGTACGCCGTGAATTTGCCGAACTGATTGACGACAACCCCAGTGCAGAAAAAGAACAAAATATAAGTGAAGACGCCTCTGCTCTTTGGCAAGCAGCCAGCCAAGGGCTCTGCCATATCGACGGCGGTTTAAATTGCGAAGCCCTACACGAGTTCAGCCAAAGTACAGCTGTACTTCACTTAAATACCGATAGCCGTAGCCGTCTAGACAGCTTTATGCCCGTACTCTTAAGCGAGCTTGAGGCTTTTGAAAACGGCTCCGATATGCTCTTAAGGCTACTGCCTCTGGTACGAGCAGTGGTTAGGCGAAGTGCCTATCTTGTACTCTTAATGGAAAACCCAATAGCACTCAAACAGTTGTTGCAACTGGCTCAGGCGAGCACACAAATCTGCGAACAATTGGCCAAGCACCCAGCTTTGCTTGATGAGCTACTCGATATCGCCAGCCTCTATCACCTGCCAGCTAAAGAAGAACTGGCCGATGAATTACGCCGTGTCATGCTGCGCATAGAAGAGGATGACCTAGAGGCTCAGATGGAAGCCTTGCGCTACTTTAAACTGAGCCACTCTTTGCGTATTGCAGCCTGCGAAGTAACAGGTGTATTGCCATTGATGAAAGTGAGTGATTACTTAACATGGTTAGCAGAAGCCTTAGTTGAATACTGTTTAGGCCTAGCTTGGCATGCCATGACCGAACGGCACGGCTTTCCCGATGGTGAAAAAAATTGCGGCCCCTCGTTCTTAATTAGTGGCTATGGCAAGTTTGGCGGTATAGAGATGAACCACGGCTCCGATCTTGATCTGGTCTTTATTCACGATGCCAATATCCACGGTGAGACCAGCGGTCCACGTGTTATCGACAACGCTACTTTTTATATGCGCCTTGGGCAAAAACTGATTCACCTAATCGATACTCGTACACACAGCGGCCGCCTCTATGAAGTTGATATGAGACTGCGCCCATCTGGTGAGAGCGGCCCGCTAGTCACAACACTCAAAGCCTTTGAACGCTACCAAGAAAAAGAAGCCTGGACTTGGGAGCACCAAAGCTTGGTGCGTGCTCGGGCAATTTGTGGCAATGAACAGTTAAGAGAAAAGTTCAACGCCACCCGCAAGAAGATCCTGACCCAGCCGCGAGAGCTAGTCAAACTCGCCAAAGATATTGTTGATATGCGCCTTAAAATGCGCGGCCACTTAGGCACAAAGGACAGCGAAAGCGATCTTTTTCACATCAAACAGGATGCCGGCGGTATCGTCGATATTGAATTTATGGTTCAATATCTGGTTCTTGCTTGGTCGCATGCTAACCCGTCGCTCGCGACCTACACGGACAACATCCGAATTCTGGAAGCTCTCGCTCTCACTGACAAACTGTCGACCCAAGAGGTTGAACAGCTTAGTACAGCGTACAAAGCGCTGCGTGTCGTGATGCACCGACTGACTATTGAGCAGAAGTCCAATAAGATCAGTGTTAACGAACTTGTTGCAGAGCGAAATTCCGTTGTAGCAATCTGGCAGCGCCTATTTGGTACTGCTTAATTAAGGTTAAATGTCCGAGCCTAAGTTCGGACTACGTTGTAAATGGAGTCCCCTATGTCTTTTGCCGATCGCGACGGCGTTATTTGGTTTGATGGTGAGTTGGTTGATTGGCGCGATGCCAAAGTCCACGTACTTACCCACACTTTGCACTACGGCATGGGCGTTTTTGAAGGCGTCCGCGCCTATGAAGCAGGCGAACACGGCACCAGCATTTTCAAATTGCAGGAGCATACCGACCGCCTCTTCCGTTCCGCTCATATCATGGATATGGACATGCCTTACAGCAAGGAAGAGCTGAACGAAGCACATAAATTAGTGATTCGTGAAAACAATCTGCACGAAGCCTATCTACGCCCTATGGCCTTTTATGGTTCAGAAGGCATGGGTTTGCGCGCCGACAACTTAAAAACACACGTTATTGTTGCCGCCTGGAACTGGCCTAGCTATATGAGCCCTGAAGCTCGTGATGTTGGTATCAAGGTCCGCACCTCTAGCTATACCCGCCACCACGTGAATATCAGCATGTGTAAGGCAAAAGCAAATGGTCACTACATCAACTCCATGCTAGCTCTGAAAGAAGCCTTGCAATGCGGTTGTGAAGAAGCACTTTTGCTTGATAACGAAGGTTATGTTGCAGAAGGCAGTGGCGAGAATATCTTCTTGGTACGCAACGGCAAGCTCTACACCCCAGAGCTTACCTCATGCCTAGACGGTATTACCCGCGCCACTATTTTCCAGCTGGCCGCTGACTGTGGTTACGAAATTGAAGAGAAGCGTATTACCCGCGATGAGGTTTACGTTGCCGACGAAGCCTTCTTTACCGGCACTGCCGCTGAAGTGCTGCCAATTCGCGAGCTTGACGGCCGCAAAATTGGCGAAGGTAAACGTGGCCCGATTACCACCAAGCTTCAAGACTTGTACTTTAAATCAGTGCGCGGCGAACTAGCCGAGCACACCGACTGGTTGAGCCCGGTTAAAGCCTAAAGGCGATTTAGCAGCAAAATTTCCAGTTCAAAGGGCATTCATCTAGAATGCCCTTTTTTGTATGCCCTTACACAGCGGACTATCTATGAGCCCTCAGGAACAAAGCTCCGGCAAACTTTACGCTCGCCTGTTCTCTTATACCTCTAACTACAAGCGCTTTTTTCTAATCAGCTTTATTGGCTTTTTAATCTTTGCGATTAGTCAGGGCGCTTTAATTAAGTGTATCGAGCTGTTTTTAAATGAGCTCTCAGGAAAACCAACTGCATGGATTGAAAAGTGGGGTGACTATTTCCCTCCAGGCCTACTTGAAAGCATCTTTCTTTTACCCGTTATTGTGCTCGTATTAAGCCTATTCCGAGGCGTAGGCGCCTATCTTGGCTCCTACTTTATTAGCCGTGTAGGCCTTCATGTCGTCAACGATTTACGCAAGCAAGTTTTCGACAAACTTCTAAAATTGCCACAAAACTATTACGACAAAAACAGCAGTAGCAAACAAATCTCATTAGTTATCTACAACATCGAACAGGTCAGTAACTCGGTAACCAAAGCAGTAAAAACACTATTTGAAGAAGGTCTATTCTTACTGATCTTGCTGTACATGCTGTTTAGCCAAAACTGGCAGTTAACCTTAGTCTTTTTTGTCGCCGCCCCCGTCTTGATGGGTTTGGTATTTATTGCCGCTCGCTACTTTCGTAAAAGCAGCCGAAAAATCCAAGCCAGCGTTAGCAAAGTAACCCATGTAACCAGCGAAGCCATTCAAGGTATTCAAGTAGTTAAAAGCTATAACGCCGAAGACTTCGAAGCCAAGCGCTTTAAAGGTGCTGCCGATGAAAACCTGATATTCAAAACCAAATATGCTCGTGTCAGTGCCCTGCAAACGCCGATTATGCACTTTGTTATCGCTATTGCTCTGGCTTCCCTGTTTTATTTAGTATTAATTTTTTGGCCCGCCGGTGAGGCCGCCGCCGCTGTCACCTACCTGACGGCAGCAGGCGTCCTTGGTCGCCCGATTAAAGCCTTAAGCGGTATCGTATCCATGGTACAAACAGGTCTTGCCGCTGCTGAAACCATCTTTGATGTACTCGACGAAGAAGCCGAAAAAAACGATGGTACAAAAACACTACAAAAAGCGAATGGCGATATTCGCTTTCAGCAACTCAACTTTGCTTATAACGACGATCAACCCGTATTAGAGGAGCTGAATTTAGATATAAAAGCCGGCCAAACCGTTGCATTAGTAGGCCACAGCGGCAGCGGAAAAAGCACCATAGCATCACTGCTTATGCGCCTCTATCGTTGTAACAACAACAGTATTTTGATCGACGGTCACGACATTAATGATATCCAACTGGCAGAAGTGCGCCGAAACATTAGCTTTGTAAGCCAAAACCCAGTGATCTTCGAAGCCAGCGTGGAAGAAAATGTTTATTACGGTTCAGAAGAACGAGCCCCCAATAAACTGATTACAGCCTTAAAAAATGCCAACGCCTTTGATTTTGTTCAAGAGCTAGAAGAAGGTGTACACACTGATGTGGGTGAAAGTGGCGGTAAGCTCAGTGGCGGCCAGCGTCAACGCCTAGCTATTGCTCGCGCACTTTATAAAGACGCACCTATTTTAATACTGGATGAGGCGACCTCAGCATTAGATAATCACAGTGAAAAGCTGATCCAAGAAGCCTTAGACACCTTGAAACAAGGCCGTACCACACTCATTATTGCCCATAGGCTCAGCACCGTACGTGACGCCGATCAGATCATCGTGCTCGATCACGGTCATATTATTGAGCAAGGCTCTCACGATAGCTTGCTCGAGAAAAACGGCAGTTACGCAGCACTTTATAACAGCCAAAGTAAACAAAGCTAAGCCGCAGGTATGCGGCTGCTAACAATAATAAAAGGCCCCTGCTTTCAGAGATTGAACAAGGGCCTCTAGCCGCTATGCTTAAATAAGCTTTTACACTAGCCGCGACAAACCTGAGCGATACAACGCATGCGCTTTTTTTATTCCATACTTTTTTTTGTGCTACTTCCCTTAGCTTTTTGGCGTCTCTGGCAGCGCGGTAAAAAAGCGCCCGCTTATAGAGAGCGCTGGGCCGAACGTTTAGGCATAAGCTCAACAAAAGGGCGAGACCAAAGGCCCTTACTTTGGTTTCACACCGTCAGCGTTGGCGAATTTATTGCAGCCAAAAGTTTGATCCAACACTATGTCGATCAGGGCTCCCATCAACTATTGATCACCTGTATGACCCCCACCGGCTCAGAGCAAATACAAAAAAACTTTGGTAAAAACGTACTGCATTGCTACCTGCCTTATGACCTACAGCCTTGCATTAACGCCTTCTTAACACGCTATCAACCACAAGTCTTTGTATGCATAGAAACAGAACTGTGGCCCAACCTTATTCACGCCTGCCATAAAAGACACATTCCGAGTATCGTAGCCAATGCCCGTCTTTCACAAAAAAGCGCTCGAGGTTATGGTTTGGTTAAACGCATGAGCCGCTCTATGCTCAGCAAGATTACCTTGGCGGCCATTCAGAATACTGCCGATGCTGGCCGCTTTGTTAAATTAGGCCTAAAACCTGAGCGAGCCAAAATCATCGGCAACATTAAATACGATCTAAATATCCCCGAGCAGATTCAAAAAGCGGCGCAGGCCTTAAAGAAAGAGTTATGCCCTGAAGCGGAACCGGTATTTATTGCAGCCAGCACGCATTCAGGTGAAGACGAACCCGTACTTGACGCATTTTCAGCGTTAAAAAAACAATATCCAAGCTTGCGTTTAATTCTTGTGCCACGGCACCCCGAGCGCTTTAACGACGTTTACAAACTCTGCCAAGCAAGCGGATTTAATTGCTTGCGCCGCAGTGACAATAAAGAGCTAAAGAATTGCGATATCTTGCTGGGTGACACCATGGGTGAGCTGCTGCTGATGCTCGGTGCATCTGACTATGCGTTTATTGGGGGCTCATTAGTCGAAAATGGCGGCCACAATTACATTGAAGCTGCTGCATGGTCTTTACCAATTTTTGCAGGACCAAGTACCTTTAATTTCCAGCAAGTTGCCGATGAGCTGATTGAAAGTGGCGGGCTGCAGCTGGTTAAAAACAGCGTAGAATTAAGCGAGAAAGCTGAGCCATTGTTACTCGATAAAAGTGAAGCAAAAAAACGCGGTAGTGCAGCAAAAGCTGTAGCAGAAAAAAATCGCGGCGCTCAAGCCAGGCTGATTTCGCTTATTGACGAAAGGCTTTAAAACCAAAGAAAGACAAGGCAGCTCTGCAAAGAGCCGCCTTAAGATCGACCTTCCACTATTAAGTTAGCGGTTAATATCAAAAGGAAGATCGAAGGTATAAGTCTCACTGTTAAACTTGACGAGATATTCATTTACATCAGCAAGTTCTTCGTCGATACCCGGCGCAGTAAAAACTAAATTACCATTTGAGTCATATCCCACTCTAGAGGTCGCTAAATCATCAGCATCCGCGTAACGCCACATGCTACACCAACTAATTTCCGAATCTTCAGTATTTTGTTCTAGGTCACAATCCCCTGTACCGGGCTCCCACTCAGGCTCCTCAACGCTTGTCATCATATCGAGAGGGCTAGCTGAATAGCTTGCTAACGCTCCTCCCTGCTCATCGAGAATATAGCCCTTCACCATTGAGCGCCACATGACATCAATAAAACCAAATTCGGGATGATAGAGCTGTAAATCGACATACGCAGGAGTACTAGAAACAGGAAGGTCGTCACCGCCTTCACCTTCACTGCTGATATCTTCATCCCAAGTGCTAATATCCGTTCTCGATCTTAGACTTTGACTAGGATCCGTAGGTAAAAGCTCATCAACTGCAATTACGCCAAAAGGGGACAGGCTTCGATAATAAAACTGCTCACCAAAATTTAAATAGGATTTATATACACACCAGCCAGAACAGCGCTTTTCAAAAAACAGATCTTCTTGATTTAACTGCAGCTCGGAAACAAACGTTGACTCCAAATACTCATAATAACTACCGGTACTAAACCACCAACTCCCTCTTTGAGTTACTAGCTCAACACTACCCCAGGTGATATTAAGACGACCATCCAGCCTATCCCCTTCTTCTAATTGAAGCCCTTGAGCAAGAATACAGTTAGAAAACTCCAGCTCAACTTCACTACTGTCGACAGGAAGGTAAATTACGTCCGAGTCGGCAATTAAATCTAGCCTATCGTCTCTGGCTTCGAGTTCCGGTGCTTGCACTACATCCATAGAGCCTCCACCAGGGCAAGCTAGGGATTCATTACTTTCAACCAAGGACGAGATTAAAACTGGATGGGTCGTGGCAAGAATCATCTCTTTAAGTAATTCCACATCGCGATAAGCCAACATGGCAGCACTAGTTAGTAACTCGAGATTATCTTCTGTAAGTACAGCTCGCTTAGTGTTTCCCTCGTAGGGTTTAACAAGCAAACCTAAATCTGGAGAAGAGCTCACTTGCGGTGAAGGACTAGCCTCAACCAGTGCGGTTTCAGCTGTTTTTTCCTCACTCGAGCCGCCACAAGCCGTAAGAGCAATGAAAGTCCAGCTCAGCAAAACATTACGTAAATTCATGCAAGGACAATCCCTATCTTATTGTTATTACAATGTTTTTTAATATTTTCAACCAAGGTCGCAGTGTAAAATATGAGTAAAAACAATACAAACAAGCAGATCAATTAACGAACTCAGAAAACACTGATCGACCTGACAAAGCGTTTAAAAGGAATGAAATAAAACGGCGCTAAGCCGAGTATCAAGCAGCAATTGCTTCATAACATGGATACAGCAGGCTAAGCCTTTTTAGCCGCTGCACGTTTGCGGCGCACTTCTTTAGGGTCGGCAATTAAGGGACGATAGATTTCAATTCTGTCGCCTTCTTGCAATACGTATTCACGAGCAGCGGCTAAGCCTTTAGAGCCTAAAGCCTGGCCAAAGAGACCAAATTTCGCACTTTCCAAATCTATCTCTGGAAATTCCTCACAGACTTTCGACTTTAAAGCGGCGTCGTAAGCCGTGGTACCCGGCTCAACCATAACCGCGATGATCAATTGTTTTTCAGGTGTGGCGTAAGCCACTTCTACAGCGATCGGTTCTATATCTGTCATCTCGTACTCACTTAATTTAAATAGACCTGCTTAGCGCGGCGGCACAAAGCATCTACTTGTTCAGAAGCGCTAGCTTGCATTAACTTAGGCAAAGCTAAAGCAGCTAGGCCTTTTTTAACATCAAAATCTAAACGGAAGATCACTTTGCAGGCGTTTTCACCCAGCGCTTGAAACAACCACTCCCCCTCAAAACGCTGAAAAGGCCCTTCGAGCAGGCTTATGGTCATTGAGTGAGGCGCGTTTAAGATATTGCGGGTAGCAAAACTTTGCTTCACCCCCATGCGGCTTAAATGCAGCCTAGCTTCAAGCCAGTTCTCACCTTGGCCAAGTAACTCTGCGGCAACACAGCCAGGCATAAACTGCGGATAAGCTTCAAAATCGTTGACGAGATCAAACATCTGCTTACAACTAAAATTAACTAGCGCGCTGCGCTCTATCGTTGACAAAAAGAGGACCTTCAGAAAAAAGACGCCATTTTAACACTTCACGACACGAACGACAGGGGGACAAGTGCTCGGCAAGACCGTATAATCCGCGCCATGGCAAAAAAAGGTAAAAGCAAAACTCCCAGTAATAATATCGCGCAGAACAAAAAAGCGCGCTTTGATTACTTTTTGGTGGAGAAATTCGAAGCGGGCTTAGAGCTGCAAGGCTGGGAAGTTAAGAGCTGCCGTGCCGGCAAAGCTCAGCTAACCGATAGCTATGTGTTTTTCAAAAACGGCGAAGCCTTTTTACTGAATACACAAATCCAGCCGCTGCCAACCGCATCTACGCACTTTGTATGTGAGCCGACGCGCTATCGCAAACTGCTGATGCACCGCAAACAAATAGACAAACTTGCCTCTCACGCTGATCAAAAAGGCTATACCGTGGTTTGCACCGCGCTGTATTGGAAAGGCCATATGATCAAAGCCGAGATATGCATCGCCAAAGGTAAGCAGCAACACGATAAGCGCAATGTGGAAAAAGAGCGCGACTCTAATCGCGAGATGCAGCGCGCCATGCAGCGAGCGCGCTAAAGGCATCATGCTCTAAAGTAATCGTCACTTAAAACTGCAAGAACTCACTGTTACACTGCTGTAAACCCATTCAGCACGGAGAGCAGTATGAGTAGCATTAAGCATATCGACGCCCAGGAAATTCTTGACTCCCGCGGCAACCCCACAGTTCGAGTATATATTCAACTCAGTGATGGCAGTGAGAGCTTCGCCTCCGTCCCTTCCGGTGCTAGTACCGGCGCCAATGAAGCTGTAGAGCTCAGAGATGGAGGCATACGCTATGGCGGTCTCGGCGTACAAACTGCGGTTAACAATGTCAAAGGGGAGATAGCCTCAGCACTTATTGGCAACAGTGTATTCGATCAAGCCCTTCTCGATCGGAAGCTTATCGAACTAGACGGCACCGATAATAAAGCCCGACTTGGTGCCAACGCGATCCTTGGCTGCTCTATGGCTATAGCTCGTGCCGCAGCTCAGTCTTGCAATTTGCCCCTTTATCATTACTTAGGCGGCAGCGCAGCTGTGCGCTTACCTGTGCCTTGTATGAATATTGTCAATGGCGGGGAACATGCGGATAACAGCGTTGATTTTCAAGAATTTATGGCCATCCCTATTGGCGCCCCCACTTTTGCAGAAGGTTTACGTTATGTTGCTGAAACCTTTCATCAACTAAAAGCCCTACTTAAAGCTGACGGTTTAGCCACAAGTGTCGGGGACGAAGGCGGCTTTGCTCCAAATTTCAGCAGCAACGAAGCCGCCATTGAGATGATTATTCAAGCCATAGAGGCCGCAGGCTACAAGCCCGGCGAGGATATTGCCATCGGCCTAGATAGCGCAGCTAATTCTTTTTGCACCAACTTAGAAAGTAATTACGATTTACGCTGGTCTGGCCGTGGCCCAATGAGCAGTGAAGAACTTATTGCCTTAAGTGAAGAATGGGTAAATAAATACCCCATCATTCTTTGGGAAGACCCATTAGCAGAAAAAGACTGGAGTGGCTTTAAAAGCTTTACTGAGCGCTTAGGTGACAAAATTGAAGTTGTTGGTGATGATATTTTTGTGACAAATACCAAATACATTCAACGCGGTATTAATGAGGGCAGTGCGAACTCATCACTGATTAAACTTAACCAAATAGGCACCGTCAGTGAAGCCGCCAGCGCGGTTCGCTTGTGTAGAAATGCAGGTTGGCGAGCATTCCACTCCCACCGCTCAGGCGAAACCGAAGATAGTTTCTTAGCTGACTTTGCTGTAGCCATGGACAGTGGCCACTTAAAAACTGGCTCCGCCAGTCGAGGTGAGCGCTTGGTGAAATACAATCGTTTATTAGAAATCGAACGCAAACTTGGTGATGCTGCAGAATATTATTGGCAATAGATTTACAATTAAACGCTAGTTACGAATAAAGACATCTTTGCAGTTTTTCTAGGCTGCAAAGATTTTCTCAACTCAAAGCGCTACAATCCCTGCCCGTGGCACGCTCTATGTATAAAAAACATATAAGCTGGCACCTCAAATAAGAAGCTGTCACTCAGCCATAACTTTACCACGGGGAACTCATGTCTTATCTTATTCGTATTGCGCTTATTCTCGGCGCAAGCTTGCTATTTTCAAGTTCCAGCCTTGCCGAAACCAGCCAGAGCTTTAGCCAGTGTCTGGATGTTGAAGGCCAAGGCATAGACTACTGCGCTGACCAAGCTGTTGCGCCGATAAGTAACTGGATAGCCGGCAAAGTCTTTTACGAAATCCCTGTTACCGAGACGATAAAAATCCGCTGGATTGTTATTTGGTTAATTGCCGGTGCACTGTTTTTCACCTTTTATTTACGTTTTGTTAGTTTCTGGGGCTTTAAACACGCCATTGATCTTGTTCGTGGTAAATACGCCGACCCTCATAGCCCTGGTGAAGTCAGCCATTTCCAAGCTTTAACCACCGCGCTTTCCGGTACCGTTGGCCTAGGTAATATTGCCGGTGTCGCTGTCGCCATTTCTTTAGGCGGCCCCGGTGCAACCTTCTGGATGATACTCGCGGGCTTATTGGGCATGAGTTCAAAGTTTGCGGAGTGTACCTTGGGTGTTAAATACCGTATGTACCACAGCGATGGCTCTATTAGCGGCGGCCCCAAATATTATTTAACTACAGGCCTTGCCGAGCGCAACTTACCCAACTTAGGTAAAGTATTAGCCTTCTTTTTTGCCATTTGTTGTATAGGCGGCTCAATAGGGGCTGGCAATATGTTTCAATCGAACCAAGCCTTTGCCATGACCTTACAAGCCACAGGTGGTGAAACTAGTCCATTGGCAGGAAAAGGCTGGCTCTTTGGGCTGGTGATCGCAATCTTGGTGGGTTTTGTCATTATTGGTGGCATTCGCTCTATCGCCAAAGTTACTGCCAAACTCGTACCTTTAATGGCCAGTATCTACGTCATCACGGCCGTTGTGATTCTCTTAAGTAATTTCACTCATATCCCCGATGCATTTGCTTTGATCATTAAGGGCGCCTTTTCACCAGAAGGCGTTGTGGGTGGTTTTATTGGCGCGATGATTCAAGGCTTTCAGCGCGCAGGTTTTTCAAACGAAGCCGGTTTTGGTTCCGCGGCGATAGCTCACAGCGCTGTTAAAACCAAAGAACCGGCTACCGAAGGTTTTGTCGCCCTGCTTGAACCATTTATCGATACCGTCGTGATTTGCACCATGACGGCTTTGGTCATCATTATTACCGGCAGCCTTAATAACGCAAACGAGCTCAGCGGTGTTGCATTAACGGCTTCGGCTTTCTCCTCTGTCTTCCCTTGGTTCGAAGTCATTTTAGCAATTGCCGTGGTGCTCTTTGCCATCTCGACCATGCTGAGCTGGTCTTATTACGGCTCGATTAGCTGGGGTTTCCTATTTGGCCGTAGCGCTATCGCTACCTATAGCTTTAAGGTGCTGTTCTGTTTGTTCATCATCCTTGGGGCCATGGCCAGTCTTGGTAATGTCATCACCTTCTCTGACTCTATGGTGTTTTTAATGAGCCTCTTCAATATCGCAGGCCTCTATCTCTTAGCACCAGTTGTACGTAAAGAGGTGCAAGAATACAAACAGCGTATGGGGCAAAAGAACAGCGACTAAAACCCGCCAAGCCCCCCCCTACTGCAAGCGAATAAATTCCCCTATTTCATGGCAAATGGCTTCTATACTCATAGAAGCCACAGCGAAGCGATGGTTATTGACTTCACTTTATCCATGAGACACTGCCATGTACGGCTCTCTATCAGGCCCACTGCCCTCTTTAGTGATCACCGAGGTGTAAGTGAGCAGCGAGCTAGAAAAGCAACTCGCGCAGGCACTTAAAAGGTGCCAACAACTCGAAACCCAGTTGGAGCAGAATACGCTCGAATTGGGTAAGGCTAAGCTCGCCCAAGAGAAACTAGCCGACTCCTTAGAGGCTCAAGTACAAGCGCGCACTCAAGAGCTTGAAGAGACCCGTGACGAAGCCTTGGCCAGCGCCAAAACCAAAAGCCTGTTCCTAGCGAACATGAGCCACGAGATACGCACGCCAATGAACGGGGTGCTTGGCATGCTTCGAGCTCTACAAAACTGTCAGGACGAAACAAAAAGTAAGAAGTTAATTAATACCGCCATGGAAAGCGGCGAGTTACTTGTTTCTATCATCAACAATATTCTTGAGTTTTCTAAGCTCGATAGTATTGAACTAGAACTAGAGAACGCCGAGTTCAACCTCTATACATCACTGGAAGATGTCGTACACAGCTTTGCCTCCAATGCGCACGTCAAAGGCCTCGATATTATCTCCGCCTTGGACCCCAACCTGCCCATGCGAGTGAAAGGTGATGTCACACGCATTAAGCAAGTGGTAGGCAACCTAATCAATAACGCCATCAAATTTACTGAGCAAGGCGAAGTCACTATTGGTGCTCAACTCAATGATGACAAAAGCATCCGTATTTTTGTAAACGACACCGGCATTGGTCTAAATGAGCAGCAGCAACAACGTATTTTTAAAGCTTTTGGCCAAGCTGATAGTTCAACCACACGCCAATATGGCGGCACCGGCCTAGGTTTAAGCATCAGCGCTAAACTTGTACGCCAGTTCGGCTCACGCATAGAGATAAAATCCCAACCTAAGCAAGGCTCCACGTTTTATTTTGACCTCCCCATAGAGTTCATTGATAAAACCAGTTTTTGCTCACTGTATGGCAAATACCTACACAAGAGCATCATCGTTTTTGTCAGCCTCAGTGTCGGGCGCCGAGCCTTCTACCAACGCTGCTTTACCATGCTTGGCTGCCAAGACTTTATGGTACTGAATTCACTGGCAGAGCTTAAGCTACGGCCCGGACTTGTTGCACATCACCATCTAATATTACTCGATCATGATGATATGACGGCATTGGATAAATGCCTCGCTGAACTTAATAACATCAAGCTCACTAATATCAATGTCGTCAATATAAGCCGCTACCAAGACAATGAACAAAGTGACAAGCGCCAACTGAAACACCTCTGCAAGCCCGTTTGCCATAACGAGCTTTACCAGTGTTTAACCGGCAAGCAAATTGAATTCAAAGAGCAAGAAAAACTTCACTACAGTTTTATTGGAAAGCGCTTACTTGTGATTGACGATAATTACGTCAACCTGCAAGTCGCAAAAGAGCTGTTTGAAAGTGTTGGTTTTCAGGTAGAAATAGGTATTAGCGGCCTAGATGCATTAGAGATGGTTCAACACCTAGACGTTGATGTTGTGATGATGGACATTCAAATGCCACATATGGACGGTTTAAGCGCAGCCAAAGCCATTCGAGCTTTAGGCAGCGAATACCAACAATTGCCCATCGTCGCTATGACCGCCCACGTCATGCAAGAAGACCGCAAAAAAAGTTTTGACGCCGGCATGAACGCCCACCTCACCAAACCCATAGAGCCAGATAAAGCCATGAGTGAACTCGCCCAACTATTAAAGGTAGAAGCCATAGAACACAGTGAGCACGACCACAGTCACAATGAAAGCACAAGCCTACCGGAACTCGACGGTTTTAATTTAGAAGATGCCGTTAAGCGTTTACGAGGAAATTGGGACAGGCTTAAAAAACTGCTGATATCGTTCATTAACAACAACACCGATGCTGATGAGCGCATGCAAACCTTTCTTGAACAAGCGCAGTGGGAAGACGCCGAACGCTTAGCTCATCAACTTAAAGGCTCTGGAGCCAATTTAGGTGCCGACACACTCAGCCTATGTGCTGGCCATATAGAGCAAGATCTTAAGGATAAAAACCCAGAGGCGGCCAAACAACGACTCGACACATTCAGAGAAGAAATTCTAAAACTTAAACAAGCACAAACTATACTGCTTTATGACAGCATGAATGAAACTCAAGCGCCCTCGTGTCCACTAAACGACAATAGCGGCCCCATGATTAGGTTGCTTGAAGATATAGAGAAACACCTACAGTTTGATCTAGCCAAGGCCATGAGTGGTATAGAAACCTTAGTTGGACAATGTAAAAACACACCGTATCAGGGTTTTACAGAAGAGCTAAGCCGCGCTTTTGATAACTTCGACAATGACAAAGTCCTGCAATTAATTAAGGAAAAACGAGCTCAACTTCAGTGAGTGAACGATTATGAGCAAATTAAAAATAACCGTCATCGACGACAGCGCCGAAGATATACACCTTCTGCTCAGCATTCTTAAGGACGACTACCAAATTAACGCCGCTAAAAGTGCAAAACAGGCGTTTGAATTGTTTAAACAGCAAAAGCCCGATGTCGTTCTGCTGGATGTCAACATGCCCGACATGGATGGCTACGAGGCCTGCAAGATTATTAAGGAAGACCCCGAGCTTAACAGCATTGATGTGATCTTTTTATCGGCCAATGACAGCACCGATGAAATCATTCGCGGCTTAGAACTCGGCGCCCTCGACTACATAGTCAAGCCCTACGACAGTGAGCTTTTATTACAAAAAGTACGCAGCGCAACCTCACGCGTAAAAAGCACCCATCAACTTAAAGAACAAGCCGACCAAGCCAACCAAATTGTCTACACCATGCTCAGCGAGAGTGCGGGCCTGAGCACCACCATCAACTATTTTAGAAACTGTTTTTCTGCCAACGACCTAAATGACCTAATGAAAGCCACGCTCAGCGCTTTTAACGACATTAACCTCAATGCCGCTCTGTATTTTCATATAGGCAACCAGCGCCTAGCCTTCACCAGCAATGGCGACCCAACGATGTTGGAGCAAGAACTACTAGAGCGTTTTAGTGCTTATGAGCAGCCCTTCTTTGAGCAGGGCGAGCGCATGTTTGTTGTGCAAGAACACCTTGTACTACTTATTAAAAATATGCCTACAGACAATGAAAAACGCGGCTCACTCAAGGATCATTTAATGACTTTGTTAGAAGGCTGTCGAGCTAAATTGGAGCTTTTTAAAAAACTTAATGAAAGTTCCAGTAAAAAGCTCACACAAATTTATAAGGCCATAGACGAAGCCCAAAGCGTATTGGCCAATCTACAAAGTAAACAAGAAGAACATAAGAAAGTCAGCCTCAGCATCTTAGATGAGATGGTTGCAGAAGTAGAAAAAAGCTTTTTTAGCATGGGGCTTACCGATACCCAAGAACACACCTTATTAACTATCTTATCCGAAACCGGCACCCGCTCACTTGAACACATGGAAAGTGGCCTCAAGCTTGATGAACACATTAAACAGTGTGTGCTCAACCTATCAAAAGCAGCCGCCGACGCCTTGCGCTAAATCCTAAAGATCAGAATAAAGATCTCTTAATTATCATTTTATAAAAACCGAGAAGAAAGAAAACGTGGTCGACAGAAACATGCCTGCCGACCTTCGAACCAAACTAACCTTATATATTTATGGTATAGCCATCTCGAACATTTCAATCACACCTAATTGACGTATATCTCCCTTCAAGAAAGCCCTTGTTTGCGTAACTCGCTCAAGTTCAACAGAGCGACTATCTGGTACTTCGTAGAGTAAAGCTGTGTCACCTGTAGAGACGGAAACAGTATAGAACCCTTTTACACCATCGATTTCAGCAAACAGGAGTATGCGTGTGTCATCGATAAAGTGCGCTTCCGAACTAGAACCTGCGTCAATGAGCTTTCTAGTATCCCCCCCCTCCAAGCTCGCCACATAATAGTTATAACGATAATCCAAAGAGTCATAGGTAGTGTATAAGGCTGTAGATTCATCAGGAGAAAGTGAGTAGTCTTTTAGCTCTTCTGTACCACCTATGGAATGACTTAGTTTTATAGAGCCCTCTCCATTTATCTGGGATATAAACAACTCATACACACCTTCGCTACTGCTTCTTGCCATATATATAGCACGATCAGAGTTAGATAGAAGGGTAAATGCGGAACCAGAAGCTTGAGTAAACATTGGCCCCTGAGCGCCTTTATTTATTTTGATTCCTGCACCACTCGAAAATAGTGTTGTTACTTTCACTGGGGCTGCATCAGAATCTAAAACAGAAGAATATAACTGCGAAGTATTTTCCGAGTCTATCTGCATGTATACCACAAACTCTCCATTGTCAGTGATGGCCGTAGAAGTAAAATAATCGCTTTGAACAATTTCTGCTTGTACTTCACTATCAGCTACAAGTTCACCATTTATTTTTGTATTTTCACTACCATCAGGCTTTACTTTATAGAGTTCTAAATAATCATTATCTTGCACGGCCGCATAAACAATCCAGCTAGCATCTGAAGTAATCAATGGTTTAAAAGAGAAAGTAGAACCTCTCAAGCCCCCCATAGAAACCTGAACGGAATTTGAGCTATCAATCGGTGACGCATATAATTGATACCCTCCGTCTCCCGCTTCATTAGATAAGTATATTACATGGCTGGAACCCGCATTAATGGCCATTGCACCGACATTGGAACTCTGTACACCTCCACTAGTTCTGTCAAGGTTAAAACCTACCGGGTTGCCACCATCAGAATCAACACTGAAAATACCGCCATTTTTCCCCACGACAACTAGCTTTTCTCCATTTCGAGAAGGTTTAACTCTCATAGGAAGCTCAGGAAAATCTGCACTTATTACTTCAGAACTACAATCACTTAGTTTTACACGCGTAAGAATATCGGCAGCATCTCTTAACCAAGTAGTGTAATAGACGTACTCAGCATTTCCCCCCATAAAGAAGTTTGCTTTTAGATCTACAAGTGATCCACCTTCATCCACCTCAGTTCGACATGCGTTTTCTGGTGAGTGGGTAAGAACAGCCACCTCCTGATAAGCTGATCCTCCCGTATAGAACGCAGAGTTTAAACCGTCCTCACTCAATAAAAATGAGCCCGTTACATCTTCTGAAATATAATCGCCAAAATTATCGCTTACCTTCTCTAAGGTATCAGTAGCAATGGTGTACTCGTATAATTTATTACTATACCTTCCGTCAAAAGCATCAGAACTAAAAAACACTTTTTCATTACTTACACCTATTATTCTGTTAGTTGTGAAGGTCGATTCTGGATTATGAGGCCCTATCAAAGCCCTACCAGTTCCATCCAAATTTACTACATACACCCTCTGATCATGACTGATACTATCTTTAACATTAAATGCAGCAACATTGCCATGCTGACTTAAATAAAATAAAGGAAGGTAACTAGGGTCAGCACTAATTCTTTCGTTATCCGGCAAAACACCAGAAGCCTTTATAGTGCCGGCCCCATCTGTATTTGATGCAAAAATTCCGTATGAATGAGTTTCATCATAGCCTAAATATACTAATAGGCTTTCATCAAAGTTTAAGGTTTGATCTTTAATTATAGTAAGATCCACAGAGCCATTAAGTAAGACCCTTTCCCTTTCATCAATATTTGTAGCATAGAGAGATATAAACCCATTTTCATTTACAGCATAAAAAACGTTATTGCCCTCTGCAAGAATTGGCGCCTGATGTGTTACCGAAAAATTTGGATTAAGCTGGAAGCGATCTCCACCCGTAATAGAAACACTATATAAGTCTTCTCGATCAACGTCTTCCGCATTTGCCTTAAAAATCACATGAGCACTATTTGGGCTGATATCTGCTGTAAATTGCTCCCCACTTGAAACAGAACCCCCATCAACAATATCGCCGCTAATTTTCACATTACCGATACCGGTCGGTTGAATGGAATAGAGCTCCGCTTTATCCCCATCCCTTATCATATATACAACTCGAGAAGAATCCGGTGATACTTTAAAGACAAAAGTATGCTCCAACTCGTACCACCTAGAAACAGGCTCTGTTGAAAGGCTGGAATGCAATACGACACTTTCAGTACCATCAACATTGGCCGAACGTAGTTCAATACGCTGCTCATTCTCAATATATACGGCATAAATAACCCGTTGACCGTTGGGTAAAAATACCGGCCGAGTTTTATTTGGCTTCGGCCAGCTAAGCTCGCCATCTTTTAAGATTGTTTGACGAGCGTTATTAGGGCTTAACTGAGTAATGCTATATGCATCTAGGTCAAGCACATACAATATGCCCCCCCTATGTACGACACTTCCCTCCGGCGTATTAACTAATTCTGGTGACGACTGAGTTAAAAATAACAGTTTGCTATGATCATCAGAAAGCCAATATTCAACAACGCTATGCTCTTCGCTTATTCTTCTATGTTCTGTGGCAGTAGTTAGATAGAGCTCTCTATCTTCGCTTAGAGAAAAAACGCCCCTTAAACTATGAGCGTATTTCGGTTTAGTATTGGATATAAACGATTCTGGATAAAATTCCAGTTCATCTGACCCTGGATCCCAAAGCATGTATTGTCTAGCACTCTTTGCGCTATATATACCGCGCAAAGACAGTATGCCATCCGAATGAAGCTCCCCTGGAAAAAATCCATTAAACGCCTCACGAGAGACCAAAGGCTCATGCAAAGCAACTACAGGATCAGGTGAGCCGGAGCTAGAACTGGATGAGCTACTACTAGAGCCCGATGAACTTGAGCTAGAACTGGATGAGCTACTACTAGAACCCGATGAACTTGAGCTAGAACTGGATGAGCTACTACTAGAACCCGATGAACTTGAGCTAGAACTGGATGAGCTACTACTAGAACCCGATGAACTTGAGCTAGAACTGGATGAGCTACTACTAGAACCCGATGAACTTGAGCTAGAACTGGATGAGCTACTACTAGAACCCGATGAACTTGAGCTAGAACTGGATGAGCTACTACTAGAACCCGACGAACTGGAGCTTCCCCCCTCACCTTTAGCGCTACCTCCACCACAGGAGCCTACACACAAGCTAAACACTAAAAGTAAAACAAACTTCAGATGAATCACAGGTAACTTCATTTAAATAATATCCTATAAAACCTACGTAACAACAAAGTGGTCAATCCCAAAAAAAACAGACTAAAGGTGTGCAACAATACGGTCAAGAAATTTACTAGGAAGATCTCACGGATATAGCTATAACCGTACTCAGATAGCCCACCTCAGAGCTATTAAATAGCAGTTAGACTCAACGAAAAAAAAGTTCACTTTCCTAGCAGACCTCTACGTTTTTTATAGCTAGTATTCTAGATTGACCAGAGTCACTACCCTCCTTATTGGCTCGCCCTCAACCAACGATCTGCACTAGTAATTGTTTCACCGTCCAAGCACTAGTGAAGATGCTTAAAGTTGGCTAGCATCAAACTTTTAATAGTTAACGTGCTTAAAAGTAGACAGCAAGTACGGCCTCACCTTAGATTAAGTTTATGAAATTACTTTTTGAATCCTTTGTCAGCAGCTTGCGTGACTTAGCGCCAATTATTGCTGTCATTGTTTTTTTTCAGCTTGTTGTGCTGCAACAAATGCTGCCTGATGTCGCTTCCGTGCTCGGCGGCATTCTAATGGTTGCGATTGGCTTAAGCCTGTTTATTCGTGGCTTGGAGATGGGCTTATTCCCCATCGGTGAAAGCATGGCTTATGCCTTTGCGAAAAAAGGTAGCGCATTTTGGCTGTTAGCATTTGCCTTTTGCTTAGGCTTTGGCACCACGGTTGCCGAACCTGCGCTTATCGCTGTTGCGAAAGAGGCCTCTGAAGTTGCTGCCGCCGGAGGCGCTATTGCAACAAGCGCTGAAGCCAAGCGCGCTTATGCCCAAGGCCTGCGCTACACCGTCGCTTTTAGTGTGGGCCTAGCCATCGTTATTGGTGTTTGGCGTATTATTAAAGGCTGGCCAATTCAGTACTTTATTATTGGTGGTTATGTACTCGTTATTTGTCTCACTTTTTTTGCTCCGGCAGAAATTATCGGTATTGCTTATGACAGCGGCGGGGTTACCACCTCAACAATAACGGTACCACTTGTTACTGCGCTGGGTGTTGGTTTGGCTTCATCAATTAAAGGGCGCAACCCCATGGTTGATGGCTTTGGCCTAATCGCCTTCGCCTCATTAACACCAATGATGTTTGTCATGATTTACGGCATGGTATTACACTCATGATGGGATGGCTTACTCATTTATGTTCGACTCTGCTGACCACAGTGATCGATGTCTTACCTATCGCGGCGATCATTTTTGGTTTTCAACTTTTTGTTATTCGCAGACCCTTGCCCGCACCAGAGCGTATTCTTACAGGCTTTGCATTAGTAATAGTCGGTTTAAGCTTTTTTCTGCTCGGTTTAGAACAAGCCTTGTTTCCTGTTGGACGCTCGATGGCAACCCAACTGATAGAGCTGGGAGAACGTAGCGGTGGATTTTTATGGGTCTATTTATTTGCCTTTGCCATTGGTGCCAGCACCACTATTGCAGAACCTTCTTTAATTGCCGTAGCGATTAAAGCCAACCAAGTCAGTGGTGGTGCTATTGGTGTTTGGGGCCTGCGCCTTGCTGTGGCGTTAGGTGTTGCCATAGGTATTAGCCTAGGAGCTTGGCGTATTGTCTCAGGCTACCCCATACATTGGTTTATTATTGCCGGTTACATTGTGGTAGTGATACAAACCACGCTCGCTCCCAAGCTGATTATTCCACTTGCTTATGACAGTGGCGGTGTGACTACATCAACCGTAACAGTTCCCTTAGTAGCGGCTCTCGGCCTCGGTCTTGCGGAAAACATTGAAGGCCGCAGCGCTCTGATTGATGGCTTTGGTCTAATTGCCTTCGCCTCGTTATTTCCAATGATCACCGTTATGGCTTACGCACAAATTGCCCAATGGCGCGGCCAACATAAATCTGATTCAACACAAGAGGACCAAGACGATGCGCTTTAAACTAATCATTGCTTTTGTTGAAGATGACCGCACCGATGCGGTCCTCGAAGCAGCACGTGATGCAGGTGCAACCGGATCCACTATTATCAACAACGCACGTGGAGAAGGTTTAAACAAGAAACGTACCTTCTTTGGTTTAAGCCTTGAAACCCAGCGTGACGTGTTGCTGTTCTTAGTAGAGGAACACTTAAGCAGACACATACTTGAAACCATCGAACAAGCAGGCGGTTTTGAGGCAAATTCAAGCGCCGGCATTGCGATTCAAATTGACGTAGAAGATGCCGTTGGGGTTAGTCATCAGATAGAGGAACTCTCAAGCAAAATTGAGGACGAGCTATGAAAAAACACATCATTACCTGCCGTGACGTCATGAACCAACGCTTTGAATTGGTTGATGGTTTGATGACTGTCGCCGACGCACTGGCGATTATGAAGGCCAATAACTATAAAAAAGTCATCATTAAAAAGCGCAACAGTCACGATGAATTCGGTCAGGTTCAGCTCAGTGATATAGCCAAAGAAGTCATTGCCGTAGACCGCAACCCAGACCGCGTGAATCTTTACGAGATTATGGCCAAACCCGTTATTAGCGTACGCCCCGAGATGGATATTAAATACTGCGCACGTTTATTTAATCGCTTTGGTTTGAGCTCAGCTCCGGTCATAGAGAATGAAGAAGTCATTGGTGTGTGCAGTTATAACGACATTGTACTTAGCTGGTTAGATTACCTTGAATCAGCCGATGACTAAGTAGCCCAAGCTTTACTCTAGTGCGCACTCTCAGACTAAAGCCTGAGCTAACAAAGTCTAAGCTGCGCACTCCACCCTCCTATTTTCCATCTTGCTAAGTTATAAGTGGTGAGTAAAATGTTGGTCTTTCTAAGACTGGCAACTTCATGCCAGCTCAGCAGCACTGGACCTTAGCTATGGCTTCAATTAAAGACGTTGCACGACTTGCAGAAGTATCAACTGCGACGGTATCTCGTTATATCAATGACCCAGAGCTTGTCAAAAAAGGCACACGAGAGAAAGTCCAAGCAGCCATTAAAGCAACAGGCTATTCATTAAACACCCTTGCCCGGAATTTTCGCCGAGGCAAATCTGGCATTATCTTTGTTGTTTTACCTTCTATTGGCGACCCATTTTTTTCAGGGGTGATGTCTGGGTTAATGAAAGCAGCCAAGCAGCACAAGTACAGTATTGTCATCCGCGAAGCAAAGCTAGATTCTCTTAGCGCTGAGCAATATAACGATATGATTATCTCTAAACAGGCCGATGGTATTATCCTACTTGCCAGTGTCTATCCCTTTAGTGATAACTTTGCTAAAGAACAAGCCTGCGACCAACCCATTGTCTTAGGGTGTGAAAGTGTTAGCTCTGAACTCAATAGCTTTCCTAATGTTCGTATTGACAACTACGCTGCCGCTAAAGACGCAACCGAACACTTAATAACACTAGGACACAAAAGAGTTGCATTTATCTATGGTGATAAATCATCAACGCTGACTCAGGATAGAGAGCGCGGTTTTAGAGACGCAATGCAAGAAGCTGGCCTTCAGGTGCCCAATTACTATCTGGAAGAAGGTGGGCTAAGCATAGGCGGTGCACGCTTAGCGACAACTCGATTATTAGCCCAAGTTGAAAAACCCACTGCTATTTTTTGTGCAAATGATGAAATGGCCATTGGCTGTATGCATGAAGTCAAAACAGCAAAACTGCGTATCCCTGAAGATATTTCTATCATCGGCTTTGATGATATCCGCTATGCCGAAGTGCAAGATCCGCCCCTAACCACCATTGCTCAACCGACTGAATTGATAGGTAAACGAGTGCTTTTGCGCTTAATTGATGCCATTGAAGGTAAAGATACGGCGGCTAAAACTGAGATTATTCCCCACCAGCTAATTATGCGGAAGTCGACAGCCAAAGCGACTTCTTAAACTATCCGCTTCTTAAAAAACGGATTAGTAAAAAAATTAAAAAAAGGGGGAAGTCCCCTCACTTTGGGCAGTACTCTATTCCCAGAAAACTCATAGCTTAGGCACCCAAAAACATATGTAATGGGTGCCGCTAAGCACCTTTCCCTTAAGGGATTTATTTTAATAAATATTGATTTATTAAATTTTCAAACCACTCTTGTTTACCGCTAAGAGCTTTAGGCTCACCGTATTCAATAGCCAAGTCGCGAAGCTGATTTAGGTTTAATTTACCGGCGCTAAAATCAGCGCCCGCTCCTTGAGCATAGGTGTGATAACGCTCTTGCTTACGCTGTAAATATGAACTGTCATGTAAAATAGAGTGAGCAACCTCTAAGCCTTTTGCAAAGGCATCCATACCGCCTATATGACCAAGGAGAATATCTTCCATATCTACAGATTCACGGCGAACTTTAGCATCAAAATTCAGGCCACCACTACTAAAACCGCCACTTTCAAGCACAACCATCATACCGTGTACTGCATCGTACATATCAACCGGAAACTGATCGGTATCCCAACCGTTTTGTGCATCACCGCGGTTAGCATCGATGCTACCGAGCATTCCAGCATTCGCACACATTTGCAGCTCGTGTGCAAAGGTATGGCCTGCCAAGGTAGCGTGATTAGCCTCAATATTTAATTTAAAATCCTTATCTAAGCCGTGCTCTCGCAAAAAGCCAATCACCGTTTGCGCATCAAAATCATATTGATGTTTTGTCGGTTCCATTGGTTTAGGCTCAATTAAAAAAGTACCTTTAAAGCCTTGCTGGCGAGCATAGTCTCGTGCCGTTTGTAAAAAACGAGCCATGTTCTCAGTTTCTTGTTTTGTATTGCTGTTCAACAAAGAAATATAACCTTCACGCCCACCCCAAAATACATAGTTCTCACCGCCGAGTTCAATGGTGGCATCTATAGCTGCTTTCACTTGTGCCGCTGCGTGAGTCAGGACTTGGAAGTTCGGATTCGTTGAAGCACCGTTCATATAACGCGGATGGCTAAATACGTTTGCTGTACCCCATAACAGCTTTAAACCGCTTTCTTGTTGACGAATTTTAGCTTCAGAAACTAAGCGCTGTAAGTTAGCTTCAGATTCCAGCACATTGGCACCTTCTGGCGCTAAATCTCTATCGTGAAAACAATAATAAGGCACCCCCAATTTGGAGAATAATTCAAAGGCTGCGTCTACTTTTTGTAACGCTGCAGACATAGGGTCGGCAGCCACATCCCAAGCAAAGTGTTGGGTATCACCACCAAAGGGGTCCGTACCCTTGCCACAGAAAGTATGCCAATAACACACAGCAAAACGTAAATGCTCTGCCATGGTCTTTGAGCCAATAACTTTATTAGCGTCGTAGTATTTAAACGCTAAGGGGTTATCCGACTCTGGACCTTCATATTGAATTGCGCTTATTTCTGGGAAATATTCTTTGCCACCGATAAAAATTTTAGACATTGCCTGTTCCTTTATAAAACACGTAGTAACTATTTTTATTTCTGATTTTTTGAGGCTTTAATCGCATCGTCATAAAGCATCTAACTATGAACATTCACGCACTAAATAGCGGTGCCATATGCGCCACTAAAGCTTGGTAAGACTGATATACCTCTGCATAGGCTTTAACTGCATCAGGCTTAGGCTCACAAGCTTTGCTGGGGTTTTCACTTATATGTTCATCGGCCAAAGTCTGTAGCTTTATTGGCCGGCCTTGAGCGTGCTCAAAACACCAAAGCGCTTGTAACACGGCACCCAAAGCTGCGTTTTCTTCTTCGTTGAGAACCGTAACCGGCAGAGCAAAAACATCAGCCACAATTTGTCGCCACAGCGTATTTTTACTACCTCCACCTGTCAGCCTTACTTCATTAAAATGCATGCCCATACGCTCAAAGGCTTGCAAGCCACTTTTTAAAGCAAAGGCGGCCGCTTCCATTGCCGAGCGAATCATGTGTGCTTGAGAAGTGTTGTTGTGATTCAAACCATAAATAAGTGCTTTTGCATGAGGCAGATTGGGGCTGCGCTCACCACCGTAATAAGGCAGAGTTAGAACGCCATCGGCACCTATCGCTACCGTCGCTGCAAGCTGCTCCAAATCGCCGCTTGTGCAATCAAACAGCTGTTTCATTTGTTCAGTTGCCACTGTGCAATTCATGGTGCAGAGCAAAGGCAGCCAAGCCCCATCAGATGAACAAAAAGCAGCGAGCTCATCGGTTTCATCGATAACAGGCTTAGATGAATACGCAAATAAAGTGCCCGAGGTGCCCATGCTTGCGCTCAAACGCCCCTCACAAACATTTCCCGTTCCTATTGCAGCCATCATATTGTCGCCACCACCTGCTGAAACAATAAGTTGCTTGTTTAAACCAAGTTGCTCTGCAAGCTCAGGGCGGATAGAGCCACAACTTTGTTCAGCCTTGATAAGCTCAGGCAGCAGAGGCCGTAGATCACGCTCACTATCAAGTGCATCAAGCATGGCTCGGCTCCAGCTTCGCTGGCGCACATCCAACAACCCAGTACCCGAAGCATCGCCATGCTCCATGCACGCTTTGCCAGTTAGATAATAATTAAGGTAATCATGGGGCAACAAAATTAAATCGAGTGCCGCGTATTTTTTAGGCTCAGCTTCTTTTAACCAACGAATTTTAGAAGCCGTAAAACCGACACTCAGCACATTGCCGCTTAGCTCTCGACAGCGCGAACGACCACCGGCATCGCTAATGATGCTTTCAGCTTGCGTGCTGGTAGAGGTATCACACCACAACTTCGCAGGCACCAGCACCTGTCCGCCTTTATCTAAAGCGACAAAGCCATGTTGTTGCCCCGATACCCCCAAAGCAACAATGCTTTGTTTAATATCAGCGGGGCACTCGGCCAAGCAGGTATGAAACGCATCTAGCCACCACTGTGGGTCTTGCTCGGCAGAGCCGTCATCACGGGTTATTAAATCGTAAGCACTGGACGCACTAAACACACTCGCCTTAGAGTCTGCATCGTAAACCAGTACTTTTAGGCTCTGCGTGCCTAAATCAACACCCATGATTGTTTTCATCTGACCTCCAAGCTATTCCACAATCTACACGCTGGCCTTATAGTAGCCATGTGAGGAACTGTAACCCATAATGTAATCGTTTACAAATGGATGGTCATCACTTAATGTAGTGGCAGAAGCCTCAATTAAAATAACAACACGAGACCCAAGCATGGCCCAGAATCAAGGCACAAATACCGCCGAACAAAACTTGCCCTTTATCGCATTTGTCACACTAGTAGCGACCTTAGGCGGTTTTCTTTTTGGTTTTGATAGCGGCGTGATCAACGGCACGGTTGATGGACTAAGAACAAGCTTCAACTCCGACTCTGTGGGTACCGGGCTCAATGTCGCCTCCATGCTACTAGGCTGCGCCATCGGTGCTTTTTTTGCTGGGCGCCTAGCCGACACCTATGGCCGCAAAACCATGCTGTTAGTTGCTTCTGTACTTTTTCTTATAAGTGCTTGGGGGTCGGGCATATCCACCCAATCGGCTGAATTTGTTTTCTATCGAATCTTAGGCGGCTTAGCTGTAGGGGCGGCCAGTGTTATTGCCCCAGCCTATATCAGTGAAATTGCGCCTACCCACATTCGCGGCCGGCTCACCTCAGTGCAGCAAATTGCGATTATCTCCGGTCTATTTTTTGCGTTTCTAAGCAACTTTTTCCTTGCTGAGCTCTCAGGTGGCTCGGTATCTGAATTATGGCTGGGTTATGAATCTTGGCGCTGGATGTTCTGGGTAGAGCTTATTCCTGCCTTGCTCTTCCTAATTGCGCTTATCTTTATTCCAGAAAGCCCTCGCTACGAAGTGATACGCGGCCGTTCAGAGCGCGCTCAAGCGACCCTAAGCAAACTCTTTAATGCTCAACAAGCAGCAACCATGGTAGAAGACATTCAAGCCAGTATCGATACCAGCCACCGTCCACGCTTTAGCGATTTAATCGATAAGCAAAGTAAAAAGATTAAAGCCATTGTTTGGGTGGGCATCGGCCTTGCCACCTTCCAACAACTTGTAGGCATTAACGTGGTGTTTTATTACGGCGCCGTTCTTTGGCAAGCGGTCGGCTTTAATGAAAGCGACGCCCTGCTTATTAATGTTATCTCCGGCGCAATCAGTATTGCAGCCTGCTTCATTACCTTTGCACGTATCGATCACTGGGGCCGAAAGCCTTTCTTAATTGTCGGCTCTATTGGCATGGCTTTAACCTTGGCGCTTGTTGCTCTGGCTTTTTCCCAAGGCGAGCTATTAAGCAACGGCCAATTAAAGCTCAGTGAAACCAGCGGCCTGATCGCCTTAGTCTCCGCCAATCTCTACGTGTTTTTCTTTAACATCTCTTGGGGGCCTGTTATGTGGATCGCCCTTGGCGAAATGTTCCCCAATCAAATTCGCGGCACCGGTTTAGCCATAGCAGGCTTGGCACAGTGGAGCTCCAACTTCTTGATCACCGTCAGCTTCCCAATTCTGTTGACCGGTATAGGCCTGTCAGCCGCTTACGCTATCTACGCTTTTTGCGCCCTTGTATCCATCGCTTTTGTAATCAAATTTGTTCACGAAACCAAGGGCATTGACCTTGAAGAAATGGAAGCACTAAGCCAAAGCCCGACTTAAAACGACATCTAAATTCGATTTCTAAGGCGTCAACTTCGTATGGGAGAGGTTGGCGCCTTTTTTTATATACAAACATCCTCCTTTGTTTACTTCCAGAGCTCGCCCCTCCCTTTTTAGAAACACAGCAATCCGCCTATGTTTGCCTATGCTTAATAGTGCCTTCCCCTAACCATTGCTGACGATAAACAGGGACTTAATATGCAAAGCGCCAAAGCACATCCACGAGAACAGCAGCGCCTAACCAAACTTGCCTATTACGAAGTACTGGATACTGAAGCCGAACGTGCCTTTGACGAACTAACAGAACTCGCCGCCGCCATTTGCGAAACCCCTATTTCACTTATCAGCCTTGTCGACGACCACCGCCAATGGTTCAAATCACGGGTAGGTTTGGATGCTCTAGAAACCCCTAAAAGCATCGCCTTTTGCTCGCACGCTATCTTAGAAGATCACATCTTTGAAGTGAGTAATGCCACCGAAGACGAACGCTTTGCCGACAACCCCCTTGTCACAGGTGCCCCCGATATTCGCTTTTACGCAGGCGCTCCACTTGTATCCCCCGATGGCTGCCCGATTGGCACCCTCTGCGTGATAGATAGAGAACCCAAACAACTGAGCGACAATCAACGACTCTCGCTAGAGATCCTTTCAAAACAAGTGATTAGCCAACTAGAACTCCGTAAACACGCCTTAGATGCCGAACGCAATTATCGACAACAGCAAAGCATGCTGACCTCCATCGCCCACGACCTACGCACCCCCTTTAACGGCATACTGGGCTTATCGCAGCAGCTCTCCGAACGAGCCGAGAAAATGGAACAAGGGCGCATCGTGCGTAACGCCCACTTGATACTCGACTCCTCCTTGCGCGTTTATCAACTGCTCGACGAAATGCTGCAATGGTCAACCCAACGCATAGGCGCCAATAAAATAGAACTCAAAGCGCAAAGCCTCTTACCACTGCTAAGCTCCAGCTTCGACCTACTGGCTGAATCACTCGCACTAAAAGACATCAAGTACAAATGCGAAGTAAGTGCCAACACACAAGTGCTTGGCGACACCACCTTATGCAAAGCCATCATTCGCAACCTGCTCAACAACGCCATCAAGTTCACACCTAAAGAAGGCATCATTCGTATTAGCAGCCGCACTACCGACAACGAAGTAGAAATACTTGTCTTCAACGAGGGCACAGCTATGCCCGAACCCATAGCCAGCCAACTGATGCAAAACCAACACAACGGCCACACCAGCACCGAAGGCACTGAAGGCGAAAGCGGCACCGGCCTAGGCCTAAACCTATGCCAAGAATTCACCCAAGCCCAAGGCGGCCGCATGTGGCTTGAACAAAACGACCAGCAAGGCATTTGCTTTGGCTTCAGTCTAGCGAAAGCCAACTAGCCACAAACCCAGCAACACCATCTGTAATAACAGCCCCCGAATACAAAGCTAGCACCAGCGAGCGCCAAAACACCAAAACCTGCAACACTCATAGCCTATAAGCAACTAAGCGAGTATACTGTCGAGCTGGCCTGCGGATTCGGCAACTCACTTGTGAATCGAAAACGCACCCATATATACAAAATATGGGTAAAGCCACCGGGGGCGATTAGGATTCGACGCCGGTTACAAAACCTGATGTGCATGTCGTGAGGGTAGCGAATCACGTAAATCCAAAGCTGCATTTTTACAGTTGCCAATGATGACAACTACGGTGCTCAACTAGCTGCGTAAGTAGCTTTTTGTAGTACTTTTAGCGGTTCGCCGCTATCGGTCCTTAGCAAGGTGCCAGTACCGCGCTACTGACTGTCAACTAGAACTGGATCGCAGTGAAGCCTGCCTGGGGTGGATCAGCTAAAACTTAACAGGCCAGCGTTTAACACCCCGCCCGCTGGGTCGTTATTCGTTAAATCAATAAGCGGATCTAAACATGTAGAGCTGAAGGCCGAGTGCTGACGGACGGGGGTTCAAATCCCCCCGCCTCCACCAAAGACAAACCGCCAACCTTTTGATATATATACACATTTTGGGGTTGGCGGTGTTTTTACACGCAAAATGACCACAAAGAGTCCAGTGGTTCAGGTAAGATAAATAAATTAGAAGGCTAGGACAGGTAGTGTTAGCCACAAAGCCAGTCTGATCAGTAAAAGGTTGTTTTATGGTAGAAACTTCCAAACAAACGCTCCTCTTCAATCTAATACGGGAAGCTGCGACACTCCCAGAAGCAAGAGAGTTTCTAGCTCAAAATGGGCTACCTCGATCAGCTTCCACATGGAATACCTTTTTTCAAGAAAGGGTCGTACCAGCCCTAGAGGGCGGAAACCTTAAACTAAGCGACCTGCACCAATTTCTTAGAGAAACTGAAGAACACGGGCGCCAGCACGTCTTTTTATATAAGTGCTCTCCAACAACAGCAAATGATCTTGTAACTACCAAGCACCTAACCGAAGCGCTCAAGACAATAGGAAAGGAAGGGCTATTAGAATCCCCGGCCATCTTGGAGCTGCCCGAATCACCGGAGCTGGTAGACGCCCGCATTGACTCCAGAGAAAGCAAAGACTTCTTGGTACTTAAAATTGCTGAGACACGCATCACAAGGAAAGAAGCTGAGACTTCATCGGAAAACGGGAGGGTGACAAAGATCTATGACGAGGTCAAAACTCGCGCTACCAATATCGTCCGACTTAGCCAAAATGGCTTACTTGAATTACGTATTGCGTCACATTCGACCAATGACGCTTATAAAGCCGCACATGACCACACTCTTTCAATAATCTCAGATATAATTAACTTTGACAGCTTCAACGAAGTTTCATTAAGCGCAATAAAAAACCGAATAACTTTGGCTGACGAGGGAGAGCTTGACGATATACTTATAGAGTCCAAAAGTTCAATTCGAAACGGGCAAGGAAATTGCCTAACGGCAGCGACAGGGAACCCAACAGCAACATTAAAGTCAGATAAGAACATAAAGGGTGCTATTGACTCGTTTAGCACAGATGACAGCTATTGCGAGCATAGTAATTTTTGGTTTATCGAGAGGGACGGCGAAAGCACCCCTAACTCCCCGATTAACGTGGTTATTAGTGGGCACCCCAATGAATTTCGCTTGGGGAGAAAAGTTACGATGGAAAACTATGAATATACTCTCGCAACAATTTGGAAACTTAATACAAAAGTATCCAAATGAAGAACATACAATTGAGCGTATTTTCAACCTTTTTTCTGAAGAAAAGAGGGAGTACCCTCTATTCGGCTTATATGAATTAACAACTCCATCGTCAACTTATGCGTTAACCCATATTTTAAACACCTTGGTGAGCATCGGGTTTCTTCAGAAGCATTATCGCGTAATATCTAAAGCCGATAACGGAGGAATCAAGGACTATCCTTACTTAACCGAAATCCCTGAAGACATCTATGACTGGAGAAGCGAGCAAGACATACACGTAACTCCAGACATAATCAAAGTCATTTATAAAACAGCTGCAGGTTAAGATGTCAGCAACTGAGGCTTACAAAAAATTTTTAGAGCTATACAAACACGTTTCAGACTCTGAAAAATTTGCCTTCACCAAGACTTACCTAAGTCAAATACCGTCGCAAAGTGAAAGAGAAGAGCTATCTCAACTCATCGATCTTGCCCTTGCAGGGCTGCCCGCTCCCCCCAAAAAAATAGTAGTTCTAATTCATGGAATTAGAACTCAAGGGAAGTGGTTTAACCTCCTTGAAAACGAGATTAATAAAACGGGAGATTTTGAAGTAAGGCATTGCAAATACGGATTTTTCGACGGAATTAGATTCTGGATACCAATCCCATGGCTTTTCAGAAACTCACCAGTTCGTAAGGTCCAGCGAGCAATAAACACCATTATTGGTACTCATCCAGGTGCCGAATTATGCGCAGTCGCACATAGCAACGGGACTTACATACTCAGTAAAATTATTAAACATAATCCGCAATTCAATTTCAAAAAAATTATACTTTGCGGATCAATTGTAGACGAAAACCATGACTGGCCAGCATTAAAAAGCCAAGATAAAAACCTTTTCATAAACGATTGCGGAACAAAGGACATATGGCCCGTTCTGGCTAAATCTTCAACATTTGGCTACGGAGCATCAGGTCGTTTTGGGTTTAATCATCCAGAAATCACAGACCGCCATCATAATTTTGGCCACGACGGTTTTTTCAGTAAAGAGTTTATTTCTCAATATTGGCTTCCGTTTCTTACCGAAGGAAAGATTGAGCCTAGCCAATGGGACATTCAAAGGCCGGATGAAAAGTGGCACATTCAGGCTATAGGACTCTTCCCTGGTTTTTTACTCTGCCTCGTACTAACTACCACTTTAGTAATATCGTATTTTACAGGGCTGTTACAACCAATTTTCAATTGGATTCAATGATACAGCTTCATACAAATGGTCGGGAGACAAGTGCGCATATCTCATTGTCATATTGATCGTAGAGTGCCCAAGAATTTTTTGCAACGTCAATATATTTCCTCCGTTCATAATAAAATGACTAGCAAAAGTGTGCCGCAATACATGTGCCGCCTGCCCTTTCGGCAATTGAATCTTTGACCTAACAAGAGCACGCCTAAACGCACTAATGGATGAGCCAAATACATCGAATTCCTCCAAGTGCTCAACCAATTCATCATTCAATTCTTTTGATATCGGAACGACCCGAACCTTGCCACTCTTAGTTTGAGAAAAAGTAAGCTTATATTGCGATAATTTACGAAGAGTAATTGCTTCTGCCTCACCCCACCTAGCCCCAGTTGCCAAGCAGATCTTTGTCAGCAGCAGTACATGTGGGTTTTCAGAAAAGCTGGATATCGTCCCTAGCAGATGTTGAATTTCGTCACTCGACAACCATGATAATTCACGCTCATCCAATTTGAGCATTTTCATTTCACCCAAGGGGTTTGAGTAACTAACCTCTCCGGACGCCTTTAACCCGTTATACATGCTGTTTAGATAGCAAAGCTCATTATTAAGGGTTTTACCGGAAATACCCGCTTCCGTCCTGACGAATCGATAGTTGAGAAACATCTTTGGCGTAAGCTTTTCTGCTCGAGGATCACCCAACCCCTCGCAAGTGTGAATCATCTTGTTTTTTCGACGAAGCCCATCTTTCAGCTGATAACCAAGAAGCTTGTACCAAATCTCAATTAATTCAGAGAGCAATCTACGATCAGCTTTACTCTCATTCCATTCTTTGTCAGAGCTAGCTTTTGCTAACAGGTACTTTTCAAATCGAATGGCTTCAGACTTAGTATCAAATTTCTTTCTAACCCGTCGCCCCACTACGCCATTCGGGCGAATATCAACAAGCCATTTATCGCCATCCTTGCGAATTGCCAATTTCAATACTCCCCAGACAACCAAACATCCATATTCGCTTTAATCTCAGTAACAGACATTAGAAGTCCATATCACGCCAAGAATACGTCGGTTCATATCTAGCACCATCCATCCTCCATTTAGAAAAATTAAGGTGTACATACATTTTCCACTTTGCAGTCCCTAGGTCAGGCTCGGCAAGCTGTTCACCAGCAATTTCTGAGCTGCTGATAAGCTTTTCAAGGTCTGAACTAAACACATGCTTCATATGGCTGGATTTCACCAAGTCCTCGCGCCCGATCCTCTCAATAAATTCTGCAAACTTGGCCAATCCGAGAGCGCCCTTATCATCACTACAAAAATTCATATTTCCACTAACAAGAACACACTGCTTGGTCTGACTCGCTGTATACGCCTTAGCTTCAATTAAGCAATAAAGATCATTTGGCTCATCAATACACTGTAAAAATATTAACTGCGTAAGGAACTCAGGCTTCACCATTAGCTCAGATACAACTGGCTCGGGATTATTCGCGGAATCAAAAACACGATATATAAGTTGATCTGCTTGCAATGGAGATACGTGCGACGGTGACATAGTCTGCCCCGTCAATAACCAATAAGCGTATTGCGGCCAACGTCTAGCGATCTGCTCTACGACCTCAAACCGTGGTGAACTCCCCCTCTTAACAATAGCTTTGAGCGTATTGACAGAAAGACCAACAAGCTCGGCAAAGTCGGCCTGCGATAGCCCCACAGCGGCTCTTATTCTCTCAATTTTTTCATGAATGGGTATTGACATATCAATCCTAGACAGTGTAGCTTTGCACCTCAACAGGATGCAATTGCACCCACAGAGAATACTGATGCAGTAAATATGGCAGATGCCACACAACAAGTCAAAACCTGAAGAAACCAGAAGGAGAATGGGAAGTGGATTCAAAACCCTTAGAAGTATCCAAGACTTTAACTAACGCCGTCGGTGCTGCAATCACAAAAGAGATGTTCAGCGATATAACTGGACTACGCGTCGATGTAGTTCGCGGAATGATGTATTCGGGGCAGCTTCCAACATTGAAGGTTGGTAAGCGTCGTTTGATCAATTACGCATTATTCAACAAAGAGTGCTTAGAAGAAGAATTTGAATTTTAGAAGGTAAGCCATACCAGTTGGCGCTGGTATGGCTTGGAGGGGTATTGGCGTACCCCTGATTTGTCCCCGCTTCGCTAAAAGAGGAACCCGCGTATGGTAGCTTATGCCACCAAGGCTGGCCAATTCGTTGATTTTGACGGCCGCCTTCATTTAAACACTACATTAGAGCAGTTTGGCACTAATGAGTGCTCCCCGTTTCGCAAACGTATTATTGAACGTTGCGGGATGCTGGCTAATGCCGTTCGCGCAGAATATCTTCACCTTGCCAAGTCTAAATCGCATGCTTCAGCCAATCTTCGTTTACTGGAGCTAGAAGCCTACCTTACAGTAAGCGATCTTTGGTTGTTAACCAGCCTTTCAGAGCTAATAGCATTTGCAGACGATAAAGCTGAATTCTGCCAATCCATTTCAAAAAAATATGACATAGAAATAGAGTGTTACGACGAGCTTTGTAGCATTGCAGATTCATATCAAATTGATCCACCCTTCGTTGAAAAGGGAGCGACATATAAGTCATGTATAAACCGACTTTGTTGCTCAAGATGGTGGAGAAGAAAGCTAAAGAACCTGCAAAACGAACGCATAGAAATACTAGCCAGGGACTTAAGGCAGGTAAATGCAAAATCATCACCTTATTGCTCCCCAATCACGTTAGCAACGAGAACATCACAAAGACAAGCAAGTAGAAGCTACCTAGAAAATACTATTGTAGTTAATGAGAAAAATGACGAATTCACACTGGCTCAACTCTCCGACAAGTCTGTCTCCAATCCTGCGATAAGACGGTTTGAATTATTGGCTCGCTGTAAAGGTTTTGAGCTTATTGCAAAAGCATACAAACATAATGCAGCCTTCATTACTCTAACCACCCCTTCACGATTTCACAAAATGACAAAAATCATTCGTAACGGACGAATGATTAAAGTTATTCCAAACAAGAAATATGAAAATCTAAGCCCAAGAGACGCGCAAAAATACCTATCTAATGTTTGGGCAAGAATACAAGCTAAATTGTCCCGCCTATCTATTAAACCTTATGGCTTCCGAATTGCAGAGCCACACCATGACGGAACTCCCCACTGGCATTTCATGCTATTCGCCACAAAAGAAAACTTAGAACAAGTTGAAGAAATATTTCGTCATTATGCCCTACAAGATTCACCAGATGAAAATGGAGCAAAAAAACGGCGATTAAAAGTGGAAGAAATTAAAAGCGGTACCAATCCAACCACAGGGAAAGAGTACTCAGCTACAGGCTATCTAATTAAATACGTCTGTAAAAACATTGACGGGCACGGCGTAAACAACTGCAACGAATCAGACTCTAAAGATTGGTCTGGCCGAAACGCCACAGATATAGCCATGAGTATTGAGGCATGGGCAAGAACCCATCGAATTAGACAATTCCAACAGATTGGAGGTGCCAGCGTGACCGTTTGGAGAGAATTACGACGCCTGTCAGAACAAGAGGGAGAATTAGAAAAGCTACGTATTGCTGCTCGATCTAACGATTGGGCCGCTTTTACTGAAGCTATGGGCGGGCCGATAGTCTCAAGAACAGACCAGTCTATTAGGCCTGCATACGGAGCTAGCGAAAACCTAGACAAAGAAACGGGCGAGCTTAAGAAGAAACTATTTACTAAATATGGTGACACTGCGTCTGAACGTGTAATCGGCCTTCTAGTCGGAGGAATGACAGTAATTAGTCGAATTCACTACTGGGAAGTTAAAGACACTCCAAACCTTAAATCGGCACAACAGAAAATAATGAGTGGGATCGTTGAGGTAATTGATGAAATCAAGTTTCAAAACTCCCCTTTTATAAATTCAATAGATCAAAGCGATCCGCGAAAGCGGGTCGCCTTGGATTCATATCAATAACTCTACGCAGATATAGAAACACTGAATTAAATTTCAACCCAAAGAAATAACACATCTTCCAAACTCAACGAAAGAGATAAACAAAATGGTAAAAATCAGCATTATTGACGGTCACCACCAAGCAAAATCACGAAACACCAAAAACGGTGTGCGGTATTTTCAAGACGCATATGTGCATCTAGGTGGCGCATTCCCTCATCAAATTGAAATCCCACTTAAGGCGCCCACTGATGCAAACCCAGTAGGAGAATATGAACTCTCACTGAACAACTTCCAGGTTGGTCGATTTAAAAACTTAGAGCTCAACCCTTTTGAAGTTGGGCTTATTCCACTATCCAAAACACTATCAAAAGCCAGCTAATGGCTTCTGTTATTGCTTGCGAAGGAATCATCACAGAATTGAGTGATGGCTCCACATCGTGTTCGACGGGGTGGATTACGCAACTAGCCCCCATCCCGTTTGACCTTAGCCAAATCGACCCAACGGTTGCCACGGCTATGTTCGGAGCAGGCTTCGGCCTGTTTATAACCCCTTGGGCTACAGCTTGGGGGCTATCTCAATTAATGAAACTTTTAAGGTAAAACTATGGATGCAGCAACAGTATCAACAATCACTAGCGCAGTCGACTACACAGTAATTATCACCGGCATCGGTACAGTAGCGGCTGCAATAGTTGCAGTTTTAGTCTCGGTGAAAGGTGCCAAGATGCTACTTGCAATGATTCGCGGCGGTTAGAACCGATTAACTATAGCGGGGATTACTCCCCGCTAATTAATGGAGAAATGATGTTAGACCTTTACTACTGGACTTTTTTCTTGTTTGGATTTTGCACATCAGCGATGTGCTTTCGATTGTTTTAATTGGGAGAGGGGCAACATGAGAAAAATAATTTCCATATTAATTTTTGTTTCTTATTCATCATACTGTCTGTCCGAATGCGAATATGTATCTCCAACAATTGAAAATCCGAACTCGGAACTACCAGATCTAGAAGAGTTTTTGACGAGCTATGCTGATGGGCTATATGAGTTCGAAGGCAGACCACCAATAAATGGCGGGGCTATCCTTCAATACTGGCACGCAGAAAAAGTTACTTTTCCAGAACTGGCCAGATACAGATCAGAATCTAGCGGATCAACTGTTGGTTATTCACTAAATGGGTGTCTTGCTATTAACGAATCAGGCCCTGGTGTTCATTGCATGTATCTAGAGTCATTCACAAAAACCTGTCCGATTGGCTACGAATTACAAGGAGCCTCGGGAGACTGTGAACTAGTGGACTTACAGGCCTGTATGAATGCGACACCTGAATTTTGCGAAGACGGCTTCCCTCCAAACCTCAATGGCTACTACGGATGTGATCGACCAGACCTAATGCTCTGCTCTGATGGTACATATGCTCGACAGGATATTGGCATATGCCCGACATCTTGTACTGACTATCTATCATGTTTTGAAGAGGCAGTACTTTCTTCAAATTGTGAAGCGGATCAATTGTCCAATTTTGAATATATAAATCCAGGAAACTGGACCCTACAGTGCAATTCAATTTCACCCGAATCACCAGACCACCCAGACCTTGGAGGAAATGGTGATGGAAACCCATTTAATGACCCCTCCACTCCAGATGAAGGCAGCGGGTCAACACTGGATACTGCACATATAGACCCATACAGCTTGGCCGGCATGATTAGAGATGAGCTTACTCCAGAATTTAGTAACGTTGAGCGAGCAATCCGAGATGACATAGACCAAAGCAAGATAAATACAGGAGCTATAGAAAGTGCGATTAATGAAGTACAGGAATCTTTAGATAACAATCGGCAGTTCGATGAAAACAATGCATCGACCATTATCGGAACCATTAATCAGGTCGGAGCAAAGATTGATAGCATTAATGAGGCCCTCAATTCAGGCCCTTGCGACCCGAACCTTACTAACTACATCGAGTGTATTTCTCCACCACCCAAAGATCTCCCTCCTAATATTTCAGCAGGAGTTGGAAGTTATGAGGAAGCTATGACCAACTTTAGATCTCGAATAACCTCATCAAATGTTGTTCAGGCATTCTCTGATATGACAACAATAATTTCGTTGGATAATGCTATTTGCCCAGGTTTCAGCATTAATCTAGAAAGCACAATTATTAACAAAAACATATCAACAACAATTCACTGCGACTTAATGGAATCAGTTAAACCTATTCTTAGCGCAGTTATGTTGATTATTTATACATGGATTGCATTCCGTATTTTTGCGAGCTCCTAGTCATGAGTGAAATTAATAGTAACTGCAGCTGGTATGACATCTCTTGCTCATTGGAGTGGATAAGCATCGAATTGCAGGGCCTAGCACTAGACACTTGGGATTCAATTCTTTCGGGTTGTGCAGGACTTTTTGAATCTATTCCGGTACCGGACTTCATGACCAACCTAGGCACACATACCTTACCATCCGGAGTTAGCTGGGCGGCGAGCGCTTTTCAACTAGATATCGGTCTAGGCATTATCGTCAGCGCCTATGTCGCACGATTTATATTACGAAGGATACCTATAATAGGATAACCAATGACTATATCTGCTTATACTGGGCTGCCTGGGCACGGAAAAACCTATGGCGTAGTCGAACATGTCATAGCCCCAGCCTTAGAAGCTTCTCGAGTTGTGTTCACCAATATCCCGATGATTGATGAAGAGTGCCAATCAAGATTTGGCATGACCGTAAAACAATTCCGAATTGAAGACATTGTTGAAAACCCAAACTGGTGGGAAGATGTATTTATCGCCGGATCGGTAATTATCATCGACGAACTATGGAGGCTTTGGCCGTCCGGATTAAACGCAAAAAACGTAAGACAGGAGGATAAGTCATTTTTAGCTGAGCACCGACATATGGTTGGTGAAAATGGATATTCAACAGAAATTGTTTTGGTCACGCAAGATCTTGGACAGATTGCAAACTTCGCAAGAAGCTTAGTTGAAACCACATACCGAACAATAAAACAGTCAAAGTTAGGGTTTAGCTCTAGATATAGAGTAGATGTATATTATGGCCCAGTTACCGGAGCGTCACCTCCTGTATCAAAACGTGAAAGGGAGATACACGGGTCCTTCAAAAAGGAAATATTTCAGCTATACCAAAGTCATACAAAGAGTAAATCAGGAGAAGCAGGCAATGAATCAAGAATAGATAATCGATTCTCAGTACTTGGTCGGCTATCTATAAAAATTGGATTTGCACTTGCCATCCTCAGTTTGACCGCCTTGTATTATGGCGTACAGCACTTAATTGGGCATTATTCATCGCCCCCCACAAAATATGCTGTTACACCTTCGCTACCAATTCAACCTCAAGTCACTCCGCCATCAGATCAGTCCCAGATATCGACTAAACCCCAAGTTAGGGAGAAAAGAAAAAAGGAAAATCGCTTTCTATCAGATGCCGACTCTGTGTTTATTACAGGGCGATTTAGCACTAGATACCCAAACGGAAAAACAAAGATCGAGTACATATTTGAAATTAACTTCACGAATTCAATAGTTCACCTAAACCAAGAAGAATTGACATTCTTGGGGTATGAATTTGAAATCGTTAACGACTGCATGGTTAAGCTTGGCGGCCAAGACTATCAGGGCTACGCACTATGCCGAACTCACGAAGAACCGAAGGGCTTTATTGAAGGGTTAGTAAGCGCTGATCCTGCATGACATAAGAAGCGACAACACAGAGCATCGAGCGTAGCGAGAGCTTGGGTTGACGCTTCTTATGCAAGAACCAAACTAAACATCCCACTTTACAACCCCAAATTTCCCACAGGAAATTCCCAAAAGGAAATACGATGAAGCTACAAATAGATGAAATAACTAAAATGGATTTTGAAATTGGAGCAAGAACGCTTAAAAAGTCCTCACGCAAAATGGAAGTATCGCTATTAGACGCCGCATATCTATCTAGCTCACTTATATCTTTGATAACGCAAAGCGTCACTCTAGACGAATCCGATACGGCTGTACTTGACGCAACTATCGGAGTACTAATGCGAATCCCCAACCAGCACGAATAAGCCCTCCTCCAGCATACTCAGCCCTACAAGTGTCAAGGGGTTGGTGCGGCCCGCAGCGGCGCGAAAGCGCGTATTTAGCGAGGACTCGGCCCCTTTACAGCACTCCCCCTTCAAGCCTAGAAATAGGGTTTCAGCTCGCTGGAACCCTTGCCCAGCGGCGAGCGACATCTTTTCTTCAGTTTTTTACTCAACTACCAGTGGAAATTAAGAGCTACTTAAAAAATTGTTTTCACTTGAAATCAAATTATCCACACCCATAGTACTGTATATAACAACAGTTACCAATGATGGTACTGAGAAAAGCAAGTAAAATCTCATCAGGATGAACTTATGGATATCACAGCTCTACCAAATTTCGGCGTTCTTAACGCTATTTTCACTACCAATAACATGTCAGTTCTTGCTATAGGACTACTCTATCTAGTTCTTTCAATGTATAGGCACTTCCAACTTAAGAAGAATAGAAAAGTAGACTTTACAAAAGAGAAGATGGAATTTATATCAACCTTCTTTTCCACCAAGGATAATATGGGTAATGAGTCCTTTAAGGAAACGGCGTACAGCTATTTATACGATTGCGATTTGGCATCATACGAAATTGACTATTTTGACCGTTATCCAAATTCCATTCATATGTATAGAGATTATATTACAAGCCGTCGCTACATCTACTTCCCCCCAAATGCTGACCATCCAGAGCTGAAGACAAATATGCCCCCCCTAGAGAAACAAATTAATTCACGAAAACGTCTAACCTTTTTCTTTATTGCAATGATGGCATTGCCATTGACCATTTATACCTCCCCTCTTGATTTTGATGCAGCCAAAAACATTCGATTTTTATTTGCATCCTCAGCCATCATCACCGTATCTATTATTGGCATATTTATCACCTTTATAGACACGCTTCAGCTTGACGCAGCCAAGAGACTAGAAAATGCGATATCAGTATTTAAGAAAAACGGAGAAGGGAAAGAAACAGAACCGGAGTTTGTCACAAACATGGTACAAACCAGCGAGCAAAATTGACCATAACCTGTCCATAAATACTGTACATATACTGACAAACTCAGTTTCACTGACAAGATAATTCCGCATGAAATCAAACAACTAGATAAATCAGGACAAAACCATACCCCACTATATCGGGTTCAAATCCCCCCGCCTCCACCAAACCAATAAAAAACCCCAGTCCGAAAGGCCTGGGGTTTTTTATTGGCTGCTGAAAGCAGTGGTTTCGAATTGCATACGCCGGGGTTCACAAAACGGCAGGAAAGCCGTTTTAGACGACCTCATAGGTCGCCCCGAAGGGGTGAGCGCCATGGATGGCGCGAATCAAATCCCCCCCTAATTCCCAGGGTAAGTTATTGGCTGCTGAAAGTAGTGGAATTGAATTGCATACGCGGGGTTCATAAAAATGCAGGAAAGCATTTTTACACAGCCAAAGGCTGCTCGAAGAGTGAGGCACATGGATGTGCCGAATGAAATCCCCCCAATTCCTGGGGTAAGTTATTGGCTGCTGAAAGCAGTGGAATTGAATTGCATACGCGGGGTTCATAAAAATGCAGGAAGGCATTTTTACACAGCCAAAGGCTGCTCGAAGAATGAGGAACATGGATAGCGCGAATCAAATCCCCCCAGCCTACTTTTATCTTAAGTACAGTTTATTCGATACTTAACGCTTCACAGTCAAGAATAAGCCTTCCTGAAATACGCATGTTTTCGTTTAAACTATGAACGGTCAGCTCTGCACGCTTTGGCGGAACTTGGGTGCTGGACGCTTCAGACATTAGACGAGAATGCTTATCTAATAGAACAACAGAATAACCGGTAACATTAAAGGTATCCTCCTGCCTCACATAGGCATGGGTTTTTAACCATAGCTCATATTGATCCGTCTGCTGTAATAAATGGCGCCCACCCACCCTTGTTGCGGGTGCACTTAGACTATAGCTTTCCGTATAACGGTCGACCTCACCATCACTAAGGAAATCACTAGACTGTATACGACAGCGAACATCTGTTGCTGCACTAGATAAAGGTGACAGAAAAAAAATAACAACGGTTGCTCCGATACTAACAAGCGTCTTTTTTATAGATTGATTTAACATATCGCCTTTCCACTTCGACGAAGCATTCAACATAACTTTCAGCTGAAAGCTTTTTTTCGACAACAGACTGAGTGAGAAACTTACTTAGAATAATTAAAACTGCTAGACCGGTAATAGCTATGTGTTGAAAACGAGGAAACCACGCCACACGCCCAAGCTTACTCGAACGACAAAGCGCCAAAAAATGAAAGCAAGGCATAATTAACAGCAGCAGCAAATACAGTAATGAACTTTCAAAAGACACTTCAGGTTTTGACGCTTCAATAGCGACAAACACATCAGCAACGGAGCAAAATACCCAGTAACTTGCTCCAATGCTCAACACATCAAAAATCGTGAGGATTAAATGTGCCTCTGCTTTAGATCTAAGCATATTTAATAGAAGATACCTTCCCCAACAGGTAAACCATTTCTGGATTGATAATCCATAAGCGCTTCAACACGCCGAATTTCTCGTTTAAATTCACCGATTGTACGCTCATATAAAGTATTCATTTCTTCTTCAATAGCTTTTACTAATTTATCGGTGATACCAAATCGCTGATCCAAACTCTCAAGCGCCACCCCGACTGCAACACCAACAAATATTGCGGCAATTAGTGGGCCCGCAGCAACCGTTGTTACGGCCCCTACAGCCAAAGCAGCCAAGCTCGCAGCTCCCGAACTAATAAGTACCTTTGTAATATCAGTAGCTAAAGTGCCAAATAAACGCCCCATAGTAAAATCATCCTTTAAGCATACATCAGCGATGCTTAAAGGAACGGTAATAATTAACGTAACGAGCGAACCCTTAACTATCGATCGGCTAACGGCCTTTGTGCCTATTGCCATTTTAATAATTTGGGGGTTATTGCTTAAATAGCGAGTGCCTCTAAGGAGGTTACGGTTTCCTGGAGTCCCTTTTAAAATAACGTAGGATTTCCCCCGTACGTTCTTCATGACTATTTCTCCCGTAATACCTAGCTCTTTCATAATCTCGAGCACCACTCGAGAGTCCTGAATTGGCACATAGTACGCACCTAAGCTTTTAGCATCACTAAAATCAAAATCATCTAGATTTTTACCTAGCTTGTAAGAAACTTCCTTGGCAAGAGCCTCGAGAGAGAATATATATGCGTCTTTCTGATTGGCTTCGAGTGCTGGCTTTAGGTTTGATGACATTATTTTCAACCTGATCCCTAGATTTTTTCCCGATGTTAACACCTTTATCGATATGAAGGCACCAACCACATAAAGGGGGCAGAGTACTTTTTCAAAAGTAAGCTACACGGCAGCATTTGGCTACATCTCCTGTAAAATCGACCATTGCCCCTAACCAAAGCTAACCATAAGTTTTGCCCCCCCGCATCCACACTGGTGCATGATCAGCTCTTATCAACAAGGCAGCCTTAGGAAAAAACACCTCCCACAAAACATGCTCTTAAGAGCACACCTTGGTAAGATTCCCCCTTAATCGCGCCGCACCTCATTAAAGGACCTGACCATGCACTACCGCAAACTTGGCCAAACCGACCTCAACATCAGCCTTATTGGCTTAGGGACCATGACGTGGGGCTGGCAAAATACGCAAGACGAAGGTTTTGAGCAGATGGATTATGCCCTTGAGCGTGGCATTAACTTTTTTGATACCGCCGAGATGTATGCAATCCCGCCCACAGCGGAGCGCTTTGGTTCTACTGAAACCATTATTGGCAATTGGTTTGCCGCCCGCAAAAACCGCGAGAAGGTCATCCTCGCCTCTAAAATTACTGGGCCGAGTTTTGAGTGGTTACGCAATGGGGACAACCAGATTAATGCTAAAAATATCAAACTCGCCCTAGAGGGCAGCCTCAAGCGTTTGCAAACGGATTATATCGACCTCTACCAATTACATTGGCCCAATCGCGGCTCATACGCCTTTGGTAAAACCTGGGATTTTAATCCTGAGTTTGATGCCGAGGCCGTGCGCGCAAACTTTATTGAAGTACTCAACACACTGCAGCAACTTATGGACGAAGGCAAAATTCGCCACTTTGGTTTATCCAACGAAACGGCTTGGGGTATGAGTCAATGGTTAAATATTGCTGAGCGAGAACAACTACCGCGCGCAGCTTCAATTCAAAATGAATACTCCTTATTATGCCGCCACTTTGAGCCCGACTTAGCCGAGTTCAGCCTCGCCGAAAATTGTGGTTTGCTAGCGTGGTCACCACTAGCCCGTGGTATTTTGAGCGGTAAGTACCTGAATGGCCAAAAGCCTGCAGGCGCAAGGCTCACCCTAGAAACACGGCCCGAGCACCGGGTAGGCGCCATTGTCGATGCCGCCACTCAAGCCTATATCGACATCGCACAACGCCACGGTTTAGATCCTTGCCAAATGGCGCTAGCGTTTGTAAACCAACAGCGTTTTGTCAGCTCAAATCTGATTGGCGCAACCACGATGAAGCAGCTGAAAAGTAATATTGATTCCATCGATATTTCACTGGATCAGCAAGTATTGGAAGACATCCAAGCTGTACGACGCCAATACCCTGCACCGTATTAATCCTTCATTACCCCTCTATTACCCATTGATAAGCTGCTACCACCCTTCGATTAAAAACCGCTGGACGCATAACTTTGGAAACGCAATGAATTTTGTTTTATTGATTTTTAATATTCAAAGCAATACCAATATTGGCCAGCTTATACGCACCGCCAATGCCTTTGGCGTATTAGAGATTTGTGTGATCGGACGCAAAAAGTTCTCGACCTTCGGCAATCAACGCACCACCAGTACCACGAAATTTCGGCACTTTTTTGATATCAAAGACGCCATCACCCACTATCGCCAGAAAGACTTTGAAGTTGTCGCTGTAGAAATCACCACCGATGCAGAATCAATCAACGCAAAAACCTTCGATAAAAACGCACTGTTTATTCTCGGCAACGAAGGCGCCGGTATTCAGCCCAGCATTCTTGAACAATGTGACAGCTGCGTCTTTATTCCACAATTTGGTGCAGGTGCATCGATTAACGTGAATGTCGCCAGCGGTATTATTTTTAATGCCTTTACTCAGCAGCGGCAGGATTACAATACGATTGAGGGGTTTAAGTTTAGGAAGGGTGCTACTGAATAGAGAGCTAACTAAAGCCCCCCCTTCAGTTTTAAGACTGAAGGGGGGGCTGAAGCTGTAGGACCTCGGCCTGTACGGTAGGTGAGTACAAAGCCAAGGGGGCCTTTGAGCACCATCGTTCCAGTGTCACTGCGGCCAAGCCAGCCAACATACATTGCATTCCATTATCTGCGTCTCAATGAAACCGTCAGGACTCCATATAAAAATTCTTTAACTCGAGGCGCTCAATAGAATTTCCGAAACGGATATGGCTTTAAACTATTAAAAACAGACAACACCGATCGAGTTCTTCGATTTGTAGCTCGTTGTCTCTCAACTGTTCGCCATCTAGCTGTCCGTTTTTAATATCAGGCTGCCCGAAGGGTGTCCGTCGTTTCCTATCGAAACCCAAAGCCGGACAGTTTTTAAAAAAAACATGCCTTACATTTCGTGTGACTAGTAGTCGTGGTAGCGTGTTTATTAATTATTCAAATAACTGACAGCACTGCGTTAGCAAGTAAAACGGATTTTGCTGCTCCTTAGGATTAGCGAAGATCATTCCGAAGGAGATGGTACACAAAGCACTCGCTGTTTGATTTTTAAGTACGTCTAAAAAAGCAGGTGCAAATGAAAAAACACAGCTTCCTCTATGCCTTTCTGAGTCGAAATAGTCTTTTGTCGTTATCCGTCACTCTGGCGCTAAGCGCCTGTGGCGGATCCGAAGGTGACACCAGCCCGGAATCCCCCTCTGCTTCGCCTGAGCCCACAACTCAACCGACTGTGACACCAAGCCCTGAGCCCACAACAACTCCACCAACGGCGTCACCAAGTCCTGAGCCCAGTGTTACAGCGACTCCCACACCAACAGCTAGCCCAGAGCTTGATAGTGTCGCGCCGGTCATTACCTTGGTCGGTGATGCAGCTATTCAGCATGAATTTGGCTTGGCCTTTGTTGACCCCGGCGCGACCGCGGTTGACGACGTCGACGGTTCTGTACCGGTTACGAGCGATGCCGATTCCGTCGTGATCGTCGATAACATTGGTAACTACACGATTACCTATCGCGCTGAAGACAGCGCTGGCAATGAAAGTACTTTGACGCGCAGTGTTGAAGTCATTGATCCAGGTCCGGCGGCTAGCCAGGACTGGGATGGCTTGGAAGTTCCTGCTGAGAGTGGCAACACTGAATTCAGCTGGCAGTTGATCGACGAGCTTTCAGACAGCTTCAATTATGAAACCCCATGGGGCTCAAGCAAAGGCGAGGCATTTAATGAGCGCTGGGAAGACGGTTATATAAATACATGGCCCGGCTTCGGAAATACGACTTGGACGCCAGACAATTCTCGTGTATTCGATGGTAGCCTGCAGTTGAAAGCAACCTCCAAAGACGCCGCTCAAAACACTAACTATTTCAGCGCAATTCATGCGCGCCAGTCTATTAGTTATCCTGCTTTCATCGAAACACGCGTCAAAGTCATGAATTCTGTCATGGCCAATGCGGTCTGGATGCTCAGCGATAACAGTGCCGAGGAAATCGATATTGTCGAGGCGTACGGCTCCAGTTGGTCGGAAAGCTCGGTCTCAAGTCGCGAGTGGTACGCGAAGCGTATGCACTTGTCGCACCACACCTTCGATCGTGATGCCACGCCGATAACAGATTATCAACCAAAAGATGCTGGTAGCTGGCACGTACATACCGACAACATTTATTGGAGAGATGGTTTTCATCGTGTTGGCGTTTACTGGCGAGACCCTTTCCACCTGGAGTATTACGTTGATGGTGTATTGGTACGCACGGTCACTGGGCCTGAGATGATTGATCCAAATGAGCACTTGGATGGCAATGGGCTTAGTCGGCCAGAAACAATATTATTCTCCGGCGCAGCTCAGGGCTGGCAGGTAAACGGAGGAGTTTGGCCAACGGTAAATGAGCTATCTATAGAAGCCGATAATATTTTCGAGATTGATTGGATTCGCAGTTATCAGCGTGTAGATCTTGCTCCCTGACTATAGATAAATGCGAGAATCGAGATCCGCCATTTTTGTTAACGGCGGATCTTTTGCTTTACAGCGCATATCGTTTCGCTTACTTGTCGCTCGAACACTGTTCAGAGAATACACGCAGAACGCTTGGCTAGTTAGATATTACGCGCACCTTAGGTGAGCTTGGTTTAGTTGGTTTGGGAGAGCTATGGCTTCGTAACTTCGATCAGTAAGCGTCCGAAAAATTGCCTTTGATTAGCACTAAAGGCAATAGTCTGGTGCTGGGCTGTTTACTTGGTGAGGAAGTCGCAATACCGAAGTCTATCTACAGTGGCATGGCGCCCCCTGGTACTTTGAAGGCAGGCTTTAAGCTCAGTTACCCCTCAGTGCTTTATATCCGTACAGTTCTCCACAGTTGCTATACTAAAATTCACTATAACGATATTGCAATAGAGCTATGATCGCATAGCTCGTTGTCGTGTCTAAAGCTCACGGTGTTTAAGCTGCATTGATCTAATCCGTCCTAAAGATAAAAACATACGTTTCCTCCAAGGTAAAAAAATGAAAAAAGTGCTTTTCCTCATACTCGCGTCCTTGTCCATATCGTGTACTCAAACAGAGAACGCGCATATTCCTGTCGATACAGATGAAACGCTTGAAATACTTTACGATTTTGAAGACGGTGTTATTGCCCCAGAGATGGCTTTTCCCGCCTCAAAAGGAGCGTTAGTAGAGACCGGTTCAACCGCTTTAAATGTTAAGTTTAACTCTGAAAACAATGCATGGTCAGCGTTTGTATTGAAGCCAGAGACACCATACGACTGGAGCGCATACGATGATTTCAATATCGCTTTCGATATCAGCAACCAAGGTGAGCACTCAGTTCACATATATTTAGACGTAGGTGACGCAAAAGGTGCAAATTATACGCGTGCAGTAAATGTGCCCGTGGGTCCGAGTCGAACCTATTACGCGAAGATTGCGGGGCACGATCTAGCTACGCCTGATGGCCGTGGTGATATAGAGCTGAATTTTTTATCGGGCCTGCGTAACAATCCAGTTACCTGGGAGTCTGATGATGAGCAATTTATTTCGTTTTGGGGAAAGAAAAATATTAATACAAGTGCGATCAAGCATATACGGTTCAGCGTGCAATCCGCTTTATTTAACAAAGAGATTACTATCGACAATATTCGACTGCGAAAGAACCCACCTAAAAATCCTGACTATCTAACAGATATTGTCGATAAGTTTGGTCAAAACGCCAAGTTAGACTATCCCGGTAAAATCCACTCGGAAAAGGAACTGATTAAACGGCGCGAAAAGGAAGCGGAAACGTTAACCGGCGAGTTAATGCACGATCGAAGTCGTTTTGGCGGTTGGAAAAATGGCCCCAAAAGTAAAGCCACTGGTTATTTTCGTGCGGAAAAAGTTAAAGGCAAGTGGATGCTAATCGACCCAGAGGGCTATGCATATTTCGCAACGGGCCTCGATATCATACGTTTAGGCGATGCAGCAACAATGACAGGTTATGACTACGAATCGGTCCAAGACCGAACCGGTCGCCACGTCGAACTAGCTCTTCGTGCAGACATGTTTGAGTGGTTGCCAAAAAAAGGTGAGCCGCTCGCAAAGCACTTTGGTTACATGCCAAATACACACTCAGGTGCACTCAAGAAAGGCGAGTCGTTTAATTTTCAAAGGGCAAATTTGGAAAGAAAATACGGAAAAAACTATGAGCAGAAATGGCTCGATGTAACCGTTGATCGAATGATCAGCTGGGGATTCACGTCGTTAGGTAATTGGACGTCTCCTAAATTGTATCAAAACAATAAAATACCCTATTTTGCTAACGGATGGATTCGAGGTAAGTACAAAACAGTATCGAGTGGGCAGGATTTTTGGGGGGCATTACCGGACGTATTTGACCCTGCATTTGCCGAAGCTACTGAAAAAACGGCTATGAAAGTCGCTAGGGAAGTGCAAGATAGCCCATGGTGTGTTGGTGTATTTATCGATAATGAAAAGAGTTTCGGTCGACCAAATTCCAAATCAACACTGTACGGCATTGTGATAAACACTCTAAGAAGGGACGGTGCAGAAGTACCTACAAAGGCTCATTTCACAAAAATGATGAAAGCTCGCTATGCATCAATAGCCGAGCTAAATGAAGCTTGGAAGAAGAATATATCGAGCTGGTCTGAGTTCGATAAAGGTATTGATTCTTCGCTCACAACCGAGGCTCAGGAAAAAGATTATGGTGATATGCTCGGTGCGTATGGGGAACAATATTTCAGCATTGTAAATACGATGATGAAAAAGTATATGCCCAACCACCTCTATTTGGGTGCACGTTTCCCAGACTGGGGCATGCCTATTGAAGTTGTAAAAGCTTCTGCGAAACATGTTGATGTGATTAGCTTTAATGTTTACAAAGAAGGCCTGATTAAGAAAAAATGGGATTTTATGGAAGAAATTGATATGCCCGCAATTATTGGCGAATTCCATATGGGAGCGACTGATAGGGGTATGTATCACCCAGGCTTAATTGTGGCGGCTGACCAGAAAGACCGAGCTAAAATGCTTAAAGACTATATGTACTCTGTTATTGATAACCCCTATTTTGTGGGTGCGCACTACTTTCAATATGCAGATGGACCACTTACCGGCCGAGCTTATGATGGTGAAAACTATAATATTGGCTTTATTTCGGTGACTGATGAGCCGTATGCTGAGATGGTTGAAGCATCAAAAGAGCTGAATGCTGCACTCTATACCCGTCGATTCTCAGATTAGTGATGTGCCATTTTTAATGGTTTATATACGTGGCGGATTTATCCGCCACAATGTGTGCTCATTGCGGAGGGGCGTGTTCACGATGGAAGGTGTCAAATCAAGGTATGATTTTTAAGAGCGCTTGATACTCTGACGGATGTGTCGCAGGCACAGTAGTACCAGCCGGTGAGCTACTACAAACAATCTATATAGCGATCCAAATCTATATCATACTCACAGCCAATGTAAACCTCGAAATACATCCATCTTCCAGATTTAAGACTCAAGTAAACTCACCTGCAGTACTGGAAAGATCTTCATTAAAAACAACACCCGATAAGCCTGAAGAGACGACCGCATTCTTAAATGCGCTCACTACAATATAAGTTCATACAAGCATCAAAGTCCTTTTTGAATAAAGGCTAAGCCTGCTCCAACTTTACCCACAGCATCTGTGGATAAAATCCTGAATAAGTGCGTACAGCCCTTGGAGCATCGCCCACAGACCATGTATAGCAAGGGCTTTAGCTAATTGGCGCGTATTTGATCACTATTCACTTTATTCATACGGCTTGTTTAAAAAATGCCTGAATATGCTCATTTCAACTGGCTTCTTGTTGGTCTCGCGGCGCAAACTCAAAAGCATCGGAATAACAATTAGCCTCTTGTAGACCAAGGTGTTTAAGCTTATCAATGGTGCCATAGACCATTTGTGGCGAACCACATAAGTACAGTTTTGTGGCTTCAAGTTGCTCAAAGTCATCGTCAATCACTTTGTAGATATAGCCCGAGCGCCCCAACCAAGCGACTTCATCCGTTTCTAAAATTGGGGTAAATCTCAGCTTATCGTGCTGAGACCGCCAAGCTTGGAAAAGCTCAAGCAGATAAAAGTCGCCAATATTTTTATTCGACCAGTAGATGCTGATATCGGCATCTGGCTTTTGCTTTAAGATTTCTTCTGCGATGCATTTAATTTTAGAAATACCAGAACCTGCCGCAATTAATACATGAGTCGCATCTAAACCTGTTTGCAAATAGGCTTGGCCCATCGGCAAGTTCACGGTAACTTCGGCATTAACCTGACTTAATTCAAGAAGCCGTGTAATGATCTTTTCTGAAAATTCACTGCTGTTTTGAATAAATAATTCTAAGCGTTGAGGCTGCTCAGGATTAAATGCGTTAGTAATCGAATAAAATAACGAGTGTGTTTTTCCATCACCGTTTACATCTAACTCAAGTGCTAAATATTGGCCCGCATGATAGTGCAGCGCCAAAGACGATTGCAGTTCGACCTTAACCGTAGCCGTGTTTAAAGGCATGACATCAACGACCCGACAGGTATGTGTCACACGCGTATACCTTGGCGCAGCAGTAAGTTCATCCATATCGAAGCCCACGTTAATAATTCAACACTTAAGAGCTAAACAGCTTAGAGCCCTTCTAAAGTGAATAAAAATGGTATATTTTCACCCATCCATTAATTTTACTCATACACATAATGATTGAACGCATCCATCTTAAGATTGTTCACGCTGTTGAACAGCACGGTTCCCTAACCGCTGCAGCCAAAAAGCTGTGTGTAACCCAATCTGCGCTGAGCCACAGCATACGAAAACTCGAAGACCAGCTGGGCACCGAGATCTGGATACGTGAGGGACGCAGCCTACGACCCACGCAGGCAGGCCGCTATCTACTTAATATCGCTAGCCGTGTGCTGCCCATGCTCGATAATGCCGATAGCAAGCTCAAACAAATCGCTCAGGGTGAGCGTGGCACCTTGCGTATTGGTATGGAGTGCCACCCTTGTTATCAGTGGTTATTAAGGGTTGTTTCACCGTTTTTAGATATGTGGCCAGACGTCGATGTCGATGTAAAACAAAAGTTTCAATTTGGCGGTGTACGCGCTTTACTGGATTACGAAATCGATTTATTGGTAACACCAGATCCGTTCTATAAGAGCGGCCTATGCTTTAAACCGGTGTTTGATTACGAGCAGGTGTTAGTGGTGCCCAAGCAGCACCACTTAGCAACTTGTGAATACGCACAAGCTGAAGATTTACGTGAGCAAGTTTTGCTTACCTACCCAGTCGCTACCGACAGGCTCGATATTTACACTCAATTTCTTAACCCAGCGGCAGTGGTGCCCAAACACCACAAAACCAGTGAGACCACCGAAATCATGCTGCAAATGGTGGCTTGTGGGCGCGGTGTGGCGGCTCTACCTCGCTGGCTAGCTGAAGAATACTGCACTAAGTTACCACTGGCTGTGGTGCGCTTGGGTGAAAGCGGCATAGACAAGCAGATTTTTTTAGGCACCCGTGAAAGTGACGCCAACATTGAATATCTTGAAGCCTTTATAGAACTCGCCCGCACTCAAAAACAAGCAGCGGAAGCAAGCAAGAGCTAGGACCTACCACATGCCGCCGATTTAAGGGCATGTAGAAAAAACAAGGCAAACCAACAAGCCCCCAATAGACTCACACATGGCTAACTCACCTACCCATTACACTCAACCATAAAGCTAAATACTAAACGACTAACCAATACCACCTAAGCAAAAGCCCCGCCCAGCCTTGCCTGCACACAAGCATGAGCAAAACTCACAGTTCCATTAAATAAAATCAATTTTATTCATCAAGTGCTATGCGTATAACGTGCAGCCTGCTTTTGCTGATCACAAGATGAGATCTAAAAAAGCCATGGGGACACAGGAAAAATCAGAGTTGGATACTAGATACGATGAGCAACGATTTCGCATACACAATCAAACGCATTAGTTTTGATGAAAACTATTGCCCCTCAGACAGTACACGCATCACTACCAATTTCGCTAATTTAGCTCGGGGCGAGAGTCGCCAAGCGAATTTGCGTAACGCCCTACGCATGGTGAACAGCCGCTTTAATGCGCTCGCCCATTGGGATAACCCTAAGGGTGATCGTTACTCCGTTGAGTTGGAAATTATTTCCGTTGATATTGATATCGAAGGGAATGGACAGCACTTCCCATCGATTGAAATTCTTAAGACTCATATTCTCGACCACCAAAGCAACAAAAGGTTTGAAGGCATAGTAGGCAATAATTTTTCTTCTTATGTTCGTGATTATGACTTTAGCGTGCTATTGCCTAATCACAATAAAGATCAAACCCAGTTTAGTATTCCAGAGGATTTTGGTGACTTGCACGGCAAGCTTTTCCAAGACTTTATAAGATCGAGCACGTACAAAGAAAACTTTAATAAAGCACCAGTCATATGCCTAAGTGTTTCGGATAACAAGATCTATCGCCGCACTGAAAATCAACACCCAGTATTAGGTATTGAATACCTACCAAATGAGTCGTCTTTGACAGAGCAGTATTTTAAAAAGATGGGGTTTGAAGTTAGGTACTTTATGCCAGAAAACAGTGTTGCGCCTTTGGCATTTTACTTCTTTGGTGATTTGCTATGCGATTACAGCAACCTAGAACTCATCAGCACTATTAGCACGATGGAGACCTTCCAAAAGATCTATCGCCCTGAAATTTATAACGCCAACGCGACAGCAGGAAAGTTTTACCAACCTAACTTAAAGCATTCAGATCACTCATTAACTCAAATCGTTTATGACAGAGAAGAGCGCAGCCAGTTGGCGATTAAACAGGGTAGATTTGCAGAAGAAAAGCTATTAAAGCCATACCAGAATATTCTTGATCAATGGTCCGCAAGCTATCAACTATAGAATTTTATTGAAGTGTTATTATGAAAACATTATTGCCTACATCAACGGCCGGTAGCTTACCTAAACCCTCTTGGCTTGCAGAACCCGAAGCGCTTTGGTCGCCTTGGAAATTACAAGATGACGAATTAGTAAGCGGCAAACAAGATGCTTTGCGTATTGCACTGCAAGAACAATCCCAGTCGGGCATTGATATTGTGAGTGATGGCGAACAAACGCGCCAACACTTTGTAACCACGTTTATCGAGCACCTAGAGGGCGTTGATTTTAATAGGCGTAAAACCGTAAAAATACGTGATCGATACGATGCCAGCGTACCGACGGTGATAGGCCCAGTAAGTCGCCCAAGGTCTGTATTTACTGAAGATGCTAAGTTCTTGCGCCAACAAACTGATCAACCGATCAAGTGGGCTTTACCCGGCCCAATGACAATGATTGATACGCTTTACGATGAGTATTATCAAAGCCGTGAAAAACTGGCTTGGGAATTCGCTCTTATACTGAATCAAGAAGCAAAAGAATTAGAGGCCGCAGGTGTTGATATCATCCAGTTTGATGAACCTGCTTTTAATGTGTTTTTTGATGATGTGAATGATTGGGGTATTGCCTGCTTAGAAAAAGCCATAGAAGGTTTAAAATGCGAAACTGCTGTGCATATTTGTTACGGTTACGGTATTAAAGCCAACACTGACTGGAAGCTCAGCTTAGGCTCTGCATGGCGGCAATATGAACAAATATTCCCTAAACTACAGCAATCCAATATCGACATCATTTCGCTTGAGTGTCATAACTCACATGTGCCAATTGACTTACTTGAGCTGATTCGAGGCAAAAAAGTAATGGTTGGCGCCATTGATGTGGCCAGTAATACGATCGAGACGCCGGAAGAAGTCGCAGCCACCTTACGTAAAGCACTTAACTATGTAGATGCTGATAAACTCTACCCCTGTACTAACTGTGGTATGGCACCACTGCCACGAGGGGTTGCCAAAGCCAAACTTGATGCCCTAAACGCAGGTGCAGCCATTGTGAGAGAAGAACTTTCAGTCTAACGCCTGGGTCGATCTAGAAGCGATGCTTAAAAAGCAAAACCAGTGCCTTGGTTATAAACCTATAACCAAGGCAGTAAATGATCATAGTAAGTAGTAGTGAATGAGCAGCATTGAATTTTTAACACAACATGGACCTAGCTTTTTAGCACTGGTCGCTACCGGTGCATTTGCCGGTATCTTAGCTGGCCTCTTAGGTGTAGGCGGTGGCATTGTTATTGTGCCGGTATTATTTTTTTTGTTTCAAAGCTTTGGGGTATCAGCAGACACCGCCATGGTCGTAGCAACAGCTACCTCGCTGGCAACCATCGTGCCGACTTCTATTAGCTCTATTCGAGCACACAACCAAAAAGGTAATGTCGATTTTGCGTTATTAAAACGCTGGGCCGCATTTATTTTTATTGGCGTATTAGCAGGTAGCTGGCTGGTAACTCGGGTTAACGGCACTTGGTTTACAATCTTGTTTGGTCTAATAGCGACCTTATCAGCGTTGAATATGTTATTCAGAACCGGTAAGTCGTCAATATTTCAACAACTGCCAGGTCAGTTAGGCCAAAGTGCAATGGGCTCATGCATTGGTTTTTTTAGCTCAATGATCGGTATCGGTGGGGGTACCCTTTCTGTACCTATGCTTACCTTATGCAACTATCCTGCTCATAAAGCCGTTGGTACTGCGGCCGCCATTGGCTTACTTATTTCATTGCCCGGAGCACTAACCATGTTGCTACTCGGCAATACTCCTGTCGATGCACCAGCAGGTACTTTGGGTTTAGTTAACCTGCTCGCTTTTTTATGTATTGTGCCTTTAACCGTGGTGTTCGCACCAGTAGGTGCTTCACTAGCGGCAAAGCTGGATGCGGCAAAACTTAAAAAAGTGTTTGCGGTGATTTTACTTGTGACGGGTTTACGAATGCTACTGCAAATCGCTTTGTAGATTTGTTTAAAGAAACAGCCGACCAATAACGAGGGCGAGCGATAAGGTCCTACCCGCCCTCTCTTGGTAATTTAGCCTTAGCAATCTTTGCTCTAGTATTAACCCCATTGGTTAAGAAGAACAGCGACAGTGAGGCCTAGCTACGGAATCGTTAGCGCTTAGAATCTTCTTCTAAAAAAGCCAAGGTGTTTTGAGCTATTTTTCGAGTGTCGTAATGCTCTTCGGCTAATTCTCGCCCTCGCTGGCCCATGGCTTGGCGAAGCCCTTCATCATTCAGCAAGGTCAGAATCGAATCTCTCCACTGTTCTAAACTATCAGCCAAAAAGCCAGATTGCCCTTGCTCAACCACGTCACAATTTGCACCAACAGGAGAGCCAATACAAGCTATGCCTGCGGCCATATACTGCAGTAATTTAAAAGCGCACTTTGCCTCTGAATACTCATCATGAGCGAGTGGCATTAGGCCCATATCAGCGCGAGCAATCTCGGCCTTCTCACCATTTAAGCTCCAGACAACTTTTTCTATTGGCACATCATCCCAATCAGGGAACTCTGAAGAGATCACAACCAACTTAAATCTAGGCTCTTGCTCAGCAACCTTAACCAAAGCAGGGCGTATGGCGTCTAGATAACGTATGTTGGCCGGCATTCCAACCCATACAGCACGAAACGAATTCGCATCTAATGCTCGTGCTTGATAATTTTGTACATCGATACCTGTTGGCGCTTGCTGCGGTTTACCCTTTGCTTCAATGACTTTTTTAGCTAAAAACTCATTGCCAACAATAACTGTACGGCATTGCTGAGCCATATATTCAAAGTTTCTTTTGCGAACCCAGCTAGGTCGGCGAACATGGCCCACATACTTAGGCTGCTGCATATAAATGGCGTCATCGATGTCAAAATAAAAGTGACGATTCAAAGAGAAAAGAAATGCAGCCTCTAACCTAGGCATCCGTACTTTATGAAGTAAAACAAAAGGCGCTTGCTCTATAAGTTTTTTATAAGCTAAAAACCGTAAACCATAATTTTTCTTAACGAGAGGAATTACCGTACACGGCAGCCCCTTTTCTGTTAAAAGTTCAACAAGAGGCTGTATACGATAACGAAACGCCGCGCCATTAGGGCGGTGTGAAATAATTACAATAGGCTGAGGCTGTTTACTAGCTAGGTTAGTCAACTCAAAGTTCCAAGCGTCGATACAAATATCTAAAACGCCCATTGTAGCAAAGACGGACCATAAGCATGATTAATCTCTACACGCTTCAGTTCAACAGCATCATTCTTAAAGTCATGCCCAAGACCTTAACCTCAAACATTAATTTAACGAACTAAAAGGTCCATATATTCCTACTTACCTCCTCTTTAGCCTGTAGATAAAAGCGGGCTTATTACGATCTAAAAAAGCCTCTTTTTCAAAGTGTGTATGCGTTCACAATACCTTGCTCCATTCAGCACAGGCGCGATTTAAGGCGCCATCAGCGTCTTTTAATGCACATATTTCGTTTTTTTACACGTATTCTGCTTATTTTTAGACGTTTGAACTCCTGCAATGCACCAATTTAGGCGAAGCATTCATAACTGCTCACTAGATTAACAGCGTTTTATCGAACTGCGACTTCGTTATGAAAACGAGGGGCAGAGCCAATATTTAGCAAGGAGTTGTTAATGAAAAAATCACTATTAGCCGCTACGCTGACGAGCTTAATTGCCTCAGCTGGGGCCAGTGCAGCGACAGTCAACATGTCTTCAAATGGCGACTGGGGCGCAGCCTTTCAGGGCACCACTATTATTGAAAATGACGAGTCTACAAACGTAAGCGGTTGGACCGTAGAGTTTGAAGCCGACTTTGACATCGACCAAATCTGGAATGCCAAAATTATTTCTCATGTAGGCTCTACCTATGTACTGGGTGATATGGGTTACAACAGCGATATCCGCAGTGGCCAGCAAGTGAACTTCGGTTTTATTGCATCTCCGGGTGGCTCAACGATTCCTACCAACTTTATATTTAATGGCAAAGACGGCAGTCAACCATCTCCGTCACCTTCACCCATGCCAACGATAATACCTACTATGGAGCCATCACCAGAGCCTTCAATGATGCCGTCTATGGAACCATCACCAGAACCTTCAATGATGCCGTCTATGGAACCATCACCAGAACCTTCAATGATGCCGTCAATGGAGCCATCACCAGAACCTTCAATGATGCCGTCTATGGAACCATCACCAGAACCTTCAATGATGCCGTCTATGGAGCCATCACCAGAACCTTCAATGATGCCTTCAATGGAGCCATCACCAACGCCTTCAGTCTCTCCAGTTACCGGCACGTACCGCGTAGACGCAACAGGTAATATCACCAAGAACGGTGACATTATGCCTATGCAATGTGGCAACTGGTTTGGTTTAGAAGGTCGTCATGAGCCGTCTAACGACAGCGTCAACCCAAGCGGCGCACCGATGGAGCTTTATGTAGGTAACACCTTCTGGACTAATGGCAGCGCCGGTTCTGGCCGTGACATGCAGCAAACTTTTGACGAGATTACCGAGCAAGGTATTAACGTTATCCGTGTACCAATTGCTCCTCAAACTCTAGATCCTACCGATCCACAAGGTAAAGGTGTGGTTCTTAAAAACCACCCATCTGTTCGCGGCGAAAATGCGCGTAAGTCTTTGGAAGAATTTATCCAACTTGCTGATGCCAATGACGTGGGCGTGATCCTTGATATTCACTCATGCTCAAACTACCTCGGCTGGCGTGCAGGTCGTTTAGATGCAGTGCCTCCTTATGTTGATGCTGATCGTGAAGATTACGACTACACCCGTGAAACTTACTCTTGTGGCACCGACGTAGGCCCAGGCGTTACCGTACACGAATACAACGAAGAACTATGGCTTGACGATCTGCGTGAACTTGCTGGCATGCAAGAGCTACTTGGCGTAGACAACATCGTTGGTATTGATATCTTTAACGAGCCTTATGACTACACATGGTCTGAATGGAAAACGCTTTCTGAGAACGCTTACCAAGCGATCAATGAAGTTAACACGGACGTTCTTGTCTTTGTTGAAGGTGTATCAGGTGGCACACGCGCCACTGGCGACGAGCCTCACGGTGACGAGTCATCAGTACCAAACTGGGGTGAAAACCTTGTTGGTCAAGGCGTAGATCCATTAAACATTCCTAAAGAGCGCCTAGTACTTTCTCCACACGCTTACGGCCCTTCAGTTTATGTTAAGAGTGCCTTTATGGATCAAAACGATCCAGAATGTGCGAGCTTAGAAGGCGACGAAGCCGGTGATGCGAAGTGTGACATTGTGATCGAGCCAGAAGTACTTTACGCAGGCTGGGACGAGCACTTTGGTTACCTACGTGAGCAAGGTTTCGCCATGGTTGTCGGTGAGTTTGGTGGACACCTAGATTGGCCAAATGGTTCTAGCGTTCGCGACATCAACCGTTGGGGCCACGTGACTCCAGGTGTTGATGAGCAATGGCAGAATGTCTTTGTTGACTACATGGCCGAAAAAGAAATCCAAGGTTGTTACTGGGGTATTAACCCTGAGTCAGGTGACACCGGTGGTTTGTACAAGCATGCTTACGATCCAATCTCGAACACTGCAGGTTGGGGCGAGTGGCAAGGCTTTGATGAAACCAAGTGGAACTTGTTGAAGCGCCTTTGGAATCAATAAGCCGTAAGGTCGAAGCTTAGGCCAGATTATCTTGTTGTAAGATGGCCTAACAGAAAACCTTAAAAGGGAGCGCAAGCTCCCTTTTTTTATTACCAACAAGTAGCTATTAACTTACCTAAAGCCTCATATTTACGGCAAATTCTGTGCTCTATAAGCAGAAGGGGAGCAGCCACACACACGAGCAAACTCTTTATTAAAAGTAGACTTGGTAACAAAACCCGAATCGAACATAAGTTCAGTGATGTTTTTTTCAGGTTCGGCAAGCAACAAACGCTTAACCTCTTCAACTCGATAGGTATTCAAATAACTAGAAAAATTCATAGCACACCGCCTATTCACCACCTCGGAAAGCACACGCGGGTTAAGTTCTAGCAGCTTAGCAACATCTCCTAGTTTTAAGCGGCCATCTTTATAGGGCTTATTGGAGTTAAGGAGTCGCTCTAGTTTTTTGAAATACTGCTTACAGTCCTCATCCGTTAGTTTAGAGCTTGCATACTTTTGCCTGCGAGCCTCACCTAGAACATACACCCACTCAAATAAGCTCGAGCGCCGCAAAAAACACAACAAAACAAAAGCGCTAAAAAGTAGAAATAGCGTCGAACCGAACGCAAGCCAGACAGACTCCGCCAAGGGTTTATTCGTAAGCATGAGTTCGATAAGGATAGCGATATCAACCACGACCGAAATCAGCATCATGCCTGATACCAACCACAACCATAGATACACTTCTTTTTTATACTCGCGCTTATCCTCAGCCTCATTGTTTAAGTTTTCATCACTCGTAAGGCGTTGTACTGAAGATAGGTTCAGCATAATAAAAAGCGTATAGCTGCTCATACTTATCAGGATAAAAGCATCAATCAAAAAATAAGCTTTAGTAAGATCGGCAAACAAAAGAAAAGTGAGTACTAACAAAGGTAGAAGGTGTATGAACTGGTGCGCCCGAAATTGAAAATGAGGCCTTGTAGAAACAAGATAATAAAAATACAAACTAGGCCCAAGTAACATAGCTAGAATAGGACGAAGCAAAACTAGCTGTTGGGGAGCACCTAATAAATTGCAAGCCAGTAAGGTATTTTGAATAGCCCATAAAAAACAATTAAGAGCCAATAAGCTCGGGGCGAGCCTGGCAGAAATACGACCAGTGGCACCACTCGGGGCACTTATAGAAATAAGATGTAGACCTAACAGAAACCACAGCGTGGCAACAACAAAGGATGTGTGAATAGTAACTGACTGCATGTTTCGTTTAACAATAAGGTAAGAATAATGGTGGGCGGGCTTTACCCAAAGGGTCTCAAGGAGCAGAACTGTACAAAATAGAGGCGTTAATTTCGACCTAAAACGCGTTTTAGGTCTCTAAGCGGCACAGATTAGGTAAAAAATAGCTTTCGTCTAACTATAAAACCTTATTCGCATGAAATTCTTACGCCTTAGCTACACCTTTCTTATCTATGTATTTTTCTGCTTGAATACTCAGGCTCACGCCCAACGTATCGCTATTAACAACATACAACTTATAGATTCGAATAATAATGGGGCTCTCGGCCCGCAAAACATACTGCTTGAAAATGGCTATATCAAAGCCATCTCCAAACAAGCCTTTAAAGCCGAGAAGGTAATTAACGGTGAAGGTAAGTACCTTATTCCAGGTTTGATCGACAGCCATGTGCATCTAGAGGGCATTCCCGGAATGAAAGACGAGCACATCAATAAGCATCCCGCTATTGCAGAGCAAGCCAAAGCACAAATTCCACGTAGCTATCTGTATTTTGGTTTTACTACGGTGCTCGATCTATTAGCAAACAAAAAGAGCATTGATGAATGGAATAAGCAAGCACTTCGCCCCGATGCTTACTTTTGTTTAGCCGCGCCTATTGCCAATGGCTATCCGCTTTCATGGCTACCCAGGCACGAGCGCTTTAACAGCGATATGGCACCTTATATCGTCTACGATGAAAAACAAAAAGACACTATCCCTAAACATATAAATGCAAAAGACAATAGCCCCAGTGCCGTTGTAAAAAAAATCAAACAAGCCGGTGCACAGTGTGTAAAAACCTTCTACGAAGAGGGCTTTGGTGGCCAAAGTAATTTGCCTAACCCCAGCAAAGCAATGATGCAGGAGCTCATCAGCAGTGCACATCAATACGCTATGCCAGTCTTCGTTCACGGTAACAGCCAAGCATCACAGATCTTTGCTGTTAATGCCGGTGCCGATGTGATCGCTCACGGTATGTGGCGCTGGGGCAATAAAAGTACATTAAAACCCAGCCCCAAGATCCTTAAATTAATAGACCAAATAGCTGAACAGCAAATTGGCTACCAAGCAACCATACAAGTTATTTACGGTGAACAAGAACTGTTTAACGATGCCTATTTCGATATGCCATCGCTAGCACATGCCATGCCTAAGGAGTTAAGCCGTTGGTACCAATCTTCCGAAGGTCGGTGGATGCGCAGCGTAATGGCCAAAAACATGGGGCTTAAACTGAGTGATGTGCGCTACCAAGATCTCAAAGAGGAGTACAGCGCCCCAATTAAAAGAGCCAGCGTAGTAGTACAGCAGCTAGCCCAGCATGATGCGCGCTTATTATTTGGCAGCGATACGCCCAGTGGCCCCTTTTATACCCAATTCCCTGGCCTAAATGGCTATTTAGAGATTCAGCGCCTAGCTGAGGCAGGCGTGCCACTACCAGCTATTTTACATGCCTTAACACTGGCCAATGCCAAAGCACTCGGTTTAGAAGAACAACTCGGTAGCATTGACGTCGGAAAACGAGCCAATTTATTAGTACTCAATGACAATCCTCTTACTAGTGCCCAAGCCTACAACAGTATAGAGACTGTCATTTTGCATGGCGAAGTGCATCAACGGCATACGTTGTCAGCTAAAAATATAAACCTGTAATACCCCCCGCTGTCTTCAAATCTCACGTCCTGCATTGCAAAAAAATCAGCACTATCAATTGCCAAAACTGTGAGCGCCCAATGCATGACGTGCTTATGTAAAAAGGAAGGGAGAGCATTCTTAACAAGCGCAGACCGTTGAAATAGCCCACTAAAAATATACGTAAATAATGTATCATCATTAGATGTTGACGGTTCAGTGACTCAGGAACTCACATGCAACTATTAGAAATACGAGATCACTTATTACATAACACAGCCCCTCTCGGAACCTGCCTCATTTGTTTATTAATAGCGCTGCCATCCATTGCTGGCAATACAGAAAGGATATATCGATGAAGACTAGCTTAGGTAAGATGGCTGGCGTTTTTTTAAGCTTCAGTGTGTTATTAGGCCAGAGCGCTTTGGCAAGTGACGTGGCAGATACCATTTATACCAACGGTAAAATTTATACCGTTAATCAACAACAGGTTTGGGCTGAAGCCGTTGCGATACGCGATGCTAAATTTATTGAAGTTGGCTCCAACAAAGAGGTTAATAAATTTAAAGGTCCCAATACCAAACTTATCGACCTTCGTGGAAAGTTTGTCATGCCGGGCATCATTGATGAACATATTCACCCAGATATGGGGGCGGATAATTATTTAAATATATTTATTAGCGCATCGGATGATTGGCAAAGTATTACGAAGACCATCCGCGAGTTTCGCAAAAACAACCCCGATAAAAAGTGGCTCTATGGCGGCACCCTCAACTGGCTTGCTGATAATAACGGTTTAATTGCAGGCACAACGCTTCCCTCAAATAAAAGCAGCTTAGATGCCATCGTTGCCGATCGCCCAGTTGCTCTTTGGGATCAAGGAGCGCACGCCATGCTTCTAAATAGCATGGCATTAAAAGAGCTAGGCATCACTAAGGACATCACGCCACCAGCTGGCGGGATCTTTGTAAAAGATGACAAAGGAGAGTTAACAGGAGTCTTTCGAGAAACCGCAGCAACCCTCGTTACCAACGCCCTCGACCAATACCCTGACGACATATGGGCCAGCAAAGGCATGCAAGCATTTCTTAATGAAATGTCTTCTTATGGGGTCACCGGTATCAATGACGCTTATGGCGTAAAAAGAAATCTCGACGCCTATACGGCCCTCGAAAAACAGAGCAGTTTGAAGCACTGGGTACATATCAGCTTAGCCACACCACTCGAATTTAATGACCCCAAACAAAAAACAGCCCAAGACGCATTAATTCGCAATGCAGCACACTACCGCACGGAACGTATTCGCCCCAATGCCGTGAAGTATATTCTGGATGGTTCTGCTGCCGGTCAAACTGCCGCTATGCTAGATCCTTTCCACGGTACCGACTTTAGGGGTGATTTACGCTACAGCTTTAACGATGTAAAAAAAGACATGGCTGTTTATGTTGAACAAGGTTTTGCCACAAAGGTACACGGCATTGGAGACCGAGCCATTCGCGGTGCCCTCGACATATACGCAAATTTACCCAAAGCAACTTTAGGCACGTCTCACTCCATCGCTCACGGCACCTTTATTGCGCCTGAAGACATCAAACGCTTCCATAAATTGGGGGTCGTTTACGAAGCCTCTCCGGCACTTTGGTTCCCCAATGATGGTGAGGATATTATCCGTAAAGATATTGGTGATAGAACCGACCGCTCGTGGCCCATTAAAGCCTTAGTAGAAAACGGAGCCAAAGTCTCTTATGGGTCCGACTGGACCGTATCATTAACTCCCAGCCCATGGCCCGGCTTAGAATCCATGATTACCCGCGAGGCGCCGGGAGGCTCCGACAGAAAACTAGGAGCTCAGTTTGCCGTAGATTTAGCAACAGGCATTAAAATCTTAACCCTTAACGGTGCACAAGCGATCGGCCTAGGCCAGAAAACGGGCTCGATAGAGACAGGTAAGCAAGCCGATATGATCATTCTCGGACACAATCTTTTTGAGATAGATGTTCATAAAATTCATCAAACCCAAGTCGAAAAAACCATTTATGCAGGCCAAGAGGTCTACGCAAAATAAACACCGCTATGTAAGCGCCTACATAGGCGCTTAAGAACCTTTTAAAGGGACGGCTTTGGGTGCTTGCTTAAGCGATTATCCAAACTAGCTCCCACTCACCCGCATCCCGCTTTCAAAGCTGAACATAAAGTCTTAAACTGGACAGCTATCATCTTCGTTAAGCCGCAGGGAAGGACTCTCCATGGGCCAACTGTTAAAACTCTTTAAATTACTTAATGCTGACGTCAGTCCGACACAGATTGCAGCCGGCATTGCTATGGGCATGGTGCTGGGTTTTACCCCACTATTCAGTCTGCATAATATCCTCACCCTGTTTTTGATTTGCCTATTGCGTATCAATATATCGGCAGTCTTAGTCAGCATGGTTGTTTGCTCCGGCCTTGCTTACCTGCTTGACTCCGTTTTTCTCAATATTGGCGAAGGCCTACTTCACAACGAGTCATTAAACGGCACTTGGACAGCGATGTACCAAAGTGAAATTTGGCGTTTAGCGCATTTTAATCACACCTTAGTACTCGGCTCAGTCGTATTTTCAATCTTAGCGTTTTTGCCTTGTTTACTTATTTCTCGATTCATCATCGTTAAGTACCGTGAACGTATTCTTGCTTGGGTGATGAAAACCCACCTAGTAAAAGCCATCAAAGCATCTAAGTGGTTCAACCTAGCGCAAGACGCGGTTGACCTAACTAACGCAGTGAAATAAGAGGGAGAAGTAAAATGAAAGCATTGCGTTGGCAAGGACTATTAGCCTTTATCGCCATTGTTGGAGGCCTAGCGCTGGCCTTTTACTTGTTTGCAGGCACCTTAATCAAGTGGGGGATGGAAGCTGGCGGTGAAGAAATTTTTAACGCTAAAGTAAATGTAAATAAAGTTGAGCTACAGTATTCACCTGCAGGCATCACCGTGCACGGCGTAAGTGTTGGTGATGAAAACGCGGCGATGCGCAACTTATTTGAATTTGAACAGGCAACCATGCAGCTTCGCTTATTGCGCTTATTAATGGGCCAAGTAATTATTGAGGACATGAGTCTAACGGGTCTGGCCTTTGATACGGAACGCAGTAAATCAGGGCTTCTTAAGAAAAAACCACTTAGCCCTGAAGAAGTCAAAGCCCAAGCCGAAGAAGAGACTCTCAAAGAAGAAATTAGCAAAGGCTTAAAAGATGCTGCCGCCGCAGCCCCAGACGCAAAAACACTGCTAGCTAGAGAGCCGCTTAAAACCGATGCTGCTTATAAAACACTAGCCACTTCCATTGATGAAAAAAAGAAAAGCTGGGAAAACTTAGAAAAACGCTTGCCTAACAGCAACAAACTGAAAAGCTATGAACAAGACATCAAAAAACTAACATCTGGCGAGCTTAAATCCGTAGCCGACTTTAATGCGCGCAAACGCAAATTTGATGACATCAAAAAAGCCATGCGAGCCGACAAAAAGGCGATCGATGAAGCAAAGACCTTGATCAAGCGCAGTCAAAAAGAACTTAAAGGTGAACTCAGTAACTTAAAGAACGCACCTAAAGCGGATTACGAACACCTCAAAAACAAATACGGTTTAAATGCTGGAGGCGTAGCCAACCTAAGCGGTTTACTTTTTGGCTCTGAGGTCGGTGAATACAGCAATACCTTCTTATATTGGTACAATAAGGCTCAGCCTTATATCGCACGTATTAACGAAATCAAAAGTGAAGCTGAAGCCGAAGAACCAATACGCCTTGAAGGCCGCTTTATTCGCTTCCCTGAACAAGAGCCTCTACCTGACTTCCTAATCAAGCGCGGTAAATTAAGCATGCTTGATGATATGGGTGAAATACTTATTCTAGCCAACAACCTAACTCACCAGCAGGAAATCACCGGCAAGCCATCAACACTGACCCTAAGCAGTAAGCAGTGGGGCCAAATGAGCGGCTTAAATGCGGACGCCATACTCGACTATCGCCAAACTCCCGCCGTCAACACTGCCAACTTTAGCGTTGCCAGTTTAGGCCTAAGCAAGCAGAAGCTAAGTGAATCAAACAAGCTGGCTGTTACGATGGATAAAGCAAACGGTCGTTTAAGTGGCAGCGCAAAACTGATTGATGGCAAGCTTGATGGCGACGCCAAAGCCCTGTTTAGTAAAGCTAAGTTCTCCAGCGACGGTAAAACCCAGTTTGCCAAGGAAGTGGGCGCTGCGCTCGAAAAAATCCACAGCTTTGATTTAGATATTGGCTTTACCGGCGCGGTGGATGAGCTCGACTTACGTATTGGCTCCAACCTAGATAGCCAGCTACAAAAAGCCTTTAACCAACGCTTTAAAGAGAAACAAACTGAGTGGCGTGCCAAGCTCGACACAGCCCTAAACGAACGTCTAAATGCTTATTTAAAAGACCTTGATCCCAATCTTGGCCTACCAGCTGACACCAACCTACTCAGTAAAAATGGCACCAAGCTAGATGATCTATTAAAGACTCAACTGCAAGATTACGCCAAACAGCAACAAGACAAAGCCGAAGCTCAAGCTAAAAAAGAGCTAGAGAAGCAAAAAGCCAAGGCTGAAGCTGAACGTAAAAAGCAAGAAGAAAAACTTAAGAAACAAGCGGAAGAAAAGTTAAAGAACTTATTTAACTAAAGAGCCTACTTAACCAAGGGCTCTCTTTACTAAAAAGGCTGCATCAGCAATGTTGATGCAGCCTTTTTAATACCAATAATTAATCCGCAGCTACGGCCTTTGCATGAGGTCTTCTCGGATCAGCATAGCCAAAGAACACATCTTCTTGATACATCACACTCTGTAAACTACCAAGGCTTTTGGATTGCTCTACTTTGTAGCCCATAGACAGTAATTTATCGCGTGTGTCTGGATTTAAAGATTTCTCAACATAGACGACATCCGGCATCCACTGATGATGAACTCTCGGCCTTATAGTGGCTTCAGCCAAATTAACATCATAAGCCAATATATAGGTCAGCTGCTGAAAAACACTAGAGATAATTTTACTGCCACCTGGTGTGCCTGTAGCTAAAAACGGCTTGCCTTGCTTAAGTACAATGGTTGGAGTCATAGAGCTTAGAGGGTGTTTACCCGCATGAATAGCATTCGCTTCGCCACCGATCAAACCATAGCTATTCGGTGAGCCTGGCTTAATAGAAAAGTCATCCATCGTGTTATTCATAAGTATTCCCGTGCCAGGAATCGTAATACCACTACCAAAGGAATGATTCAAAGTATACGTATTGCTAACCACATTACCTTGTTTATCCATTACCGAGATATGAGTGGTGTCAGGGCTTTCATAACTTGGCACTTTACCCGCTTTAATCGCTGATGAAGGAGTCACCACATCGGCTTTAATATTCTTAACTAGCTGCTTGGCATAAGCTGGGTCCGTTAAACCTTTAACGGGTACATGAACAAAATCGGTATCACCTAAATACTTACTTCTATCGGCATAAGCACGTTTAAAAATTTCTATTTGATAATGCAAAAGTAAAGCGCTGCCTACCTCAATCGTTTTAAGTGGCAAAGCATCAAGCATATTAAACATTTGAACTAAGTGTATTCCGCCTGAACTTGGCGGTGGCATGGTAACAATTTGATAATCGCGAAACTGACCGTAAATAGGCGTCAGCTCTTCAACATGATAATTAGCTAGATCTTCAGCCGTGATAAGACCGCCGCCTTTTTTCATCGCTTTAACAATTTTTTCCGCTATTTCACCGTGATAAAATACTTCTGCACCGCCCTTTCTTAAAGCAGAAAGGCTATTGGCTAAATCAGTTTGCTTTAAACGTTCACCTGGCTTATAAGTGACGCAGTCTTTTTTAAAATACACACGGCACGACTCTGCATCATCTTTTAGTGCTGGGCTGACATTAATATTTCGTACAATGTCATCATTGATCACGATACCTTCACGGGCCAACTTTTCTGCAGGGGCAATCACTTGTGACCATGTCATCGTGCCATACTTAGTCAATGCATGGTGCATACCAGCCACCGTACCTGGCACACCTGCTGCAGCTAAAGTATGAAGTGACTTTTCAGAAATTGGCTCACCTTGCTTATCAAGAAACATAGTTTCATAGGCGGCCTCAGGTGCCAGCTCTCGATAATTCAGAGCAATATTTTTATTCTCTTGAGCTAGGTGGATCATCATCATGCCGCCACCACCTAGATTTCCAGCCCTAGGCAAGGTAACCGCAAGAGCAAAAGCGGTAGCAACTGCCGCATCAATGGCATTCCCCCCCTCTCGTAATATTTGTGCTCCTACCTCACTAGCGATATCATTTTGGCTAACCACCATGCCTGAACGACTTATAATCGGGTGCACCAAGTCGTAATAGCTCACAAGACTATCCGGCTCCTTGTCACTTGCAGAACTAACAAGTGGGCCATAAAAACCCAAACAGCAGGATACAAGTAACGACGCCGTATACTGTATTTTCTTTTTCACAAACAACATAAGAGTGCCCTTAGCTTATGGCTTGAGTTAGATTGACAGGCTAAGCTAGAAGGCCAAAAGCACATATTTAGATAATATGCTTAGGCCTAGCTCGATTGAGCATATAAAGATACGCCTTAATTTATACAATAATAAGGCGCAGACAAGTAACACCACAAGCAATTACGCGATTAAAAACTAAAGCCTATATAATGATGAGCCTCGTTTAAAAAACGATCTCAAGCAAGTTAAGACCGTTCACTCGACTAGAAGTAAATACGTGACAAAAACCGCGCCCAACACTAAGGATAAAATCTTTATTATCAGCCTGCCGCGAAGCGGCACCACCAGCGCCTGCCTATATTTATTAGACTGCGGCCTAAAAGTAGCGCATACCGCTTACAACCACGCAGCAATAGAAGCCGCCGATGTTATTGCCGATACCCCAGTTTTTGTAGACTATGCCGAACTAGCTTTGCGCTACCCTAATGCTAGGTTTGTGTATTTAGAACGCCCCTTAGATGAATGGACAGCATCCATAAAGCGCTTGCTTGGCAGTATGCGTAAACAGTGGCATAAGCCTGATGGTATCCTTAACCCAGTTTTGAAACGCTGCTTTCAAAACTGCTTCCCTAAATTTGAAAGTAATATGCCGCACAGCCACACCTACCTTCAACAATGCTACTTAGAGCACAGGGAAAAACTCGAGGTATTCGTTAATGCAAACCGGAAAGAAATTTTATTCTTACCGATTAAAGATGAAGATGCTGGCTCTCGCTTAGCCCAGTTTTGCGATACCACTCATATAAACAACGACCACGCACTGCCCCACGTTAACAAAGGACGACGAATCAGCTACTGGCAAGCGGTAGAACACAACAATAAAATAGAAGTTGATTTTAAACCTTAAAGAAACTCAAGTAAGCATGCGACCTAAAACGGGCACTCACATTGAATTGATAATAGTTTATGTGTAACCGGGTGAACAAACTCTAACTGACTAGCATGCAGTAGTAACCGATCTGCGCCCTGATGACTTGTTGCACTACTATAAAGATCACAACCCAGGATGGGATAGCCTAAAGCCAAACTGTGAATGCGCAGCTGATGAGTACGGCCTGTATGCGGGATGAATTCCACACGAGTACGACGAGGCTCGTCTTCTCGCATCAATACTCTGTATTCTGTCTTTGCCACTTTCCCGCTAATGTCACATATTTTTAGCCTAGGAAAAAGAGTTGGATCTTTCGCAATCGGAGCCTCAATAAAACCATGATTTTTTTCAGTCCAACCCTCTAATATAGCTATATAACGCTTGCTTATACGCCGCTCTTGAAACTGCTTAGTTAAAAGCCCATTCACCTCTTTATTTAAAGCCACAAGCATCAGCCCCGATGTCGAAAAGTCCAAACGGTGAAGCAAGGTTGCCTTAGGAAAACTTTGAACCAAACGCCAGTGAACAGAATCTTTGTTTAATGGATTTTTACCCGACAAACTCAATAAACCGCTTGGTTTATTAATGAGCAATAGATGCTCATCTTGATAAACAACCGTTATCTCTTCTGCGCAGAGAGGCGCAATAAAATCATCAACGATATCTGTTTTACTAAACACCTAAAGCAGCCTTTTGACTTGAACTAACAGCACTACACAGACTTTATACATACATAAACTGAGTTCGTAGCCTCTACTGTTTGAAAGGGGTTATAAAATGACACCACGTGCGAATTCACCTCGGAAAACACCGTCAACAACAACGCTTCAAAATCCGCATCGGGAAGATTCTGAGACCACATAGCAAACACCCCGCCAGGCTTAAGCTGCTCGGCCATTAAACTTAAGTTGTCACTTGTATAAAAACTGGCATTAGCTTCGTTTAAATACTCCGTTGGTGAGTGGTCTATATCAAGTAAAATAGCGTCGATAGGCTCAGCACGGACAGAAGGCTCGGCTAGAACTGCCGGATCAAAACCACTTTTTGGCTCTACAGCCAAATCAAAAAAACTACCGTGCACATAACGGTTTCGGCTGTCAGCATTAAGAATTTTACCAAGTGGTACTAATTCATCTTGATGCCAGCCAATCACTGTATCGAGCGCATCCACAACAAGCAGTTCTTTAATACGCTCATCTTTAAGTGCTGCAACAGCGGTATAACCAAGCCCTAAGCCACCCACAACAACCTTAAGATCACAGCCCTTAACTGCCGCTAAGCCAAGCGTAGATAAAGCCTCTTCAGCCTCAACAAACATACTCGACATAAGAAATTCTTCACCAAGTTTTACCTCATAGATGTCTCTATCACCAAAAACAGGCATCTTGCGTTTGCGCAGAGAGATCTCACCTAAAGGTGAGGCTTGGCTATCAATTTCTTCAAATAGAGGCATGTTAGAGCTGCTTGCAGAGGGGGTAAGTGAAGGCATCATAACATGCTCAGCTTAAGGGCGGCTGCAGCTACTTTGGGAGGGCCGTATGCATCCTGTTGATATCAGCCCAGCAACTTGTAATACCCAGCCAATAAGACAACCCAAGCACAAGCCATACTAGCGAGCTAAAAAACCAAAAGCTCAAACCTAAGCTGGCAACATATTCTGACTTATTAATAAAAGGCACAAAAAAGCCATATAGCCCCCTCAATGTGCACACACTTGCTATAGCCACTAGTGCAAATTTTAAAAACGGTAAGCGAGCAATAAAGCCAGCGCCAGAAAGAGCGTATAAAGACCAGGCAATAAAGATAAAAACCAGCACTGAACCTAAAAATGTCGGATACCAAGACCCCGATGCTGCCATAGCAGCTAATTGCTCACCGGCACCAGAGGCAAGATACCAAGTAGGGCCACCAATAATAATCGCGATATGCAGCAATGCCGCCAACAAACTTAATACTGCTGCCAAACTAAAACCGACTTTCCCTTTCACAGGCCCTCCCCTTTAATTACGAACAATGAAACTAGTAGTTGGCTGTCACAATCGCTAAAGACTCGACAAAAACTAACTCACAGGCTCCGCCTCCGGTATCATTTCGAGTTAATGAACTTTTCCAGTACCAAGAACCATCATTCGAAACAACATTGACCAAGTAGCCAGACATTTCTATAAGATCGCCTTTTCTAACACGGCTAATTGCATCCCTAACTAGAGTGTCGGCAGGGATAAGGTGCATATTCGCACTCTGAGTTTCAATGTCTTTTCTTGGGATTGGAAATGAATCTACTCGCCAGCGATAGAATCGCCCTGATTGCGAAATATCTATTTGCTCAAGAATCGATTCATCAGACATAGTGCCCCACCCTAAAGCAAGATCTGTAGGCGACAGATCAGCTTCGCGGCCAAGGTAATAGTTTTCTTTTGACAGTACTTTTGCTTTAAGCTCAAAACGCGCCAAAGGGCTAAGGTTATAAGTTTCAAATTCAAAGGTTACAGGCGAATCTATAACCCTCTGCAGCGGCGGTTCAGCAGCACTTACGCCGGGTCCAAGAGTCACGTGCCTTGAATGGTCGTACAAGTAAAAAGCAAGCGCAAACAAAACAACAACAAGAAATTTTTTCATAACTAATTGGGTTTAATAAAAAAGGCCTAATGAAAATATAAGAGCGTAAATTTCAAGCACATAACAAGCCTTAACGGTCAGCTCAAATAACACACAACTTCCTGCCAACTACACATACGCTCATACCCCTTTTGATGTTTATTGTGCATAGCATCAAATAATAAACCCTGGCCCTCAAAGACGTCTAAATGCCGAGAGCTATCATCAATAAGATAATCGCAATTGAGCATACCTTTAAACCCACAAAAGATATAATTCATATCACTAACAAATGGAAAGTTCTGCTTTAACCACTGATATTTAGCAGTAAAAGAATTGGGGTGCTCCATCGCGGCACTCACAAAAAACACTTCATAATTAGAGCTCAGTGTCTTAATTGCCTCGACTGCGCCATCAATAACTGGTAAATCTTTAAAAAAATCTGGATGATCAGGAAACGCCTTTACTTCAACCAGATGCGCCTTGGGCACCACGTCATATATCTTCTTGCCATATAAGTCTGCGCGCTCCAACTTTACTGAAAAGGTGCGCTCATACCACTGCAACTGACGCGACAGCATATCTGCTACTGTTTCATCCATATCTATTGCAATACTTTTTTTAATACGCTTTTTCATACTCTTGCCTAATTCCCTATAAACATATCTACAAGCAGCCCAACCTTAGCATTATTAAGAAGAAATCGCTTGTGCTTATATAGGTACTTATACCTAGTAGTTGTAAGGAACCTACGCTCGAAGCACTGTATCGGGGTCTATACTTTAGAGATAAAGATCGATAACAGTTCAAAATAAATGACGGTGCTCATCATATGAAATTCGGCCTTATCTGGCTTTTGGTTTACAGCGTGGTATTTATAGCCGCTAAGGCTTATGCAGAGCCACCAACGCTACGCTTTGGCATGCCGGTTGAATACCACTCCATGCTGGCTACTTGGATAGAAGGGAATGCCGTATCAGCATTTGAAAAAGGCTCTGTTAGGTTGATAGACCGTACCATGGCAGAGCAGCTTATCGTTATACGAGCATTAAAAGTTGCGGGCTTTAAGCATAAAAGCGAATTGATCTCCATCCCCAGCATTCAACGTGCAGCGGCAATGGCAAAGCAAGGAAGAATTGACTTACTTGGCACCAGCTATTGGAGTACTGACCCTAATATTGACGACATTTTTATACGCACTGATACTTACATCAAACAGGGGGAAGCACTGGTCGGATTTTTTACGGCCAGTAACAATAAATATGCTTTGGCATCAAAGAGCAAAGATGAACTAAGTAAACTGAGCTATGTCGTTGTTAAAGATTGGCATATTGATATTAAAACCTTAAAAAAATATAAACATCTAGATATTCATCAGGCGGAGGAATTTCGTTATTTGATGCGCGCACTTGAAGCCCACCATGCGGATGTCGCTTTATTAGAATTTCAACGTAAAGGTGGCTTAGGACGATTTCACTGGGATATGAAAAACAAAGACAAACCCGAGTGGGTATTTCCAATCGCTAATTTTAAAACCTATTTAGATGGCGAACGCTTGTTTTTAATTTCTAAAAAAAGCCCATGGGCCGATGAACTGCTAGAGGCGATGAATGAGGGCCTCGCACTTATGCGAGAAAGCGGTGAACTTCGACAGCTATTGGTCAGAGCTGGCTATTACCCTGAAGAGGTAGACAATTGGAAGGAAGTGGATCTTAGCCACTAAAAACGAGGGAGCTTACAGGCCCCCTTCTTAGTCCCAGAACTTAAAACACAGCTAAGGTTTATTACTATCCGACCTTGTATAAAGATACACATCACCCTCGTAGCTATGGAATTCGCTCGCAACAAACAAATCACCACGAATATCGAACTGTGCAAACGCATGCTCGTCGCTAAAAAATAACTCTCTTTCTCCCGCTTGTTTTTGTTTATAAATCTGATAAGCGTAGGCTTCACTTAAATCGATATAATAAAGTATACCATCTCTATATAACCAAGATCGAAACATTGCCTTATCAGCGATCGCGAGTTTTTCAGCTCTTAAATTTGTCGCGCTAACAGTGCCCATATCTGAAACATCAATAGACCAAAGACCGGGTTCAGCGTAACGCGAAAATAAAATACGCTCACCATCACGCTGCAATAGGCCACCGGCACGCTGCAGTACCAATTCAGCTTTAGCCTGATCACGCTGATAAACCCACATTTGCCAACTAGGTGCACTGGGTACAGAATAATATATCCGCTCACCACGCGGCCCCCAAACCGGGCTAAAAGCATCTTGCTCCACTGGTGTACTTAAGCGATACCAATTTTGGTTCTCAAACTCATAAACATATAGAGAGCTACCGCCTTCTTGTAATACCTGTAACACAAGGGCCTTATCATCAGGTGACCAAGTGATATTAGAAATATAGGCATTGGGTATTTTCTTTAATAAAGCCGAACCTGCGATGCGCAAGCCAAACTCACTTTTATCTAAGTCGCTAAGCCATAGTTCCGTGCGCTCACCCAACTGACGGGCAAATGCTAAACGTTTACCGCCGTTAGAAATCGTAACAGCGTGTTCATTTTGACTGGAAGAAAAGCTCGGATGACTGATCAGTTTCTTATTAGCAAGTGTACGTAAACGAATATTACTGTCGATTTCGATTTCGGAAATCAACATGCTTTGACTGCGATAATCGTAATCAACATGGGCCACGTCGTGACCACCAAGCCCTAACCAACTCAGCTCTTCAGAATCAATATTAAACAGCCACGTTTCGGCACGGCCACTTAAATCTGAGACCAAGATAATCTCGTTATGAGTCATCCAATCTAAACCAAGTACTTTGGCAAAGCTTCGCTCAAACATGCGCTCTTTACCTGTTACAAGATCTATTAATCCTAGTTGATCTTGCCCTGTTGCCGAGCTACGAGTAAACGCTACTAAGCGGGTATCTGGGGAAACACGTGGATTGGCATCGCCATGTAAATCATCGGCTGGAAAGCTGAGCTGAATAGAGTCTCCCGTCTCTATATTTAGCATATACAGGGCGGGCACGGCTGTACCCTCAGCTAGCTGCGGAATAAGCAGGTGTTTACCGCTAGGCAACCAATCCATCGAGGTTCTTAAGGTTCCGAGTAGGGCCGGCGAACACAGGGCTAGCTCACGGCTTGGGCCGCCACTACTGCTAACAAGGCGCACACTACAGCGAGCACCTTCAAAACTAAAATAAGCGATTTGCTCATCATCAGGAGACCAAACAGGGTTTGAATACAAGCCAGGCTTATCATTTACAACTCGTTCTTCACCGCTGCTTAAATCTTTTACCACAATCCGTACATTACTTAAGTTCTTATCAGCACGAATAAAAGCCGCCTTATCATTTTTATGTGAGAGTGCCGGAAAGGCCTCACCCTGCTCCTCCGCGGCAACAATAGATGCTTGATAGACGGGCCGAGCTAAAGAATTGGGCGGCTCCTTAAACGGCGAAAGCACCAACACAAGTATCAGCAGTACGACCAACAGCAGGAAAAAGCCAGCAAACGATGCGAGTAAGGCTGGGCTCATTAGCCGCTTGCCGGCACTTCTTTTCAGCGAGGCAGCCCCGCTGCTAATAGCCCGCTCCGGTTCAGTTTGTGTTTCTTGTTCGCTTGGCTTTTGCTCAAAATGCACTGGCGCCAATAAGCGATAACCTTTTTTCGGAATAGTTTCTATGTACTTCGGTACTAAGTCATCAGCCACCAAGACTTTACGCAACTTGGCGATGGTGCTGTTAAGTGTGTCATCGGTTGCTGACGTTTCAGGCCACACGGCGCTAATTAGCTCATCTCGCGCAATCACCTCAGCTGGATGACTAGCCATATAAAGCAACAAATCCATGGCCTTTAAACGCAGAGACTCTTGCTGCTGCCCCTTCGTCAAAGACAGTGCTTCAGGGTCTATATGCCACAAACCCACGCTTAATTTTTGTACTTTTTTCTCACTCACACACATCTCTTTAGCCAAACGCACTCGGCTTATTAGCTTTTTTCTTATCTTGTTTTACGCGTTTTTTCATAGCCTTTAGAGGCCATCATGAACGTATTTGGCTTCATCTGCTTCACTTTTTGGCGCTTTGCCAAAGCCCCAGCTTCTACAAGCCCATTAAAACCACCAAGCTAAGCCATTGATTTAATTAAGGAAAGATTTATTTCAGATAAATACTGGCTTTATTTCATCAACTTTTTTAGCGCCTCACTTATAAATCTTAAGCGTCAGCAACGACATGAGCCTAACAAGCCAAGCCGCTTCTTAAGCAAGTGAGCCTAGAACAGATTTTATACATATACAGACACAGGAAGAAACCATGATTAAGTCCAAAATAATTAAAGCCCTTACCTTTAGCAGCGCCCTTTTATTTAGCTCTTTTACTATGGCAGAGCTAAGTGACGCGCCTATTGATAAGCGCGACAACCAAGCCATCGCCCGCCAGGTTATTAATGCTCCAGCCAACAAAGTGTGGAAAGAAATCGGCCGTGTTGATGGCATCGAAAACTTTGTACCTGAAGTGTTTGCAAGCACCTCGGTTGAAGGCGAAGGCGAAGGCGCTATCCGAACCTGCGTGCATCATGATGGCCGCAAACTGGTCGAGCAAGTTGTGGCATTTGATGAAGTATCAATGACCCTCACTTACACCCTGGTCGATGGCAGTGAGCTACCTATGATCAATATGTACAACACCGTGCAAGTTCATCCTATAAACGAAACTCAGTCACTGCTTGTTTGGGAAGCCAAATACGACGTCACTGAAGAAGCTGAGAACCCAGAGCTTGTTCACCAATATATGCAAGGTGGCTTATCGGTTGTATCAGCCGGTGCCAAGCGTTACATCGAAGCTGCCATGTAACAAAACTAAGCAGTAAAAGCATCGTTAACATCCCCGCTTAGCTTTATAGGGGCTAGTTCAGACGACAACACTAGAGCGACACACCTGCCAGTCAGAGCACTAGTAACTGAATTTAGTCCTTATAAAGCCTTTTTTCTTACAGGCTCGGCAATAAAAACACGCAACGGCTGCCTTTAAGTTATCCAAACACGCAAAGCAGGTTCATTTCAATAGGAGGAGGGCAAATGCGCTCTTTATTTAAAGCACTCGCACTTACTTTTCTAAGCTCAATATCCAGCACTTTTGTTACAGCGGAGACAAACACGGGCCACTTAGATGTGCCAATGTTTGCCGATGGTAAACTCAGTAGCTTAGCAGAGCTCTCTCAAGGCCAAGCAAGTTTACTGTTTTTTTGGTCGGTCAACTGCAGTTTTTGTAAAAAAGAAATGCCTGCCTTAAACAGCCTCTACGATAGCTACCATCAAGACCTAAGGTTTTTGGCTATTAACCAAGACCAAGATTACAAGTCACTAACACAAATAAAAAACTATATTGAAGAATACCATCTACAAGCCAAAGTGATTAATGACCCTAAGCTGTATCTAAGTAGTTACTTTAAAGTACCCGGAACACCCACAGTTATTCTCTTAAATAAAGAAGGCTATATAGTTAAAAAAACCCATTCTCAACTCAATAAATTAGCAGTAGAGATAGAGCAAGTGATTAAAGATAAACAAGACTGAACTTACGTACAGAATTAACAAACCAAGGAATTGTACATAGCACCTCAAACAAGAGCTTTAGCTTGAGAGCGTAAATCACACGAAAAATGATGAGAGCTTAGAATAAAACCTTTATTTAAATAGACTTTATGAGCGGCATTCCTTGCATAACCACTATCAAGGTGTACGGCATCACAATGTTGATTTTGGGCAAGTTCAATAATCCAATCAAGTAAAGCAGGTGCAAAGCCTTGGCCACGATGACCACTGATAGTGGCTAAATCATCAATATAGATAATTTTTCCCCAAGCCAAGTTTTCGATAAAACGAAAACCCAATACACTAGGATAAGATGCCTCCGTACTATGTGTCTCTTCCTCTAATTCTTCAATCGCAACAACACAATAGCCCTGCTGGTACTGACGCTGCACTTGCTTAACAAAAGCCTCTTTTTCTAACTTGGGCCTTAACTCTTTAAACGCAGGAAAACAACGCCTTAGGCCCTGTTCATCTTTAATTTCAACAACGGTAAAGCTCACATTCACTCCCTTGTTTAACAACATTTAGCTCCTCAATACGGACATTGGCGTGACTTTAATGACCTTGCGGGTCGATAGCCAACCAGCCAAAGCGATTAGCACGGCACCAAGCACGGGTAAAAACGGCCACAACCAATAAAAAGGCACATAGTCCATATTAAATATACGTAATTGCAAAAAGTACAGCGCAAGCTCACTACCTACAGCCGCAAGAATACCCGCACTCAGACCTAAAGCACCAAATTCAATCAGTAGAGTTCGCCTAACCAAAGCTTTATCGGCTCCAAGGGTTCTCAAGATAGCACTTTCTTTAAAGCGCATATCCAAAGTAGCTTGAATAGAAGCAACTAAAACCAAGAAGCCAGAAGCGAATATCAAGACAAGAATAAATTCCACCGCCGCACTGATTTTTTCAATAATACTTTGCAGCTGATTAATAGTCTGATCAAGCTCAATCAGACTCAAGGTAGGAAAACTTCGCGCCAACTTGTTAAGCTTGTCTTTATCCTCGCTAGCCAAATAAAAACTAGTCAGCCAATTGGCTCCATAAGAGTCCGCTAAGGGCTGGTTAAATAAGATATAAAAATTAGGATTCATTGAATCCCACTTGACTGTTCGTATATTACTTAACTTGGCTTTAAGCTCCTGCCCAGCAACACTAAAGATAATGATATCGCCGATGCTAAGGTTAAGACCTTTGGCATAACTTTCTTCGACAGATGCCAGTAGAAGCGGCTCTTCATTAGAGGAGAGCTGACCAAGCTCTAATTCGCCACCCCACCACTGCCCCTGAACAATGACATTGTCTTCACCCAGAACCAAAGCCGAACTTAAATTAACTTCACGCTCATAGTCAATACGCCCTGTTGCGTACTGTTCAACCAATGCCTTTAAAGGGACACCATTAACGGTCGTAATACGCCCGCGTGTCATAGGGTAAAAAGGGCTGTGATCAATATCGGCCTGTTTTAAATGAGACTTAACGGCATCGGCCTCATAGCTTTGAATATTAAAAGCAAAATGATTGGCTGCATCTTCCGGCAATTGATTTTGCCACTGTGACACAAGCTCGGTTCTAACACTAAAAATCAAGGCTACCAACATTAACAGAGTAGAGAAAATAACAATTTGCATGGCATTACTCTGCCTGTGCCGCTGCAAATTATTTAAGCCTAAACGCCAACCAGCGCCAACTAAGGGCACTAAGTGATGTACTAATTTAATGCTCAACCACGAAAGTGCATAAACTCCAATTAAAGTCGCCAAGGCTGCAGAAAACAAAATAAAGGTTAAGCTTAGGCTCGAACTGTATAAAAACAATAACAACAGCACAGCAACAACGCCAACAGCATTACTTTTCCAAGATGAAAAACTCTGACTATAACTGCGCTTGAGTGCGACCGCAGGCGTCACTTGCTTGAGCTGCAGTAAAGGCGGAACGGCAAAGGCCAAAAGAGAGATAAAACCCGTCATCACACCCGTAAAATAAGCCGAAAAGCTTGCTGCAGCCGGCTCGGCTACAAACAAGCCCTGTACAGCAAGTAAGATCAAATAATGCCCAAACCAGCCCAATAAACTTCCCAGTAACACCGAGATAAGAGCAATAAGAAATAGGGCAAAAAAGAAAATCTGCATGACTTCGTTTGGCTTGCAGCCCATGGTCTTAAGCAAGGCAACGGTACGCACATGCTGTAAAGCATAACGCCGAGCAGCAAGAGCAATCGCAGCACCACCTAAAATCACCCCAAGGCTACCGGCGAGTAATAAGAAATTTTCAGCTCGCTCTAAAGCCCCAACCACACTTTGATTAGCATCTTTTGCACTGCTCCAATAATGATGCTGACCTAACAGTGGTTCGAGCCACTGCTTGTAATTAGTAAGCTGCTCACTCTCACCAGTAAGCATAAGTTTATAACTTATACGACTACCTAACTGTATCGCATTGGTTTTATCCACATCATCAATGTGAATCATCACTCTAGGAGCAAAACCAAAAAAACTTTGGCCTTGATCTGGCTCGCGATTAATAATCTTAGCCAGCTTAAATTCGGCATCACCTAGAGCAACTGTATCGCCTATATTAAGTTGTAAATAATCAAACAGTCTTGGGGCAATCCATAACTCACCAACAGCAGGCCCATAACGAACATCGTCGCCGGAACTAAAGAGCTTGTCACCAACCTCTATCGAACCCAATAAAGGATAACTGGATGACACCGCTTTTACCTGCCCTAGTGCCATGTGCTCAGCACTAAAAACCATGGCCGAAAAAGATACGGTTTCAGCTATTTTTAAGCCCTGCTCACGCGCCTGTTCAGACCACGTCGCTTCAATGGCCTGAGTACCGCCAACCGATGCATCAGCAGCCATAAATTGTGCCGCTTCATCATAAATTGAATTATGGATACGAGAGCTAAATAAACTAATACTGGTAACCGTTGCTACCCCTAACAATAAGGACAAAGCAAGCACACTTAAGTTACCACTGCGTAAATCTCGTTTAAGCAGCTTGGTCGCAAGGCCGAATAAATGAGGAAACGGAGACTTATTCAAGGAGCGCCCCCGCATGCAAACGCAACTGACGCGAACAGCGCTCAGCAAGCTCATTTGAATGTGTCACCATCACCAAGGTCGTTCCATTCTCTTGATTTAGCTCAAACAACAAATCTGTAATATGCTCGCCAGTTTCCGCATCTAAATTGCCCGTTGGTTCATCAGCAAAAATAATCGGTGCCTCACAGGCAAAGGCCCTAGCGAGAGCCACGCGCTGCTGCTCGCCACCGGAAAGCTGCTGTGGATAGTGACTGGCACGCTGCTCTAAACCAACACGCTTTAAGTAATTTAGGGCTTTTTCACGCGCGGCGGGGTCGGCCTTTACCTCTAAGGGCAACATAATGTTTTCAAGGGCACTTAAGCTATCTAATAATTGAAAGTTCTGAAAAACAAAAGAGACACACTCTCGACGCCTTTGAGCACGCTGCTCTTCATCGAGCTGAGTTATTTCAATCTGTTGAAGCTCTATCTCACCAGAACTAGGGGTATCAAGCCCTGCAAGCATGCCTAGCAGAGTTGTTTTACCTGAACCTGAGGCACCAACAATCGCCACACTTTCGCCCGCATCGATATGCAGGTTAATATCTTTGAGTATATGCAGTTCACCATTATAAACTGGCACTGTTTGACACACTTTATGAGCGCTAATCATGTATAGAAGCCCGACCCCGTGGAAAATTAGAAATAGCTTACCATTAGTAAAAGTAAGTGCACGGCTTTGCACCTTAGTTTTACTGCTATTGAGCGCCTTTAGTTCACTTGCTGCCAATACAGTTCCCACAAAAGACCAAAGCAGCAGGCAAATCTTAGTGCTAGGTGATAGCTTAAGTGCTGCTTACCAACTAGATAAAGACCAAGGCTGGGTGACTTTGCTTGAAAACAAGCTAAAAAGTGAAGGCTATCTAGTTGATATCAATAACGCATCGGTCAGTGGCCTGACAATAGCAGGCGGTGAACAAATTCTATTTGCGCATATAGAATCAGCACAGAAACCTGAACTCATTATTATTGAATTAGGTGCTAACGATGGCTTACAGGGCCGCCCTATCCCTTATATTCAGCAATCACTGACAAGGCTCGTTAAACAGGCAAAAAACTCAGGTGCAGATGTGTTATTGCTTGGTATACAACTACCGCCAAACCGAGGTAAACGCTACACAGAACCCTTTTTTGGCTTGTATGAAAAAATAGCCACAAGTGAAAAAGCCATGTTAATGCCCTTTCTCTTAGAGGGCGTAGCAGGCAACAGTGAACTTATGAAAAAAGACGGTCTTCATCCCAACGCCGAAGGCCAAAAACACGTACTTAACAACATATATCCGCTGATAAGTAAGTGGCTTAAACAGCAAGATAAGCAAAGATCGAAATAACTAAGGGGCCCAGACTATGCTCTGGGCTGCAATACAACATGAAAAAAAGTGAGTTAGTTCAACTAAGTGCTTGGCTATTTATCATCAACGCCAGCCTTTCACTTGCGCTTTTATACAAATCTCACTCATTCTATTTTTCAGGAGAAGAGCGTTTATTTGGCCTAGCGCTGTTATATAACGGACTCTGCTTAGTAGCAGGCATTAGCTTGCTACAAAAATACTCTTTCTCTACCCACCTTGCCTTAGCAGCCAGTTTGCTGGCTTTACTCTCTTTTCCTTTAGGCAGCGCTATTGCTGGCCTTTATCTGTATGCACGCTTTATTGCAAAAGAATAAAAGCCAATGACGCTAACCATCAACAAGCTAATAGCGAAAGTCTGCCCACTTCGCTCTTAACCACAACCCCGGGTAGGAACTGAGGCCAGAGGTATATTCGACCACCTCTCCATTTTTTATCATCACAATAAAAGGGGTCACCCCTACTTTCCAGCTCTGCGAAATAGCTTGAGAGTCGTCATTGACCACAACAAAGCTGTAATCTCTTTTAGCTTGATAGCGCTTTAGATCTTCATCCGATCCTGACGCCATGGCAATACTGACAACATTGACATCTTTCGCAAGCCTCTCTATCGCCGGCGAAGTCACTTTACAATAGCCACACCAAGTCGCCCAAAAATACAAAACCGTTATAGACTCTTGGCTCATAGCATTCACATCTAAACTGGCGCCATCAATACTCTGATAGCGCAATTCAGGTAGTGCTTCTTTAGGAAGGTCTCGCGCACGCCAGAAATCTAACAACTGGAAGACAATAATAAATAGCGCCAGATACAGTGCCGCACTTTTTAGCCAAGAAAATACCCTTGATAATTGGCTACTGTGCTTATCTTGTGGATTAGACATAAGACCTTATTAAAACTGAGAAAAAAGAATTCTAAATTAGTCGCAAGCGACGTTAATTTATTACAAGCAAGCGCATTGATAAAGCTATGCTTCTGATTCACTCGTAGTGACGCCTCATCTATGGCTGACTATTCACTAACAGAGTGTTTATAATCAACTAAAGCCACATTAAGCTAAACAAGCACTACATATACTCAGCCTCAATAACAATCAAGGATTGAAGAATGAACACATTAAAATTTGCCTTAGCTCTGATGCTCTCATGCCTGTTTTCAGCGACTAGCTTTGCCGATGATGACAAATACGCAGAGAGCCTAGCTAAATTTAAAGCCAACCCCGCTGTCGGCAGTAAGTTAAACTCGGCATATGCATACGCACTATTCCCCACCATAGGAAAAGGAGGCTTTGGTATTGGTGGTGCTCACGGCAAGGGCAAGGTGTATAAATCAGGAGCGGTCACTGGCACAAGCAAAATGAGCCAGTTAACTATTGGCTTACAACTAGGTGGACAAGCCTATAGCCAGATCATTTTGTTTCAAAATAAAAAGGCCTACGATCAATTCACATCTGGCAAGTTTGAATTTGGAGCACAGGCCACGGCTGTCGCCATTACCGCTTCAGCCAATGCCTCTGCCGGCACGACGGGCAATGCAGCAGGCGCTAGCTCTAAAGCCGATGCAGGAGTACAAAACGCGGAATGGGTAAACGGTATGTTGGTGTTCACCTACGCTAAAGGCGGCTTAATGTACGAAGCGTCCATAGGCGGGCAAAAATTCAGTTATAAAAAAGGGCAGTAATCACTCGCCCAAATAAAAAGGATTAAACTGCCCCTTATAAGCTTGGGATGAATAAGCGCTGTATTAGCTATTCACCCCAGCTTTAGATGATTAACTGAGCTGGTTATCACCACCATTCTCAGCTTGATAAATAGTCACTGGCCAACCAGGAAACTGATTACTGGCACTGCCATCAGTCGCATCAATTAAGAAACGATACGCCTGCATCGTATAACTGAGCTTCTCTGTATCAAAGGTGATAAAGCCAAAACCACTGCCCTTCTCATGAGCTTTGATATAACGATTACCCGACTTACCTACTTCAGGATTACCAACCGCATATACATAAATGAGGTTGCCAAAAGTATCTTTGTACTCCCCAGTTTGAGCTAAGCCATGCTCCGGGCGATTTTGATAAGGGAAGTTCATTTGGTCGGGCAGCCACCAGCGTGGCCAACCTGCAGAAATTGCCGGTGTACAAAAAGCCCAGTTACTATCTCGCTGTTGATTGACACCGTATTGCGACAGTGTGCCCAAATGGGTATCACCACAAATATGTAAGGCTTTAGATGCACGCATAATATCGATAGCACGGTTACGAGCAGAAGCAGGCCAGCCGCTACTATCAAAATCATATTTTAGGAAACGATCCGGACGCGGTTGATGAGTAGAAATACCAGCAAATACGGTCTGACTGAGTACCGCTTTAAGTTTATGCCCTCGCCAATCTTGCCCCCATTGCTCTAAAAAATCTTCTTGCCGCTGTCCCAATAAACTTAGACCGTCACGGTCGAGCTTAGGATTAAAGGAAGTCGGATCTTCATCTTGCCCGGTTTCCCCAACAATAGCTCCCACCGTCTCTGGTGCACTCTTCCACTGCCTATCCGCTAAAATGGCAAAACTCACATTGCCATAAACCATGTCGCAGTAATAAGCGCCAATACCGTTAGTCGGTGTTGGATCATAAGCATCTGGATGATGATTTAAGGTGGTGCGGTGCACCATATTAACTATGCGTGGAGATTGAATATAACCAGCTAATACCGAAGCAGTTGGGTCGTTTTCAATGTTTTTCATTGACTGCCCACCTTGACCCCACAAATTCCCCTGAAGTACATCGTGATCATCAGGAAGACAAACCGTAGGCTGATTACGCATAGCCTCACGGAAGGCCCAACCAAACTGATAAAATTTTCTCAAATAATTCAGCATGGCTCTCTCATCCGGCGAGCGCACAATACCGTAACCACCGTGGCTTTCGTAAATTTGATCGCCAGAAAAGAACACTAAATCAGGTTGTAGCTTAACAACATTGTTAGCCACAGGCTCATAAGGGAAGCCGTAATCATTCTGACAGGTGAGCGCAGCCATTTTCACTTGAGCGCCTTGTGGGTTTGCCTTGATAGAACCAAGCCAGGTATCTGGCGTTTCGCTACCGTCACTATGCTGCTCGTTATAAACCACCCGAAAAGGCCAAGTTTGTGACTCATCCCATTGCGGTACCCTAAAAGTGGCAAGCCAACCATCAGTATTAATTTTTTCTTTAGCGACTGTCTGCCACTTACCCAACTTTTTAATTTGCAGCTCTAATTCTTGGCTATCTTGTTCACCAATAGGCCCAACATAGGCGCTCAGCTTCAAAACAAAACCTTCGTCATTGCGGTTGTCACTTAAGGAATACATTGTCCATAAAATAGGACCAAAACGCCTATCATCGTTAACAACAAAGGCCTGACCTTGCATCTGCCACTGATTAAAACGATAACGACAACCTGGGCCATCTTTTTTATCTTCACTGCTACCAGTCTCAGCCAAGGAAAAATTACTGGTCAAAGCCACATTACCACGCAGCTGATCCGCTGGCAGTAAGTGATCCAACTCGGCTATAACGGTACCGGTATCAACCAATGTTGCACTTAAATGTAAAGCGACAGCCCCTGACTGGGGCTTAGCATTTAATAACAATTGAATTTCTTTATCTGCAGATGCTGTTGATAAAGCAATACTTTTATCCCCTAATACCAGAAGATCTTCTTTAATGCCAAGATCAAAACCCTTATGAACAAAGCAATTACTACGATATTCGTTCAAGTCGCTGCTAATACCTAAGCGTATGCCTGCGCCGCCATCAACTGGATTTTTCTCGACACGCTGTATACGAACCGACATGAAAAATGGCTGGCTAAGGTCCCTTAATTCATGAGTTAAGGAGTGCACACTGCGATTACCACCACGCCCGACACTTTCTATGCCACCAGACTTTACCGCCCAGTCCTCCATCGGATTCGCCCAATAGGACCCACCGAGCCATACGCGATCGTAAGTACGTGACCAAGGGTCACTGCTTAGTTCAGTCGCTGTTTTCTCATTGTTTGCTTCTTGCTTCGTACCACTTTGCGCACAGCTAACCAAGCTACCGGCGACGACACCACCAGTGACAAACTTAAACGCTGAACGTCTAGAGATTTTCTTATCCATACAAACTCCTTAAACAAAATTTGAACCATGAGCTCGGTGTAAAAACCATATAGTCTTTTACATACTCAAACACCTAGCTTGTACCCTTTTAACCTAGATATGTGTTATTAAGCATGCCTTTCATAGACCAACAAACAGCCATATAGACCACATCATAGGGTGCATATTAATCCCTGAACAATAAAATATATACCCTATTAACAACCACTATTATTGCAGTTTTTATCTAAAACAATCTAATTCACTACAGCCAAATTAAACATAAAAAAACCAATTAATCATAATAAAAAATCGGACAGTCATGCGGACACTCAGACAAAAGCAAGATCAAGCAAGAGAAGAAAAGGACAAAAATAAAACAAGGAAGGAAAGGGGAGAGGGAGGACACCTACTTTCTTATACAACAAGCAATAGCATAAAATGCCCTTCAAACATTCACACAAACCAAAACTTCTAGAAGTTAAGCATATAAATAAACAACACCGAATTAGCGATCTCTCAAAAACTACAACTTAAAATCAATGGGAGGTAAATCACCAGAAATCTGGTCCTTTTCTTTTGCGCTGTTTTCCATAGAAGATGCGACTTCATCCATGCTATCAAGCGCTAATTCATCACCTGCCCTAGCCCGAATAGACTCCTCTAAGGACTCCGCTCTTACTTTATTCTTAGGGGGAAGCCTGCGCTTTTTAGGTTTCTTTTCTTCCTCCTGGCTTTCTGGGCTAAACATTACAACAAGCTTCTTACAGGCTTGTATATGTTGACTTTTTGCACCGCTAAATTCTAGAGCCTGAAGCATAAGCTTATACGCTTCGGCTAAAAATCGATATTTTGGATATTGTTTATGTAGGCCATTGATCAACCTGATTGTTGCTGGGAAATCACCACTCTCTAAGGTTTTTTCGGCAATGGCATGACGAACAACCGCGGTATCAGGCAAATACTTTGGAGAAAGTAAAACGCAACGACGATATTCACTGTAGAGCAGCGCATCCTGCTTTTGACTGTGCAATAAAGAAAAATACACATTTGATAACTTCACCAAGCTGCCAATATCTTTTGTTGCACATACATAGTTAAAAAACTCACTATGCAAAGAGCGGTCTGTTGGCTGCTGTTGAATCAAGCGAATAAACTCATCGAGAACAAATTTCTGATCACCTTCTTTCAGCATCACATCCATCTTGGCTCGAACGCGATCGTAGTCACTGCGAATAACGACATCTCCATCCATACGTGCGGCAAAACCCAACTGCTCTTGATACTGAAAAATCATATAACCCATAATGTGGAAAATGACGATGGTGTAATAATTAGCAATTGAAGCTTGCAGGATTGATCCCAATACCGGCACATACTCACCAGCTAAAGTGCCGACAAACTCCATTGATGCAAACATCAGCATAATAAAACCCAAGAGCAAACCATAAGAAAGGCCAATGGCTTTAATCAACTGAATGGCTTTAACTGGGTCTAAAGCAGCGATAATGGTGTCATGCATAGCAAAGTTAATAATCATTGCCGGAGAAGCCGCTACTATCAATACCGCAATAAACATTCCCGCACCGGGGCCAAGATAAGCATAGGCAAGAGAAACAACAGCACCTAGAACAATACTTAAAAAGAACAACTGCAGTAGTAATACTAAACCACCACTATAAGCCTCTGTAATACTGGGTGCCTTACTCCCTCCTTCAGCAGTGCTTTTTAAACAAGAAAAGCAGTATTTCATAAAGACGCCAAATAGCATCAATATCCAGATAAAACCAAGGGGCGCATAGGCCAACAAACTTGTTAATACCGCACAGCCGATAATTAAAATAATGGCGTCTGTACTGGCAGGGTAATGCAAACTTTCTTTAAGTCGACGCCAAAAAGGCAGGGCTGTGTGGCTCGCACCTAGTGATTGCACTTTGCGAGAACAAGTAAAGCACGTCGCTCCTTCACCAAGGCCTTTTTTATCATCAACACAGGCATCGCAGCTATGCAGTTCACAACGACTACAATAATGTGTTGCGGCTACGCTAGGGTGATATTTACAGTAATTCATAATAACTCTCTGAAAAGACTCTAGGACTCTGCTAGCAAATTATCAGCATATGATAAGTAAACTTGCCGCTTCTTTTCATTATTCACCTCTGCAAACGCTTTGGCTAAATGGCGAGCCAATAAGGGCAACTGATTAGCCACAGAGCGATCACTCTGGCTCTTCTGTTTGTTAAGTGCATCATTAAACAGGGATTCAGCATAGTTAATTTTATCCATAGCTGCTTCACCATCCACAAACTGCATACCTAATTGAGCAAGTTCTTGAATACTTAAATGTTTACGTAACACCGGATATGCATCAAGCAAGCGACATATTTTATTTAGGTACTTAGCCTCTATACTTCTGGACTTCAATATTGCCAAGGCTGTTTTAGCTGCCTGCTTGGGATTCTCTTTAATGAGTAAATTGAAATACATATAGTCCAGCTCAATATCTGAACCATAGCTTTGCATATGTTCGGGCAACAATTTGAGTGCACGTACAAATTGATAGTTCTCTAAAGCTGCATATATTTCCGCTAATGAAAGCTGCTCCGCCGAGATGCTTTGGTCTTCTTCTACGTAGTCCATATCAATGGCCGCAGGCTTCAGGTATTGGCTAATAGTGATTAATACTCCCCCCAAAACAAAACCACCAACATGGGCCATAAATGCGGTTGAGCTATTGTCCTCCATAAAATATTGCACAAGCTCATTAGCAATATATACAGGTAAAATAAATAAAGCCGGAGCACGAAAATAACCAACAAAAGCAAAAAACCAATAAAAGAACTCAATCTTCCTAAGTTTAAAAACCGCTAAATACATTGCCATAACACCAGACACAGCACCGGAGGCACCAACCAAGGGAACATAACTATCTAGACTGAAAGCAAAGTGCAATAAACCACCAGCTGTACCACTGGCCAAATAAAATAATAAAAACTTCAAATGACCGATGGCAGCTTCAACAGCAAAACCGCAGATTATCAAAAAAAATAAATTGCCCATCAGATGCATAATGCCACCATGCAAAAACTGATAAGTAACTAAACTTGTTACAGACAGCACACTGTCGAACAGATCGGCAGGAATCAAGCCAAACTTAAGGTTACTGGTTGTGCGAATTATCTGATGGGCCTGCTGACGAGTCTTTAACCAATTGTCTGTCAATAATAGCGACTCTTCACGCAGGGCTAACTCATTAAAGTCCATCTCATCGGCACCGCTATAAGCGTGTGAATACGACGTATCGTAATTTAGATCCTGAGGAATCTGGCCAAGTTCCCAAGCCCCTTGTCTAGTAGCATTTAACAGTTGAGGCTTAATGTAATTGGTATCGGCATAGGTTTCTTGCAAAAACACCTGAAAGCCTTTATCTGCAAGCAGCAAATAGCTTAAGTGAAAAAGATCCCCTTTTTCATAAACTTTTTGTACTTGCTCAAGCTTGACTAAGCGTTGGGTCGAAGGTTTAAACGAACTAGCTGCCTGAGGGGCTGGCTCACCTTCAACTGGCGGCTCTTCAACCTTAATAATGGCTTGGGTGCTGTAATGAATAAATGCAGGCCAGTCCGCAGCCAAATAAACATCGGGCGCATAGCTTTCAAAGGCTTTTTCGAACTTGCTATCATCCCCCGACTGGTAGGCAAAAAACACCACCACATTGAGAATAACCAGACAAAACAAAACGATTGGCGCACGCGATAAATCGAAGCGTTTTTCTGTAGGAATAATGATCATCTCACTTCCTTGTAACTGTTAACTGGAACTATCAACTATATAGCCTTATGCACTACCAGCCTTATACACAGGACAAACTAAAACTTCTGAATCAATTAACTAGAGCCTTGTTCACAGCCATTGCGGAACGCCCAATGCACATAAAACAAACAGTTAGTCTCGATAAATCGTTTCGATAAGATGATAACCAAATTGGGTCTTAATTGGACCGTGTACAGTCAAAATAGGCTTATTAAATACAACGCTGTCAAAGGCCTTAACCATTTGCCCAGGCGAGAACTCACCTAGGTTGCCATCTTCTCTTTTTGATGGACACTGAGAGTGTTTCCTAGCCAATGTGCCAAAATCGGCGCCTTGAGCAAGTTGCTGCTTTAGTTTTTCGGCTTCGCTTTTCGTTTTTACTAGGATATGACGGGCACTCGCTCGCTTCATAAGACACTCTCTACGTATTTCTTTGTGCTTATCATCTCATATTTACTCTCGCTCTGCGCCACAGCAACTACACTTAAGCTTACCTTTCTTCCCACTAAGTTCAGCACAGGAAAGCCCATGACTCTGGCGCTCAATAGCATCAACAAGAAGGTTATGCTCGGCTACATAGCCGTATTAGTTTTACTTACCTGCTCTGCATTACTACTATTCCAACGAGCAGTGAGTATTACCGAACAAAATCAGGCCTTTCTTGAGAGACAACTCCCCAAGCTAAATGCCAGTGCTGCCCTTGAGTCTCAGCTCTCTAAACTACAGCTTGCAGCTTATGCGCTCTATGGTACAACGATAGACAGCAATGCTTTTCGTGAAACTCAGCAACAACTACAGCAAGCGGTCAAAGCGGAGCTAAAACAGATAACTAAGCTAGGTACAGACAGCCACGCTATAAGTCTAGGTCTAGAAACGCTCAATCAAGATTTAAACGCTCTAAATACAACTATGTCAGCCAGTAGTATTGACTGGGATCTTGCACGCAATCAGTTGGCGCAACTGTCACAAACAAGCACTCAAATTGAAAGCGAGCTGGGCAGGCTTAACAGCAACATTACTAACGAGGCAACACAAGGCGGCCAGCAAATATCGAATAAAATTGACGGTATGCGCAGCCTTATTCTACTGACTCTATTCCTGTGTATTGCTATCACCATAGTGGCCTACATTGCCAGTCAACGCAGCATCGCTTACCCAGTCAAAAAGCTCGCGGAGCAAATATCTAAGATTACCCACAGCCGAGACCTGCGCTTAAGTATCGATAGTGAAAGCAGTGATGAAATAGGTGTGACAGCCAACAGTGTAAATCAGTTGTTAAATGCATTTTTACAAGAGAATCGTAAGCTGCAAAGCTCAATTCACATTCTTGGCGAAAAGGCTCAAGGCGTTGAGAATAGCAGCACCCAAACCGATCAGCAGGCCGCCGAACTCTCTTCATGTGTCGATAGCCTCTTAAACAATATTGATACTGTTGAACAAGGTATCGATAACTGCGCCCTGCGTGCTAAAGACGCCTCCAACATGGCTCAAACCGGCGCCAACCAAGTAGCCAAAGGCGCACAAGAACTTGGTAGTACAACCCAACACCTAAGCAGCCTGGCAAAAGAGATTGAACACGCCGCTAGCCTTTTAACAGAACTCAAAGGCGCCGGAGATAGCGTCAGCACCGTGGTCAAATCCATTGATGAAATAGCCGGGCAGACCAATTTACTCGCATTAAACGCAGCCATTGAGGCCGCACGCGCAGGTGAATCAGGTCGTGGCTTTGCCGTCGTGGCAGATGAAGTACGCACTCTGGCCTCACGCACACAGGAATCAACCCTAGAAATCAGCACTATTCTCGATACCATCGTCAACTCCATTGCCGACACCGTTGGCACCATGGAAAAAAATCGCGAACAAGCAAATACAACCGTAGAGCTGGCTGCAGGCACTGTTGACTCACTACAAGAAATCCAACAAACAATTGAAGCGCTCAGCGAAGAGAATAGTGCATTGGCAAACTATGCCAACATTACCGCCAAACAAACCATTGACATGCGCAGTGATGTCGATGCGATTAGTGCAAGCCGTGAATCACTAATTAGCAACAGCCACTCTTCAAAAGCCATATCCAGCTCACTCAGTGAACTCGCCTATGAGCTTAAAGACACGGTTGATCAATTTAAGGTTTAACATCGGGTGAAACCAAAAGAATTAAAAAACGACTAAACATTAAACTTATTTTAGCTTTACAGAGAGGGGCTTAAGTTAATATGCTCAAGCTTAACCACCACTTATGTAGGTTATGAAAGAGCTCAACAAACAGCAAATTATCTGGCAAGTTATCGCCAGCATCCCCAAGGGTAAAGTCTGCTCTTATGGCCAAGTTGCAAGCCTTGCCGGCCTTGCAAATCACGCCCGCTATGTTGGCAGTACCTTAAAGAAACTCCCCTCAGGCACTCAACTACCTTGGCACAGAGTAGTAAACGCCAAAGGTGAATTATCCTTTCCCCCAAATAGCCCAGCCTACCAAGAACAAAAAAAGCGGCTGGAAACTGAAGGTATATGCTTCATTAAAGAGAAAATAGCACTAGCAACTTATGCTTGGAAACCCTGAGCCAAAGCTTATACAAACTGCAATTGCCCTGCCTAACAACACCTAGCCATATATCAATGCCTGCACAGGCCTTGTTTTCACTGTAAAGGGCACCACTAAGCTTTAGTAAGATTCTTAAGCTCAAGCAAGACTAAGCGCTAATATCACAATGAACTGCAGGTATTAAGCAAGTTCGATAATACCAAGGAGCAAGTAAATGCCAGATATAACTGAAACCGATATGGACGCGGAACAAGCCTACCAGCCAGAACGAATCTGGACTTGGAAAAAAGCCAACGGTGGTGAATTTGCCAATATAAATCGCCCCATAGCAGGGCCGACTCACGATCAAGAACTCCCCAGAGGCAAACACCCCTTCCAGCTTTATTCTATGGCCACCCCCAATGGGGTAAAGGTCACCATTATGTTTGAAGAACTACTTGCGCTGGGCATGACGGAGGCCGAATACGATGCTTGGCTTATTCGCATTACTGAAGGCGAACAATTTAGCAGTGGTTTTGTCGATATGAATCCAAATTCTAAAATCCCAGCTTTAATTGATTACAGCTCTGATCGCCCTGTGCGGGTATTTGAATCAGGTTCTATCTTGCTCTATCTGGCCGACAAGTTTTCAGCGTTTATCCCTGAAACAGGCTCCGAACGAGCAGAGGTTCTTAATTGGCTATTTTGGCAAATGGGCAGTGCACCTTATCTTGGTGGCGGTTTTGGTCATTTTTACGCTTACGCACCAGAGAAAATGGAATACCCCATTGAACGCTTTACCATGGAGGTTAAACGTCAGCTTGATGTGTTAAACCGCGAGCTTGAACATAAGCCCTACATTGCTGGAGACACATATAGCATTGCCGATATCGCTATCTACGCTTGGTATGGAAGCCTGATATTAGATAATCAATATGATGCTGCTGAGTTTTTAGCTGTTCATGAATATAAGCACGTATTACGCTGGGCAAAGCAAATCAGTCTGCGGCCAGCAGTGATTCGCGGACGTAAAGTGAATCGTTATTGGGGCGAGGAATCAGAGCAGGTGATAGAGCGGCACAGCACTCACGATATTGACTAAAGGTCTCTATAAAGAAAAAACCCGCAGGAAAACTGCGGGCTTTTTAAATACGAAAAAGTAAGTACTAGGCTTAAAAGGTAATAAAATAGCCTGCCGTAGCGGTTAAGAATTCATTTTCTTCGCCAGCAGGAACCACTTCGTTATTCCAAGTTTCAACACCTACTTTAAAACTTGAATAGTCGTTCAATAAATAACTGACCCCCAAACGTGCACTGCTAAAACTACCAGCATCGTTATCACCGTTACTGCTCCACTGCTCGTAACCTGCCCAAGGCTGCCATTTCTCGCCAAGCTGATATGCGGCCTGTAAATAATAACCAGTACCTTCCGCTTCTTTACCACGCGCTTTATTTGCCCCTAACAAACTGCCATCTTGGAAGGTCAATTGATCTGCGCCACCAAGATCAAGATTAATCAAAGCAGCTTCAAAGGTGACTTTAGCTTTAGCAACAAATAAATCGACACTGCTAAGCGCATAGTCAACTTCATGGCCGCTAGTTACATCCTTGGCCACACTGCCTTGTTGGTCGTAGCTTACTCCCAAACCAATGGTGTCTTTTTTACCTAGGTAATTTGCCGCATTAAAATAGCCATTTTCAGCATCACCAAAGTTTACTTGGCCACGTAAGGTGTAGCGCTTATCACCTGAAGCACTTTGCGCACCTTCGTAGGTACCCGCGTAATAGCTAAAGTGCATCTTCTCACTGTAATCTGCAGCACCAAAGAACGTGGCACCCGTATCTCGAACATCAACATCACCGCGTAAGCCTGCGTCAGTTTCTGGCTGAGTCTTACGGGAAAAACCCGCAAGAGCTCGGGTTCCCCAAGTTAAGCTCTTATAAGTTAACGAGGGGCGGTCAATAGCAAGCAAGGCTCCTGAAGAGGTCACGTTTTGGCGCAAGGCTGGCGACATGTGCTGCCCAATAACTACCTGCGCTTCTTGTTTAGGTTTAAATTGAACAAAGGCATCAATCAGAGCAACGCCAGAACCTGATTTATCTTGCTGACCGACCATATCGGTTTGTAAAAAGAAGGTAATCCAATCATCAACCGTGCTTGAGAAACGAATACGGGCACGGCGAACTTGATATTCAGTTTCATCCTTTTCAGCTAAAGAGCTATCATCGGAGTGGCTGGCCAGTACATGCAAGCGGCCACCTAATTTCATATCAATATTGTCAGGTAGCTTGAGCGTACCAGGTTCGGCTATAGCCGCTGATGAAGCAATAGATAAGGCTAAGGCCGCAGGCAGTGCCGCCATTTTAAACATTGTTCGCATGGATTTTCCCCGTTTTCTTTTAGCCGCCATTGTCCAGTAGCCAAGTACCATTACATTTGATACTAGTCAGTAGAGAAGAGATTTATAAACAATTTCAAAGTATTCATCTTATTCAAAGCAACGGCACTCTAAGCTATGATGCTGCTGCACATATAATAAGGATATAAACCATGCAATGCGTACTATGCAAAGAACAGTTCAAGCGAACAGAGGTCGAACACCGCCACAGCAGCCCGTTTAAAACAGAGATAGAATGCCCTCGCTGTAAAAAGTGGCTTAAGAAAAGCCCCAAAACTGCAGCCTGTCAAACATATGGTGTACTTGTTTGGCTGCTTTGGCTTGCCGCTGGCCTAAATGTTATACAGCTCAGCCAAACTCAATTCTTGCTATCGCTGTTTGTTGCTATCACTCTTTTTTGCTTCAGCGTGCCGCTGGCCAAATGGCAAGCCAAAACAGAGGGCCCACACAATTAAAAAGACACCCCTTAAGTGGCATATACGCCCAGCCCAAGTCAGTGATGTTGAACAGGTAAGCATATGCATGCAAGAAGCCTACGAGCCTTATAAAGCTCGACTACAAGGAGCATTCTTACCACCACTTACAGCAGACTATCAAAGTGAGATTCGAAACTACCCTGCTTGGGTGCTAGAACAGCAGCTAGAACAGCCACCGAAAAAACAAGAGGGAAAACAAACAGACCTGCTTGGCGCCTTATTTATGGATTTCCACAAGCAGGCCTTTATTGCCAATATCGCGCTGAGGCCCAGCAGCCAAGGTTTGGGTATGGGCTCAGCACTGATTAAGTTTGCCGAGCAAGAAACACGTAAACGCGGCTTTAACGAACTGTATTTAGCCACTCACCACCTACTTAATGAAAACCTAAGCTTGTATCAATATCTTGGTTGGCAAGAAATTGAACGCAACAAGCAAAAAGTGGTGATGAAAAAAGTACTGCCGCTATCTAATTAAAGGCACCAAGTCAGCACTTAAACAACAAGCTTGCGCCCCTAAAGACACAAGCTTGTGCACGCCCTAGCTGATAAAAATCAAAACCTTAAAAAACATCCCAATGCTCAACAATTCGATTGATATTATTATCTACCCGCCACAAGTCGGCCACCAATAAACTACCGTTCGGCTGACGACGGAAAGTCCAAACAATATCGCCTTCGGCTAAAGCTAAGAAAACATCGATACCACCGGTTCTACCGTCTGCTATCCAGCCCCTTAGTTCTGCAGAGCCGTTACCTATACCACGGTTGTGTTGAATATAATCAAGTGAAATTGAAGCATCAAATAGTTCTAAATCGTGATTATTGAAGGTGTTTTCATAAAATTCGACCACAAAGATTTTATTTTGCTCTTCGATCTCGATATCACTATTAGCTAAGTTTGATCCGTAGTCATATAAATCACTAAACATCGAGTTGCGACTTTCAGTTTCACCACTTGAGTTCTGGCTTACGCTCCAGCGCTCCACCACAAGACCATTATCTAAACGGTACAAGTCTACATAAGCGTTACCTGTTTTTTCATCACTAGGCGCTGTGCTGTAATGCCAATGCACGGCGACATAATCACCATCGGCAACAATATGTTTAATCGTGGCCGTTTTATCTGGGTTATCTAAAAGCAATAACTCATAAGCATCGCGCTGTGCCTGCAAGCCATTTGCCACAGGACTTCTATCAATAACATTGACGGCAAAAATATCATCAAGTAACTCCGTGAAATGACCATTGATCACATGCTCATATACTTGCTCAACAATCTGCTTATTATTGTTTTCACACTCTAGGGCACTGCAATTTAAATCCGGTTGCACAGCAACTGGAGCGCCCGATGCACTAGGTGAAGATGAAACCAAAGGCGATGGCGATGGCGATGGCGATGGCGATGGTAAAACAGAAGCTTGCGGAGATGGAGAGGCTACAACTGTAGCAACCGGGGAAGGCGAAATACTGCCTGTTGGTACTGAAGGTTTATCCGAGCCACCGCAGGCACTTAATATAAAGACTGCCCCCACTAAGCCAACTCCATTGAATAACGACAACAAGCCCTTAATACGACCGCGATTTAACAGTGTTTGATTCATCTCTATCCTTCCTCACAATAAGTATTTGAATTGCGCACGGCGTGCGTGGCACGTATAGTTCCGTTCAGCATTCTGTGAGCCAATGAAGGGCTTATGATGTTTCCATTTTTTTATTATCCCCTTTATTTTCAATAGGTTAGAAGTGTCTCTAGAGTGTCATTTTAAATCGGAGTTTGTTTTTGATGGCATTAAAGTAACGCCTCAAACCAATAGCCTTACGCGCAATGGCCGAGAGAAACGCCTTGAACCCAAGCTCATCGAGCTTTTATGCCTGTTTGCCCAGCACCCCAAACAGGTGCTCACTCGAGATCAGCTAAACCAAGCAATTTGGCATGAACAAGTTGTGGGCGATGACGCACTTAATCGTGCAATTTTTGCTTTGCGCGGTGCTTTGGGTGACGACGCAAAAAAGCCCCGCTATATCGAAACCATTCCTAAGCGCGGTTATCGTTTTTTAAGCGTGGTTAAGGTTGAGCACAGCAGAAAGCAACAGCGCCCCTTGCTTGTACTGATCATCGCTCTTTTCTTGACCCTTGCTGGTGGCTTGACTTTATTTTTTACCACATCAGAACCACGCACCTTAGAAATTGACAGCATTAAACCTGTGACCTATCACGAGGGGGCTGAACGTTTTATGACAATTGACGCCTCAGGTCAGCAAATGCTCTATGTACGCTTTGCTCCAGAAGGTAATCGCATCTACCTAAAACAACTCAATAACCAAGATGAGCAAGCTGTCAGTGAGTTCAGCGACAGCTACTTTTCTCTACAGTGGATAGACAACAGCAGTTGGTTCTACGTTAAATACGACGGTACTCAATGGCAGGTGTTTAAGCAACGTACGGGGCAAGCTCCAGAGCTTATCTATAGCAGCGACCGCTTTATCACTGGAATCGCCTATACCCCTCAAGACAGTGATAACTTGCTGCTAACAGAAAGTATTAACCCCGAGAACACCCACCTATATAAACTGGATATACAAAGTGGGGAGCTAGAAGACCTACACCAGAATAGCAAGCTGCCCAATAGAATTGGTTTTATGCACTATAGCCGCGACGGTAAAGCTTTGTATTTTGTTGCTCAAACGAAAGAGGGTGTAGATATTTACGAGCTGCAATTAAAGTCCTCGACAAACCCAAATCAAGAGTTAGGTACACTCACAATACTGAGTTCCGAATTCGATCGCATAGACAGTTTTAACTTATCTACTCGCAATTCAGAACTTATCGTCAGCGGACAAAAACATAAGGCTCAGGGGCTCTGGTTATTAAACATAGACCAACGCGATTCGAGCTTATTATTGCGCAGCTCCGATGCTCCCGCTATTTACCATGTGGCCGCCAGTCCACAGCGACAAGCTATTTATTATGAAAACACGCGCTACGACTTCGATTTATTACATTATTCCACTCAGAATAAAGAGTTAAAAGCCTTAGATAAACTTAACAACTTAGCAAGAGATGGCTTAATCAAACGCCACCCTCTTAATCAAGATTTGTATTTTGTCTCCAACCGCAGTGAATCCGTCGAGTTATGGCGCTACGATGCCAGCACTCAAAACCTTAGCCCGCTGAGTCAGCTTGGCGCAATCAATATCAGCAGTTATGTATTTTCAAATAACGGTAACTATATTGCCATTGGCTACCAACAGGCCGACAAGCATCAACTTGCTGTATTAGAAACCAAATCAGGCAAGATAGTACACAGAAAAACAACCGACATTCCGATGTTTCCACTGCGCTGGAGCCAAGATCAGCAGCACATTTATATCAGTGAACATCAAAGCAAGGTGGTTTTATATCGCTTTAATATCGAGCTTAACGAACAACAGATCATCAAAGAGAGCGCTGGTTTGTTTACTCAAGAAAGTGACGATGGCAAGAGCCTATATTTTATTGATTACTCTGAGCAAGCCCTTGTGCAGCGCAAAGATAACAAAGACCAAGTTATTAGCCGTAAAATACGCAATCTCAAATGGTTGAGACCAGGCCAAGCCGCCGTATTTGATAAAGAGCTTCGAGTCTATTATCCCTATAAAGGCCGGCTTTATAGCGATAACTACCAACTAAGCACAGAACCTGAACAACAAAACGATCAACAAGGCCTGGTCATACATCAGTACGCCCCTGAGAACTCATGGGTTAGCTGGATAGACCCTAGCAACGCTGATATTTATCTTAATGTTCAGCGCATGCCCCAGGGTTCTATTCAGGAAATCAGGCTAAAGTCTCACTAACACATCTTTCCCCCCTATAAAGATAAAACCCTACTTTTTGTGTGTTTGAACTAATACTGACTACGAACTAGCGTTAGTACAAATACACGGAGAGTTCTATGTCTTTAAGCGCCCAGCAAGTCCAATTGATTCAAGATAGTTTCGCAAAAGTTGAAGCCATTTCCGAAACAGCAGCAGAACTCTTCTACGCCCAACTTTTTGAATACGACCCTAAATTAAAAATGCTGTTTAAAGGCAATATGAAAGACCAGGGCAAGAAGCTGATGAGCACACTTAAAGTCGCCATAGCCAGATTAAACGACCTGAACTCCCTCATCCCTGTTTTAGAAAAATTGGCTGCAAAACATGTCGACTACGGTGTGAGGGCCTGTCAACACTAATTAAATACTCTCTGTTGCATCCCAGATTCAGCTATCAAGGCGTTTCGAATGTAGTTTGGTTGCTCCAAATGAATGAGAAACAACGCTGAGAGCGGGATCTGGGGGGCAACCCGAAGGGCTGGGCCTGAATTTTCACGCTACTGCGTTACTTTTCGCTCATTTAGCTCGCTAAACTACGCTCAAAGTGCCTTACCGCCTGAAAATGCAGGCTCCAGCAGAGCGCATTTAATTAGTGTTGACAGGCCCTAGGCCCCAGCGATTACACAACCGTTGGCAACGCCCTCTTAAAAACACTTAAAAAAAAGGCCTGGGCTCAGACTTTAGCGACGAGACTCGCCAAGCTTGGATAGCTATGTACAGAACCGTAGCCAGCGTTATGAAAGGCCACGCCTATAAGGGCATGTTTAGAGCTAACTATCCACATATAGCTTATCGATAAGCGCTAACAGCCTTATATCAAAGCAACATAAGCAGCCTGAAGCAGCCCTACTAGCTCTAACTATACTGATTTAGAACTCGTTTTTTAGAATAAGTGCTCAGCGAGCATAAGGGTCAGTCTATGAACTATCGTCTAGCCTTAAGCCTAGCCTCCGGCCTCTTGCTCAGCAGCAGTATTAGCATGAACAGTCGAGCCCAGAGCAATGGTCCCGAACCCTTAGAATCCGAATTCGACCAACTCTTAAATATGAGTTTGGAAGACCTAATCAACTTTAAAGTTAGCATTGCATCCAGTCGTGAACGCGACGAAAGAAGCGTTTTTGGCTCAGTTCATAAAATGGATGCCAGCGAATGGGACGCCAGCAGCGGCCGCCTTATTTTTGATGCCTTAGATGTCTTACCCGGTGTCGATACCCAGCACTCTTTAGGTGGTACACGTATGGTCAGTATCAGAGGCTATAGTCACACCACCCAATCAGCTCGTGGCAAGGCTGTATTATTTGATGGTGTACCTGTCAACGGTTTTGCTTTTGGTTCAGCCCTTTATTCAAAAAGCACCTTACCGGCCAATATTGTCAGTTCTTTGGAATTAGTCAAAGGCCCCTCCTCTGCATTTTATGGCCCCGATGCCTTTCACGGCGCCATTCAACTTAACCCTTGGGGCGGTGCCGATTTAAAACAAAGTGTGTTTTCTCTTTCTGCGGGCACCCGTCAAGATTACGAAGCCAATGCACGCTCTAGCTATGGCATCCATGCCAATGTAAGTGGCTCTACCAATATCAATGTCATCAAACAATTTGACGCCGCTTTAGAAGCACCCAATCTAGGGCAAGAATTTAAGAACTATATTCAGGCTTATACCATCAACCAAAATATATACAGTGATATCGGCCAATTCAGCCTCTTATACCACGATGCCGAAACCGACGATTTTCATCAAATGTTCCAAGGCAAGGGAGATTTTGCTCGTATAGATTCAGCCGAGACCTTATTACTTTATTACAAACACGATATTAAATTAGCAGATCAATGGCGCTTATTACCCTACGTTTGGGCCCATGATTCCGACTTCGCTTTATATGAAGATTTTAACGCATTAGAGCCCGACCCTGGCCAATACGAAACATGGCATGACAGACAATACGGAGCCAAAGCGCACTTAGACTGGATGTTTAGCGACAGGCAGGAATATACGTTTGGTACAGAATTAATTCACTCTAAAGATGTAAAATCGCAATCATATCGTGGCGCTCAGCCACCCACCGAAAATGAGCACAGCGATCATCAGAAAAATATTTACGCGGTATTTATAGATTATCGAGCCACCCTTATTCCCGACACGCTCTTACTAAACCTAGGCTTACGTTACGATTATTTTAGTAATTCTAAGGTAGGTGAAAACTCACCTAAGTTGGGTTTAATTTGGCTATTAAACGATGAAAACTCACTGAAATTTATTTACTCCGAAGGTTATCGAGCTCCAGCATCGGGTGAATACTATGGTGCGGGTGCTTGGCTAGGCAATGAGGAGCTAAATGGCGAGCGTCTAAAAAGCCTTGAAGTCATCCATCAATATATTTCAAATAACTTCAAGTGGACAAACAGCGCCTATAGCAACGACTGGCAAGATGGCATCATCACCCTGCCAACAGAGCTCGCTTTAGAAGCCGGTAAAAGTGGTGAGTATTTAAATCAGGGTGAAAATAATGCGATAGGTTTTGAGACTGACGCCAACTATCTATATGAGCCATTGAGCACTTTATTTTATATTAACGGTAGCTACAACTACGCCAAAAATGAAACCTTAAACACGCTCTACGATATGTACCCACGCTTTAAAGCCTCTCTCGGTGGCCGCTACGAAAAAGAGCAATGGAAACTCGACGTGCGCCACATTGCTAAATTCAACCGTAAAGAGGGCCGTCTGCCGGGCGCTGAAAAACTTAAAGACTGGCATGAACTTAATGTTAGCCTAGGTTACGCCATCAATAACATCACTATTACAGCTGCAGTGTTTAACCTGCTCGATCATGAAAACATAGAACCATCCATCTGGTTTGTTGATGGCGGTATTTATGCTAATGGCCGAGAATTTCGCTTAAGCACCAGCTATACAATTCAATAATAGTAATACCAATAAAGGGAACGCAAACTTACAAGAGCCTTCCCTTTATACTCTGCTTTATAAACACTGTTTTATAAACGTCCTTCTATAAAAACACTCCTAGCTTTTACTACAGATTCAAGACATCTAAGTAAAAAAACAAAACCATAATAAATGTGACCTAGTTCGCTTTTGCCGCTTTGTGATAATTCTGTGATAAGTATGTGATCTTGTGCGGATCTTTTTTATTTAACTTAGTTAGCGCTGTATTAAACCTCATTCAAAACCCTGTTCTAACAACAAGGAAAGCGCTATGACAAAACAACTATCACCAGCCAAAAAATCCAGTTTAAAACTAAAGTCTTGCCTGCTTGGTCTAGCTCTCAGCGCCACTGGCGCAAGTGTTAACGCAGAAATCACGGACATCACTATTAGTAACCTAAGCCATGGTTTGCACTTTACGCCTATTCTTGTTGCCGCCCATAACGACGACACCCAACTTTATCAGCTTGGCCAAACTGCCAGTGACGCTCTCGCAACCATGGCTGAAGGTGGCAACATTACCCCTCTTGCAGAGTACGTAACCGGCATGAGCGGTATAACAGTAGAAAATCCCGCTGGCGGCTTATTGGCACCTGCAGGCATGGTAAGCACCGATATCAACAGTGATGGCTACAGCCACTTGAGTTTAACGGCAATGATTTTGCCAAGTAACGATGGTTTTGTTGGTTTAGATAGCTGGCCAATTCCTACAGAAGCAGGCACTTATACCTTGTACTTAAATGCCTACGATGCCGGCAGTGAAGCAAATGATGAAATTATTAACGGTGGCGGTGCATTAGGTGCCCCTGGCATTCCAATGGCTCCTAATGGCGACGGCGGCACTGGCGCAATGGGTGTAACCGACGTGGAAACAAATGAAACCGTACATGTTCACCGTGGCACTCTAGGCGATAGCGATCCTGCAGGCGGTTATAGCGATCTTGATTCTAGTATACATCGCTGGTTGAACCCAGTAGCTAAAGTTGTGATCACCGTAGAATAAGGAGCCAGATATGAACTTAACAAGACTTTCAATACGAGCTAGCGCGCTGCTTATTGTCGCCGCTACCTTAACGGCCTGCGGTGGTGATTCGGATTCAGACCCCAAAGACATGGTCAGCCCCAGCCCTGATACAAGCATGAGCCCTGAGCCCGAAATGAGCCCAGAGCCAAGTATGAGCCCGGAGCCTAGCCCCTCACCCAGTGCGATGCCTACGTATAACTACACGGTGACCTTAACGAATGTCACCGCAAATCAACCCATTGCTCCAGCAGCGCTTATATTGCACAACGACAGTTATTACGCATGGGATTTAGGCGCGCCAGCGTCTGTTGCCCTAGAAAACCTTGCGGAATCGGGTTCACCAGCCATGCTCGTAGAGGCGGCTGAAAGCGCATATGACGCCAAGGCCAGCGAAGGTGTTTTAATGCCAGGTGTAAGTACTAGCGTAGAACTTGAGACTAACTACAGTGGTGATTTATATCTCACTGCAGCGGCAATGCCAGTCAATACTAACGACGCATTTGCAGGCCTCAATGCCATGGCAATAGGGCATCTTGACGTGGGTATGCAATACTCAACACTTTTACGTGTTTATGATGCCGGTACCGAGTCCAATAGCGAAACCGCAGCGACCATTCCAGGGCCTGCAGGCGGCGGAGAAGGCTTTAATGCCGAGCGTGATGATGTTGATGTAGTTAGCATCCATACCGGTGTCGTGACCAGTGCTGATGGTCTTGCTGACTCAACCCTTAACGAAAGCCACCGCTTTCAACAAGGTGTATTGTATTTGATGGTGGAAAGAACGCAGTAACATTACTGCAAACAATAAGAGAGACAAGGAGGCCTTCGGGCCTCCAACTATTATGGATGCCAAAAAGCATATTCTGATTATTGAAGATCAGCCTGACATTAACGAGCTGATTGCCCTCAACCTCGAAAGCCTAAATTTTGAGGTCACCAGCTGCCTAAGCGGTAGTGAAGGCTGGGCCCTCACCCAGCAACACACCTTTGATGCTATTGTGCTTGATATTATGCTGCCCGACATGAACGGATTAGATATCTGCCAGCAGCTCAGGCAACAAAATAATCACACCCCTATATTAATGCTGACGGCCAGAAAATCCGAAGCCGATCGAGTTGTCGGGTTAGAAGTAGGCGCCGATGATTACCTAACCAAGCCCTTTAGCGTTCGTGAATTACAAGCACGTATTAAAGCTTTATTACGCCGTGTTTCATTTTCGCAACAAGACTCAAATACACATTCTCAAGCTGAGAACGACACTAAAGATGACGACAGCAACGACAAACTAGCCTTTGATGACTTAGTACTTGATATTCAAAAGCGTCATGTTGAACTACAAAACAAAGCCATTTCATTAACAGCTAAAGAGTTTGATCTGCTTTTATATATGGCAAACTACCCCGGCAAGGTATTTACTCGCGAGCAATTACTCAATGCCGTATGGGGCTACCAACACAACGGTTTTGAACACACAGTCAACTCGCACATCAACCGTTTACGTGCGAAATTAGAAATCGATTCATCCAAACCCAAATATGTTCTAACTGTTTGGGGCGTAGGTTATAAATTCTATGATCAATAGCTTAAGTACACGCATCACCCTCAGCTTGCTTGCCTTGCTTCTTGTTTTTGGTAGCTTAAGCGCTGCCCTGTTTGTTTATAACTCAAAGCAAAGTGAACGGCAAAGCACTCAAGAGATCCATCGAGACCTTGCTCAGCATGTCGTTGATCACTACTTATTATTTAAAGACGGTAAGCCAGATAGAAAAGCAGCTAAAAGCACCTTTCGTGATTTAATGATATTAGGCCCCAACTTTGAATTTTACTTATTAGATAAAACAGGAAGTATCGTTTCTTTTGACGCTGCTCCTGAGCAAGTCAAGCTAGATAAGATAAAGCTTGAACCGATACAAGCTTTTCTTGCTGCAGAGAAAGGCAGCATTGTTCTGGGGCCAGACCCCAAAAATATAAATAAAGAAAAAGTTTTTTCTGTAGCTCCTATTTATCAAATGGGCGAAGTTTATGGTTATTTATATATCATCATAGGCAGCCAGGCTAAAGAGGCTCTGCAGAATGCCCACTGGTATAAAAACATATTGCAATCTGGTTTAGGCCTATTGCTACTTGTCGTCGTATTTTCGGCATTTGCCATCACTATGCTTATCGCTTGTATTACTCGCCCACTCAACAAGCTAATCAAACAAGCTCAAAATGTAAAAATGCTTGGTTTTGATAAAAGCTTAACGTCTGACAACAATGAACTTCTGACAGAGTTGAGTAAATGGCAAGCCGAAAGTGATAATGACATTCAAATTCTTGGCCACGCATTTTATGATGCCTTATTACGCCTTCAGCAACAGTACGATAAGGTTGTTTCTATCGATGAATTACGTAAAGAGTTATTGTCTCACGTAAGCCACGATTTACGTACACCACTGGCTTCTTTACTTGGTTACCTAGAAACTTGGGAATTACAACAAGATTCAATGACGGCAGAACAAAGCAAACAGTTTATTGCTACAGCCCGAAATAGCGCCAAGAAAATATCTCGTCTTATTGAACAATTGTTTGAGCTTGCCTACTTAGATGGCAGCAACGTCAATGTAAGAAAAGAAAGCGTTGCTATCGCCGAACTTGTCCAAGATGTCTTACAGAAATTTCAACTAAGCTCCGCAGAAAAGAATATCAGCTTAAGTGTTGACCCAAGAGACAGTGGCATCGTTGTAAGAGCTGATATCGAAAAATTAGAGCGCGTATTTACCAACTTAATTGAAAATGCGCTAAGGCATACGCCCGATGGTGGCCACATCAAAGTCAACATTAAAGAAGGTTCGGGCCTTGTGTCTATCAATGTCAGTGATAATGGCATCGGTATTCCTGAGCAAGATTTACAACACATCTTTGAACCCCACTTTAAAGCAGGCAATAGCGTAAGAGAAAACACCGCCCACGGTGGCTTAGGATTGGCCATTACAAGAAAGCTATTAGAGCTTCACGAATCGGCTATTGAAGTGCAAAGTCAATTAAATACAGGCACAACTTTCTCTTTTGCTTTGCCGCAAGCTTAAAGCTAAATAAATATCTTATTGCGTTGAAGTACTGATTTCAAAAGTACTTCATCTTGCTCGGCAGACGCCCCCGAAGCCCCCATAGCTCCTATTAGCGCCCCCTTATATCGTAACAGCAGACCACCCGAGTTAGGATTAAAACGGCCATTAGCTGCGGCTGTTAAAGATGCGCTAAAGGCCTCACTCAATACCCCCTGTTTTAATAAGTGGTCAAACTGAGAGCTATTCATGCCCATAGCTAACGCAGCATTCGCCTTACCCTCTGCAATACTATGCCGCAATGTAGAGGCCCCATCTTCTGTCACTGAGGCCTTAACATAACCACCCGAATCTAAAATTACGACGGCCATTGCAGGTAAAGCTAAATGCCTCGCGTGCTCAATAGATTGATCCAAAAGTAAACGAGCCTGTTTCAAATTAATACCTCTCAACACATCAACACTCGTAATATCTTCACGCATAGCATCTCCACAACAAGCCATATCACTCATTAAAAGTACTATTATTCTTTCGTCACAAATATCTAACAATACTTGCATTGGCTAACTCACTATTACATATTAGTTAACTATCGAAACCTAAGAAAAGCGACGGTTAATTATGGATAAACTCTATTGCATGAGAACCTATTGCAGCGTAGTTAAAATGGGCAGCTTTTCATCAGCAGCTCGCAGCCTAGGCTGTTCAAAAGTAATGGTTAGCCGCAATATAAGTGCCCTTGAACATGACTTAGGGCTGAGATTATTACAACGTACCACTCGCAAAATGAGCACCACCGCCGATGGCCAAGCCTATTACGAACGCTGTCTAAGCTTACTTGAGGAATTTGACTCTTTAGAGGACTCCATCAAAGATAGAACTAAAGAAGCCAGCGGCAAGCTACGCCTCGCAGTTCCTTCCGAGGCTTTCACTGGACGACATCTACTACCATTTATTAGTGACTTTGCTCGTCAGCATCAGCAACTTGAGCTCGATGTCGTATTAGCTGATCGCTATGTTGATATTGTCGATGAAGGTTTTGATGCAGCCATCCGTATTGGTGCACTTGAAGACTCCAGTTTAATCGCTAAAAAGCTAGCAAATATGGAGCTTATACTGTGTGCAAACCCTTACTACCTTGATCAAGTCAGCCCACCCAAACACCCCGAAGATCTACTAAAACATGATCTGGTTATAGACAGTAATTATCGTGGAGGGCAGAGCTGTAGTTTTTCACGTGGCACAGAAAAGCTACATATTAAGTTACATGGCCGAATTCGTATTAACAGCTCGCAAGCCAGCAGCAGTCTGATCAAACAGGGCTTAGGCATAGGCTTTTGCCCATCGTTTATGATTAGGCATGAACTCGAAAGCGGTGAACTAATACGCCTCCTGCCTGAGTGGCAATTAATGAGGGGAGGCATCTACCTGGTCTATAGCCATCGTAAGCACCTCAGTGCAAAAGTATCCATCCTGCAGACAGCCATGCAAACATATTTCGATCAACGCCTGCTTTAACCGACAACACCAGCTAAATAGCTCGCAGAGCTTCCAGCCTAAGCAAGAAAAATCTCAACCCCACAATACTATCGATACGGCCCTAACATTACAAAAACACCAATTAATTCAATTTGGTTAACAATAATTTTCATTAAATAGCAATTGTTAACACTATCAACTAGGACGATTATTAACACCTGAGAGAGTGTTAACACACCCTAGGAGGCTCGATGTTAGTAAATGGCAAGTGGACAAAAAAATGGGACCCATATCAAGCAAGCGATCAACAAGGTACCTTTATTCGTCAGGTATCAAACTTTCGAAACTGGGTCACAAAAGACGGTACAGCCGGCCCCACTGGCAAGGCTGGCTTTCATATTGAAGCTGGACGCTACCATCTTTATGTAGCGCTAATTTGCCCGTGGGCAAGCCGCTGCTTAATGGCCCGCAGCCTATTAGGCTTAAAAGACCTTATCAGCCTAAGTGTTGTAGAGCCCACACTAACAGAGCAAGGCTGGCGCTTTGGCGACTTTCCCGGTGCTACAGAGGATCACATACATAATTACAACTTTCTACACGAGCTCTATAGCCACAGCCTTAATACAGTAAACGGGCGAGCTACAGTACCGGTATTATGGGATAAGAAAAATCAATGTATCGTCAATAATGAAAGCGCCGACATCCTTATTATGATGAATGAAGTTTTTTTGGATTTTGCAAATGGAAAACACTCAAAGGATAGAAATTCAAAACAGGGGTCAAGACACGACGAGCAAGAAAAAAACAGCTGTCCAGATACAATAAATTTACGCCCCAAAGCATTAATCAAACAAATAAACGATCTTAATTTATTTTTATATGAAAACATCAACAATGAGGTATACAAAGCAGGTTTTGCACAAACTCAAATAGCTTATGAAAAGTCCTTATTTAATTTATTTGGAAGCTTAGACAAGTTAGAGAAAAGGCTAAGCACTAGCCAATACTTACTAGGCTCACATTTCACAGAAAGTGATATTCGCTTATTTGTAACTCTTATCCGTTTCGATTTGGCATATTATGGTTTGTTTAAATGCAATCTAAAACGAATAGAAGATTACCCGCATCTCTATCGCTACATTCAAAACATCTATGACATTAAAGACGTAGCTGAAACTGTCAATGTAGCCCATATCAAACAGGGTTATTACTCTATTTCAGATCTAAATCCAAATTCTATTGTGCCTTCTGGGCCAGATAGTGATTTTTATAAAAAGATAAATCAAAATAACATAGAACAATGCAATCAAGGCGGTAAGTTATGATAGCTTCAAGCTTTATTTCTCATGGGCCTCCTGACCGCCTACTTTATAACTCACCAGCAAAACAGTTCTTAGAAAAGTTTCCCAACCTATTAACTAAAAAGGCTAAAGCAATTGTTGTTATTTCTGCACACTGGCAAAGCCGAGAGCTCTGCATAAGCCAAACTGGAAAACTAGATAGCCAACATGACTTCTGGGGGTTTCCTAAGGATTTATACAACTTTTCTTATCAGTCAGAACAACCTGCATGGTTAAGTGACGCAATAAACAAAAGCCTAAACACACACTCACTTAAAGCCAAACCCGTTTCGTATAAGCTCGATCACGGAATATGGTCGGTACTGAAATTAGCCTACCCCAACCAACAAATTCCTTTAGCCGCACTTAGCCTGCCCCAAGTCAACGACTTAAAAAAACTATATGAATTAGGCCAAGCCCTATCCGATCTGCGCCAGCAAGGTGTATTGATTTTAGCTTCAGGCAGCGCCACCCATAATTTACGGGCCTTAAGCCTAAGTGGCCAAACACCTCTGTGGGCTAAACATTTTGTTACATGGTTACAGCGCTGTGTGGCCGAATGGGATATAGACCAACTTTGTCAGCCTTATAAATACTGCGAACACGCCCAGCTTGCTCATCCAAGCTTAGAGCACTATGCTCCATTGCTTATTGCCATGGGTGCCGCGAAAAAATCCTCAACAAGGCTTATCCATGAAAGTTGGGAATACGGCTCGCTAAATAATTCATCATGGTTGTTTGAGTAATTTCTATAACCAAAAGACAGTAGCGATCTACCTAATGCTACGTCAACGCATAGTTGATTTTGTAAAACCTGAAACTTCATTTAATAAAATTCTTTAGAAGGCACTGCTCTTCTATAAGCTACCTCGCTATAAATAACTTCCAAATCAAAGAAGGTGTGTTTTGAGTGGCAAGGGTGGTCTATGCCCCTGAACATAAAAAATCAACTTCTGAGATGAATACTGTCATAAAGCTTTAACCCATCTGATTTACCGTTCTTTGTTCTCGCTTTAAGTTAACCGCCCTTAGGACACCTTTACGATGATGAACAAAAGCTATCAGCTACGCCGCATGCTATCCGTTGGTGTAGTCGCCACTTCATTTATACTAACCGCGTGTGGCGGTGATGATACGAAAAAAGGCCTTAAGTCACTAACTACAGAGACCAACATCAGTACAGGTAGCGCATGTACCTTCGGTGGTGTTCAAGTCGATAGTGGTATGGATAAGAACCGCAACGGTACATTAGACCCAGACGAAATAAACACAACGGACTACAGCTGCGAGGATGGCTTTTGGCTGCAATTACTGCACTTTGCCGATGTTGACGGTAATGAAGCAACAGCCCTAGATAGCGTTGATGAATTCTCAGCCTTAGTAGATGGCTTTAGCAATAATCAACGCTACGCAGAAAATACTTTAGTTGTTTCTTCTGGTGATAACGTCATCCCTGGGCCACGCTGGTTTGCAGCCGAAAATAGCGCAGTGCGCGCGATTACTGGTAGTAACGAGCCCGGACACGTTGACCACCTTTGGATGAATTCATTCGGTGTAGTAGCTTCAGCTGTGGGCAATCATGAACTTGATCAGGGTCCTGGTGAACTGGCCGATGCTATCTCAAGTGAGTCACGTGACGGTGTAGAATTCCCCGGAGCACAATTCCCTTATCTTGCCGCAAATATCGACTTTAGCGATGACGGAGACTTCACCTCTCTTATCGGCATGGACGGTGAGGAGGTTCAAACAATGACTGGCCAAGTTGCTGGTAGCGCCGTTGCTCGAGTTGGCGATGAGCTTGTTGGTCTAGTTGGCGCCTCGACACCCGAGCTAGCCAACATAACGTCCACCGGCGCCCTTAGCATTTCAGGCAGCACAGTTATTACAGAACTTGCTGCCGCACTACAGCCAACAATTGATGAGCTTACTGCAAACGGTGTAAATAAGATTATTGTTCTTGCTCACATGCAGCAAATTAGCATAGAAAAAGAACTTGCTGCCGCACTCAATGGTGTCGATATTATTGTTGCTGGCGGCTCAAATACCCGCATGGGCGATTCAACAGACACTCTATTCCCTGGTGATTCCGTTTTTGCCGAAGCCTACCCTTTTCAAACCAAAGATGCTGACGGCAAACCAACATTAATCGTTAATGTCGATGGTGATTATAAATACCTTGGCCGCCTAGTTGTTGCCTTTGACGAGGCTGGCTATATCATTCCTGAAAGCCTTGACGAAAGCATTAGTGGCGCCTGGGCCAGCACCTCAGAAAATGTGGCCCTTGCAGGGGGCACCGCTAATGAGCAAGTTGTTCAAACTCGTGACGCCGTACAGACCGTCATTGAGACTCAGTTTGAAAATATAGTTGGACACAGTGATGTCTTTCTTGAAGGCCGACGCAGCCAAGTTCGCACACAAGAAACAAATCTTGGTAACCTCACCGCCGATTCCATGCTCGCTTATGCAGAAAGCTGTAATGAATTAAACAATGTTTTAGCCTTAAAAAATGGCGGCGGCATTCGTGCTGAAATTGGCAATGCTGTAACAACAGGTATAACAACCGAATTCTTCCCTCCATTTAATGATGGCTTAAGCGTTGACGCAGGAGATGTGAGTGAGGGGCACTTCCGTGGCACACTTCGTTTTGATAACGGCCTTGTTGTTTTAGATGTAACAGGTAGTGAATTAAAAACATTGCTTGAACATGGGGTAGCAGAAAGTGAGACTGGTGCAACACCGGGTCGCTTCCCTCAAGTTGCAGGTATCTCCTTCGGCTTTGACCCTGCGTTGGATGCTGGATCACGTATCACCGACCTTTGGGTTGATACCGATACCGACAACATTCCTGATACCGCACTTTATAGCGCTGGTACTGCTCAAGCCGCTGCCTCGGAAGTATTTCAAATCGTGACATTAAACTTCTTGGCTAACGGTGGTGACGATTATCCATTTGCACAGTTAAGCGCACCTGAGCGACGTCAACTCTACAACTCCGTTGGTTTTGGCGACCCTGATGTGGATGAAAACGAGATGCCAGACTTCCCTGTTTTGACCGCATGCGATGCAGGCTTGCAGTCTAGCTTCAGTTATAGCGGTGGTGAGCAGGATGCACTTGCAGAGTACTTTTTAGCGAATTATCCTGATTCATCAAACCCTTTTAATATTGCCGAAACTATTCCTGCAGAAGACCGTAGAATTCAAAACTTAAGTGTTATCAATAACTTTATTGCCCCTTAAAGCCTTAAAACCCCGCTGCGTTAGAGACGTAGCGGGGTTTTCATAAAAATCACCGTTAATAAAAACTACGTTATTAACGTCCATGCCTTTCTACGCAATAGAAGCCTCCCCTAAATAAAATAGACCTCGAATAAGATCTAAGTACGCGCTAATTTTCTTTTTTCATATATCCCCAAAAAAAGATCTTGCTCATCAAAAAACCAGCAAGCACACCCGCACCAGTAAATTAATTCAGTAAACTAGCGAAGAGCCACTTCATGCATTACCTCAGCATTTAGGCTGCCTCTAAAGCATGACAGAAACTAATCAAACAATGAAAATATACCATTATTATTCATAGAGTATTTTCTCTACATTAATGCCATCTTTGACCTATTTGAATTAATTCAAACTAAAAGGAACAACAGCATGGCAACTCTTCATTGTCTAGGCCTACCACGTATAGGCCCTAAACGAGAACTTAAATTTGCACTAGAGCGCTATTGGCGCGCCGAGGATTCAGCAGCCAAGCTAGAGCAACAAGCCTTTGAAATCCGCCAATACAACTGGCAACTACAAAAATCATTTGACTTTGTAAGTGTTGGTGATTTTTCACTTTACGACCAAGTGCTTGATATGAGTCAACTACTTGGCAACCTACCTAAACGAGCCATAAAAGAAAACAGTAGCGATCTTGATAATTATTTTCGTGCAGCTCGAGGACGCTCAGCGTCTGACAGCGCCTGCAACTGCAGCCATGCAGCAGAAATGACTAAGTGGTTTGACACAAATTACCACTACATCGTGCCTGAGTTTTCAAACGAGACCGACTTTAAACTCAACAGCAAAAAATTAATTAAACAAATAAGTGAAGCTCAAGCTCTTGGAAACAGTGTAAAGGCCGTTATCATTGGCCCCTTAAGTTATTTGTGGCTAGGTAAAAGCAAAGATGCGAGCAACAAACTCGATTTATTAGAGCGCTTATTACCACTGTATCGTGCGTTACTTGATGATATTGCCAACAGTGGTGTTGAGTGGGTGCAGATAGATGAGCCAGCACTCGTTTGTAATTTAGATGAGCAATGGCAACAAGCCTATGAACGAGCTTATCACTATCTTCAACATAAAAAGCTCAAATTATTGCTGAGCACCTATTTTGGAGAACTAAAAGAAAACTTAAAGTTAGCTTGCCAACTGCCTGTGGCCGGTTTGCATATCGATGCTGTCAGAGCACGCTCGGAATTAAACAAAATAATAGATTGGCTACCCAACTATAAAGTCTTATCACTTGGCGTGATCGATGGGCGAAACATCTGGAAAAGCGATTTAAGTAGCCTTATTGAATTACTAAAACCCTTACATTCAAAACTGGGTGACAGACTGTGGTTGAGTCACTCATGCTCACTTCTACACGTACCTGTTGACCTTGAAAGTGAATCCCCTTCAAAACTTGATATCTATCATTGGCTCGCTTTTGCCAAACAAAAAATTGAAGAGTTAAGTATCTTAGGCCGGGCCCTTAATGAAGGAATAAGCTCTGTAGAAGACGAATTACAACACAATCGTGCTTGTATCGAGCAGCGTCAAAGCTCCTCTCAGGTCCATAAAGATGAGGTTAAAAAGGCCGTAGCGGCCATAAACCCAAGCCTCGGTGAACGCCAACATAGCTTTGAACGTCGATCTAAACTTCAACAAGAAAAATTGAAGCTGCCGGCTTATCCAACAACGAGCATTGGCTCTTTCCCACAAACAACCACTATCCGCGCGGCACGCCGTGCATTTAAAAACGGTGAGCTAAAACAAGCCGAATACGAAGAAGCGATGAAGCAAGAGATTCGCGACTGTATTAGCAAGCAGGAAAAGCTAGGGCTCGATGTTCTTGTACACGGTGAAGCCGAACGCAATGACATGGTTGAATACTTTGGTGAGCAACTTCAGGGGTTTGCTTTTACTCAACTTGCATGGGTACAAAGCTATGGTTCTCGCTGTGTGAAACCACCCATTTTATTTGGTGATGTACAACGTAAAAAAGCCATAAGCATTGATTGGACTTGCTATGCCCAAGCACAAACCTTGCGACCAATGAAAGGCATGCTAACAGGCCCAGTAACGATTCTTAACTGGTCTTTTGTGCGCGATGATCAACCAAGAAAAGACAGCTGCTTGCAAATCGCTTTGGCCATTCGTGAAGAGGTTTTAGACCTTGAAAAAGCAGGCGTGAATATCATTCAAATTGATGAAGCCGCTTTGCGTGAAGGCCTACCTCTACGCCAAGAGCAATGGCAGGAGTACTTAGCCTGGGCTGTAGAAAGTTATCGCATTTGTGCTAACGGCGTAAAAGATGAAACGCAAATTCATACCCATATGTGTTATAGCGAATTTAATGACATCCTGCCCTCTATTGCCCATATGGATGCGGATGTCATTACCATTGAGTGTTCACGCTCGGATATGGAGCTACTCGATGCTTTTGAGCAATTTGCTTACCCTAACGCTATCGGGCCAGGTGTTTACGACATTCATTCCCCCAACATCCCAAGCGTAGATGCCGTTGTTAAGTTGATCCGCAAGGCGGAAAACTATATTCAACCTGAACGACTGTGGTTAAACCCAGATTGCGGCCTTAAAACAAGACAGTGGGATGAGGTTTTGCCCGCACTGGAAAATATGGTTAAAGCCAGTAAACAACTGCGCAAAGAGGCATCAAACAAAGGCAGTAGAACCGCCGAGCTTAAGCTTTTTTAAATCAGTAAGACCGAGGGCGCTAGTTTATACCCGCTCTCGATCTGCACGCGAAGCGCTGCCCGACAGTATTATTCAGGGCAGCAACTTATCCCCCCCCCAAACACAGACTACCCAGGCAGCCTCCTACCTACCTGTCCGTCCAGCTTATGACAAATGTCACCTGAATAGCTGACAAAGCTCCATTACTAAAAAGTCGAATTACAACGACACTGAGTTCATGCCACGACAACAAGCCCTCTAGCGCTAGAAAAGCGTAAAAAGGCTTACTAGGCATATCATATTAAAGAACACGGACGCATTCGGAGCCCACCATGAACAAGCTAGTAAAAATAGTAATTAACACCAGTACTGCCGCTCTATTTAGCCTAAGCAGCTTAAGTTTTGCTTCAACGACAACAGACATTGATGAAGCTTTTATGCGAGCAGATACAGCCGGAATCATTCAACTAGCCAAACAAGCCGATGACTATGACCAAGCTTTTGCAGCTTATCGCCTTAGCACGATTTATAACTACAGCGGCAACGCTGAACAGCGCAACAAGAGTATTCTTACTGCACAAAGCGAACTGGAGCAGCTATTAGAAAAAGAGCCAAAGAACGCAGAAGCGCTTGCCTTATTAGCCAATATTTACGGTTTGCAAAGCCATATGTTTCCTGAGAAAGCTGCTTTTCTGGGGCCTCAGGCAGGCCAAGCAATGCATAAAGCATTGAGTATTGATGCAACAAATCCGCGTGTACAATTGATTGCAGGTATAGGAGAGTATTACACTCCCACGGAATACGGTGGATCCAAAGAGAAAGCCATAGCGCGCTTTAATACCGCTATTGAACTATTTGAAAGCAACGATAGCAGCTGGGGGCATGCGGATGCTCAAGTTTGGATAGGCTTAGCTCTATTAGAAACAGGGCATAAAAATAAGGCTTTAGAGCATTGGCAGCAAGCTTTGCGTATTGCACCCGACTATGCTTGGCCAGCCTTTTTATTAGAACAAAACCAATAAGTAGAGCAACAAAAGGAGCCATGGCTTGAGTGTCACAAGCAAGAGAAATGCGATACCAAGCCACCTACATATATGAAAGACTTTTTTTCTAGTTTTATTGAACAGCCTTTTGACGGCTTAAAAAGCTGGCTTTTTTTCTCGCCAATGCTCTATTCAGCCTTCTACTTTCTGGCTTTCTTTTTCGAAGACTTTAGCGGCGAAAAAACTGCCTTAATACTCGCAGCCTATGCGCTTTACCTATTTTTATATACGGCTATCTACCTCGATCATAAGCGTGCCCTCATCTATATAGCGGGAATCATACTTTTATGTATTGGCATCAGCAGCATACTTTTTTCTAGTTACGCTCTTTTATGGTCTTCATCTTATTTTTGCGGCTATTTATATAAACGCAAGGCGGCCATTGCTCTGTTAGCCGTTAACATTGTCAGTGCTGTTGTTGCATCACAAATACTAAGCCATGGTAATGTCTTATTTTTCTTACTCAGCTCCATTCTACCGCTAGTATCTACTTGGTTTTTTGGTTCGGTTGGTCAGTATTTCAAATTAGACAACATCATTAAAAAGCAAAAAGACCAACAAATTGAGTCTCTTGCCCAAATTGCAGAGCGCGAAAGAATAGCCCGCGATATGCACGACCTACTAGGCCATAGCCTAACCTGTATTGCCTTAAAATCTGAACTGGCAGCTAAGCTACTCAACACAGATAATATTGAAAAAGCTAAAACAGAGATAGAGGAAGTTTCTGAGCTCAGTCGCACAGCTTTACAAGAAGTCCGTGAAGCCATAGGGAATTATAAAAAACGAAGTTTTAATGAGCAGATTAAAAGCCTTGTTGCCAAACTGCATAGCGCTGACATACAAGTAAGTACAGATCTTGCCAACCTTAAACTTAATGCTGAAACTGAAACAGCCCTAACGCTTGTTGCCACTGAGGCCGTAACAAATATATTACGCCATAGCCGAGCCGATAAGGTGCATATTTCATTAATAGATAAGTACAATAAGCTTGTATTTACTATCAGTGATAACGGCCAAATTAAAAAGCTTGTAGAAGGCAACGGCATTCAAGGTATGCGTGAGCGCATCGAAAAACTAGGTGGTAAGATCCAATTCCAAATAAAAAACGGCATGACTACGGAGATCAGCCTAGATGAAAGTATTGCTTGTTGAAGACCAAGCTATGGTACGTGGCGCCTTAAGTGCTCTTCTCAATATGGAGCTTAATATTGAGGTTGCCTACCAATGTGCAAATGGTCAGGAAGCTGTCGACTTACTAAGCAAACACAAGGATATTGAGCTTGTACTTAGCGACATAGAAATGCCAGAGATGACGGGTATAGAGCTAGTGGAGTGGATTGCCAAGCATCAGCCCCAACTAAAGACCGTTATTATCACTACTTTCGGTCGCGCCGGTTATATCAAACGAGCCATCGATGCTGGCGTCGATGGTTTCTTATTAAAAGAAGCACCAACACAAGAGCTTGTTGATGCCTTGCATGAGGTAAAAAATGGCAGGCGCATTATCAACAGTGAGCTAGCTTTATTAGCCATCGGAGATAAAGACCCACTTAACGATAAAGAGCGTCAGGCTTTACGCCTTGCAGCTGAAGGATTTAAAACCAAAGAGATAGCAGGCAAGCTTTTCTTATCGGAAGGCACCGTGCGCAACTATTTATCAGAAGCGATATCAAAGCTGCATGCCACCAATCGCATAGACGCAGCTCGCCTGGCCCAGCAACAGGGATGGCTTTAAAGACATAACTGCCCATAGTTTATATTGGGATAGTGTTTTATTTTCAGTAGGCTGTAGCTACTTAAGCGCTCTCTTCAAGCCCGCCTTCAAACTTCTCTTCAAATGAGTGCCGTTCTACCGGAGCCACTCGTTCAACACTTAATAAATCTGGAGTGGCCAGATTTAAACCTTCAAAAATAGAAGCCTCGTACACAGCTTCATTCACTTTATAGGTACTAGCAATTAAGTGGCGACGAATCGTGCCTGTAAGCCGGGTATTGGGAAGTCGCTCCAAATAAAACCAAAGTGTAAACTCCAAGGCGTAATCACCTGCATTAGTCATAGACCAGCTAAAATCACGCGAACGGTTGATCTTAATATCGGCATCTTTAGAGGCCCCTTCTTCAGCTCGCTTAAACATACGATCAACTCGATTCATAAACGAGCGATGCTGAACAACTCGCTCTTTTGAGCTTGCGGCATCAAAACTGGGGTAACCGATCTTATAGCTTAACTTCTGCCTTATACCATCAGAACCAGCAACACGGCTAATATTATCCAATTTACTATTAGTGAAGCGGCTATTACGAATAAGTGTTCTATGGTTATTTCTTACATCAAATAAGACAACATAGATCAGACTAACACGGCTAATGATATATTCATCAGGATACGCATCCACTAAAACGACATCACCGTCTTCAAGCATTTTTGTATTAAGAATAATCAAACCACTGATAATATCAGGCGCCCAGATTGAACTGGTAAATGCAAGAAATGCGACAAAAATACCAAAGATCCCTGTTGTTTCTAGCATGCTGTCGGCATGCCATATTTTAATTAGTACATAAACTGTCGTAATTAAAGTAATACACAGAATCACTAAATCAATAAGGCGAGAACTATAGGTGTCTAAATAAACCGCCTTCCCATCTATCTCCTTCTCCTTACCAAAGCGTTTTTTTGAGAAGAAACAAAATAGGCTATAGATAAACAATGCGGCATAAACCACCATCAAACTGAGACCAACATTGATAAAGTAGTTTTGATAGGCGGGGTTTATCTTCAACATAAAGATATCAAAACCATGCAGGCCTAGAACTAGAATATTAAGATAGCGCAACAAATGAACGCGGGCACGTAAATCACCGCCATTTTCAAGTAAGCGCAATATAAACGGGGCAAAGATCAGTAGAATGATATTTAATGCAAAGACAGCAACATGAGCTATCCACTCGGTATGACTTAAATTTGGCAAGGCCTGCAACAATAACGCATCCATGTCTCTTACTACTCCTACTAAGCACCTACAAATAAGATAGCAAGAGCATAACATAGAGACTTGCAATACAAGCAACACTAGCTAACAATCCATCAATGGCTAAGTTTAAATAACTCTTAGCCGCAAGTATTCAACCAACCAGCTCACCGCCTATGCTTCAGTTTATTCTCAGCTCTTATCATATGCACCGCGTCTTAAACCTTCGCAGCCTTGCTATCGCCGTTCAAGTTGCGCTTTTAGCATTAGCCCTAGGTCTGGATGACTACCCTATCGAGAAAGCCCAGGTGCTGATCGTACTAACATTAGAGTTGGTCTTTCATATTTTCAGCCTGACTTACTACAAAAAACGCTTGCATGCTAAGAACTGGGAATTGAGTTTGCAACTTTTGGCCGACCTTGGCTTTCTCAGCTTACTGCTTTTATTTACCGGCGGAGCCACCAATGCCTTTGTTTCTTTGCTTTTATTACCCGTCGCAATCGCAGCCGTCAGTGTTAACGCTCGCTGGCTTGCGCTCATTAGCATAGCTGCTGTAAGCAGTTACAGTTTATTGTTATTTGCCCTACCCTCCCCTCATATGCATCACGGTAGTATGCAAGAGCACTACATTGGCATGTGGTTAAATTTTTTATTTTCGTGCGCAGTTATTTCATTGCTGGTTGGCAAGCTCGCCCACGAAGTCAATAAACGCAATAACTCTATTGCCCGATTTCGTGAAGAACAGCTGAAGCAGGAGCAGGTACTTAGCCTTGGTTTAGCCTCGGCCCAAGTGACGCACCAGCTCGCAACACCACTTGCTAGCATTCAACTACTTATAGATGAACTTGAAGAAGAGTACCCCAACGAAGTATTACTCTCTCAAATACAAGAACAAATGCAGCGCTGTTCAAACAACCTTGAGCACTTTCGCCAACTGGCTGTAGACTCAAAAGAACAAAGCATAAAACACATCAGCGTGAAGGAATTACTTTGTGAGCTAGAAGAACATCTACAACTTAATTTCTCAGATGCCAATATTTCACTCACCCTTGCAGGTGATAGCAGCCCGCTTATAGCGAGTGAAAGCGGTCTCGTTAGCGCAATTATTAACTTGCTACAAAACGCACTTAGGGCAAGCTTGAGAAATAATAATTCAAAGGTCGATATAAGCTTAATATCAAAGAAAGAAAGCTCAGATAAAAATGCAAATCCTATAAAACACCTTATAATTCAAGTTCAAGACTACGGCACAGGCTTTACAGATGAACGTTTAAGCGAACTAGGTGAGGCACCTGTTGAGAGTAAAGACGGCCTAGGCCTTGCCGTTTTTTTAAGCCATACAACTATTGAGCGATTAGGCGGCAAACTCATTCTTAAGAACAACAAAGACCACCATGGCCTAGCTGAAATTCATATCCCATTTATATAACTATATTATTTACTCAAACCTAGAATGAAAGCAAAGTTGTTAATAATAGAAGACGACGAATGTTATGCGACGGCCTTACAACGACGCATGATCAAACATGGCTTTAATTGTATTTGGGCCAAGCATGCCAGCGACGCTCTTTTATTAGCCCGCCAACACCTACCAAGCTTTGTATTATTAGATATGAAGCTTGAACACGAGAGTGGCATGCAACTTATTCGTCCGCTAAGGAATGTACTTCCTCAAAGTCGAATTGTATTACTAACGGGCTTTGCAAGTATCGCTACCGCTGTTGATGCCATTAAACTAGGAGCTGATGATTACCTAAGTAAACCTGCTGATACAAACACCTTATTACGTGCACTTGGCAAAGTTGAGCAGAGTAAAAGCGAAGAAGATGACGTAAGCAGCCTTTCAGCAAGACAAGCTGAGTGGGAACATATACAGCAGGCCTTAAAATTCAATAAAGGCAATATATCAGCTACGGCTCGGCAGCTTAATATGCACCGCCGCACTCTACAGAGAAAACTCAATAAAAAACCAGGAAACTAAAACAGACGAATAAGAACATTAAAAAGAGCAGGAACACCCTGCCCTAATTTACTTTATAGACGCTAAAAGCTTATGTATGAGTACATTTAAAAATAAGTTTAGAAACGATAATCTAACTCAGCCCAAGCACTTATACCTTCACCAGGCAGCCTCTCAGCAAGCGCCAAATCACCAACGTGTACACGATTATATCCACCCAAATGATCTTGATACTGTTTATTCAGAAGATTATCCACACCTAAACGCACTTCCATTGAATTCAATATAGAGATGCTCAAAGCAGCATTTAACAATGCATAACCAGCTGTTGCCTGCTCACCATTAATATCACTCACCTTATTCTGAGCAGCAACCAAACGGCTACCTAGCATGGCATCCACTTTTTGGTTTTGGTAATGCAAATTAATACTGGCATTAGCAGGGGCAATACGATAGAGATTGTCATTAACGTCATCTCGCTCACCTCGAACATAGGCAGCAATACCGTCGACATACCATTGCGACGAAATAAGATAACTGTAATTTAAATCTAATCCGTAAAGAGTGGCATCAACATTGGCAAACTTTAAAGGTAAAGCGCCAGACATCATTTGAGCCGCCATATTAACCTGCATGTCTACACTGGCAACACCTTGAATGTAGTCCTCTACTTTATGCATATAAACATGAGGACTCACGCGTAAGGCCTCACCTACATACGCAAAACCAAGGTCTATTTGCTTCGCTTTTTCAGACTTTAAATTAATATCACCCACATACGTTTTACCATCAGCCAAACCACCAGTTGCCTGCATAGGTAGCCATAAATAGCGCTGCTGATAAGAAGCCGCTCGCTCTTTATAAGCTAAACCCGCATATAAGGACCACTGCTGATTAAGTTCATGAGTCAAATTAAGACTTACATCTTGGCCCATGTCACTAACGTCGCGATCGGCATTATTAAAACGATCTTGTAACGCAGTAATAATCGGGTTCATACCGTACATATGATGGCTGACTTTACCGGCACTGGCCTTACTTTGCTTTATACGCCCCCCCAATTCTATTTCTGTCTGCTCACTTAAATTATGCGTGTACTGCGCAAAAGCACCTAAGCGCTGATCAGCAACAGCGTTGAAGTTTTTCACTTCAAACATAGGGTTATCAGGGCTAGTCACTGTTGCATTATGATTAGCTCGAACACCATCTAAACCAAACAACCAAGCGCCACTACCAAGTTGAATTGAAAAATTCTCACTACTTGAATCAGCGTAAGTAGAGCGCGTCATCATTGGATTCATAGTTAAGCGCTGACTGTAATTATCCATTTCATGTTGGGCACTCATACCTGCTAACAACCAGCTTAATTGCCAAGCTCCGAATTGATGTTCAGCATCAATTTTTCCACGCTTGCCTTCTATATAGGCAATATCCATAGGCAAGGCTGGTGTACCTGCATTTCTGGTATTCAGCTTTTGAAAACTTGCGCCTAGATCATGCTCTTGATGTGTATAGCGGAAATCGGCACCAGCTTGCCATTTTTCATATCCTGTAGGACTAACTTCAGTGCCATTAGCGCTTTCATAGTTGTCGCCGCTTAGTGCATTGCCATAAATTATCAGGGCACTTTTTTCTGAACCGACATTGGCAAGCCCCGAAACCTGCTTGGCATTGTTATTACTGCGCAGCCCTGCCGATAACAAGCCAGAACCTGCCAGCTCGTCAGATTCACTAAGCTGCGCTTCCTTTGCAATAACTTGAATAACACCACCTAAACTATCTACCGCAGAAGAAACAGGCTCAATACCTCTATGCATAGTGAGCTTTTCAATATGAACCGGCGCCGCATAACTCAAAGGGGTATCCATAGCATTAGGGCCAGCACCAACAACAGCCTGGCCGTCTAACTTCACAGAAACTCTATCCCCATAATGGCCTCGGTATTGCGCAATACCCGTAGTTGGGCCATTGCGATTCACATTAGCGCCGGGCACAAGATCTAACCACTGAGCCACATCAGGCTTTGTATAAGATCCTTCACTTACCTGAACATCAGAATTATTGTGTTGAGGAGCAAAAACTGTCACAGTTTCAACAGCAACTAGATGCTGGTCAGAGAAACTCCACGAAGAGGCCGTGCAAGTAAGTACTAAACAAACTTGCCTTAAGGAAAAGCAGCGCATAAAACAGTCCAAAGTAATTAAGCGCGCCATTTTTGAACGGAACTAAAAATAGAAACAGAAAAAGCATTCAAACTGCGACATTTTGTCGCAGGGCCATGTAACAAACACCACGTTTAAGGCCATCAAACAGCTAATCCATTATTTTTTAAGTAATGGGCCAAATATCTCTTTTCGTAAAGACTCCAAGTCTTTAGCTGTTTTATCAACATCTCGATGTTGCATAAAATCGACCAGAATCGCAGGAGTCTTATTTGCAAAACGAATATCCGTATCACGATCCAAATACTGAATTCCACCGGGAGAGCTTGCAATAGCTTGAAATGTTTCTTGAGCCAAAACATCACTTCCTCTATCTGCAGTAATCAGGGCTGCTGGACGAGAGATAGGCGCATTAAAGCTAGCTTGGAACTCTGGGCTTGCTAAAAACATCAGCATCTTTTCAAGCTCTGGTCTCATCCTAGTATAAGCGGGCACCATAAAAACATTAACCGGTGCCACTGTATAACGCGGCATAGCTTCTGTAATTTCAGGAAAATATGCCATACGAATATCATCACGAATTTCTCGTGGCATGTCGATTTGCGGTACACCATCGGCCAAAGTCATAGCCGAGAGGCCATGTAAGACTCGGGGAAAAGCCTGCCAAACCGTGTAAGAAGAATAATTTGCATTAAAGCACTCATTATCCAATAGCTGACGCCAATACCTTAAGGCTAATTTCACTCTGTCATCAGTATATGCAATACGACCGGCCAATAAATCCCGATAAAACGACAGACCATTTAAGCGCAAGTTAATATAGTCGAACCAAGCATGTGAAGCCCAAGCAGTTTTACTACCAAAGGCAAACAAGTCTATACCGTTCTCACGAAATTTTTTACAAGCGTGTAGCGTTTCCGCCCATGTTGTAGGTACAGCAAGACCTAAACGTTTAAAGCTATGCTCCCGGTAATATAGCGCCCATAAGAAATAGGTAACAGGAATCGCCCAAGCTTTGTTATCAATTTTTATGGAATCCACAACAGCCTTGGGAAAGGCTTGATCAAGCTTGTTTTTACTCCAAAAAGCACTGATATCTTGCAACTGCCCCATATCTTGAAAGTGCTTTATACGCTGCCCGGCATACCAATAAATAATGTCAGGCCCTTCCCCCTTGGCTAACCACTCTTCCACCATTAAAGGGTAACGCTGAACATCTCTTAAAACTATCAGCTCATAAGCAATATTGGGGTAGCGGCGTTCAAACTCACCAAGCACCTGCTTGATAAAGACCCGATGTTTGCCATCACCAACTTGAATCGCGACCTTTACTGATTTTTCTACAGGCTCATCATTAGCGTATGCAGCATTGCTGAGCGCTAGAATGAGAGTAAACACCTGAGCAGCCAGTGTAATAGCTGTACACATAGCACTAAGCAAAAGAGAGTAACGGGAATTCAACTTGGCATTATCCTTATCCTTGTTAGATTCCTTACAGCAGAGGCAAACAAACCTCTATAGGATAGGCGAAGTATAGTGCCTTTCTGGCTAACCCAGAACAAGTCAGCGCAATAAGAAAAATGCCTTAAGTATCAACGTTCACTTAAGGCATTGAGTACAGCTTAAGCGATGTGAGCTAGTGTCTGCTTAGCGCAGTCAGTAATTGCCGCCCAGTCTTCTGCTTGTACGTGCTTTTTCTCAGCCAGCCAAGATCCGCCAACACACATAACATTGCTCAGAGCCAAATAATCACGAACATTATTCATGCTAATGCCACCTGTTGGACAGAAGCTGATGTCAGGGAAAGGGCCACCAAAGGATTTCAACATTGGGATACCACCTGCAGCTTCAGCAGGGAAGAACTTAAAGCAGTCTAAACCATTTTCCATACCCAAAATCAGCTCTGAAGGTGTCGCAACACCAGGCAAGAATGCAATTTCAAGGTCTTTGCTCGCCGCTAATAAATTCTGAGTTAAGCCCGGAGAAATAGCAAAATCCAACTCTAATTTAGCCGCTCTAGCTAACTGCTCAGGGGTGCTAATAGTCCCAACACCGATGGCAATACCTTCTACTTCATTTTTGATGGTTTCAATTGCTTGCCATGCACAGTCAGATCGAAGTGTGATTTCTAATGCTTTAATACCACCAGCTTGTAAAGCGCGAGCCAAAGGTACGGCCTGCTCAATTGTTTCAATCACCATGACGGGCATCACACCCAAACCTTGATAATCCGCTTTTGTCATCATAATAAACACCTATATGTCATTTGAACGGCCACAGCCATCCAAGTAATAAAACTTAATAAACGCTCGTATTTTATTGCTATATGGCAATGTATGTTCTTGTTCTATCGCTAAAATTGTTAACGATATACAATTAACAAATTACCACGCTCAGCGAAGCGTCATAACTATTTAATAATTTGGTAAGGCCGCATGCGAGAAAAAAAGATCACACCAATACGCGAACAAATCGCTGATCAGCTCCGATCTGACATCATAAGTGGCGACCTGCAACCAAATACCAAGTTGAATGAGCAGAGTCTAGCTGACCGTTTTGGTGTTAGCCGCGGCCCTGTTCGCGATGTACTTATACAACTAACCAAAGAAGGTTTATTGGTTAGCAAGAGTAATTGCGGCGTTAGCGTTAACAGTAAGCTTGACCCTGAACTGCAAAAGCTCATGGTCGATATTCGTCGAACCATCGAAACATACGCAATTAAAAAACTCACGAGTGAGCTTAGCGATAACGATTTTACCAAGCTCGAAACAATACTTACTGAACTCGAACAAGCTTTTGCCAACGAAGATTTCCAACAAGTTACTCAAGTCGACATCGACTTCCATCACTTCTTGGTAAAACGCGCCGGTGGCGAAGAGCTTAGCAACCTCTGGTCACCCATTGTTATGCGTATGCGCATGGACTACAAACGCGTAAGCTCTTCACATGCCTGTGTGAGTGAACACCGAGCTATTTTGAACGCACTTAAAGAACAAGATAGCCGCGCTGCCGTCAACGCACTAAAAGCCAATATTAAATAGCCAAAAAAAAGCCGGTTATTGCTAACCGGCTTTGCTCGCTTAACGCGACTTATTTTACTTCTTTCAGGTAAACGGTTTTCTTCTCGAGATACTGCTCAAGACCAAACTTACCGTCTTCACCACCGAAGCCACTTTGCTTCCAACCGTTATGGAAACCTTGGTGCTGCTCACCCATACCACGGTTAACGTAAACTTCACCCACTTCTAGATCTTCAATAAAGCGATTGATGTCGTAGAAGTTTTTGCTGAATACGTAAGCGCTAAGGCCGTAGATGCTGTCGTTACAGAATTCGATCGCCTGATCGATATCTTTTACTTTAACGATTGGCAATACAGGGCCGAAGGTCTCTTCGTGAACGGCAATGTTGTCTTGCTTAACATCAACAAGAACCGTTGGCTCATACCAACAACCACCTTCCATACCGTCAACAGCAGCTGTTTTAGCACCTGTTGCAACCGTTGCGCCTTGCTTAATGCTTTCCTGAACGATGTGATCGATGTTCTCGATTTCACGCTGGTTACATTTAGGGCCCATTTGTGTGTCGCGATCCATTGGATCACCCACTTTAAGTGCTTTAACCGCTGGCAAAAACTTAGCCATGAAGTCGTCGTAGATACCTTCTTGAACGTACAAACGCTCAACACAAGTACAAACCTGACCACAGTTAGCAAAACGGCCCCAAAGAGCAGCCTCAACAGCCTGATCAAGGTCGGCGTCATTCATCACAACCATAGGCGCTTTACCACCTAGCTCCAACATAACAGGCGTCATGTATTCAGCACTGGTTTTGTAGATCATCTTACCGGCAACGGTAGAACCGGTCATGGTGATGAACTTAGTGATTGGACTTTCACACAAAGCCTGACCAACAACAGAACCGGAACCATTGATAACATTAAGAACACCAGCGGGGATACCGGCTTCGTTAGCAATACGACCCAGCTCGGTGGTCGCCAGTGGCGTTTCTTGAGTTGGCTTCAAGATGATGGAGTTACCCGTTACAAGCGCAGGACCAATCTTGCGACCAGCCAATGCTAGAGGGAAGTTCCAAGCAGTAATACCCACAACTACGCCGCGAGGTACTTTGTGGATGTAGATTTTTTCGTCTTCGTTATCAGAAGGCAGAATGTCACCTTCGATAGTCAGAGCCCAGTCGGCAGCGTAATCAATAAAAGTAGCCGTTACGTCTACTTCCATTTCAGCAACACTGATCAACTTACCTTGCTCAGCAACCAACATTGGCGCCAGGATGTCTTTATTTTCACGAATTTTGTTCGCAAAGTTACGCAAGATGCCCTGACGCTGACGCGCAGTCATTTTTGCCCACTTCTTCTGCGCAGCATTGGCCACTTCCAATACGTGCTGTGCATCTTCAGCACAACCTTTTGGAATCTGACCAATTTCTTCACCCGTTGCAGGGCTTTTAATTGAAATAATGCCATCAACTTTAGAGCTGACGTACTCACCACCAATAAAGTTTACATTGTTTTGAAAGTTCATAATTAGCGTCCCATCCAGCCGCCATCTACTAAGAGAGTGGCGCCATTTACATAGTTAGCAGCTTCAGAGGCCAAGAACACAGCTGGACCTTTGAAATCTTCAGGTTGACCCCAACGCCCCTGAGGAATACGACCAAGAATTGCATTGGCACGCTCAGCGTCGTTGCGTAGGGCTTCGGTATTGTCTGTTGAAATATAACCAGGAGCGATGGCATTTACGTTAACGCCTTTGCTTGCCCACTCGTTCGACAAAGCCATGACCAACTGACCAATAGCACCTTTACTTGCTGCATAACCTGGCACGGTAATACCGCCCTGGAAAGTAAGCAGCGATGCAGTGAAGATAATCTTACCTTCGCCACGCTCAACCATGTCTTTACCAATTTCACGGCTCAGTACAAATTGAGAATTCAGGTTGACGTCGATTACTTTATCCCACAAGTCATCACCGTGCTCTGCAGCAGGTGCGCGCAAGATAGTACCGGCGTTATTGACCAAGATGTCGATTTTAGGAAAGTCAGCTTTAACTGCGGCAACAAAGCCATACAAAGCATCACGATCACCAAAATCACACTGGTAAGCTTTAAAGTTGCGGCCAAGTGCCTTCACTTCATTTTCAACAGCAGAGCCTTCAAGCTCTAAACTTGCACTAACACCGATAATATCGGCGCCAGCTTCAGCAAGACCAAGTGCCATGGCCTTGCCTATGCCGCGCTTACATCCTGTAACTAACGCGACTTTCCCCTCTAAACTAAACTTCTCTAACATCTCTCTTTAAGCTCTCTCTCTAAGGAAGCAATTACGCTTCGTCGGTGCACTTAACCAGTGCTTTCATACCTTCTGGGTTTCCATCCATGCCTTCAAAAGCACCTTGGATGTCGCCTAGCTCAGTTACTGAAGAGATAAACGGCGCAAGGTCGATTTTCTTCTCAGCAACCAACTCGATAGCCCAGTCGTAATCAGCCGCTTCGTATACACGAGCACCTAACAACTCAAGCTCTTTCCAGAAGAATTTAAACAAATCAATTTCAGGCTTAGTGCTGTGGATCGCAACCATCACAATACGACCACGAACAGCGGCGATTTCAGTCATTGCATCGATAGCCGGCTTAACACCAGATACTTCAAAGACAACGTCTGCGCCAGCAGTGCCAGTCCACTCATCAACAACAGCAGCTAAATCTTCATCGATAGGGTTAACGGTTTTAACGCCCATTTTCTCAGCGAAAGCGCGACGGTTTTCGTTTGGCTCAGAAACCAATACTTCTGCACCCACACTCTTAGCAACAGCAGCCACCAATTGACCAATTGGACCGCCACCAAGAACGACGGCTTTTTCACCCGCTTTAAGACGTGAACGGCTAACGTCGTGAGTAGCTACAGATAAAGGCTCGATCAAAGCGCCTTCTTGCAAGCTTACGCCAGCAGGGATCTTGTGCAGAGTGCGTGACTTAACAGTCCAGTAGTTTTGGAAAGCACCCGCTGAATCAATACCCATAAACTTAAGGTTGTGGCAGATGTGAGTGTTACCGGCATTACACGCAGGGCAATCACCACACCAATCCAAAGGACGAACAACCACGTTTTCACCAATAGCGAAGCCTTCAACGCCTTCGCCAATAGCAACAACAGTACCTGACATCTCATGACCTGTGGTTTTAGGTGGTGCAACACGTGCATCCATCACACCGTGGTAGATGTGCATATCAGTACCACAAATGCCCACATAGCCAACTTTCAAACAAACTTCACCAGCTTTAGGCTCAACTTTAGTGCCTTCTACTACCTGAAACGATTTATTACCAATATATTCTGCCGCTAACATGGCTGTCTCCTATAAGAAATTTCTTAAAATTAGTTTGATTTAATCAAATGAGGCTTAATCAAATCTTCATCAAAGATCACACCGGTACCCGCCGTATTTGGCGCAACTGCACGCCCGTCCACGATACGTAAAGGCTGGGTGGTGTAATGCTCAATTGGGAAGCTGTGAACCTCAAGGTAGCCAGCATGAGGAATCGCCGACAGATAGCTTACATGTAACTCTTGCATACCGTGAGTACAAACTGGCAGGTTGTGCGCATACGCAAGCTCAGCCACCTTCATTAAACCGGTAATACCACCAATATTTGACGCATCCGGCTGCAAGAAACCTAACTTGCTGTAGTTCACTGCATGAGTGAACTCATGAATAGTGTGTAAATTCTCGCCCATAGCGAGAGGGATATTCGTTGCCTGAGCAATCTCAGCATAACCTTCAAAGTCATCTGGGATAGTTGGCTCTTCAAACCAAGTAATATCGTACTGCTCAATTTCGCGAGAAAAACGAATCGCAGTCTCACGAGTCATGCTGTAATTAGCATCAACCATAAAGACACGATCAGGGCCGATCAGCTCACGTACAGCCTTCACACGTGCAACATCTTCTTTATAGTTAGGTTTACCTACTTTGATCTTGACTGCTTCAAAGCCTTTATCCAAATAACCCTGGATATTCTGCAATAACTTATCTTCAGTGAAGTTTAAGTCGATACCACCGGCATAACACTTAGTAGTATTGCCGTGGGCGCCAATCACCTTCCACATAGGAAGCCCCATGCGCTTACAACGAATATCCCAAAGCGCAATATCAATCGTCGACATCGCAAAGCTAACCAAACCACCACGACCGATATAGTGAAGCTTCCACTGCATGGCTTCCCAGATCTCGTGAATGTCTGACGCATCACGACCAATCAACCAATCGCGGTATTCATCAAAGATCAGAGAGTAAATAGCTCGACCACCGGTACCGCCGGTATAGGTATAACCCACACCTTCAGTACCATCGACGCAGATAACACGAGTTAGAATAAGCTCGAAGTCAGTATGGGTGCCATGCTTAGCATCAGCTAGAGCTTCGGCAAGAGGGATGCGATAGTACTCGACTTTCACATCGGCGATACGGTGACCGGCCACACTGGCCAGGTCGCGTTCAGCGTTCACATCAAGGGACATAGGATTCACTTCTTTATATATAGAGTTGCCTGTGCAGCATTGTAGATTGTATACAATGCATGTCAAACCGCTATCAAGCACTGTTTTTTGATCAAGCCCAAGAAAGAGTCACCAAGCCCCACCACAAAAACAGCCCAACAAGAAAAACAAGCCATCAAACACCCTAACAAAGCGTATTTACAAAGCCTACAAAAGCCGCCAAGGCCCGCCGCTAAAGGCCCCAAGACTAATATGTAAACACAACAAGCAGCCCTCGTTCTAGCGACAATCGACTATTGACAACACACCCTATTTGCAAGACCATGACTGAGCCAATCTCTACCAAACCGCCCGTCGGATCGCAGATTGGTACATAAAATTACAGGGCACGCCAGCCAAATAGAGCTAGACGTGCACATAAAAATAAAACCAAGTGGAGAGCTTAACGATGTCTATCACCTCTCATCGCTATAAGTTGACTGCCCTCTCGGCAGCGATTATGGCGGTTAACGGCGTAGCCTATGCACAAGAAGGCGATGCTGGACTAGAAGAAGAACTGATTGTCACCGGTATTAAAGGCGCGATGATGCGCTCAATCGACGATAAACGTGAAGCAAAGAACATTGTTGACACGATTAACGCCGAAGACATGGGTAAAACAACGGACCAAAACATCGCCGACTCACTAGGCCGTGTAACGGGTGTAACCGTAGTTAGCCGTAACGGTGAAGGCTCACAGATCACCGTTCGTGGTGCATCAGCAACCCAAAACCAAATCACCTTAAACGGTCAGACCTTAACCTCTACCGACTTCAACCAAAGCGTAGATTTAAGCTCTTACTCTTCAGATATTCTTTCAAAACTAGAAGTTGTAAAAACACCTAGTGCCGATCACGACGAAGGCTCATTGGGCGCAAGTGTTAACCTAGTTACGACCCGCCCACTAGATATCGCTGAAGATGTACTTACCGCCACCATTCAAGGTAACTACAGTGACTTTAGTGAAGAACTGGACCATAAACTTCAGTTCTCTGTGTCTAAGAAATTCTTAGATGACACCTTAGGTGTAACAGCAACCATCGTTGATGAAACCAACACCTACCGTAAAGACCAGCTTCGCATTTCCGATTGGCGCGCTACCGCAGACACCATTGACATAGCTCGAGATGAAAATGGCAATGCAGTGTCACAATTTTTAGCCTTGGAACCGCAAGACACGAACTACGAACTGAGTAAAAACACAAGTGACCGCCAAAGCTTTAATGCTGGCATCCAATGGGCTCCAAGCGATAAGACGGAGTTAATGTTCAACACTACTTATGCTGAACAAACACAGACTAACGACCTATACGGCGTTAGAAGCCGCACCCCAGATGCCAACCCAAATGCCGTTCAAGGCATGTATTTTGCTGGCTCAAACCAAGCAGGCTATGGTGATCGTCCCGCCCCAATGGCATTTAACGACCCCCAAGCGGATTGGTACGAAGTTGATACAGGCAACCGCACCCTAGTTAGCAAATTAGCGCGTGGCGGTAAAGGTGACTTGACCCGCTCAACAGGCGGAACCAAAAACGAAAACTTCAGTGCCACTCTAGATTTAAGCCAAGAACTGACCGACCGCTTCCGCTTGGACGCTAAAGTAGGCTACTCATCAAGTAAGTCTGAAAGCCTACCCAGCCTATACACCAATATGCAGAACTTCCTTCAAGTCGGCGACTTACTGCTGTCAGAAGTTGGCCCTGATATTGAACAAACAGGTTACGTAAAAGACGGCGATAAGTACGTCATCGTAGCTGGCCAAGGCATGATTGATTATGGAGAGCAGGACTCCGGCCAATACGAAGATGAGACCGGCGCTCTTCGCCCAGACTGGTGGGACAACACTATCACCACGGGCTTTAACCCTGCCGATACAAACTCCTTCCACCTCGGCTCGATTGTGGAAACCCAACGCACTGTTGAAGATACACTAGGTCAAGCTCAGGTTGATTTCGATTTTGATCTAGACTTCGCTGGTATGACTACTACCGAGTTTGGTGTCAAATACACCACTCGTGAAAAGAGTGTAGATGATCAACGCTTCACCTACTCAAGCTCTAGTGCAGCCGACCCGATCGTTGATGAAGATGGAAACGTTATTGGCATGCCTGGCGGCCCTCTAAGCGGCATTCGTGGTAATCTAATTGCTGATGAAAACGGCCTTCCGTATGACAACTTTATGGAAACACTCGGTTACGACCGCTCCAATGTCACTAACGGTTGGACCCCTATTGATGTATGGAAAGCTTGGGACCTAGTTGTATCCGACCCAGACAGCCAGCGCACCCCAAACAACCTAGAAACACGCTCAAGTCAAATTGATACAGGTGCGCTTTACTTAAAGCAGAACTTTGCCTTCTTTGATGACCGCCTAACAGGTGATATCGGTGTTCGTTATGTACGTACCGAGATCGAGAGTACCGGCTACGCGGGCATGACTATTTATGACTTCCCGGACAATTCAAACGAAAGTGAATTCGATCTAATGCAACTGCGCCAGTTGCGTGACACCAGCTTACCCGCTTGCCCTCAGCCAAATTGGAATGATGACGACGCGCAAGATACCGTTAATCTTCGTCAGGGCTTTGAAAACAAGTTCAATCGTGTTGACGGTATAGGCTGGGATACTAGTGTAGGCACTAGCTACGATGAAGGCACTGATACATGGACTATCGACCCTAGTCAGTGGACCCGTATTCCTGATGCAGGCCCATGTCATGACCCCCAGTATGCTGAATACGCACGCCTACGACTTGATGGTATAGATGACGCAGACCAAACCTTACCCACTATTAACTGGGCGACCATGTGGCGTTATGCCGATGTAGATTACAGCCGCGATAATGGCTGGGATTATACCGACGCACCCAACCCAACCAATATTACCTGGAACGGCACTGGCACACAGTTTGGTGATTTCACTGTTGCCAATCGACAAGACTTCACATCGGCCTACAGCCAAGAGCTTACAGACACCCATAGCTATAGTAATATACTTCCAAGCTTAAACCTGAATTTTGCAATTACCGATGACCTAATTGTCCGCGGTGCTATATCTCAAACCATGACTCGCCCAGAGATTGAAGACACCCGCGCAGGCTACCTAATTAACTCTCAAGCCTACTGGGCAACAGGCAATGCACAGGACGGCACTGTCGCCAATGTCTACAACACCCAACTTGAACCTCTTGAGTCAAACAATCTTGATTTAGGTGTTGAATGGTACTTTAACGATAGCTCCATGATCAGTGCAGCGCTATTCCATAAAGACATGTCCAACTTTACGGATACAGCAACAACAATCACCAAAATCAACGATCCTCGCAAGTTTGAGGATGGCCTCACTGGTGGTGAATTACCCCTAGCGGTAAATCTAGAAGACACCGAAAACGAAGACTATGGCCTTGATAACTGTATGGCTCTACGTGCAGTAACTGACTTTGCCTTTGGTTTTGGAGACGATACTCTATCGCACCTTCAAGATGATGCACGTAACAGTTGTGCCGATGCTCGCTATAGTCAAGTAATTAATGGCAAATCAGCTAAAATTACTGGCTTAGAGCTTGGTTATAGTCAAGCCTACGACTTCTTGCCAGGTTATTTCTTGAGCGGTTTAGGCGTAAATGCTAACTACACCTATCAGGACAGCGAATACGAACCTGATGTAGTTAACGGTATTGAGTCTCCAGGCCTACCGGTAGCTGAAACACCAGAACACACCTACAACCTCACAGCTTTCTGGGAGCAAGACGGACACCAAGTTCGCTTAAGTTATCGTGGCGCAACAGATTCACTTGTAGATAGGGACTGGAATGAACAAAATCTGCGGGGCCGAACTTGGAAGGGTGGCAGCCTTTGGAATGAAGGCCGCGATACTTTAGATTTAAGCGCAACCTATAATGTTAATGAGTATATGGATGTTACCTTCCAAGCTATTAACCTTACCGACGCAGCCTATCGCCAATACTTCACAAGCAGAACTGTACCTGTTGGTGCACCTGTACTTGATGCGGACGGCCAACCAACAGGCAGCTACCAAGAGTTCAACGAAGGCAATCCTCTTGAGGATAGCAGTGTATCGAAAGATCGTACCGTATATGAGTACAAAGTTGGTACCACCTTCCGCCTTGGTGTTCGCGTAAACTTCTAACAATAATTGGTCTGGACGCAAAAGCGTCCAGACATCTAGTAAGAGTGGTGTTTAAAATGAAAACATTCCGAAAATCCAAATATGCGTTAAGCGTTGCCACCTTGGCTACGTTAGCCGCCTGCGGTGGCGATGATGACAACAAACCTCAAGAACCTAATGTCGCTCCACAAATGGTAGCCGGCGAAAGTGCCAACCTAGTATTTGAAACATTAACTGAAGATGTCAGCTATGCATCCTACAAACTACTAGAAAATGTCTTCGATGCTAACGGCGACTTTCTTAAAGTTCAAAATATAACTTCGACAGGTAATACTGACATAGGCTTTAGCATCAACGAGTCACGTGTACATGTAGATATGACAGAGTTAGCTCCTATCCTTGATACTGGGGATATGATTACTGTTACCTACAACTTCGACATTAGTGATGGCACTGAAGTTCTCAACCGAACCTTCGAAATAACAGTTGAAGGTCGTGACTTCGCACCAGAGTTTGAAGATTTAGCGGTTGTATTTGCAGATTTAAGTCAAGCTCAAGAGCTAGACTTACTTACAGGTGTAACCGATGCAGATAACGAGGAACTTAGCACTAGTGACGTAGTCACCGATATGCCAGCAGATCGCTATACTGTTGAAGGTAATGTCATGACTATTGACACTACAGCATGGGCTGGTGAACTAGAAGAAGGTGAGACTGCAAATTATACGATTGATTACGTGGTGTCTGATCATAATCACGACCTTCCTCGCACAGGAACTATAATCATATTGAACGGTACAACCGAGCCTCTCCCTCCTACAGTTAAAAGCAATTACACCGCCAGCTTTGATACTGACGGAGACGTAACCACAGTTGATTTGGCAAGCCCAATATATGTTATCGAAGAAAACGGTGATCCTCTAACCATAGAATTTGATACCATAACTCCTGTAGGTGACGCTCCAGCAATCAAATTCACACGCTCTGCTGAAAATATTTTGCTTGTTGACCCAGTTGATTTCGCCCTTCATATGGATACTATCGATGCGACTGGCGTTTACCGTTATACCTATGACATTACCGATGGCGACAACCCAGATACTGGCGGTCACACCACCAATACTTGGTTTGAACTAACCGTGACTAGAAAGGCTAATAGTAATCTCATTGAGAACTATAGCTTTGAAGATGATGGATTCCCATTCTGGAGCACTGACGGCGGCTGGCAGCAGGAAGATGCAACAATGCCAACACATGGCACCGACACATTCATGAGCGGTGTAGCTCACATGGACAATGGTACTGTCGCTTTATGGCAAGACTTCTCCGTTAAAAGCAGCGCGAACTACTTTGTTCAATTTTCTGACTATAGCGCTGGCTGGCAAGCAATGGCAGCCGACCTTACTTGGGGAGCCGAGTCTTTCTACCGCTACTTTAAGCTACACCCTCCATTTGTTGGTGGCGCAGAGACCCCATTCCCTAGCTACAAGCTGCAGGCAATGTCTTTTACAGTTGGTGCAGACGAGTCTAATGACCGCACTCTTTCTTTCTACATAAACCAGTGGAAAGAGCTTGATGAGGTTTATGCGGGTCGCTTCTCAATCGACGGAAGCAATAATGCCGTTTATATGGCTGGCGCCACAAACTTTGACTTTGAAGACGGTATAGGAAACTGGGTTGCAAGCAGTGAAGAAGGCACGGCTCTAACAACCGCTGGCGACGAAGTTCTTGGTGGCAATCAAAGCCTTACTCTTACAGGCTGGAATGCTTTAACACTTACGCTACCTGCAGGCACTATTGAAAATGGAAAAACATACTTACTTTCATTTGATGTACGTGTTCTGACTAGTGATGGTGACGGCTCCAACAACCCTATGGCAGCCTATATTGCAGATGCCGCAGATGACCAAGTAACCGTTTTTGCTGATAAAGCTGACTTTGAGTTACTTGCACAGCCGCGTATGCGCAATTTCTTCCCTGAAGACGCAAACGTCACACCAGGAAAGACTATCGCCACGACCAAGTATGAACAAATTATCGATGTAGATCGGTTCACCACTGTTACTGACTGGGCAAGTCGTACGGTGAACCTAACTATCTCGCCAAATCTTTGGACTCCAGATAAAAAGATTTCAATCGATAACGTAATGCTTGTTGAAGTTCAACTAGACTAACCTCCAGCTTTACTGCGGAGCTCGCTCCGCACTCTCCACATTAGCCCCTTTGGCAACAACCAAAGGGGCTTTTTTGTGCCCAATCAATCTAGGCGCCATCCTGCTACTTTAGTGTGCCAAGCTACATTGTTAACAATCTGCACTTAAGCTATATTGAGGCACGAAATTTTCAGCTATAAAAGAAGCCCTCATGCCTAATCTCGTTATTTTTGGCGAAACTATGGTAGAGCTCAGTAAAGCTACAGATGAGCTCTATAAAAAAGGTTTTGCAGGTGACGTTCACAGCGTCGCTCTCTATCTAAAACGCGCCGCGCTTGCGGAAGATGTCAAAGCTTACTTAATGTGTGCCTGTGGCCAAGACCTCAGCGGCGATCAACTAATTGATACCTTGCACGAGCAAAATATTCAAAGTGACTTAACCTTGCGTCACCCCGATCGCACTATTGGCTTATACATGGTCAATACTGACGCTAATGGCGAGCGTAGTTTTGATTACTGGCGCTCTACTTCAGCAGCAAAAGAAACACTGGAGTTACTTGAGCAACAAGGTAATAACAAACTTTTAGACCTCAAACCAGACGTCTTCTTTTTCTCCGGCATTACTCTGGCAATCCTGAGCGATGAAAGCCGCTCTAAGCTTTGGCCTTTACTTGAGCAACTGCGTGAGCAAGGTTGTGACATTCTGTTTGATCCGAACTATCGCGCCCGCTTGTGGAATAACGACCTAGATAAAGCTCGCGGTGAATTCGAAAAAGCCTTCAAGCTAAGCACCACCCTATTACCTAGCCTTGAAGACGTAGAAATGCTTTACGGCATTACTAAGTTTGAAGCCAGTGCCAAGAAGCTACTGGAACTGAACCCAACTGCAACACTGCTTATTAAAGATGGCCCCAACGGCATGCTGTATCGTGATGAGAGTGAGCAATTCCACCTTACCGTAACACCGGTAGAAAAAGTGGTCGATACCACCGCAGCCGGAGACAGCTTTAACGGCAGCTTCTTGGCCGCACGCGCAATGGGTAAAGATGTACGAGAGTCACTTACATTTGCGGCGGCGATTGCAGCCGAAGTCATTCAGCATCGCGGTGCAGTTATTCCACTTGAGCCCTATACTCAAGCCCGTGACGCAGCACTTTAATTTGTCAAAAGAGATTTAAAGAATGGAAAAGAAACTCAGTAAAGCCAGCTTGCGCGCCATTGAGCGCGGCTACGATGAAAAAGGCCCAGAGTGGGTAATCGAGTTTAAAGTTGAAGAACTTGGCGGTGACTTTGCCTACGAAGAGGGTGTAATTCGCCGCGACCCAACAGCGGTTATAAAAGTAGATGATGTTTATCACTGCTGGTATACCAAAGGCGAAGGCGAAACGGCAGGTTTCACCGGCAACCCAGAAGACAAAGTATTTCCCTGGGACCTAACTGAAGTTTGGCATGCCACCTCTAAAGATGCTTATGAGTGGAAAGAAGAAGGGCCAGCAATCAAGCCTGGCGAAGCAGGTCGCTTTGACGACAGAGCCTGTTTCACTCCAGAAATACTTGCTCACGAAGGAAAGTATTACTTGGTTTATCAAACCGTAAAAGCGCCTTATCTAAACCGCACGATTGAAGAAATTGCAATCGCTTGGGCGGATAGCCCTTACGGCCCCTGGAACAAGAGTGATGCTCCTATCTTGAGCCCTTCTACCGGCGGCAAATGGAAAGGCGACGAAGATAATCGTTTTATTGTTGAAGAGCGTGGAGATTTTGATAGCCACAAAGTACACGACCCATGCTTGATGCACTATCAAGGTAAGTTTTACCTGTATTACAAAGGTGAAACCATGGGAGAAAGCATGAACTTTGGTGGTCGCGAAATCAAACACGGTGTTGCTATCGCCGACAATATTCTCGGACCTTATACCAAGTCTGAGTACAATCCGATTTCTAACTCAGGCCATGAAGTTGTTGTATGGGAGTGGAATGGCGGTATGGCCTCTTTATTAACAACTGACGGACCAGAGAAAAACACCTGCCAATGGTCCGAAGACGGTCTAAACTTTGACATCATGAGTCACATTAAAAGGACTCCAGAAGCTATTGGCTTGTATCGAGAACAAGGCTACGAAAGCGCCAAAGACCCAGTTCATGGTATTTCTTGGGGCCTATGCCACAAGTACGATGCAAATTTTAACTGGAACTATATTTGCCGCTTTAAAACAAAGCGCCAGATCCTAGAGCCAGGAACCTTTCAAAACCAAGGTTCCTAACTACGAGCCATAGGCAATAAATTTAAAACACGTAGTTGTAAGACCCAGGAACTCAACATAAAAGGCTGATGCCATGAAAAACTACAAACTCAAGGCTTTGTCCGCTGGCGTACTGCTTTGCAGTAGCCTGCTACTAGGCGCTTGCCAAGAAACCAAAACCGATGATGCGGCAGTTAAGCAACACGAAGTATTAGAAACCCTCTATAGCTTCGATGCTGACACTATCCCATCAGACGTGAAGTTTATTTACGGTAAAGGGGAATTAATAGAAGACCCTAGCGGTAAAAGCCATGAGCTTCGCGTCAAGCTAGACAGCAAAAAGAATGCTTACGCTAATGTCCACATTCAACCAGAAAAGCCTTGGGATTGGAGCCAATACAATGACTTCAGCCTAGCTATTGATGTTGGTAACCTTGGCGACGTCAGTGCTCAGATCTACGTTGATATCACCGATATTGACGGTGCTAACTACACTCGTACCATTGCCGTTCCTGTAGGCCCTGCCGAAACTTATTACGGTAAAATGCGTGGCCATGACTTAGGCACGCCAGATGGTGATGTGAATGTTGAGCTGAACTTTGAATCAGGCCTTCGTTCTAACCCCCCAACATGGAATGGTTATGACGATAATATCTTTGTCTCTCTTTGGGGGAAAAAGAACTTAAATACCTCAGGTATTGTTCGTATTGCACTGAGCGTACAGAGCGCTTTACGTGATAAAGAGTTCACCATTGATAATGTTCGCCTGATCAAAAACCCAAAACAAGACCCTAAATTCTTAGTTGGCATTGTTGATCAATACGGCCAAAACGCTAAAAATGAATTCCCAGGTAAAATCCACAGCGACGAAGAAATGCTCGCCCAACGCGATTCAGAGCTTAAAGCGCTTAAAGCCGGTAAACCCAAAGATCGCGGTAAATTTAACGGCTGGACTGCAGGCCCTAAACTCAAAGCCACTGGTTATTTCCGCACCGAAAAAGTCGATGGCAAGTGGTACTTAGTTGACCCTGAAGGCTACCTCTACTTCGGTACTGGTATCGATATTATTCGCTTGTCGAACTCAACCACCATGACCGGTTATGATTTTGACCCTGATAAAATTAGACAGCGTAGCGCAGATGATTTAACCCCTGAAGATTCGGAAGGCCTCAACCGCGCTCCAGATGCCGCCATCCCTACTCGCCGCGTTGTTAGTGACATGCGGGCCGATATGTTTGAGTGGCTTCCAGATTACGATGAGCCTTTAGGTAAGCACTTCGGTTACCGCCGCGAAGCCCATAGTGGCCCAATGAAGCATGGCGAAGTTTATAGTTTCTACAGTGCCAACCTTGAACGTAAATATGGTGCTAACGGTGCCGACTACATGGAGGAATGGCGTAAGGTTACCGTTGATCGTATGTTGAACTGGGGCTTCGCTGCCTTAGGTAACTGGACTGACCCTAGCTATTACGACAATGATCGTATTCCTTTCTTCGCCAACGGCTGGATCATCGGTGACTTTAAGACCGTAAGCTCCGGAAATGACTTCTGGGCTCCCATGCCAGATGTATTTGACCCCGTCTTTGAAGAGCGCGCTTACGCGACTGTTCGCCAAGTTGCTGCGGAAGTTAAAGGTACGCCTTGGTGTGTAGGGGTATTCATTGATAATGAAAAGAGCTTTGGCCGTTCAGAAACTCATGAAACTCGCCTAGGTATTGTTATTCACACTCTTGGACGTGACGGTAACGATGTACCGACCAAGGCCGAATTTACTCGTTTAATGAAAGAAAAATACGGCAGCATCGACAAGCTAAACAAAGCCTGGGGCAAAAACCTAGGCAGCTGGGATGACTTTAATAAAGGCGTAGACTCAAGCTTTGTTAACAAAGACGCTCAAGTTGAGGATTACCAAGTTCTATTACACGCTTATGCAACTAAGTACTTCGCTACTGTGAACAAAGCGATGAAAGAGCTAATGCCAAACCACCTCTACCTTGGCTCGCGCTTCCCTGACTGGGGCATGCCTATGCCTGTTGTCAAAGCTGCGGCAGAAAATGTCGACGTAGTTAGCTACAACAGCTACAAGGAAGGTTTACCTGAGAAAAAATGGAAGTTCCTTGCTGACCTAGATATGCCTAGCATTATTGGTGAATTCCACTTTGGTACACTTGAATCAGGTCTTTATCACCCAGGCCTTATTCACGCAGCCAATAACGAAGATCGCGCCCGTGCTTACACCGAGTACATGCACAGTGTAATCGACAACCCTTATATGGTTGGTGCTCACTGGTTCCAGTATATTGATTCGCCCATTACTGGCCGTGCTTACGATGGTGAAAACTACAATGTAGGTTTTGTCAGCGTTGCCGATGTACCTTATGCACCAATGGTAGAAGCTGCTAAAAAGCTACATAACAATATGTATGAGCGTCGCTACAACGATAAAAAGTAAGCGTAAAAATTAACAAAGCGTAAATACCTAAAAGCCAATCAAGCCCTAGGGCCTCTGATTGGCTTTTTTTATAATTACTTGTCGAGCTAAAAAAACACAAACAAGAAACCACAACAAATAAAAACTTAGCATAGTTACTCTGCTAACTAGCTATCAAATCGTATTCAATACAGCAGCATTAATAATGCTCGACTATATTAGTAGCTAATAAGAAAAATTGGTTGTTTAGCCACCCCCAAATGCTGATACAAAGCCCTAGTAGAATTTTTCAACTTAAGTAAATCAAAGATCAGGAACACCGATGAAACATCGAAGTTTTCTTAGTATAAGTGCCGCATGCCTTGGCGTTGCGCCGCTGGAGTAGGTTTAAGCGCCTGTAAAGAAACGAAGCTACCTGCCCCGAGTGATAAAATCACACTAGATCAAAACGTAGAACGCCCATGGCTAGGAGCTGATTTTTGGGCCAACCGCCTGCAAGATTGGCAGCTCAACAACGGCCGAATTGAATGCCCGCGAGGCGAGATGAGTTTTGAAGGGCGTACGTACCACAGCCATCCTTACTCGCGAGCTTAACAAAAGTGGTAATACAGCACGTATACGTGTCAAACTAGGTCTGATCACACCAAAGCAAAACAGGGTAGCGGGTTTTATACTAGAAGTAGTTGCAGAATTTTATGCCGGTGCGGCTATTACGGTATGTGCCTGTGTCATGTAACAACCGGCGATCATCAAAGAAAGCATTGTAGTTAAGGAGCCCAACAGGGAGCTTAAGGCTACTTAGCCCCTCCCTCCCCCAACTAAAAAGACTGGGCTACGTTGGCAGCACTATTAACCTCCCAAAAAATCTCACGCCCGAATAAATAAAGCGCCTCGCCAACAGCATCCGACGGACGTCCGATCGGACAAACCGAGCACCACCAAGCCCCTCATATTGAATGACAAACCAAGCCTGTACTCACTTTCCACGCAAAATAAGCGTATTTATACAAGAATAAAAACCGCTAAAAGTATTAAATCTCAAATCAGAGAGCTAATACTGCTTGGCGCGCTTTTTGCCATTTTAGTATTAGAAAAAAATAAAGCGGCCACCAAGGCCAATTCAAACAACCCAACAAGGGTTGAGATTAAATCAGGACAAACACATGAAACGCCGTAGTTTTTTAGCTGTTAGTGCCGCAGGAATAGGCACTGCCGCAACAGGCATCAGCCTCAGTGGCTGTAAAGAAAATCAAGCACAAGGCCCTAAAAACAAAATAGACCTCGATCAAGCCGTGCACCGCCCTTGGCTCGGTAATGACTTCTGGGCCAACCGCCTGCAAGATTGGCAGCTTAATAATGGCCGTATTGAATGTCTGCGCGGCGAAGAAGGCATAGAGGGGCGCACAGCAGCCTTGCTAACTCGAGAGCTACAAGCCGGTAATAGCCAAGGTCGTATTCGAACTAAATTGGGCCTCATTACACCCGGTAAGCAAGGGGTTGCGGGCTTTTTACTTGGCGTCGGCGAAGGCAAGCTCGATTACGCAGGCGCAGCTTTAGCCCAGCGTTTTTCCGGTGTTAATGGCGGCATAGCCGTACTGGTCAATGAGCAAGGAAAGCTCAGCATCGATAGCTTTAACGAAATCAATAAACCACTGCATTACGCTCGTGTAGACCGAGGCCCTCAAGCCAGTAAAGGCATTGGCTCGATCGCAGCAGGGGAATATTGGTTAGATTGCTTTTTGGAAGCGAGTGTCTCTGACCAACATAAAATAATCGTGACCCTGTCAAACGCTCAAACAGGCGAAGAGTTAGATAGACTCGAACAAGATAAAATTCCTTCGGCAAAGCTGCAAGGTGGCCTGATGCTACTTAGCTCCACTCCAGCCAAAAAAGCTGGGGCCCGCTGGTGGTTTAGTGATATTGCAACTGAGGGCGACAAAATCCGCGTTCATCCAGAACGCGGACTCGGCCCCGTCATGGGCTGCATGTACAGCCTCAATCAAAGTGTACTGAAATTGAGCGTGCAGTTTATGCCAATTGCTGTCGAGCCTACAGGGACAGCTCGCCTCGATTATAAAATGGAAGGCAGCAGTGAGTGGCTACAAGGCCCAGAAGAAGAAATAGGCAATGGCTATAGCGCGCTCTTTCGACTGAACAGCTGGAACACTCAAAAGGCTGCAGCCTACCGTATTGTTTATCAAGGTCGTGTCGTTTTTGATGGCACTATTGTCAAAGACCCTGGTGCAGATAAAGAACTTAATATCGCCCTCTTCTCTTGCATTACTCCAAGTTCAAATAGCTTAGATAAAAGCCATTTGACCAAGATCATCCCTGAAGAAACCACATACGGTCGCTATACACCTGAAAATATTTGTAACCCCCATAGAAGCACAACCGCTTATTGTGCAAGCCATAAACCCGACCTCTATGTTTTTTGTGGCGACCAATATTACGAAACCTACCCCACCCGCTATGGCCGTGATACTGACGACGCCAAACTTGACACCCTATATCGCTGGTACATGTGGTATTGGACCTTCCGCGAGGCAGTGCGCAATACCCCAAGCGTCATGCTTGCTGATGACCATGACGTCTTACAGGGTAATCTCTGGGGCAACTCGGGCCGCAACTCCGACATGCCCAAAGAAGAAGATGGGGGTTACAAATGGAATAAAGACTTAGTGCGCATGGTTTATCGCATGCAACACGGACACAATCCTGATGCCTACGACCCAGAGCCCATTAAATATAATATTCCAGTTACTTATGGTGCCTTTATTTACGGCGGAGTAAGTTTTGCACTAGTGGAAGATCGAAAATTCAAAACGCCCCCCGACTACGAAGGCGATCCCAAAAGCAAAACAGGTATTTTATTAGGTCAGCGACAGGAGGACTTCCTCAAAGCGTGGAAGGATATGCATAAAGGCCTCCCTAAAATACTCATTACAGCTTCAGTCTGGGGCTCAGCGCAAACAGGCCCCGATGGTAAAGGCTTGTTAGACTACGACGCCAACGGCTATCCAGCTGATGGTCGCACCCGAGCGGTTAAACTGGTAAAAGACACCGGAGCTATGGTACTCACTGGCGACCAACATCTAGGCATGGTGTGCCGCCAAGGCGTAAACAGCTTTGACGACGGACCTCTGTTTTTTGCAGGCCCAGCTGTACAAAGCATTTGGCAACGCTGGTTTGAAGGCGGTGGTAAGCTTGCAAATCAACGCAATGGTGACCCTAACACCGGTGACTTCACCGATACTTTTGGCAATAAAATGCGTATTCTTGCCGTCGCCAACCCCCCAATATCTCACGCAGATTATCAAGACGACAACACCATCGAATGGGGTAAGTTTCTTAATGATAGAAAGTTAAAGTCTGAGGGTTATGGTATCGCGCGTATTAACGCCAATAGAGAAGACTATATATTAGAGTGCTGGCCTCACGACGCTGATCCAAGTAAAGATCAACAATTTTCAGGTTGGCCCTACCAAGGTAAGTTCGATAAGGTCTAAGTAGCCATCACTAAGGGCTCAGTTATAAATAGCAGTAACTGAGCCCCTACATGATAAAATTACCACAAGCACAAAAACCAATAAGATAAGCTTCAAAGTAAATACTTACCCAAATAATCACTGAGCCCTGCCTCTAACTACAAATATTGCTTGGCCCACAACAATATTTTTCTTATAGGTACTTTTACACAAAAATGAAATCGTTTACATTTCTTGCTTAACACCTAAAAGATAGAGGGCTTTTTACAAAGCGGCCTAATATAAAACATGCCTCCTACTAATCACTGGATAACAAAAATGAAAACAAGCCACCATAACGGCATCATAACTATTATGTTTGGAGCCTTGTTTCTATGTGGATGTAGCTCCTCACATCCCCCCGGAAAAATGCAGCAGCAAGCCAAGCAGCACGACACCATAAGTACTTTGTTTGACTTCAACGACGGCGTCATCCCCCCTGAATTCGTCTTTAATAACGCAGACGCAACGTTGGTGGACGATAACAAGGGTGGCAAAGCCTTGCATATCAAATTCCACAGCCAAGCCAACCTTCACACAGCCTTCGCCATTACTAAAGATCCAGGCTGGGATTGGAGCACTTTGGGCGATGTCAGCTTTGCTCTTGATATCGCCAATGACGGTGAACGCAGCAGCTCATTGTGGATCAACACCAATGACGGCGATGGCGCAAGCTATACCCGGGCGATCTCTGTACCTCCAGGCCCCGCGCAAACCTATTACGGTAAAATGAATGGCCATGATCTAGCTTCGCCCTCTGAGAACATTAACATCGAACTTAATTTTGAAAGTGGCCTGCGCTCGAACCCTGCAACGTGGCAAGGCTATGAAGACAACATGTTTGTATCGATGTGGGGTAAAAAAAACCTCAATGTCAGCAATATAAAGCGCATCGCCTTTAGCGTGGACTATGCCCTGTACGACCGCGAAATCACTATCGACAATATCCACCTCATTCAAAGCCCCAAAGCAGACCCTCTCTTTCTTAGCCAAATCGTCGATAAATACGGCCAAAATGCTAAAAAAGAATTTAACGGAAAAATTCACAGCGACACAGAACTCGCCGAACAACGTCAAACCGAGCGCCAGAGCCTCAATCAAGGAAAACCAGAGCATAGAGGTAAATTTAACGGCTGGACTGAAGGCCCAAAACTCAAAGCCACGGGTTATTTCCGCACCGAAAAAGTGAAAGGTAAATGGTATTTAGTAGACCCAGAGGGTTATTTATACTTTGGCACGGGGATCGATATTATTCGACTGTCTAATTCAACCACCATGACTGGCTATGACTTTGACCCCAGCCTTGTTAAACAACGTGCAGCCGACGACCTCACTCCAGAAGACTCGGAAGGTTTAAATCGAGTACCTGATAAAGCGATTAACAGTCGCCACCTTGTAAGTGAACTTAGAGCAAATATGTTTGAGTGGCTGCCAAGCTACGCTGACGCCCTCGGTAAACACTTTGGCTATCGCCGTGAAGCACATAGCGGCCCTATGGCCCGCGGTGAAACCTTTAGCTTTTATAGCGCCAACCTTGAACGAAAGTACGGCCAAAACGGTACTGATTACTTACAAGCATGGCGTGATACCACTGTCGACCGAATGCTGAACTGGGGCTTTGCAGCACTAGGTAACTGGACAGACCCCAGCTTCTACGACAATGATCGTATTCCTTTTTTCGCCAATGGCTGGATTATTGGCAACTATAAAACCGTCAGTTCAGGAAACGATTTTTGGGCAGCCCTACCTGATGTCTTTGACCCCGAATTTGAAAAACGAGCTTATGCCACCGTTCAGCAAGTAGCCAATGAAGTAAAGGGCAGCCCTTGGTGTGTTGGTGTGTTTTTCGATAATGAGAAAAGTTTTGGGCGATCGGAAACCCTTGAAAGCCAGCTCGGCATTGTTCTACATACACTAAAACGAGACGGCCAAGAGGTTCCAACAAAAGCTGAGTTTACTCGCTTGATGAAAGAGAAATACGGCAATATAAACCAACTCAACGAAGCTTGGGGCAAACATATTCAAAGCTGGGCAGAATTTGAACGCGGTATTGATTCAACTTTAACTAAAGAAGGCTCTCAACGTGCGACTCAAATTGCCGACTATGAAGCCCTTCTCTACGCCTACGGCGCCAAATACTTTGGCACAGTCAATAAGGCTATGAAAGAGCTTATGCCTAACCACCTCTACCTTGGCTCTCGTTTTGCCGACTGGGGCATGCCTTGGCCCATTGTTGAAGCTGCTGCAGATATTGTTGATGTGGTGAGCTACAACAACTACAAAGATGGCATGCCAGCCAAGCGCTGGGCCTTTTTAGAAAAATTAGACAGACCCAGCATCATTGGTGAATTCCACTTTGGCTCACTTGAATCCGGTATGTTCCACCCTGGTGTTACTCTTGCAGCCAGCAACGCCGATCGTGCCCGCGCGTATAGCGAATATATGCACAGTGTGATCGACAACCCCTACATGGTTGGCGCACATTGGTTTCAGTACATTGATTCGCCTATTACCGGCCGCGCTTACGATGGTGAAAACTACAATGTAGGGTTTGTCAGCGTCACTGATACACCTTATAAAGACATGGTTGATGCAGCAAAAGCAGTGCATACAAATATGTATAAACGCCGCTATCACGGAGAGAAGAAGCTGGACACACAGTAGGAAAGTAACTTAAAGCGGGAAGAGCTAAGCCACTCTTCCCGCTTTAACGATTAAGCTTTAGCTTTACAAAAGTGATCAATAAACTGTTGATGAGTTGGCATCTGCCGACTAATTTCTTTAACCGCATGTTGATACTGAGAAATATGATGATCGAGCGTTCTCTGATCCAAAGCGTCGGCGACTGGGTTATAGCTCTGGGGAATCATGCCTTGCCCGAACATAACCGCCACCCAACTATCCAAACCAAAAGGGTCAAGATCATAGTCCGAATACACACCCGACTCTCTCATTAAACTCATTCTATGGGTTAATATCTCAGGTAATTCTAGGTTCTTAAGGTCTCGCCAAAACGGGCTATCGTCTCGCTCAGAAAGCACATAGTGAAGCAGAATAAAATCACGAGTTCTTTCATAGCTCAGCGCCATCGCACGATTATATTCTTTCACACTCACATCAGAAGGCTTGCCATCGACAGGCAATAAGGTAATCAGCCGCGTTAAGCCCTCTTGTACAAGGTGAATAGCGGTTGACTCAAGTGGCTCAATAAAGCCAGATGATAAGCCAATAGCCACACAATTTTTATACCACGCTTTTTTTCTACGCCCAACGGTGAAACGAAAGCTTCTTGGCTCCGCCAAAAGCTCGCCATCAATACCCGCAAGCAAGATGTCAGTGGCTCGCTCATGATCCATATATTTACTTGAGAAAACATGGCCATTGCCCATTCTGTGCTGCAAGGGTATCTGCCAAGTCCAACCTGCTTCTTTAGCGGTCGACACAGTAAAAGGCATAGGTTCAGCCGTTAGTGCTGACGGTACCGCTACTGCACTATCCATAGGTAGCCAGTGACTCCAGTCTTCAAAACCCGCATGCAAGGTATCTTCAATCAGCAAGCCTTTAAAGCCTGTACAATCTAGATAAAGATCAGCCTCAACTGTCGCCCCTGATTCAAGCCTTATGGCTTTAATATCGCCACTGTCATTATCAAGCTTAACCTCAACCACTTTGCCTTCAATACGCTGCACCGCTCGCTTTTCTGCATACCGCCTTAAAAATCGGGCATATAAACTTGCATCAAAGTGATAGGCATAATTAATACGAGAAGCCAAAGAAGTTGGGTCTTGATTGGGACGCATAAAACGGCCTTGATGCGCGGCAGTTTCATTAAGAGAAAAAGCTTTGAGGCTTAAATCAGGCTGCTCTTGTTTCGCTCTTAGCCAGTAATGATGAAAGGATAGGTCCTCTAAAGGAATGCCATAAGAGCCAAAGGGGTGCATGTAGCTCTGCCCGAGAGCGCCCCAATCAATAAATTCAATCCCCATTTTAAAGGTTGCTTGAACCTCTTTCATAAAGGTTGCTTCATCAATACCGAGCATGGCATTAAACTTAGCAATATGAGGAATAGTAGCCTCACCAACCCCTATAGTTCCGATATCCTCAGACTCGACTAAAGACACCTTAATATAGTCAGGTAAGGCCTTAGAGAGCAGAGCCGCCGACATCCAGCCAGAAGTTCCACCACCAACAATGACTATATGCTTAATTCGAGAATGATCCATATGTTAAGCCCCGCTCAAAAGTACAAACCATATTCGCTTTATGCCTTTCGCGCAAACCCGTTAAAACAGATGCTTTTTAAAAGAACTTAATGCATACAAAGAACAAAAACTTACCACTTCCAAAGTAAGCACAAGATATCTAAGACTCACTTATTCACTCAATAAGAGCAGGCTAAATACCATTAATTTGACAAAAAAGTCCCTATAATCGAGACAAAATAATGGCTTTAAACCCAAAGCTAGCGTCTCAACAGTTAATAAAAAAAAGGCTAAAAAGCATTATTATGCTACTTTTGGTTAATTCAGGCGGTATTTTTGACTTAAATCAGATTCTATTATGACCAGCGTTTACATACGAATACTCTGTCGCATCAGTGCCATGGAATGAGTCACAAACGACAGTAATACTATAGAGATAAAAGCATGAAAATCAGTGAACTACCCGATCCGTTCAAAGAAGCCCGTGACAGCGAAGGTGTTGGCCACCAAAACGATCAAGATGATCCTGTACTCATGGCTTTGCGCCTTAAAGATGTCCGTAAAGGCGCTCACAACTGGAAGGGCTTACAAAGTGGCGCAAAACCTGGCCGTATTGTTATTCCATCTGAAGTCGCCATTCGCGATACCCGCCAAATTCCATTTGAAGTTGACCCGCCAGAACATAAAAGCTATCGCGATTTAGTTGAGCCTTGGTTTAAGCGCCCAACAGAAGAAGCCTATCAAGCCAAACTGCGTACCATTATCGAAGGCTGTATCGACGACGCACTCGCTGTAGATAAACTTGAAGTAGTCGGTGATTTTAGCCTAAAACTTCAAAGTCGTGCCTTAACAGTTCTACTAAATATTCCTTACGAAGAATCCAAGGTTTGGATTGACTGGGGCACCCACGTCTTCCGAAGTGAAGACTCGGACCTAGATGGCGACAAAGCAAATATCCTTTATGACTATATCGATGCACAAATCGATAAAGCCATCGCCAAGCCAGGCGAAGACCTCTATAGCGTCTTACTTGCTGCAGAAGTCAACGGCAAGAAAATGACAAAAGAAGAGGTAAAGGGTGTGATGATCCTCACTTTTGCAGGCGGTCGCGACACGGTGATTAATACCTTAACCAATAGCATCGCTTATTTTGCCGATCACCCCGAATCTCTTGAGCGCTTGCGCAAAGAGCCAGAAATTCGCAACAGCGCAATTGAAGAACTAATTCGCTACTTTTCTCCTCTTACACAAATGGGGCGAGTGGCTACAGAAGACCAAGTTGTGTGTGAACACGCTGTTAAAGCTGATACTCGTGTTGGCTTATGCTGGGCCTCTGCCAACCGGGACGAACGAACCTTCCCAGATGCAAACGAAGTGGTACTTGATCGTAAAGTAAACCCACATGTAGCTTTTGGTTTCGGCACGCACAACTGCTTAGGCTCAACCCATGCGCGAGCGATCATGGCCATCCTTATTGAAACGCTATGTGAAAAAGTTGAAAGCATCGATATTCAAGACTACAAAGAAAATATTGAAGATCTTGATCAATTTAAGCGCAAAGTTGGCTTTGACAGCATCGACGTTAAATTTAACGCGCGCTAACACAAAAGCAACAAGATAAATTAGACTCTCAGGGCGCCTAGTTCAGCGCCCCATACCTTATAACTCTGCATTACATAGAGAGACATAAACAATGGCTAAGATTACTTTTATTACCAGCAATGATGAGCAAGTCACCTTAGAGGCCGACTCAGGCTCAGTGATGGAACTGGCTGTTGCCAACGGCGTTGAGGGCATTGATGGCGACTGCGGTGGCGTTTGCTCATGCGCAACCTGTCACGTTCACGTTCTACCTGAGCACACAGAGAAAACAGGTGAAGCCAGTGAAATCGAGCAAGACATGCTTGAGCTTGATGACGATGCCGACGAATACAGTCGCTTATGCTGCCAACTAGAAGTCACTGACGCACTCGATGGTGCCGTGTTTCGAGTTGCCAAATAGCTCATTGCTAAATAAAAATGCGGTCGCTTAAGCGGCCGTTTTTTTACCTGTCCTCTTAGTTAAAACTTAGCGCCATTACAGTAATAAAGAGCCCTAAGACACACGCCAAAGAGCTGAACTAAGCCCATTAGACAGCTAATAAATAGTTAAGTGAACCCTAACACTATGTCGAATACTACAACTGATACTACCCAAAAAGTCTGCGCCGTTATTGGCGCCAGCCATGCCGGCGTCAACTTTGCCTTTGCGATGCGCAAAGAGGGCTGGCAAGGTCAGATTATTCTTATTGATAGCGACCCAACCACCCCCTATCATCGACCGCCGCTTTCAAAAGCTTATTTAACCAGCGACGACGCGATTGATAAAAATCTGTTAAAAAATATCGACACCTACGAGAAGTCGAATATTGAACTTCGCCTAGGCCAAACCGTCAGTAAAATTGATAGAGAAAAACAGATTTTACTTTTAGCTGACGGCAGCGAGCAGCCCTATGACAAATTGGTCTACGCCACTGGCGCCCGCCCATTTATTCCACCTATTCCAGGTTTAGAAAACGCCGCCAAGTGCTACCCCTTACGAACTGCAGAAGACGTCAATAATATCCGCAAAGCTTTTAATCAAAGCGAACAAAAACGCGTTGTTGTTATTGGTGGTGGCTATATCGGTTTAGAAACGGCGGCGTCACTTAAAAAACTCGGTGGTGATGTAAGTGTTCTTGAACGCGAAGAGCGTATTTTACAGCGCGTAACTGCGCCTCATATGAGCGCGTTCTTCCAAGACCTTCACGCTAACAATGGCGTCAATGTATTTACCAGTAAAAACGTAAGCGCAATTGAACAAGGTGACACATGCAATCAAGTGCTGTGTGACGATGGCACACGCCTAGATGCCGATTTAATAATTGTGGGTGTTGGTATTCGAGTAAACGCCGAGCTTGCTCAAGAAGCAGGTCTTGAGGTTGAAGTTGGCCTAAAAGTAAATCAATGCGCACAAACCAATGACAGTAATATATATGCGATTGGCGATTGTACTGTCCACCACAACCCTCACTACGATCGCATGATTCGTTTGGAGTCGGTACAAAATGCCGTAGACCAAGCCAAAGTCGCAGCTGCCGCCATATGTGGTAAAGACGTTACTTACAACACCATTCCTTGGTTCTGGTCTGATCAATACGATATCAAATTGCAAATGGTTGGTTTAAGCCAAGGTTATAGCGACATTATCGTTCGTGAAGAAGAAGGTGAAGGCACACGTTTTTCAGTTTGGTACTTTAAAGATGAAGAACTATTGTCTGTTGACGCCGTTAACTTTGCCAAAGCTTATGTTGTAGGCACTAAGTTTATTAAAGGTGGCGATAAAGTCGATAAGGCTAAAATCGCTGACCCCAGCGTTGAGTTTAAGCCTGCGAACCTAATTAAGATCTAAAACCAATTCAGATCTAAAATTAGAGCTGACATCAATAAGCGAGCGCATTAAACAAAAAAAGCCCTCACAATGTGAGGGCCTAAGCAGGGACTTCAATTTATTTAAAGTTATTTAAATACTCTGCGGCCAGCAATAATAAAACCAGCACCTAGCATTAATAACAGCTGCCAAGGATCAAAAGCACCACCACCTTTTTCCTCTTCTGCTTCATCCGAAGTTTCTGGTGCAGGCTCTACCGAAGTTTCTGGCGCAGGTTCTGCCGAAGTTTCTGGCGTAGGCTCTGGCGCAGGCTCTGCCGAAGTTTCTGGCGCAGGCTCTACCGAAGTTTCTGGCGAAGGCTCTGCCGATGCTTCCGGCGAAGGCTCTGCCGATGCTTCCGGCGAAGGCGCAGGCTCAGGCTCAAACGACTCAACTAATTCAAAACGGATATAGTCAGCATTCCATTGCCATGCATTGGCACCATAGCTTTGCACTCGAAGCGAAACAGTTCCGGCCGTATCAAATTCAATACCGTCCGCGATATCAAAATCAACAAACGCTGCCCAACCACCTGTGCTTGGCAATACTGTTTCAGCAATTGTGTTTCCTCCAGAGATCAAACGCACAGCTATTTCTCTATCAACAGGCACACCTGAAGCATAATTCAGCACCGCGCGATAGCGGCCGCGTGTTTCAACATCAATACTGTAATCACCCCAATCACCGGTGGTATTAAAGTTAATAATGCCATCTTCAACTTGGAAGCCTTGATCATCATCACCACCTATAGCCGGATCATCACGACCTGTTGCGATGAAACTTTCTAACTCAAGCACGATGTCATCTACTTCAGGTAAAGGATCACTGCTAGGTTCTACCGATGGCTCACCAGAAGGCTCTACCACTGGTTCGTCAGAAGGCTCTACTGTTGGCTGATCTGATGGCTCGCTTGAAGGCAATGGACTTGGTACTGGACCAGACACATTGTCTGTCAGCTTACGTAGCATTAGTTTATCGGCATTCCACTGCCAAGCTGCCGGAGCACCTACCGACAAAATGCGCAAGGTGTAGGTTCCAGGGCTTGCAACAACGAGGGCATTACTCACAGTAATGTCTTGCAAACTATCCCAACCACCTGTCGCAGGCACGGTTGCACTACCAATACTTGCACCGTTAATAAAGGCCTCTATACCGCCACCAGCAGGTGAGCCTAATGAAACCTGTACTTGGTAGGTCCCAGCTTCACTAAAGTTGATGTTGTAATCAGCCCAGTCTCCGGTTTGATTAGTATTGATATTCGTTTCGGAAACAACAAAACCATCAAATGCACCACCTGTTGCATCCAAGGTTTCCGCTTCAATCACAACAGCTTCTGATGAAGCATCCACAACTTCAACAGCAGTTTCATCAGTATGCTCACCATCATTGCTGCGCGCTGTAATAGTTGCAGTACCGACAGCTACAGCCGTCACCTCACCACTAGCACTTACTGTGGCAACATTCGTATTACTAGAACTCCAAACCACAGAGGTATCACTTGCATTAGCAGGAGTAAAAGCAACTGAAAGAGGAAACACATCTGCAATAGGTAGTACCGTAAATTCAGGCGTAATCGTAATTGCATCTAAAGCTAGAGAAGTAACTTCAATGCTTGCCCTTGCACTTAACTCACCCTCAACTGTTGTTGCAGTAATGGTGACATTACCTGCACCTACAGCTTCCACCAAACCACTCGCACTAACTGTCGCAATGCTCTCGTCTGAAGAGCTCCAGGTAACAGCTCGGTTCTGAGCGTGGATAGGTCGTACTGCTGCAGTTAGCTGCTTTGAAGCACCGATATTAAGCTCGGCAGGCACGCCACTCATACCAACACTCGTTGGCACAAGCGCACTAACATCAAAGTCAACGTCGGCAACAAAACTGCCATCAACAGACTCTGCCGTTACTATTGCAGTACCAAGCCCCGTTGCTGTTACAAGACCATTCGGGTCAACACTAACAACAGAAGAGTCTGAAGAAGACCAAGTAATACTTTTATCAGCAGCTGTTTCTGGAGCAATTTGCGCCGTTAATGCGACAGACTCCGTCACTTTCATATTCATCGTACCGGTTTCAGCCAAGCTCAAACCTGTTACCGCATCGCCGGAAGGCGCAGTGACAACACTTCGATTTAAATCCGTGCTCTGATCCCAAACCTGCAACATCGCAGCACTATAGTCACCAGAGGCGAGTGTAAATAACTCAAACGTGTTATTGCCATCGTCAGCCAAATATTCAGCAGGGAAAGGCAGCTCCATGGTCAGCATCAGACGATTCGTGTAAAAATTCTCACCACGCCAATCCGCATTCACATCCACTTCATTACCGTTTACGGTTAATTTAACTCGACGATCTTGCTCTGTACCTTTAAACGCATTCGCTAAGAAAAAGCCACCGGTAACTCGTAATTGCGCTTCACCTGTAACCGGCTTATCCACACCATTAATCTGAATCGATAACGGTGTTGCGCTTCTTGTTACACGGTAGGGTTCTGCAGCCGCCAAAGGCTCTGCTGCGTATTTAGTTTCATTACTGCTCTGACTTAAGTCGATTGGATTGGCATATTCAATATCGAGAATAAAGGTCGCATCCGCACCCACAGTTAATTCAGTCGGCAGACTAGCAAGCTCAGCTTCAGCTAAAATAGGCTTACCAATACCATTACTCACATCACCATCTGCATCAAGCGTTTCATCTAAATAAAGGTGACGCAAGGTAATGCTGTTGATGTCATTGCCGTCAATACCAGCCCAACTTAAATCAACACTCGTTTCCTCTCCATGCAAACTATTCACAATGACATACATATGATTTTCTGCGTTCATGTCATTATTATTTACATAAGCATCAACCTGGATATCTCGGTCGCTGGAATAAGTATCAACCCGTTCACCTTCAACATCACGCCATAACTCATACCAGTGAATTGAAGCATTAAAGTTCCAAGTACAATTCTCGTAAGCCTCAGCCGTTTCTTCACAGCTATCATAATCACGATCTAATAGGCTCTGAGAATACGGTGCAGTTTTGCCTGCATCACCCCAAGTACCTTTAACCACAATAAAAGGTAAGGATGCAGTTACGTAATCAGGGCGCTCCATAAATTGCATCATTTGCTGAGAGAAAGGCTTTAAAGCCTCCCAGCGCATACGGTGGCGATCAAGTGTTGTACCTTGAGTTTGGAAACGACCAGAAACGGTTCCATACTCAGAAACAATAACGGGCTTACGCTGACCCAACATTTTCATGTCGTACCATTCAAGCTGGTCTAATACGCCCTCGGTGTGCACACCTGTTCGCCTAACACCGCCATTTTCTTGGGGCCAGCGAGGCCAGTCATAGGTGTGAATAGAATAGAAATCCATATTCTGGCCGGCCGTATCCATAAAGCCTTTCCAGATAACATCCCACTGATACCACTGACGATTTGTATTGGAGTCCGCCATGCTTTCAGACTCAGCAAAAATACCATTGGTAATAGCATCTTTAATTAATGTAGAGCCTTCATCATTACCATAAAACGCACTTAATAATGCGTCCCCTTGACGGCGAGGTGCACCCGTTGCTGTTTTGTCACCGTTTTGAAGGTCGTGCAACCCCCAAGTCATACCACCAATTAAAGGCGCGTCATCACCTAAGCGCTCACGAACAACGTCAGCAACAACATTGTGATAACGGAATAATTCTTCCCAAGTAGAAACATGCCCTTCATGTCCTGGCACATTCATTAACATATCGGGCTCGTTAACCACTTCCCAATATTTGGGCATAGCCAAACGGTTCGGATTACCTTCTTCACGAAGGTACATCTGCTCTAGAAAATCAGCATACCATTCAGCCGCTTGCTCCATAGTACGCGGACGCCATGGACTTTCAGTATCTAAGCCGCCACCAAACCAAGAATAAGCTGACCAGTTAGGAAAAGAAGGCTTAGGCTGAGAACCCATAATCATCGCCGGCGCACGATCAAAGTATTCTTGATGATCAGCGAACTTATTATCTAGAGCCCAATGGTAAGCGCCCGCTGCCTGCTGGAATTGCTCAGGGTCATGATTGCCCGCATGCCCCCAAGGAAAAATCTCAGGGCCGTTATCTTCACGAGTGTAATCTCCCTGAGTCTGCTTGAAGTACCAAGTGGGTGTGCCTGTATCACGGCCAAAACTCACCCCTAGCTCCATTAAATAATCGAGCTTTTCTTTTTCACCTAAAAATTCATTCTCGATTGGAGTAGCGTGAATCATAATGCGACGTTCACGACCAAAATTTGAAATACCATTAACCGAATGCAGAACATTGGCATTGATGTCTACTTTGACATTCGCCAATGTCGTTGTAGATAGGCCACCAGCAAACACAGCGGAAGCAAGTCCGACAGCATGCGAGAGGCGAGTTAGCTTATACATGGGCTGACCTCAGATTTATTATTTATTATTTTGCTGAGCAGGCCTTCGTTGTCGACGTAAGCTTAAACCTTAACTAGGCTTAACAACGGTATAAGTCCATTTATACATATCTAAAGTCAGAACCTGCTCGAGTGCATTAGAGGCTTTTGCAATAAGCGATCCAAAAACAGAAGAAAGTGTTATAAGCCGCATTAACAAAGCTTTTCGCGAAGATAAAAAACAAAAGACAAATAAAAAGACGGGAATCGGACGGCCACCGTACGACCATCGGACACAAAAAGACAGGCCAACAATAACAATTAAATACTATAGTAAATGACTACTTTATTTATAAATCCAAGGGCAGTTTAATTTGAACACTCAAACCACCTGAACTTCGGTTTTTTAAACTCAACCAACCTCTATGGGCCTGCACAATCTCTTGGCATAAAGCTAGGCCAATACCGGTGCCATCGGATTTTGTAGAGTAAAAGGGTAATAACGAGTTCTCTAGCACACGATCTGACATACCCGTGCCCCTATCCTGCACACGGAACACAAGCGCATCAGAATAAATGTAACTACACAAAATAATCTCACCCTCCTGCGACCCTGACTCCTTAGCATTTTTAATTAGATTCAGTAGTACTTGTTCCATTTGAATAGGGTCAAATCGTACATTTTGGCTTTTATTGTGATGGTTTACTTTAATACCTGCCTGCACAGCAATTGAATTCAAAAAATCAGCAACATCAACAGCAGCTAGAAGAGGGAGAGGAAGCTTGGCAAAATCACTATAGCCTTGAAGAAAGCTATTCAAGCGTGCCGTTCGTGAAGAGATTGTTTCAAATATTAAGGGTAAGCTGGAGTAATCGCCCATTGATAAAGACTTCTCTCCCGAGTGAGCTAAAGAGCTGATTGGCGCTAACGAATTATTAAGTTCATGAGTCATAACACGGATCATCTTCTTCCACGTCTTCACCTCTTCACGACCAATTTCTTCAGTTAAATCCTTAAACAGATAAAGCGTATGCTCTCTCTGATTTATATTAAAAACACTACGAGAAATATGATAAGTGCAGCGCGTATCATTTTTGTCCCACTCAACAATTGCATTACTAGCATTTAATACTGTCTGAGCAATAGGATCGGCGTTTTGCTTTAAGATAGAAACAAAGTCAACATTTTTCATTGATCGCCCTTGATACAACAGCTTTCTCGCCTCAATATTCTCATGAACAACCCGCCCCCTCTCATCACTTAAAACAATAATAAGACTGGCCCTTTGAATGATCGCATCCAAAAGTAACTCTCTTTGATTTAAACTAATCCTTTCATCATGCAAGGCATCGGCTGTTTCATTGTAGGCTCTAATCAAGCTAGACAAACCATCATTAAAAGGATCTTTTATCCTCTCTGAAAAATCCCCATCTTTAAAGTTATTTAATCCCCTCTTTAAAATATAGGTGCGAGAATAAACAAAACGATACAGCTGAAAACCAGCTAGAAGAATAAAAACCAAAGAAACAAGCAGTACACTTATTATCTTCTCAGAAAGCGACTCAGCACGCATAGACACCAACAAAAAAGTCAACACCGTTGCGTGAAGTGACATCAAAACCACAAGCGCAATAATTGGGCGAATGTTATTTTTTAACATCAGAAGAAATCTCTATTTGAAACTTCTCAATCCTGCGATATAAGGCCTGCCTACTTAACCCAAGAGCTCTAGCTGCATGGGTAATTACTCCACGATACTCTTTGATTGCCTGCTCGACATCTTGCTTATTCGGCTCGACATTACCACTAGCAGTGACAACTTGCCCCTGCATATTCAAACCAAAATCCGCTAAAGAAATGGTTCTACTATCACTCAACAGAATCGCTCTTTGCACGCTATTTTCTAACTCACGAACATTTCCTGGCCAAGCATAACGCTGCAGTTTCTGCGAAGCCTCAGGCTCCAGATCTCGCTCACTACCTAAAAAGTGATTCAATAAAGGTACAATATCTTCTGGTCTATCTCTTAATGCTGGCAGCTGCAACTCCAATACATTGAGCCGATAATATAAATCCTCTCGAAATCGTCCCTCTCTAATCGCTTGCTGCAAATCAGTGTTGGTTGCACTAATAACTCGAACTCTCACTGTTTGAGTCACATTGGAGCCCAAGCGCTCAAATTGCCCTGTCTGCAAAACACGCAATAATTTCATCTGCCCTTGAGGCGAAAGGTTACCAAGCTCATCAAGGAACAAGGTGCCGCCATCTGCAGCTTCAAAACGCCCAATACGACGCTTCGTCGCCCCAGAATACGCGCCAGCTTCAGCGCCAAATAATTCAGCTTCAATCAACTCTGCAGGTAAAGCACCAAGATTAACAGCGATAAAGGGCCCATCTTTTACTCTTGAATTTGCCTGTATCACCTCAGCAATTTTTTCTTTACCAGCCCCATTGGGCCCTGTAATTAAAACAGGAATATCCGAAGGCGCCACACGCACCGCAACATCAAGTAACTTCTGCATTTTAGGTGCTTCATAAATCACTCCGCAGAGATTAGCACGCTCAGCAAGCTCTAATTTTTCATCTTTAATTCTTTTAGCGCTTAGCAGTTGCTGAGCCTGTAACTCGTGAAGCTCCAATAGATTTTCAACTGTTGCCATCAGTTTTTCATCATCCCAAGGTTTAGCAACATAATCTACCGCACCAAGCCTAACTAAGCGCACTGCAGCTTCAAGCTGAGTCCATGCAGTGATAATAATAACGGGTAAATCCGGCTTTAATTCACGAATAGCAATAAATAAGCGCTCTCCCTCTTCACCCGAGGTTGTATCATGAGTGAAATTCATATCCTGTATCACCAAGCCTATATCATCGTGACCATGAATAAGCTCCAAGCCCTCCTCTGGTGAACAAGCGTATTCAGACTCAATGCGATGCAAAGAAAGCAACACTTTAAGAGCACTTCCGATATCGGGATTGTCGTCAATAATTAGGACTTTATACATGGAACCCTTACTCCTGAATAACATAGCTTGCTGGCGCATTACGTATTGCCCAACGCACAGTAATAAATACAGCTAAGAGACTCACACACAGTAGAGTCAAAAAACTAATAAAAAAGAACTCTGGTTTTAAAGCGGGGATTTCAACAGCCAGAGTAAAAAAATACTTATATGCAATCAAACCTGCAGCAGATACAAATAAAGACGCGACAAAGTAATAACAAGCTTCAACCATAAAAAAGCAAGCCAACGATGCTTTAGTACCCCCCAATGCAAAACGTAAAGAGATTTGATTACGTCTCTTATTTAACAAAAACGAAACCAAGGAAACAATTGATATTAAGCTAACCAAAACCAGTGTCACCGACACACTGAGAAGCAACTTTAAAAACAAACGGTCATCGTTATAAATTTGCTTCTCCAACTCAGACATACTAATGTTTCTAACAATAATTCGATCAGGATTTATTTTTAGCAACATGGACACAGCTTTCTCTTTGACATAAGCCAAAGCATCCTCACTGCATCGAACAATATAAAATGTCCCTTTTTGGTAGCGAGCATCAGGAAAGAAAACGGCCGAAGCGGAGTAATCCCATGTATCCACACCGGGCACCCGATCTACAACACCAACAACCTTAAGCTCCACGTTGCCACTGCCATAAAACAACTTAGCTAAGGCGCTTTCTCCCGGAAATAAGATTGCAGCTAAACTTTCACTAACAATGACATTTTTACTATTATTTCTTATTGGGTTATCCACTCTATCTATGTCACTACTTACAAAATCTCGCCCCTCAAGAATCCGATAACCCAAAGCCCTCATAGAGAACTCATCACTACTGTAATAATTAGCTCTGACCGCATCATTCTGCTTGCCATCAGCCGGCCAATACCACGCCAACAGCCCAGACTCATACATAGGAATAGAGTAACTTGCAGAGGCATATTCAACTTCGGCTAGCGAACGAATAGCACTAAGGTCTTGATTGACAAGCAAGCTGCGCTCAGCCTCATCGCCATCAACAAGTACCTGTATAAAAAACACGGACTTCTTATCATCATCCAAACCCAATATCACCTGACCTCGGGCGGAAATAACCATCAGAATATAGGCAAGTAGAATTAAGCTAAAAGCCAACTGAAAGACAATCAATAAAGGGCCTATGGGGTGGCGAAGCATAATTTTAAAGGCAGGACCCAATTCAAGCATAGCGCCCCTCTTTTTTTAATAACGAGGAGGCCGTTGCAGACATGATTTTAATAGAGGGGAGAAGAGATGCGCAAAAAACGATAAAGATAAGTACAACAAAGAAATAAAATAAGGCTTCTTTTATAGGTAAACGATGTGAAAGCGTGCTGGCATGCAGGCCCTCAAAGACAAACAGTAATACGTGAGTAGAAAAAGCTGAAAAACACAACGCCAAGGTGCTTAGCAGAAATACCTCCGCACATTGCTGAATAAATAAATTAGAACGGCTAGCCCCCAAACTAAGCTGGACCCCCAAAGAGCTGGATGCCCGAGAAAAACGAGAATAAACAATAAGAGAGAAATTCAATATACAAATTATAAGAAAAATAAGTGCAACAACCAGCATCATCTTTAGGTCACTGCCCACCACACTATGCAAAACTAGCAACTCTGAAGGCTTATCCAAATAAAAATTAGCTTGATAAGTAAAACGCCCAGCTTTACGCTCACTATCGATATAGCCTTGTAACCACTGCTCAAAGACTTCTTTCTCTTGCTTACCATCTAGCTCAAGCCAAAACTGAATCCACGCCAAATCACTAACAAGCCCCTGATCAAAACTTGAAAAGACCGGGAATGAAGGTCGACTCTCAACTCCACCCCAACGATCCAACTCTAGGGCAACAGCCAAATAAAAAGGAATGAAGCTCTGATCAGCAGGACCAAACACCCCCGCCTCTAAATCATGGACCTTGGGAGCTGGTGCCCACTCATCTATCACACCAACTACTTCAAAGCGGCGCCCAGAAAAATTAAGCTGCTTACCAACGCTATTGCTAAGCTTAAATAATTGCTGACTTAATCTATTCGAAAGAATGATGGGGTAAATCGTATCTCGATCTTGCAGCATAGAACCCGCTATCGGTCGGTCAAAACGCTCCTCCCAACTAGCCCCATATAGAAGTGGAACCTCAAACATAGAAAAAAAACGCCCAGTAACAGCACGAGATGTCACTAAAAATGGAGGGGTAGTTTGACCTTCACGACTAATTTTAGCTCCCGTCAGGTAGCTAATAGACATTGGCCAAACCGAATTATTATTAAAAATCGCCAATGCATCTCGCCATATTAGCTGCTTCGGCACCGGCGCATGCTCATAGAGCATCGACTTCTGCTGAGAAGAAGCTCGCCCCAAACCACCAAAAGAATCAGGTTGCCAAGCACTAAGCCGAAGCGAATACAGTCGCTCATCCTTATCAGAAAAAGGGTTTTTAGAGGCTGCATCTAACACGGTAAGCACAACAAAAAACACCGAGACACCGGCACACAACACTAAAACAGCAAGCACCGATGAAAGCAGGCTTTGCTGAAGCTTCAAAAAAGCGACTCGCGTAATAAAAAACAGATGCCCCATGATTAAGTCATAACTAAAGTGTTAAATCTGCAGAGACTAAAGCCTCATTAAGCATTACCCCCTGAACAGGGTCATCCAATAAACGACCGTCAACAATATGGATTTGCCTGTGAGCACGGCGAGCCAACTCATGGTCATGAGTCACAAGCACCACAGCAATACCACTTGCGTTTAAAGACTCCAGCATATCCATGACTTGCCTCGCCATTAATGAATCCAAACTACCGGTCGGCTCATCAGCGAGAATAAGTTTAGGCTCAGTGACAACCGCTCGGGCGATCGCAACACGCTGACGCTGACCACCCGATAATTGACTAGGAAAATGATGTTTTCTAGAGCTAAGCCCCAATTGACTTAATACGTCATTAATACGAGTTCGTCTTTGACGAGCTGGCATCGCTCTATAGCGCAAGGGCAGGTCGAGATTATCAAAGACATTGAGCTCAGGTATTAAATTCGCGTTTTGAAAGACATAACCAAGACATTGATTGCGTAAACGTGCCAGTTCACGTTCTTTTAAACGACTGACATCCTTACCATCTAGCAGGTAAGTACCGCTATCAGCCACATCTAATAGACCGGCAATATTGAGCAAGGTACTTTTGCCTGCACCAGAAGGCCCTGTAACCGCCACAAACTCACCAGCACTCACACTAAAATTAATGCCCCGTAGAGCAAGCGTTTCTGACATGCCTTGAACAAAGGACTTGTTGAGCTCGCTCATGCTCAAAATAGGACTCATAGTAGTAACCTAGTGTAAGGACCAAGCAAAGCTGTTATTTTTCAGGTACAAATGCAAAAGTAATACCATCAAATACAACAAGTTTCTCGACAAATGTAATCGTTTTCATGTTACGGTAATGACAAGCATTTTATTCATATAAACCGTTACTCAAGAGCAAACCCAGTTCTTAGCCTCAGCTAAAACGTAACGAAAACGATTAAATATGAAATGCCCTACTAACCTAACTATATACACAATAATAGAGGTGCTTGCCCTCCATGTCTTTACGAGCTCACTTTCAAGCCTTTTTCAAACATCGAATACGCCCCACCACCTTAGCTTTAGTAAGCCTGAGCACCCTAGGTACTGCGGTACAAGCAAATAGCTCTGAGCCCAAATTCGCTTGGTACAACTCAAACTTGAGCTTTGAGTCCCGAGCAGAGCAACTTATAAATGCAATGACAACTGAAGAGAAGATCGCTCAACTCAGCGAAAAGACTCCGGCTATAGATAGGCTTGGCCTACCTGAATACAACTGGTGGAACGAGGCTCTACATGGCGTTGCTCGCAACGGCCGAGCCACTATTTTCCCTCAAGTTATTGGGCTTGCCGCAAGTTTTGACCCACAACTAGCACACCGCATGGCCGATGCAATTTCAACCGAAGCACGAGCCAAGCACCTGCTAGCCGCGTCCGCGGGCAATCGCGGACAGTACACCGGACTCACCTTTTGGAGCCCGAATATCAATATTTTCCGTGATCCACGCTGGGGACGCGGACAAGAAACCTATGGTGAATCCCCTCTACTTAATGCCACCATGGGCAGTGAATTTGTCCGCGGACTACAGGGCGAGCACCCCAAGTATTTAAAGTCTGCGGCCGCTGCAAAACACTTTGCGGTGCATTCAGGGCCAGAAGCAGAACGCCATACTTTTGATGCTAGAGCTTCAGCCAAAGACCTCTATGAGACCTACCTACCGGCTTTTGAAGCACTCATTAGTGAAGCAAAGGTCGCAGGTTTAATGTGTGCTTATAACGCCGTCGATGGGATACCCGCATGCGCCTCAGATTTCCTACTCAAAGATCTGCTCAAAGACCAGTGGGGCTTTAATGGCTATATAGTCTCAGATTGCGGAGCCCTGTACGATATCCATCACGGCCACAAATACGTTGAAACGCCACCGCAGGCAGCAGCCACAGCCCTTGAAGCTGGGGTAAATCTAAACTGTGGCTTTACCTACCCAGAATTAAGTGCAGCCTTAGATCAAAAGCTAATTAACGAAGAGCTGATCGATTCACGTTTAAAAGAGCTTATGCTGATCCGCTTTCGCCTTGGTTTCTTTGATCCTATCGAAGCAAACCCTTTTAACGACGTACACATAGAACAAGTAAACAGCCCTGAACATATCGCCCTTGCGCGTGAAGTAGCAACTAAATCAATCGTCCTACTTAAAAACGATAACAACACCCTACCGCTAAGCAAAGATATTAAAGTGCCTTATGTTACTGGGCCTTTTGCTTCATCTAGCGATGTACTCATGGCAAATTATTACGGTATCTCCGGCAATATGGTGACTATATTAGAAGGAATCGCTAACAAGCTTTCTATGTCTTCATCATTAAATTACCGCATGGGCGCCCTGCCTTTCCATGAAAACCTAAACCCATTAAATTGGGCCCCAATGGTCGCCAAAACGGCCGATGCAACAATCGCAGTAGTAGGGATTTCCGCGGATATGGAGGGCGAAGAAGTCGATGCTATTGCCTCGGCCGACAAAGGCGACCGCGTTAGCTTGAGCCTACCAGCCAACCAAGTTGATTACATTAAAACCATCGCCAAAAACAAAAAAGGCCCGCTTATCTTAGTAGTAGCTAGCGGCAGCCCTGTAGCACTAGGCGAGCTACATGACCTAGCCGATGCTGTTTTACAAGTTTGGTATCCCGGCGAGCAAGGTGGCAATGCCGTAGCCGATATCATTTTTGGTGACGCCAACCCGTCGGGCCACCTGCCTCTAACCTTCCCAAAATCGGTAGATCAATTACCAGACTATGGGGACTACAGCATGCAAGGGCGCACCTATAAATACATGACCGAAGAACCACTTTACCCCTTTGGCTTTGGTTTAAGCTATACCAACTTCAGTTACAGCAAGCTTAAAACCGAAAAAACCAAAGATGGCGGCTTAAATGTCAGTGCAACCATAAAAAACACCGGCCAACGAGACGGCAGCGACATCGCTCAGCTCTACCTAGAACCGGTTAAGGCTAGCAACGGAGAGGCCCTTTATGTGCTTAAAAAGTTTCAACGTCTTGAACTAAAAGCAGGTGAGAAAAAACAAATTAACTTCAGCTTAAGCGCAGATGAGCTTAGCCAAATCAACAACGAAGGTAAAAAACAGGCGCTTTCTGGAAAATACTACGTACACATTGCCAATGCGTTACCGAGCAAGCGCAGTAAAAAACTTGGTGCCAGTAAACCTGCCTCGAAGAAAATAACATTCTGACAAACAGAGAAAGAAGACAAACAAAAAACCCAGTGCTTACACTGGGTTTTTTATATCCTGCACAACGTCACTTCAGTATTAAACACTGAATTTATCAGCTAACCTCTACTTCCCCCTCTTTAGCTCGATCTAAAAAACTTTGCTTGTATTTTTTAGGCGTCACCCCAAATTGCTTTTTAAATAAAGCAATAAAATGTGAAGGGCTAGAAAAATTCAACTCATAACTTACATCAGTCACACTATAGCCACTTTGGCAAAGTAAACGAGCTGCACTATATAGGCGATGGCGGATGCTATATTCGCTGTAGTTGTAACGAAAAACACTTTTAAATAAGCGTGAAAAATAAGAGGGGCTTAAATGACACAAATCAGCGGCCTCATTTAAACTAAGATCAACGCTTTTATTGCGGCGAAATAAATTTAGAATAGGTTCTAAGCGAGCATCGTTCATCGGCCGTGACTGATTATGAGTATGCGGCTCTTTAACAGGCTTAGCAACTTCAGCAATCCAGCTTAATAATAATTTCAACAAACTTTGGCTTTTATCGCTAAATGGATCAGCCTCATAACTCTCATGCAACCACGCTACTACCTGCCTAATTTTTTCTTTAGAGCCATCATCGAGCCTTAAGTGCATTCCATACTTAAAAAAAGCTTCCGCTTGAGCTAGGCCATTTTCCTCTAGAAACGAAGGCAGGAACTGAACAATAAACCACGATTTTTGTCGATCTGTACACTCAAAATCATGTGTTTCTAGGGCCGGTGTAAACACCAGGTCCTGATCTTGTAAGTCACTCTCACCTTGATGGTAAAAAAAGCGCCCTTCAATTTCTTCAAAAACGATCAGCTCGTGAACTTCATGGAAATGCATAAAACAGGAATAAGGGTCCTGCTCCTCATAGCTAACGTAGTGAACTTCGAAGTTGTAACCTTCTCGTATGCAAAAAGGTTCGCAATATGTATTATTTTTTTTCATTCGAGGATCTACCCGTCTCTTTAATCGTACAAAGACTTAAATTATTCGCTGCTTATGCTCCATAACTACTTCAGCGTAAGCCACTTTCTTCCCGAGGGCTCTATATTTTCGCTATTTATGTCATAGGGATAGGAATTTTTCACTATATAACTCCCCTTTTTTAGAAAACTAGACAATATTATGCTACTTTTTATGAGCTTTGTTACAGAAAGCCCACTTACACGATGGTGTAATCCCTGCCACATTCAGTTCGGTAAATATTTGTCATGCGTCAATCTAAAGCTCTAATTACAGACGGCCAAGGCCACTTCGAAGTTCGTACAATTGAGGTCGGAGATCCTGGCCCTGGAGAGGTTCGCGTTAAGCTAATGGCCTCCGGTATCTGTCACACGGATTGGGACAGTATTACTAACTGGAACAAGACTTTTGTTGTCGGCCACGAAGGCGCAGGCATCGTTGATGCTGTAGGTGAAGGCGTTACTCGTGTTGCCGTTGGCGACAAGGTAATTCTTAACTGGGCCATCCCTTGTGGTGAGTGCTTCCAGTGCCTTGAAGGCAATCCTCACATCTGTGAAGTTAACAGCCCAGTTTGTGGCAACGACCTTTGCGGTCACGCTCACGGCGCGGCGAGCAAACTCGAAGGCGAAGACGTCGAGCGCTCTTTCCACCTCGGCACCATGGCTCAGTACACCGTTGTTCAGCAGGGTGCTGTTGTTGCTATGGGCGAAACCGACTTACCGATGACCTCAGCCTCTATTGTTGGCTGTGGTGTGATCACCGGCTGGGGTTCAGTTGTAAATGCCGCTGAAGTTAAAGCAGGCTCAACCGTTGCCGTAATCGGCTGCGGTGGTGTTGGCCTCAACGTAATTCAGGGCGCTCTGCATAGCGGTGCGGCTCGTATTATCGCAATCGATCTAAGCGAAGAGCGCTTGGAGCAAGCCCAGAAATTCGGTGCCACCCACGGCATCCTCGCCACTAAAGGCGACAACGACTTCAATAAGATCGGCGAAAAAGTTGCCGAGATCAACGGCGGCCGCCGCGCCGACTACGCCTTTGAGTGTACTGCGGTTCCAGCCCTAGGCTCTGCCCCTCTGGCCCTGATCCGCTCTGCAGGTACTGCAGTGCAGGTGAGTGGTATTGAAGAGAAAATCGACTTTGACTGTGAGCTGTTTGAGTGGGACAAAATCTACATCAACCCACTCTACGGCAAGTGCAACCCAGACCGTGACTTCCCGCGCATTGTTGAACTCTACAACAGCGGCAAGTACATGCTCGACGAGATGGTCACCAAGACCTACACCCTCGAGACAGCAGCGGAAGGTTTTGACGACATGCTCAAAGGCCGCATAGCCAAGGGTGTGATTGTTATTGAGCACGACGACTAAGCGCTGTTGGAGAGTAAGAGATGGCAATTCAACAGATAGAAAAGTCCAACCCCAAGTATATGAACGACGAGCAGCTAATGCTGCTCACCGTGCACAGCTCAGCGCTTAAAGGCCGTGGCAACATCAGTGTCTACAACGCCTATAGCGGCAGTAAAGACTTACCAATCGTAATCCTGATGCACGGCGTCTGGGGCAACCACTGGGTGTGGATGCACCTGGGTGGTGTACACGAGGCTTACAACAAGCTTCGTGAGCAGGGCCTCGGCGAGTTTGTATTGGTTATGCCCGAAGACGGCTCCTACTACGCAGGTTCTGGTTACTTGCCGCTTAAGAACTTCGACTTCGACAAGTGGATAGTTGAAGACATGCTCGAAGGTGTGATCCAGAGCGTCGACGGCGTCAGCGACAACAGTAAGTTGTTTATCACTGGCCTGAGCATGGGTGGTTACGGTGCGCTTCGCTTAGGTGCGAAGTACGCCGACAAATTTGCCGGTATCAGTGGTCACAGCTCTATTACCGACAAAGCTGAGATTCAGGATTTCAATAAAGAAGGTCCCGAGTACTACGAGCTTGCGGCTGACGCTGCCGAAGGTGAAGCCGATATCGTTTATTGGATGCAGAAGAACAAAGACTCTATGCCCCCAATGCGCTTCGACTGCGGTACTGAAGATCAGCTCTACCAAGGTAACTTGAAATTCAAAGCCCGCCTTGAAGAAGCCGGTTTAGATTTTACTTACGAAGAGTTCCCCGGCGGCCACGAATGGCCCTACTGGAACAAACACATCGAAGATACCTTCCGTTTCTTTGATGAAATCAATAAAGGCTAAAGCTCAGCTTCAGAACATTCTGAACCTGGCACATTAGTCAAAGCTAGGGGTCAAAGTGACCTGATGAGACCGTCGACAGCAAGGAAGCTGTCGTCGAGCCCCCAAGGATGGGTTCACGGCGTGTCTCAGCAGAGCACTTTGGCCCCTAGCCATATATAAATTACTTAATTTTGCACCCTAGTTGGTGCCACGCAGCAAGCGGGAATTGCTTGTGGGGCTTCTCCTCGGCATCCATGCCTCAGAGACTCCCCACAAGCAATTCCCGCCCGCTGCCTTAACCCATGTGCAGTATCTTGGGTTTTCTAAGAGATGAGGTGGACTATGGCTACTGCTGGTGGCTTTAAAGCAATTCGAAGTGTTTGGCGCTATGCGCTGAAGATAGGGCCTATCAATCTATTTAAGACAGTGACTTCCAAAAACGCCTGTAAAGCCTGTGCCTTTGGTACTGGTGGTCAGAGTGGTGGTATCTGGAATGAACGTCACCACGGCATTGAGATTTGCAATAAAAATATTCAGGCCCACCTCAGCGATATTCGCGAAGGCATTGCCAACCCCGTTTTTATGCAGCGTTCGATTGACGAGCTCAGTAAACTAAGTGGCAAAGAGCTTGAAGATTTAGGCCGCCTAGTCACGCCACTTTATAAAAAAGCAGGTGACAGCCACTACAGCCCAATCTCTTATGAACAAGCACTCGAAAAAATCACAGAAAAGCTAAAACAAACAGAGCCTAAACGCAGTTTCTTTTATGCCTCTGGCCGCTCCTCAAATGAAGCCGCTTTTAGCCTGCAGCTCATGGCACGCCTTTGGGGCACCAACAACATCAACAATTGCTCTTATTATTGCCACCAAGCAAGTGGTGAAGGTCTTACCGCGACCGTCGGCACAAGCACCGCCACCATCGAGTACGATGACTTATACGAAGCTGATACGATTTTTGTATTTGGAGCCAACCCCGCCTCCAATCACCCTCGCTTTGTGAAAACGCTGATTGAATGTCGCCGTCGCGGTGGCCAAGTGGTGGTGATCAACCCAGCCAAAGAACTCGGCATGCAGCGCTTTGCCTCCCCCAGCGATGTTAAATCGATGCTTATTGGCGGTGAAAAGGTCGCTTCTCATTATTACCAACCTCATCTAGGTGGTGATCTAGCCTTAATGCTCGGTATCGCCAAAGCCCTCATCGAGAAAGGCCAGATCGATCACGACTTTATCCAAAAACACTGTGATGACTTTAGTGCCTTTGACACCCATGTACGCAGTTTAAAGTGGCCTGAATTAGTTAATAGCAGCGGCGTCAGCGAAAAAGAAATACGCCAGATCGCAGCCATTTATGCAAAAGCTAAAAAAGCCGTATTCACATGGTCAATGGGTCTAACACACCACCTTCAAGGTGTTGCCAACATTGAAACCATTGCCGCACTGGCCCTCATGCGCGGCATGATAGGCAAACCTGGTGCAGGCTTAATGCCTTTGCGAGGCCACAGCAACATTCAAGGCACTGGCACAATGGGCTTTACCCCATCACTAAAAGCTCCTGTTAAAAAGGCCTTAGAAGCCGAGCTTAGCCATCATTTCCCTAGCGACGCAGGTCTAGACACCATGGCCTGTATGGATGCCGCTGCAAACGGCGATATGGATCTGGCATTCAACCTAGGCGGTAATTTACTCGCCTCTAATCCAGATACGACCTACGCCACCGACGCCCTCAATAAGATTCCATTTAAGGTGTATATCAACAGCACCTTAAATATGAGCCATGTTCACGCTGTCGACCAAGAAGTGATCGTACTACCTATTCGCGTGCGAGATGAAGAGCAGCAAGCAACCACACAAGAGAGCATGTTTAACTATGTGCGCATGAGTAATGGCGGTATAAATCGCTTCCCTCAACTGCGCTCTGAAGTCGATCTCATCACCGAGCTGGGCAGCAAGATCATAGATAAAAACATATTCGACTTTAGCCAGCTTCGAAGCCATCAAAGCATCCGTGAGCTAACCTCAAAAGTTGTTAGTGGCATGGAAAAAATGGCCAGCATTGACGCCAGCAAACAAGAATTCCATATCGATGGCCGCATATTGCATAGCCCCAACTTCAATACCGCGAACAATAAAGCCGCTTTTCGGGTTCATAGCCCTGTAGCTCGTAAGGCAGGCCAGTTTATGCTTTCAAGCGTTCGCAGCGAGTCCCAGTTTAATAGCATCGTTTTTGATGAACGCGACAGCTATCGTGACCAAGAGCATCGCTGGGTGGTGATGATGAACATAGAAGACATTCACGAGCAAGGCCTTAAGGTTGGCGCCAAAGTCGACATCAGCACAGACACCGGCACCATGAAAGCAGTTGAAGTCAGTGCCTTTGATGTACGCCGAGGCAACGTACTGTGCTATTACCCAGAAGCAAATATTTTGATTCCACGCGCAACGGGTGAACGCAGCCATACTCCTGCGTTTAAATCCGTAGCCATCAGTATCAAGCCATCAAGCTAAGAGCTAGACTCAAACTAGCAACAAGCCTCAAACTTATGTTTGAGGCAAACTAGATTTCTGCGCTATAGCGCCAATACTTAAAGCATCGCTTCTAGATAAGAATAAGCATGCTAATGGACTGCGCAACCCGCACCATCTATGAGTTCTGGCTAAAAACGCTAACAAGCTCTCACTCCAATCTTGTTAGTGCCGCTCTGTACCTTGCCGCCGAGCAAGATGAGCCGGAAGAAAACGTAAAGCTCAAACTTATCGCCCAAAGCAATAGCTTTGCCAGTGATCAAGACGCAGATAAAGCCCTACTCCTCTCACAAAATGCATATTCAAAACAACGCCTACAAATAGCTAAAAAAGACAAAGAAGGCGGCTTACTCGCCAAGCCCTTTAATCTGCAAGAACACCACTACATCTTATTACTTGAACTCTGCACTTTTAAACGAGAGCATACGACTGAGCTCCTTAAGCAAAGCCAGCATGATCTTGCTTGGCTCGCTTTTGCAAAACAACTAAAGCCCGCACCAACAAGTAATAACACTGTAAATACCCTACCTACAAAGCATATTCAACTCAGCAGTGAGTGGGAGTTATTAGCCAATTTAATAAGAGAAGACCGTGAAGCAGAATTACACCTAAGCCTGTGCAACTACCTTTGCTACTTTGAAAAAGCCAAACGCGTATCTCTCGCACTTGTCACAGGCCCCAAATTGCAACTAAAGGCTATCTCTAATAGCGCCAGCTTTGACAAAACAACCACTCAACTCCAGCTGTTACAGGCCACCATGTATGAGTGTTTGGATAAAGGATCAAACATACGAAAAACTGTAGGCACAGGGCCAGCTAATGAAAGTGAGCTTATCAATCAAAGTCACAAGCAACTAATACGTGAGAATAATCTCGAGCAAGTCTCAAGCTACCTACTTAAAAGTGGTAATAAAACCCTTGCCGTACTTTGTTTTGAATTTAGTCATGAGCAACAAGAAAACCCCAATATAGATAGCTATCTTGCCATATGTGCTCGCCTATTAAGGCTCTACCAAAAGTCAGAATATAGTATTTGGTCAAGACTATTAGAAGCAAGCCAATACAAACTTAAGCAAGTGCTTGGCCCTAAAAACTACCAACTAAAGATCAGTGCTATTGCCCTCATTTTATTTAGCATAGTTTTATTTATACCGGGCCAGCATCAAGTCAAAGCTAAAACCTATATACAAAGTCAAAACAAATACCTACTTTCATCTCCTCAAAAGGGCTTTTTAGATCGTGTTTATGTTGAATCTGGATCTATCGTAAAAAAAGGTGACATTCTAGGCCAGCTGTCTGATGAAGATCTTAAACTCCAAAGAAAGCAAACACTCTTTGAAATAGAAAAGTTAAAACGTGAATACAGCCTGGCATTAGCCGATTCGTTACGAGCAGAATCCGCCATTGTCGCAAGCCAAGTAAAACAAAGTGAAATAAAATTACGCCTTATTAACCAAAAAATACGGCGCTTAAATATCGTAGCACCTGCATCAGGAACCATCATTTCACCGGACATCAACCAACGATTAGGCAGCCCTGTTGATAAAGGAGAGATATTGTTTGAACTAGCCTCAGGAGATACCTATAAAGCCCAGATATTGGTCAACGAGAGAGACATTGCTTTTATTAAGTTAGGCCAGAGACTTAATATGAAGCTTGAAAGCCTGCCACAACAAACATTCCCCGCCACCATTAAACGCATCAGCCCGATGAGTGAGATTCACGAAGGTAAAAATGTCTTTTCCGTTTATGCCGAATTAAATAAAGAAAGTAAAAAATTGCAGCCAGGTATGTCTGGCAAAAGCAGGGTAGATATTGGTGAAAAGACCAACGCCTGGCTTTGGTTTAGAGATATCTGGCATTGGTTCTTAATAAGGTTCTGGTAGCATGATGAACATTGATAACTACTGGGAACAAATAAAAAAACTACGCCCTTCATTAGCGAGCCATACCAACATACAAAGGCGAGATTACGCAGGCGAATTATGGTTCATTATCGAAGATAAAAACAAAAACCGGTTTCATCGTATGACACCCGAAGCGATGAGTCTGATCTCATCGATGAATGGCCTTAGGAACTTAGATCAAGTTTTAATTGACAGTAAGAAAAACACATTTACAAACATTAAAGACTCAAGCTCAGAAAACGACTCGAATCAAGAATACGACAACGACGATAAAGAAAACCTTATTCACCTCATTCAGTATCTACATGTCGCTGACTTAATTGTCTGCGACCAACTTGCTAACGCCAAGTACCTTATTCAACGAAAAGAAAAGAACAACAAGCTAAAATGGAAAAGACTAATACTTAACCCTGTTACATGGAATATAAAACTCTTTAACCCCGAACCACTACTCAACAAACTGACTCGTCCAGCTCAATTAATTTTCTCCAAGTTTGGCTTCATTATTTGGCTGATCACCATCTCTAGCGGGATCTTCTTTTCGGTAATCCACTGGCAAGAACTTAGTAACCAAAAACTAGAACGCCTATTATCGCCACAAAACTTATTACTATTATGGCTTATCTACCCTACCCTTAAGTTACTACACGAACTAGGCCATGCTTTGGCTTGCAAAGCATGGGGTGGACAAACACCTACTTTTGGCATTGTATTTATACTAGGAACTCCTCTGCCCTACATTGATGCTTCATCAGCCACTGGATTCGATAAAAAATCACAACGCCTTATTGTCTCAATGGCAGGTATCGCTGTTGAACTTTTTATTGCCAGCCTAGCTATTCTACTCTGGCCCCAAGTAAACCAAGGCATCGTAAAAGACATTTTATTTAACATAATACTAATTGGAGCTGTTGCGACCTTAATTTTCAATCTAAACCCGCTCATTCGCTTTGATGGCTATCACTTTTTGTGTGACCTTTTAGACGAACCAAATCTAGCGAGCAGAGCAAAACGTAAACTTCAATCACTATGCAGGTCTGTATTTTATTTAAAAGGCCTAAAAGAAATAAAAGAATATGCACACTGGATAAGCCTATACCCTATTTTAGCTTTTATATATCGTATAACGATACTTATAAGCTTGGTTTACATTGCAGCTAATCACTTCCCTAAACTTGCCCTGATACTGGGTCTATGGTTTATCACCTTCCAGTTGTTATGGCCAATCCTCAAAACTATATACGCCACTATTGAGACCATCAAAGAACAGCCTTATTTATTAAAGCGGAGCTTACCCTGCCTAGCCATCTTAAGTATGTTAATAGCATGTTTTTTCTTCCTCCCTTTAAAACAAAGTACTCGTACAGAGGGTATCGTCTGGCTTGACGACAAAAATATGGTAAAAATAGAAGCAGATGGCCAGTTCTTTAGCGAGAAAATAAAGAACGGACAGAGTGTTCAAAAAGGTCAACTATTAGTACAACTGCAGAACGAAACTATAGAGACAGAAATAGAGACACTCAAAGAAGAGATAGTCGAGTTCACTATAAAGTTAAATACAGCCTGGAGTGAGAACAGAGCTATTGCCAGCACCATAAGCAGCGAGTTAAAGCGCCTACAAACCGAACTTAAAGAACTAAAAAACAAACACGAGAAATTACAGGTTATAAGTTCAGAGCAAGGTATCTATCGACGTATAGATGAACAACCTTTAGTCGGTCGTCATTTTAACGCTGGAGAGACCATCGCCACCATCACTAACAAAGAAACCAAGGCCAAAATCAAAGCTGTATTAAACCAAGATCAAGTCGGTTTAATACGTAACTCACTAGAATCAATAGAGCTGCGCTTTTCCTATCAACCCAATACGCTCATTAGCGCCTCGATCGAAGAAGGCCTATCAAGCCCGACCAAAGAGTTACCCAGTGCGGCTTTAAGCACAGCAGGAGGTGGTGCCTTTGAGATTGACAGCAGTGACCAAAACGCCAAGCAGTTAGTACATACAGCTTTTATAGTTGATCTAAACACTGACGCGGCTATTCCACAGGCCTATTATGGCGCCAGAGCTTACATAACGTTTAACCATAAGGCAGCAAGTGCTTACCAACAGTTAAGTCGTCTCGTTCGATCACAACTTCTCGAAACTTTCGAATAAAAACCCAAGAGTAAAAGCCTCAGTATCTAAGGCCTTTGCTATATTTACATATGCCCAGAGGGATTTATAAGTGGCGGCTTCATTCCACTAAAGCATTGGAATTAAAAGCCACAAAAACCAACTATTGAGTTATAAGATTTGACTACTCGCTTATCGTTTACGGCAGCACTGATCTTATTTAGCATACTCTGTCATGCCCAATCCCCTATTTTTGACGAAGATGCAGACTTATTAAATTGCCGCATTGAAGCGTCAATGGTAATTGAGATGAGCAGCGAAGTAGAAGGCGTTATTAACAAGGTTCATGTTGATGTCAATGACCGCATTAGCGCTGGAGACACACTCGCTACACTGCACGCCCACCTTGAACAAGCCACAGTACGCCTGCGTAAACTTCAGTCAGAATTGGTTAGTGAAATCGATGCAGCTGAGCTTGCTTATGCCTTTAGCCAAAGGAACTTGAAACGCATACAAAACCTTTACGATAAAAAAGTAGCTTCATTTTCAGAATTAGACAAAGCAAAAACTGAAAATGCCATTGCCGAGCAAGAAAAACAGCAAGCACACGACAGAAAAAAGCAGGCTGAATTGCAATACGAACGAGCCTTAGCCGATCTAAACCGAAGAACACTCACCAGCCCTATTGATGGCATCGTCGTCGATCGCTATAAACAACCCGGTGAACATATAGATTTTGACCCCTTACTTAAAATCGCTCAATTAGACCCGCTTGTCGTCAAAATCTTTGCACCCTCTAGCCTCTATGGCAAAATCAAAGAAGGAATGCGCGCCACAATTAAAACCAGCGTTTCCAATATACAAAAAACATATAACGCTGAGGTTTCATCGGTGGATAAGGTTATAGATGCGCCGAGCAACACCTTTGCAATTAAGATAAACCTAGCAAACCCCGACAGCAAACTCCCTAGCGGTTTAAAGTGCACGGTTGAATTTGAAGGGATTGAGCTAAACCTATTAAGTAATTAGAAACCATAGCGATAAGGCATATGGTTATAAAAGAAGAAAATTGAATATTATTAGAAACAGGCAGTTTCTATTACTAAGGCCTAGGTACGCAGTATTGGATGCTTACCCAAAAGAAAGCTAAAAGCCTTAAGAAACGAATAGCTGTAACTAATATTATGCCCGTAAAAAACAAGCGAAAAAGAGTATTAATAGAGCCTTTAGAGGCCAAACTATTATTTTCCGCAACGGATGATATCGCGCTATTTGATGACCGCCTTTCCGAGCATAACAATCTAGTATCCGAATCCCAAGAAATAGATCTAAGTAGCATTTATGATCTAAACGATAACACCGATCATCTTTTGGCAGGCTCCAATTCCAATGAAGAGGAATCAAGAGTAGACACCCTCATCATTATCGACTCTTCTATTGAAAATTTTCAAAGCCTTATTGATCAGCTGGGTGGCTCAAACAATCAAGCTGAAATTATTGTTATTGAGCAAGACCAAGATGGCGTACTGCAACTAAGTAAACAGCTGCAAGGATTTTACGGCATCGATGAAGTTCATATTTTCAGCCATGGCCAAGATGGCGAGCTCATCTTAGGCAATAGCAAGCTCAACAACGAAAGCTTAAGCAACTACCGTAATGAGATAAATCAATGGAGTGATCAACTCAGCAGTGATGCAGATATTTTGATTTATGGCTGTAATGTTGCTCAAAGTGAACAGGGCATTCATTTTATCGAGCAACTTAGCGCACTTAGTGGCGCAGACATCGCCGCCAGTAATGACCTAAGCGGTAATATTGCTTCGGCCAATTGGGTCTTAGAAGTTCAACATGGCGATATTGAAAGTAAAAACCTAATCACTGATAACACACTCAGATGGCAAGGCGCCCTAGGCACTAATGATCCAGAAGGCCAAGATAAAAGCTTTGAAGTCGATGAGGCTGTTGCTCACACCATATATGCTATCGACTTTGGTTTTAGCGACCCACTTGATAGCCCTTGGGATATACATACTGATGTTCGCATCACGACGCTTCCTGCAACAGGCACCTTAACGCTTGATGGTCTAGCTGTAACAGCGGGAGACGTTATTAGCAAAATGGATGTTGATTTAGGCAAGCTTCGTTTTACTGCAGGCTCAGTAGATGCAAGCTTTACCTTTCAAGTTATTGATGATGGCAGCGCAAATACAGAAGACAGCACACCCAATACCATGTCCTTTGTGGTCGATAGCTTTGGCAATGAAGCCCCCATTAATCTGGTACCAGAAGATCAATATACTGACGTCGATACAGATCTTGTCTTTAGCTCTGGTAATGCAAATCAAATTCAAATATCAGATATCGATGCAAACTCCGGCTCACTTACTGTAACTCTTAGCGCAAGCAATGGCACTATTAGCATAGGAACCCCCGGTCTTGTTAGCTTCAGTGTTGGTGACGGTACAAGCGATACAACAATGACCTTTTCGCAAACACTTGCGAACATAAACAGCGCTATTGCCACACTCACCTTTAGCCCTACAACAAATTTTCAAGGCAGTGCAAGTATCAGCATCCACACCGACGATGAAGGCAATACTGGCGGTGCTGCGCTAACAGATACTGATGTTATTAATATTGAAGTGGCGCCACCTAATACTGCACCTGTAGGTACAAGCTACACTCTCTCAACCCCCGAAGATACAGACTTAGTATTTACGCCAGCTAATTTTGGCTTTAGCGATGCTGATGGTCATAACTTCGCGGGTATTGTCATAAACAGCCTGCCTCTGGTTGGCGACTTCACTTTAAACGGAGTTGATGTCAGCTTAAATGATTTTATTAGTTACGCCGATATTGATGCAGGGAATTTAAAATTTAGCCCCGTAGAACATGAAAATGCTACCGGCTACGCCAGCTTTAATTTTTCTGTAAGAGATGACGGTGGTACGGAAACAGGCGGCAGCGATACAGACCAAACACCCAACACCCTAACTATTGATGTTAGCTATGTTAATGATGCCCCCGAAAATACCGTACCTGCAGCACAAAACACGGATGAAGAAAGCCCATTAATAATTTCCGGGTTAAGCGTTTCCGATGTTGACGCTTATACCTTTGACATTCAAGTAACACTCTCTGTCGACCATGGCATCATTAATATAGCAACAGAGACTGCAACCGTCACAGGTAACAATACTGCAACGGTCACCCTTACCGGTACCGTTGCGGAAATCAATGCTTCTTTAGCTAGCCCAACCACCTATACCCCCACTGATGATTATTTTGGTGCAGACACTCTAACCATGACAACATCAGACTTGGGCAATACGGGGGATACAGGCCCAGAAATAGACATCGATACTGTTACGATCACTATCGATAATATTAATGATGATCCAACGCTAGAAAATACAATTGGCAATCAGGCAGCTACTCAAGGTAGCTTGTTTTCATTTCAATTTAATACAAATGTTTTTGATGACGCAGACCCGATAGACAGCCTTAGTTATAGCGCTCTTCTACAAGGTGGCGGCGCCTTGCCCTCATGGTTAGATTTCACACCTGCTAGCCGCACGTTTAGCGGCACACCCAGTGATAGCGACGTAGGTGTTCTAACTATTGAGTTAACAGCCGATGACGGAAATGGTGGCTCTGTTACTGACACATTCACGATTACTGTTGCCAATGTTGATCCAACCGTTGCCAATGCCATCGTTGATCAAAATGCGACTCAAGGCTCTGCTTTTAACTTCGTGCTTCCGGCCAACACGTTTGATGACGTCGATGACGATGCTAATTTAATTCTTAGTGCACAATTAAATGGTGGTGGTTCTTTACCTTCGTGGCTGACCTTTACTCCGGGTACGGGTACTTTTAGTGGCACACCCGATGATGCCGATGTTGGCACGCTCACAATTGATGTCACTGCTACCGATTCAAACGGTGCAGCCGTTACTGACACATTCACAATTACTGTTGCCAATGTTGATCCAACTGTCGCCAATGCCATCGTGGATCAAAACGCGACTCAAGGCTCTGCTTTTAACTTTGTGCTTCCGGCCAACACGTTTGATGACGTCGATGACGATGCTAATTTAATTCTTAGCGCACAATCAAATGGCGGCGGCTCCCTACCTTCATGGCTGACTTTTACTCCGGGTACGGGTACTTTTAGTGGCACACCCGATGATGCCGATGTTGGCACGCTCACAATTGATGTCACCGCCACCGATTCAAACGGTGCAGCCGTTACCGACACTTTTACAATTACCGTTGCCAATGTTGATCCAACTGTCGCCAATGCCATCGTGGATCAAAATGCAACTCAAGGCTCTGCTTTTAACTTTGCGCTTCCTGCCAACACGTTTGATGATGTCGATGACGATGCAAACCTTGTATTAAGTGCGCAATTAAATGGCGGCGGCTCCCTACCTTCATGGCTGACTTTTACTCCGGGTACGGGTACTTTTAGTGGCACACCCGATGATGCCGATGTTGGCACACTCACAATTGATGTCACCGCCACCGATTCAAACGGTGCAGCCGTTACCGACACTTTTACAATTACCGTTGCCAATGTTGATCCAACTGTCGCCAATGCCATCGTTGATCAAAACGCGACTCAAGGCTCTGCTTTTAACTTTGTGCTTCCGGCCAACACGTTTGATGACGTCGATGACGATGCAAGCCTTGTATTAAGTGCACAATTAAATGGCGGTGGATCTTTACCTTCATGGCTGACCTTTACTCCGGGAACCGGCACCTTTAGTGGCACACCCGATGATGCCGATGTTGGCACGCTCACAATTGATGTCACTGCTACCGATTCAAACGGTGCAGCCGTTACCGACACTTTTACAATTACCGTTGCCAATGTTGATCCAACTGTCGCCAATGCCATCGTTGATCAAAACGCGACTCAAGGCTCTGCGTTTAACTTTGTGCTTCCGGCCAACACGTTTGATGACGTCGATGACGATGCAAGCCTTGTATTAAGTGCACAATTAAATGGCGGCGGATCTTTACCTTCATGGCTGACCTTTACTCCGGGTACGGGTACTTTTAGTGGCACACCCGATGATGCCGATGTTGGCACGCTCACAATTGATGTCACCGCCACCGACTCAAACGGTGCAGCCGTTACTGATACCTTTACGATTACTGTTGCCAATGTTAATGATGAGCCAACACTAATAAATCCAATTGCAGACCAGAGTGTTAATGAAGACCATGTTTTTAGCTTTCAGGTTCCAGAAAACACCTTTATTGATATAGATAGTGATGACAGTCTGAGTTATTCAGCTCGCCTTTTTAGCGGTGAAGAATTACCAAGCTGGCTAGTATTTGATGAGACCACAAGAACATTTAACGGAACACCGTCAAACAGTGATATTGGAACACTCATTATTGAATTAATAGCAAGTGACGGTCATGATGGATCAACAGCGTCAGATGTATTTGAATTAGATATTTTAGCGATAAATGACACCCCCAGCGCTATAGGTTTCCCCCCTCTTCACAATGTAGAAGATGCGAATAACGATATCATCAACCTATATGATTTTTTTACAGATGAAGAGAATGGATCCGAACTCGTATTTAGCGTACAAGATAACTCCGCACCTGAATTAATATCTAATTTAAGCATCTCTGACGAGGGCATGCTAGAAGTTAGCTATAACATCAATCAGTTTGGCGAAGCTAATATTGTTATTCGAGCCAGCGACCCTGAAGGCTTATGGATAGAGAGTAGTTTAACTATCGTTATAAGTTCAGTTAACGACACACCAATAAGCCAAGCTATCCCTTCAACTGATCTGGCTAATACACAAACAGAACAACAAATTAATTTGAACAATTATTTTTCAGATGTCGATGATGAAAATTTAAGTTACAGCGTAACCGGTAACAGTGACCCAGACTTTATCACTGAGACCCAAGTTTCCGATTCAGGTTTACTTACTTTAACAGCGGCCCCCTTTGAACAAGGCGAAGCAACTCTCACTATTCGCGCACAAGATGCCAGTGGCGCTTTTGTTGATACAACATACACTGTTTCAAAAACCTTAAATCAGAATATTATTCCTGAGCCACCAATACCACCAGCGCCATCAACACCCGACGAAGACGATACAAATCAGCCTAAGTTTGAAAATGATGATACAGGCGATCTTATTAGACCTGATGAGGGTGCACCAGACTCTACCCCACAGGGTGATAAAGATACTTCAGGCTCCGACAATCGCGATTCCGTAAATGAAGGTGATGTGTCACAAGGTAGCGAGAACGCAATTAATAACCCTCTCTCTCAGCTCGGTGGATCTACTGACACGAACTACTCCAATACAGATTCAGCCACTCAAGGCTTCTCTTTAGATACCCAAGTACAGGCAAGCATTCAAGTCACCAGCATGAACACGGCCCAAGATTACGATCGCTGGTTAAGTGAACGCTCACCTGAAGCAGACAAAACACTCAACACCGGATTAAGCTCGTTTTCAAAGCTAATTACTCCAGATTCGGGCTTTAATTCATGGCAACTTGATGATTTTGATAGAGACCTGCGTAGAGCCGCAGAGCAAATGCAAGAAAATCTAGAAGAGGAACAACAGCAAAAAGCCGTATTGGCAGGCCTAAGCCTGTCACTAACAACAGGCCTTATCGCTTGGTCCCTAAGAGCCAGTAGTTTACTGCTTACTTTGATGTCAATGCTGCCTTTGTGGCGCGGTGTCGATCCATTGCCCATACTTGATGAAGTGAATAAAAAGAAAAAACGAAAACAAGACTTAGACAACCTCGATGAGGATAGGAGCGCCAAAGAAGTGGGTTATCTGTTTGATCAGCATATAAGAAAAGAAGAAGGAAAGTAGTGCCCATGCTTCGATTAAGCCCTGCCGCTCGGCTGAGTACGGGCTTAGTGGTACTCACTATCTCTCTACTTATTGTTGCTGATGGTTTTGGCTTAACCTCCAATAACCAGCAGCAACAATTACTAATGCGCCAACAACTAACGGAGCTAGTCGCTTCTCATGTTAACTATGCTTTAAAACGAGGAGACGAAGTCTTACTCAATGCAAGCATGCAGAGCGCAGTCAAGCAGCACCCCGAACTTAAATCCCTAGGTCTGCGTCGCAGCAATGGCTTGCTGGCTTACTCCACGGCTAAACATAATACTTATTGGACCAGGAAAGATGGACGTGCAACAGCCGAGGCCATTAGTATTCCAATTGTACTCAAAGGCCGAAAAACTGCGGAGCTAGAAGCTGCGTTCTCAGAAATACCCTTACAAAAACATCATATCTTAGGTATACCTTCATTTATTCTTCTTATCATATTCATCAGTGTGAGTGGTTTTATAGGTTTTTGGTTTTATATTAAACGAGCACTTAAACATTTAGATCCAAGCGCAGTTGTTCCAGAAAGAGTTCGCAACGCCTTAAATATACTTACTGAGGGCGTATTAATACTGGATAAACGTGAACAAGTAGTGCTTGCCAATAGTTCTTTGATAGAGCACCTCAACACTTCAGAAAAGTCACTAATAGGCCGTAAGGCTAGCCAGCTTGGCTGGAAAGTAGCCCCCCACCAAGATGCAACACACTTCCCATGGATAGCGGCACTAGAAAGCGGCAACAAACAGGTAGGAATAAAGCTTACCCATGATACAGACACTGGAGAGCACACGAGTTACCGCGTTAATGCCGCCCCTATTTTAGATGGCAGCGGTAACTGCCAAGGAAGCATTGCCGTTTTTGATGACATTAGTGAGTTAGAAGAAAAGCAGAAAGCACTCGAAACCGTTATTCAAAAACTGTCAGAGACACAAGTTGCAATCGAAATTAAAAATAAAAAATTGTCCTTTCTTGCAACAAGAGATCCACTTACCAACTGCTTTAACAGGCGAGCACTGTATGACCGCCTAGAAGGCGAGTTTGATTTTCCACCAGAAACACCTAACAAAATCAGCTGCATTATGGCCGACATCGACTTTTTCAAAAAGGTAAATGACACCTATGGCCACGGAGTCGGTGATGAAGTTATTAAGATGACCGCCGACTGTTTAACAAGTGTTGTTCGTGACAATGATATGGTTTCACGCTTTGGCGGAGAAGAGTTTTGTATTATTTTATTTGGTTCTTCACTTTCTAATGCACAAACCATTGCTGAACGCTGTAGAATAAAAATTGCAGCTCAGGTCACCAGTGGTGTTAGTGTCACAGCCAGCCTTGGCATATCATCCATTCACCAAGGGGCAAAATCAGCTGATGAACTGGTACAAATGGCCGATGAAGCTCTTTATGCCTCAAAAAAGAATGGCAGAGACCAAGTCAGCACTTGGAACCCATCATTTAGCACCATCATTAGTGATAGCCAACAGAAGAAGTGAAATAATAAGCAAGAATAGAACCGTAATATACGCCTATACTAACTATAGACTCACGGCCTTCAAGAAAATTAACCTCATAACACTACTCAGGTTTAAGCATCCCCCTATGCACTTCCCCCCTATTTTTGCCTATAGAGCGTTCTTAGTTTTTATCATCACGGCTCTCTATAGCGTGTTTAGCTCAGCCCAAGCACCAGACGCAGCAGCCCCTAAGCGCCTTCATGTTGCGGTCTACATTGATGGTGGTAAACACCGCCATATGATTGAATCTCTATATGCTGAATTTAATGAGCAGAACCCAGATATTAAACTGAGCCTAGCCATACACCGAGGTATTCAGCCCTATGAGGATAAAGTAGAAAGCTGGCTACGAACCGGCCACGGGCCCGATGTTGTGTACTGGTATGGCGGCAAACGCATTGCTCAGTTTGCCGAACAGGGAAAGATTCTTGATTTACAGGAGTTTTGGGATAGGAACCAACTTAGCAAGGTTATCAATAAAGCCAGCGAACAAGCCGTTAGCTTCAATGGCCACGTTCATGCTATTCCTGCTACCACCTTGCTTTGGTCTTTATATTATAACCAAGGCCAACTCAAAGAGTGGGGCCTGCAACCCCCTAAAAACTGGCAGGATATGCTGAGCATGTGTAAAACGCTCAGAGCAAAAAACATAACTCCGATAGGCTTTGGTAGTAAAACTCAATGGGCGACCCATGTTTGGTTTGATTATCTCAACATGCGTATCAACGGCCTCGAGTTTTATAAACAATTATTAGAGGGGCAAATTAGCTATCAAGATCCACGTGTTCACTTAGCACTTGAACACTGGAAACAACTTATTGACGCAGATTGTTTCAATAGCAACCACCCCCACCTCAATATATGGGAAGCCTTCCCCAAGATTGTTCTGGGAAAAACCGGTTTTTCTCTTACAGAAGGACAACCCCAGTTTGTCCGCTTACCAGAAAACGTCGTCATTGATGTCGCCCCATTCCCAGAGATAACACCAGGCATCCCCCAATATACCGTACACCCCACTAATGTGTTTATGATTCCAACTTATGTAGAGTGGAGTCCTGAGCTAGAAAAACTATTGTTATTTATGACCTCCGTACGCTTTCAGCAAGGCTTTAGCAATTCTCTTGTTCGTGTACCTGCCCATAAAAATGCTGCGGGAAAACTATCTCCATTAAATAAAAAGGTCTCTAAGGTCGTTTACAACTCGCCGGGCGGGGTTCAATTCTTAGACCGCGATAGTGATATTCGCTTTGCCAGCAAAACGCCTAAGATCTTTGTCGATTTTATGCAGCACTTAGATATTGATAAAACCACCCAAGAGCTTGAACAACTCCGATTAAGCGTCTTTGGGCCCATTAGCTCAAAGACAGAAGTAGAATAATACGGTCAAGCTCAACGCCCCCACCTAAGCTTGAGTCATATCAAACTTAGGTGGCTAGACTTAGCTCAGGATGCAGGCAAAAAACAAAGTATCACTGCCACCATGAAAAACTTAAGCCATCTAATCTTCCCTTCACAGCCAAGAAACTTCTTTGGTAAACGCTGGCTACAAATCAGCTTAAGAACCGCCCACCTTATCGGTATTACCGGCTTTTCCGGTGGTGTACTTTTAGGGGTTGAGCCTAAATTATGGCTAGGTTTTCTCCACCTTACTCTATTAAGCGGTTTGAGCTACTTCTTATTAGATATCTATTGCAATGCTATGACATTAATACAAGTCCGTGGTGTGACCATTTTTATCAAAATGGTCTTACTTACCACCCTCTACTACAACCCAGAGCAAGCATCGATTGTTTTATGGATAATTATTATTTCAAGCATCATTTCACATGCACCAGGTAATCTGCGCTATTTCTCTTTATTACACTGGAAAAGAGTCGATGTACGCGGTGGGGCTCAAATTTGTGGCAGCGTAACCAAAAGCACTTAGGGCTAACTAGGAGGGGCTATAACAGCATTAGCCTCAGTAACAGCGGATTCAAATGAAGCTGGGTCAAGCCAAAACTCGCTGCGCCCAAGAGGAGTATCGACAGGTAAATAAGGGTTGTGCAAACGAATCAGGCGCCGCTTACCCACCCTGGCTTTAGCTGCCGCCTCTCGCATAATCGCAGACCGGTAAAGCAGCTGATCGTAAGAACCATCCTTAATTGCCAACTCCATACCTTGATTTAGCAAGGCGTGGAGTTCTTCATTATCTTTACTTACATAAAAGTACAAAGCCATGGGGTAAACCAATATCAAGCTTGGTTCAACCTCTAGTTGCTTACCAAAGCGAGGAATATCTTGCCAAGGCTCATGCAAACCCAAAGGCAGGTAGTCAAAACGCCCCCGAATCAACATATTCCATAAATAGCGCCCACGCGTACTCAAAATAAGCGGTAACTCAGAAGCTTCCAATACAGGTCTATCCCCCCAGCGCTCTCCGACTCCAGCTCTAAACTGGCGTAAACCTTCAACATTATTGACCGTTGCAAAGCGTATGCTGTCTCCCGCCCTAACAACCAGCAGACGATAACCCAATAAACCTTTAAATATAGGGATTCGTATAGCCTGTAGCTGCTCTTCAACCACCGGCCCAGCGCTCGCCCATTTCAAACTAAGCAAACCAGAGGAAACATCTTGTGTTTTACGGCTATCGGTAAGCGGCTCTACCAACTCGTGATAGCACACCTGCTTAACGACTTTAGAAAGCGAAAGGCGCAGCAAAGAAAAGATTAAGAAATCCTTTTGAGACTCTAGTTTCTGATGAGAAACGTTGATGTCACAGTCTTGAGCGTAAGATGATGAAACCGCAAAAAAACTGAGAAATAGCAGGGTTTTCAAATTCATAAAAGCGAGCACTGATTGCTTCTATTAAGCATAGGCACGCTAGTTAAAATCGGCCAGTCTATACCTTCCAAGAGGCCGCAACGCCCTCCAAAATGTAGACATAAAAAAACCCGCAGCTGCGGGTTTTTAAGGTTCAAATTACACGAAGTTTACGTGCCAGACTCTGTTTCTGTAGGTAATAACGGCATCGGCCAAGTACTAAAGAGCACAATGCCATCTGGGGTATCACATACAATACTAGTGAAATTACAAGGGCCATCCCACTCACCGTTAGCAGTGTCCCAAGTACCGTTCTTGTTAGTATCATGGAAGAATTCGCCTAATTCCCAAGTCCCGCTACCGTTATCATCACGGAAAGGCTCCGGATAATCAGCTAATAGTGGCTCGCCTGCGTCGTAAAGCTCATTAGCATTTAAATCCATAAATGGCTCAGCAGCGCCCGGAACCATAACCAACAAACCAATTGTTTCTTGACTCGAGCCATTAGGGTAAGAGTTCACCACACTTGTCCACTTCACTGTACATCCTGAAGCCTCATCAATTAAACAACTCTCTTCAAGTGCACCACCTTGAGCAGTGAAATTGGCCAAATACCCTGGTTTAGCGCGCTGCCCAACCAAGTTAGTAACATATACGTTGATATCAACTTCAGTACCATCAAAGTCTTGTGTACCTTCAACGTCAGGCTGTATCGAAAGAGAAATATAAGTGGGTACATCATTAATAGTGATTAGCACATCACTATTGACGTCACCACTGTCATAATCAGGTGCACCACCACAAGCGCTCAACACAGCAACAGCCATTAGCGACGGAATAGCAGAAAAAATACGGGTCAATTTCATGAGTTTTCTCTCAATGGCGGCCAAACTTAAGATCGCCGCGTTCTTAATTGTGCTCGATAATAGCTTAGATACTCCGTCCAAGCCAATAATTCTAAAGCACTTTTACCTAAACTTAGCTCAGAAAATTAAAGCATAAAGGCATACCCTTAAAGGATAGACCGCTGTTCTAAAAAAGTGAGGGATATAAGTCACGCTTTAAAAGAAAGAATAAACAAGCAAGGCAACATTAACGCGAGCGAGGCATTTAAAGCAGGACTAAATCTAAATTTACGCTTTCCCATAAAAATGATATGTTGTAACATATCTAAACCATAGAGCAAACGAAGCTATACGAACCTGAAATACATACCAACGGCTCAGCAAGGATAGCGGAGACATATGGATAAGCAGCAAACAGACGGTGATATCAAGGACGCAATTAGGCATGCCGAAGCTCAATGCTTAAAGCAAAACGTACGCCTGACGGAAAAACGACAAAACGTTCTGGCTGTTTTACTTCGAGCAGGTAAGGCGCTCTCAGCTTACGATATTACTGCTTTGTACAAACAACAGTTTAAAGAAAGCATTCCTACTATGTCGATTTATAGGATATTAGACTTTTTAGATAGTAGAAAACTTGCTCACCGCTTGCAGCTAGCCAACAAATACGTGATCTGCGAACACATCGGCTGTGACCACGAACACAAGCAGGCTCAGTTCTTAATATGTGAACAGTGCCAGAAAGTAAAAGAACTCAACTCCAGCAGCAGAATAAGCATGGAGCTTAAACACAGTGTTGAAAGTTCGGGTTTTGAGTTAAGTAATGAACAACTAGAAATTAACTGCATCTGCCAAGACTGCTTAACAGATGCCAAATTAGCAGAAGAATCCAGCTTATGAAAAATACCCAACTAATCGGCGACAGACTCGCCATTAGCCTAAGCCTTGTATGCACACTTCACTGCTTAGCGATGCCGCTAATATTAGTATTGCTACCCAGCCTAGCAGCCTTGCAACTTAACAACGAAGCCTTCCATGTCTGGATGGTGGCTGCTGTTATACCAACTAGCCTCTACGCCCTAAGCCTGGGCTGCAAAAAACACAAACGCTATCGCTTACTTGCCATAGGCGTAGTCGGCTTGAGCTTATTAGTGCTTGCATTAACGCTCGGTGAGCGCCTCTTTGGAGAAAGCGGTGAGAAAATTTTCACAGCACTGGGCTCTGCACTCATAGCTATCGGCCACTTTTATAACTACCGCCTATGTCACCAGCATAAAAATTGCGACGAGCACAGTAACTGTGGCGAACAGAAGAGCTAAATAACAAAGCGCTTTCAAGCCATTATGATTTCGCAGCTCGCTAAGCAACAAGTACAATCCTGCACAATCAAACAAGCCGTGATAAGCACTTTATATGACAAATTCGGAACAGCTAAAGATCTCAGGCGTAGCCACAAACATCATTACCGGCTTTCTCGGCGTCGGCAAAAGTTCTGCCATCTTGCATCTGCTTAAACACAAGGCCAATAACGAGCGCTGGGCTGTACTCGTCAACGAGTTTGGGGAAATTGGCATTGATGGCAGTTTACTTGAAGGCCAGCACTCAAGAAACGAGGGGGTTTATATACGTGAAGTGCCCGGTGGTTGTATGTGCTGTGCAGCGGGCCTTCCGATGCAAATTGCCCTCAACCAACTTTTGAGTAAAGCCAGACCCGATCGCTTACTAATAGAACCAACAGGGCTCGGCCACCCCAAAGAAGTATTAGAAGTGCTATCGGGAACCTACTACAACGACGCACTATCACTGCAAAAAATCATCTGCTTAGTTGATGCACGCAAGCTAAGCGATAAGCGCTATACCGAGCACGATACGTTTCGCCAGCAAATTGCCATTGCCGACACACTTGTTGCAAATAAACAAGACCTATACAAAGCCGATGAGCTAGAGCAGCTACGCAACTACGCTAAGCAGTACGGGCGCAGCCAAGCTCAAGTAACGAGCAGCAAGTACGGCGCCTTAGACCCAAGTTTATTGGAAGGCCCAACCGCAGCTAAAGCCCAAAACCATCACCACCATCACGATAGTAACAAAATACTGGCAGCCGACTTAGCTATGCCCGAAAGTGGCTTCTTAAAAGCCTGTAACCAAGGCGAAGGTTTTGTCAGTACAGGCTGGCGTATCTCACCGGAACACGTTTTTAACTACAACGCACTTTTTACTTTTTTGAGCGGCTTAAAAGTCGAACGCATGAAGGCTGTATTTATCACAGAACAAGGAGTCTTTGCCTACAACCTCAGTAGCGATGCATTAACTGAACTAGAGCTAGATGACTGCCTTGAGAGCCGTATCGAGATTATTGCAGAACAAGAAAACGAACAGTGGCAGAAACAATTACAAGACTGCCTCAGCCAAGCTTAATACAAGGCCTGAAGCTAATCACGGTAGCTATCGATATAATCCAATCGCATCGAATAAGCCGCTGCACCCAAATCACTTTCTTTTAACGAGGTTTTTACAACACCAGATATCCAAAAGGGGTCGTAAAGCTCGTCCAAAGCCAAGCCCTCACTGTGCTCAACATAAAGCATTTGATTGGGTGGCGGTGGCGGCGAATGAATGCAAGCACCAAAATATGGTACCAAGAAAAACTGGGTAATCGCCTGCTCATCGTTAAACTCAAGCGGCACAATATATCCCGGTATTCGAATAGCTCGGCCATCCATCTCTGCAATAACTCGTGTCGAGGCCAAGGCTTGCTGATACCTATCTTCAGCAGTATCAATTAAGCTTCCCTGAGGTTCATCAATAAGCTGATCATCTCCCGAACCCTCCTCAATGTAATTAATATAATCAGGCGGGTTTAATAGTGCCTCCAAGTCATCCTCAGGCATTAAATCCACCCAGGCGACCTGTTGATAATCAGACTTGTCGAGTTTCGCCGCTACAGCAAGCTGTTTAGTAGACTCTACCTCATGCCCTTCAGAACCTTTAGCAGGGCCAGCCCTATCACAGGCGCTAAAAAGCAAACAAAAAGACAAACTTATATAGAGATATTTTTGCAATATTTTCAGCAACATAAAGGACCACAACAACGAGGCGATTGAGCGTCAGAACAGCAAATGATACCCTGTATCACCAACTGAGTTCAACGCACCTGCACACAGGCCCATGAGTATAGAAGTAAAAGCGCTACGTTTTGCTTACGCCGACAGCCCCAACAAAGCCATTCTTAATATCAATCACTGGCAGGTTACCGCTCAAGAGCAAGTTTTTATTCACGGGCCTTCTGGCAGTGGAAAGTCGACCTTATTAAATATTTTAGGTGGAATTTTAAAAACATCTGAAGGCCACGTAAGCGTACTCAATCAGCAGCTTAATCAACTAAATAGCCGACAGCGCGACCGGTTTCGCGCACAAAACATGGGCTATATATTCCAGCAATTTAACTTAGTCCCCTATTTAAATGCAGTGGAAAACATTCAGCTAGGCACCTTTTTCTCAAAAGAAAAAAACGCCGATAGAAGTGCAATTACCACACTACTAAACGAGCTCAATATAAAAAATAACGACCACTACAAACCATGCAGCCAACTAAGCATAGGTCAGCAACAGCGTGTAGCGATTGCCAGAGCCCTAATCAACAAACCCAAACTACTTATCGCCGATGAAGCCAGCAGCGCTATCGACCACGCAAATCGCGATAAATTTATGCAGCTATTAATGGCGTTAAGCAAGGAGCAGCAAGCGAGCTTATTGTTTGTCAGCCACGATATAAGCCTCTCTCATCACTTTCAGCGCATAGACGCCATGAGCCAAATAAATAGCATTGAGGCCGAAGCCTGATGTTTTTCAAACTTGCAGTCAAAAGCTTACTCAACAGAAAAGCCTCGGTTTTACTTACTATATCAGCCATGAGCGTCAGTATCTTTGTGTTATTAGCTGTTGAGCATATACGCCAGCAAAGCAAAGAGAGTTTCTCTAACACCGTTTCTGGCGTTGACCTTATCGTCGGAGCCAGAACCGGCCAGCTAAATCTACTTCTGTATTCCGTTTTTCATATTGGCGCACCTACAAACAATATAAGCTGGGCAACATACAAAGAAATAAGCGAATTCAAGCAAGTTGCTTGGTCCATCCCTATCGCCTTAGGGGATTCACACAAAGGTTATCGAGTCATTGGCACGAGCTCAGACTTTTTCAAACACTTTAGCTATGGCAACAAGCACACTTTAGATTTTGAACAAGGCCAAGCCTTTAGTGAACTTTACGATGTGGTGATTGGCTCGCAACTAGCGCAGCAACTCAATTACAAAATTGGCTCCAAACTCGTTTTGGCACACGGCATGGCAAAGACCAGTTTTAGCCTTCATGAAAACAGCCCCTTTACCGTTGTTGGTATTCTAAAGGCAACCGGCACCCCTGTAGATCAAAGCCTCTATACAAGCCTTGAAGGAATTGAAACAATTCACGCAAACTGGCAACAAGCACCAACAACACAACAAAATACAAAAACAGAACTGCAAGCGCAAAGCATCACGGCATTTATGTTAGGGCTCAAATCCCGCTTAGCCGTTTTTAAGACTCAGCGAGCTATTAACGAATACAACAAAGAAGCCTTAAGCGCAATATTACCTGGTGCCACTCTTATGCAATTATGGCAAGTAATGAGCCTACTTGAAGGCAGCTTGCGCTTGATCTCTGCCCTCGTTTTTATTGCCGCCGCACTTGGTTTAAGCGCCATGCTAATGGCATCAATCCGAGATAGAAAACAAGAGATTTATTTATTGAGAATCATGGGTGCAGCGCCAAGCTTTATTTTTCTATTAATAGAACTAGAAGCATTATTGATATGCGCCGTTAGCATCATCATCGGTGCCGGCTTGTTAAGCCTTGGCCTAAGCATTGGCCAAGGTAGTATCACCGCGCAACTAGGCCTGAGCATCAGCAATAATATTATTTCTATCAACAACCTGTATTTATTATTAGCCATCAGTTCCGTTGCTCTTATTAGTGCAGCATTACCGTCACTAAATGCCTATCGTGTTGCAAGTAAATACTGATTCAGTCAGCGACCAAAACCCTCAATACCACTAACTAACAAGGAGCAGCCTATGGCAAGCAAAGAAGATATTATTGCGCTTTTTGATGCGTGGAACAGCGCCCTACAAACACAAAAACCCAAAAAAGTGGTCGAGCTCTATGAACGTGACGCAGTCCTATTACCCACTATCTCAAATCAGGTAAGGCATAATCACGAAGAAATAGAAGACTACTTTGTTACATTTTTAGAGCGAGAGCCCTTTGGAAAAATACTAGAAGCCAATGTAAGAATATTTTCTGATATTGCTATCAATTCTGGTGTTTACAACTTCAACTTTAAAGACGGAAGCAGCGTACAAGCACGTTATAGCTTTGTGTACCGATGGAATGGGCGCGAATACAAAATTATCGAACACCACTCATCACAAATGCCGGAGTAAATTATGAACGAAGACCAACACACATTGCAGCAAGATGGCAATACAAACGATGACAGCTGCTGCAGTAATACAAGCTGCTGCCCCCCTTCAGCTCCTCCTTTCACTCGCACCAACCCCAAAATTGGACGTAATGCCCCCTGCCCCTGTGGTAGCACTCAGAAATTCAAAAAATGCTGCGGTAGAGTATAGGCAAGCCCCTAATGGGGCTAGTACCAACATACCATCAATTGAAAAAACAAAAATCGACATTCAGTATCACGGTGGAATAGATATGCTTAAAAACAAACATGCCCGCTGCACATTGGTATTGCTGCTAATGGCTCCCTTTATGACAGCCCAAGCTCAGCACAGCCATACTCATGGCCTAGCCGTACTAACTATTGCACTTGAAAACGAGCACCTAGAAATCGAATTTGAAAGCCCATCAGCTAATCTAGTTGGCTTCGAACATAAAGCCCATACCCAGAAAGAAAAAGAAAGCGTCAAAAAAACCAAACAGATTTTAGAACAAGGCGATTCATTATTTTCATTTGGTAGCGCACTTTGCATACAACAACATTCATCTATTGATACTTCAAGCCTGATTAGTGAGGAATACGAAGAACACGAACATCATAATGCGGCCAATAAAAATCACAGCGAAATTGTGGCGCACTATCAGCTCAACTGTAAAAAGCCCCAGCATTTAAAACAACTTGCTGTAGAGCTGTTTAAAAAATTCCCCGGCATTGAAAAAATAAATGTCATGTGGATTACCGAGAGCAACCAAGGCTCCACCACACTGACACCATCAAGCCCTATTATTCCACTTAAATAATAATCGACGCATCATTAAAAGCGATTTAAACACGATAAGCAGCCCCTCTAATGAAACGCGACTTTTTTATAAAAATTGAAAATAAAGAGCACGACACAAGCTTTGATTTAGACAAAATAGTTGAACAACTAGCTTTTAATGAACAAGGTTTAATCCCAGTAATCACCCAAGATGCCATCACAAAAGAGGTATTAATGTTTGCTTGGATGACTAAAGAATCCTTAGAGAAAACGCTATCCTCACGCTATCTATGCTATTGGTCTCGCAGCCGACAAGAATTATGGACTAAAGGCGAAACTAGCGGCCATACACAATACCTAGTCAGCATGGCTTTTGACTGTGATGGTGATGCCATACTCTGCCAAGTTGATCAAAACGGTTCCGCTTGCCATACCGGCCGTCGAAACTGCTTTTATCTCGAGCTAGATCACGATAAGCGCAGGGTTATTATTCAAGGAGACTCAGCATAATGTCGAATACATGCCTGATAAAAAACGCCCGTTTTACCTCATTGCATACTCTTTAGCTCACTTAGCGCTTTACCGGCACCTTAATTGTGCACTACGCGGGTAAACCCTCTTTATGGCTGAGCCAAGTACAAGTAGCTATTCTTAGGAATTCAGAAAAGGCTAACGAACATGCAGGTAAATGACATAAAGTCTTTCAAGGCCCTGCTTTAAGAGCTAAATTCGCCAACAAGGCCTGTAAAAAAAACCTTATATGATTATCATTGACGCTAAAGAACTGACCAGTTCACACAGCAACAAAAGCCTTGTTTGCAAGCCACAAAGCTAGCCATTAATAACTTAGCCCATCTTTAATCGCCCTCGGAAGCCCACTTGCTTATGAAAAAGATCATCCTTGCTAGCAGCTCTGTTTATCGCAAGCAGCAACTGCAAAGGCTCAATATCGCCTTCACAAGCATGGCTCCCGAAGTAGATGAAGACAGCTTTAAAACGCAAGGGCTTGAACACATACAAGTGGCCGAAAAACTAGCTCTTGCTAAAGCCCAGGCCATTGCCAAAGAACATCAACAAGCCATTGTCATTGGTGGCGATCAGGTCGCCAGCTTCAAAGACCAAGTACTCAATAAACCACTAACAAAAGACAAAGCCTTTACACAGTTAAGAGCATTAGCAGGTAATGAACACCAGCTCATCACCTCACTAGCCATCGTACTAGGCGAGCAGATGCACACGCACACCTGCATTGCCCGCATGACAATGCGACCATTAAGCGATGAGCAAATTCAAAGATATATAGAGATAGATGAACCACTTTATTGCTGTGGCTCCTACCGACTCGAAGCCGCCGGTATTAGCTTGTTTGAATCGATTAACTGTGAGGATTACACATCCATTATTGGCATACCACTTATGTGGACAGCAAAAACCTTAAGCCAGCTTGGTATCGCAGTTCCCTAAGCTAGCTTTGTAGGTGTTATTAAAATAACGGTAGATCTAGCCCACTTCAGCTAGATCGCCCTTATCTTCCAACCAAGCCTTACGATCCGCACTGCGTTTTTTAGCCAGCAGCATATCCATCACCTGATGCGTATCATCACCGGGTTCCATCACCAACTGCACCAAACGACGAGTATCAGGAGCCATGGTTGTTTCACGTAACTGCAATGGGTTCATCTCACCCAGACCTTTAAAGCGCTGCACATTAACCTTACCCTTTTTCTTTTCAGCCTGAATACGATCTAAGACGCCATTCTTTTCAGCTTCATCTAAGGCGTAATAAACATCATTACCTATGTCGATGCGGAACAAAGGAGGCATGGCGACAAACACATGGCCTGCCTTAACCAAAGAAGGGAAATGACGAACAAATAAAGCACAAATCAAAGTGGCAATGTGCAAACCATCAGAATCCGCATCGGCAAGAATACAGACCTTGTGATAACGCAGCTTTTCTAGGTTATCGACACCAGGGTCTATGCCCAAAGCAACACTAATGTCGTGCACTTCTTTAGAGGCCAACACCTCAGCGCTATCGACTTCCCAGGTATTTAGAATTTTACCGCGCAAAGGCATGATGGCCTGAAATTCTCTATCGCGAGCTTGTTTAGCAGAACCACCAGCAGAATCACCTTCCACTAAAAAGATTTCACCACGCTCAGGCTCAGCCGAAGAACAGTCTGCCAACTTACCAGGCAAAGCAGGGCCCTGAGTTACTTTTTTACGAGCTACTTTTTTACTTGAGCGCACACGCTTTTGGGCGTTGCTAATACAGAATTCTGCGAGCTGGTCCCCTTCATCCGTATGCTGATTGAGCCATAAGCTAAAAGCATCTTTAGCGACACCACTTACAAACGCAGCCGCTTCACGAGAACTGAGCCGCTCTTTGGTCTGGCCACTAAATTGGGGATCCGCCATTTTAGAGCTCAAGACATAGCAGCAGTTATTCCAAATATCATCAGGAGCCAACTTAATGCCACGAGGAATTAAATTACGAATTTCGCAGTATTCACGCATGGCATCCATCAAACCACTGCGCAAACCATTCACATGGGTACCACCTTGTGCCGTAGGAATCAGGTTTACATAACTCTCCTGAGTCACTTCACCACCTTCAGGCAACCACTGCACAGCCCAGTCTGCGGCCTCAGTATTACCACTAAAGCTGCCAATAAAAGGCTCGCTAGGTAGGTTTTCCCAACCCTGAGTGGCAGCCACTAGATAATCTTTTAGACCATCTTCGTAATACCAACTGTCTTTATCACCACTGGCTTCATCATGCAGGTTCACGGTTAAACCTGGGCACAATACCGCCTTGGCACGCAATAAATGCTTAAGCCGAGAAAGCGAAAACTTAGCGCTATCAAAGTAACTCGCATCTGGTAAAAAGCGCACCGTCGTACCGGTGTTGCGCTTACCACAAGTATCAATCACTTCTAGGTCACTGGCCTTATTGCCATCTTGGAAGCCAATGCGGTGCACCTGCGCATCACGGCGAATCGTTACCTCAAGCACCTTCGACAAAGCATTAACAACCGAGATACCCACACCATGTAGGCCGCCACTGAACTGATAATTCTTGTTACTAAACTTACCACCGGCATGCAAAGTAGAAAGAATGACTTCAACACCGGGGATTCCCTTTTCAGGGTGAATGTCCACCGGCATACCACGGCCATTATCCGCCACACTGATAGAGCCATCTTTATACACCACCACATCGATTTTATTGGCGTGGCCAGCGAGAGCCTCGTCCACACTGTTGTCGATAACTTCTTGGGCAAGGTGGTTGGGGCGGCTGGTGTCGGTATACATACCGGGGCGCTTGCGCACAGGGTCCAAGCCAGATAGAACTTCAATATCTTCCGCTGAGTAATTCGCCATGGTGCTGAATGATCTACTTGTAGTTATTAATTACGAAGCGCATAGCATAACGGCGGCTAGCCGTAAGTAAAGCAAGCAAAACGCATCAATGCAGAGCCTTAGACGCACCAATATGGGTCACCCGACTAATATAAGGATCCCAACAGGCGAACAAGATCAATAAAGAGCCTTGCCAATACTAAAAAAACATCGACATAACGCCCCAGAACAACGCAAAATACAGTATCAAGCTCACGCAAGCGAACACTTTTTAAACAGAACTTAAAAGTTGGTATAATTCCTGCCAGTCTTGTGCAAGCACTTGCCCCAGTGAAAGGGTAAGACCTTCTACCGCTAACGATAGATTTCAGCAGCATAAGCCTGCCAGTGATATGACAACAAGCTCTACTACTCTTCCTTCTCTTGTAATCGTCGGTAACGGCATGGTTGCCGGTCGCTTCCTTGATGAATTACTTAAGCGTGACGGCCAGCAATACCGTGTGACCGTTATCGGTGCCGAACCTCACGGCAGTTATAACCGTATTATGTTGAGCTCCGTTCTCGCCAACGACACGACAGTTAAAGCCATTGTGCAAAAAGACCACGATTGGTATGAGCAACAAGGTATTCACTTTATCTCTGGCAGCCCCGTCGTCAGTATTGACCGAGATAAAAAAACCGTCAGCACGGCTTGCGATCAACAAATCAGCTACGACGAACTTGTCTTGGCTACCGGCTCCCGGGCTGCACGCATTCCTGCAAAAAACCTCGACTTAGCCCATGTATTCCTATTTCGAACCATTGCCGACACTCAGGCAATGATGCAGATTGCAGAAGCTGAGCACGCCAAAAACGCTATTGTTGTTGGTGGCGGTTTACTTGGTCTAGAAGCGGCTTATGGCCTTGCTAAATTTGGCATTAAAGTCACCCTAGTCCATCGCAGTGGCTGGCTTCTAAATCGCCAACTAGACGAACGTTCGGCAAACATGCTCAAAGACGTGATGCAAAGCATGGGCATTAGCTTTCGCCTTAACGACGAGATTGTCAGCTTTAACGGAGACTCTGCCGTTAAAAGCGCCACCCTAAAGAGTGGTGACACGCTGGATGCTGAACTGGCGGTAATCGCAACCGGCATTACACCCAATGCTGAACTAGGCCTAGAGCACGGCCTAGACGGAAAGCGAGCCATAGAAGTAGATGACTTTATGCAAACCAGCGCCGCGCACATTAGTGCCATTGGTGAGTGTATTGAACACAAGGGCCAATGTTTTGGTCTTGTTGATCCTCTCTGGCGCCAAGCGGAAACCTTAGCCGCACGCTTAGTAAATAGTGAAAACCTACCTTTTGAGAACCAAGCGACTGCCACCAAATTAAAAGTGAGTGGCGTGCAAGTATTCTCAGCAGGCCAAGTACTTGAAACAGAGCAGCAACGCAGCATTATCGTCGAAGACAAACAAAGCCGCATTTACCGAAAGTTGATCATCGAGCAAGACCGCATCGTAGGCATCGTTCTTTTTGGTGATGTACGCTCCGGCGCCTACTATTTCGATTTAATGCAGGACGGCACCGATGTCAGTGCCATGCTGCCAAACCTTATTTTTGGCCAAGAGTTCTGCGAAAGCAGTGCCGCCTAAATGTTGGAAACAAACAGTAGTATGAGTTCAGTCATTGCAAGCAGCAAAAACCATCTTACAACCTGCCCCTACTGCGGTGTAGGCTGCGGAGTAGAAGCCACAGTTGAGGCCGGCCAAGTAACAGGCGTAAAAGGGATTAAACAACACCCTGCGAACCAAGGGCGTCTCTGTGTAAAGGGCTCGTCGTTGCACGAAACCCTAGACAGCACAAACCGCTTATTACGACCTCAAATCAACGGTCAAGAAACCGACTGGGACAGCGCTCTCGATTATGTTGCCGGGCGATGGCAAGACATCGTCAAAGAACACGGTCCCGATTCCGTCGCGTTTTACCTGAGTGGGCAGCTACTGACTGAAGATTATTACGTTGCCAATAAGCTCATGAAAGGCTTTGTTGGCACCTCGAATATTGATACCAATAGCCGCCTCTGTATGGCCAGTGCTGTTGTCGCCCATAAACGTGCCTTTGGCAGCGATGCCGTACCGGCGAGCTATGAAGATCTTGAGCAAAGCGATCTACTTATCTTAGTTGGCTCAAATGCGGCTTATGCCCACCCAATTATTTATCAGCGCATCGTCAAAGCCAAAAAAGAGCGCAATTTTAAAGTGGTTGTTCTTGATCCTAGACGTACAGCCAGTTGCGATATTGCCGACATTCATCTGCCATTAAGCCCGGGCAGTGATGCCTTTTTCTTTAATGGCCTTTTAAGCTACCTCGCCGACAACAATAAAATTGATCACGACTACATTCAGCAGCACTGCGATGGTTTTGATGAGACCCTAAAGACGGCTCAAGAGCAAGTACCCACTATCACTGCAGCGGCAGAGGCATGTGACCTAAGCATTGAAGCCGTTGAGCAAGTGTACGAACTGTTTGCCAACAATGACAAAGCCATCACCCTATTTTCTCAGGGCGTTAATCAAAGCTCTTCTGGGGTTGATAAAGGCAATGCCATCATCAACTGCCACTTGGCGACGGGTAAAATAGGCAAAGTCGGGGCAGCGCCATTTTCTATCACCGGCCAGCCCAATGCCATGGGCGGGCGCGAAGTTGGCGGCCTAGCTAACCAATTTGCAGCGCATATGGGCTTCACCGACGACGCCATTGAGCGTGTAGAAAAGTTTTGGCAGGCTCCCAATATAGCCAAACAAGAAGGCCTTAAGGCCGTTGATATGTTTCGTGCAGTAGAAGAGGGAAAGATCAAAGCGATCTGGATTATGGCCACCAACCCTGTGGTTTCGATGCCAGAAGCAAATAGAGTGAAAGCCGCTTTAGAAAAGTGCGACTTGGTTATCGTCAGTGAATGCATGGCCAACTCCGATACCGCAGCCACCGCCAACGTCTTATTACCCGCAACTAGCTGGAGCGAAAAGCACGGCACCGTTACCAATAGTGAGCGCTGCATCAGTCTGCAAAAAGGCTTTATGCCAGCACCAGGCAGTGCCCGTAACGACTGGCAGATCATGTGCGACTTTGCCAAGCGTCTTGGTTATAAAGAAGCCTTTAACTACCAGCACCCCGTTGAAATTTTCCGCGAGCACGCCGCCTTAAGTGGGCTTGAGAACAACAAGAGTCGCGCCTTTGATATTAGCGGCTTAAAAGATATCAGCCTTGAGGACTATGAAAACTTTAGCCCTCGCCGCTGGCCCATAAGCTCCGACAAACCTGAAGGCAGCCAGCGTCTGTTTGAAGACGGTCAGTTTTTTACCCCCAATAAGCGCGCCAAGCTTATCCCCATTAAAGCCAGCTACCCTAAAAAGCCTGCTGTAAAAGGCGAACTCATCATGAATACCGGTCGTATTCGCGACCAGTGGCATACAATGACTCGCACAGGTAAAGCGGCACGCCTACTTGCCCATGTAGAAGAGCCTTATGTGCAAGTACACCCTAAAGACGCCGAAACCTTTGGTATTCAAAGTGAGCAACTGGTTGAGCTGAGAAATCAAAATAGTCGCTATTTAGGTCGTGCTAAAATCAGCCTTGATCAGCGTCTAGGGGAAGCATTTGTTCCTATGCACTGGAATAAAGTTTATGCCTCCAGCGCTCGTGCAGACGCCTTAGTCAATGCTATTACTGACCCCTTTTGTGGCCAACCAGAATTTAAACACAGCCCCGTTAAAACCCGCGCCTACAATGCCTTGTGGCAAGGTTACTTACTGTCCACGCTGGAAGTGGAGCCCCACTGTGATTACTGGGCCAAAATGACACTAAATTCGGGCTTCAACTACGCCTTGGCCGATGAAAAAGAAGTCGATGATTGGCAAGCGTGGCTAAACCAGCTTTACCCTCAAATTGATGACTGGGTAACACTGGAAGACAAGCAGGCTAATTACTCACGCTTTTTGGGTTTTAGAGGCGGTATATTAAGTATTGCTCTATTTATCGATCAAGAACCAAGCAAACTCCCTAATATGCACTGGCTCACCACGCGCCTTGGTAAAGAGATCACACCAGAAGAACGCTTTACCTTGTTAGCCGGTAATGCAGGTGATGATAGTCAAAGTCCGGGCGCTATTGTCTGTTCTTGCTTCCAGATTGGTGAAAACCAGATTAAAGACGCAATCAGTGAAGGCGCGACATCAGCAGAAGCGCTTGGTGCTAAACTCAAATGTGGTACCAACTGTGGCTCCTGTATACCCGAGCTCAGCGCCATGGTTGACGATGCAGCGGCTCTAGCCACAGACGCCACAGCCCTAGCAACAGAGTTGGCCAGCTAAGGCAACTGAGGGCCGAATACGCCCTCAGCTTTTGTCTTTGAGCTTGCACTAATCGACTAAAAAACGAATAACTTCTGGAATCCAACGCTCGTAAGCTTCAAAACTGTGGTTACCTCCGTCTTCGATCGTTGAACGACAAGCGCGATAACGCTGCGCGGCCATAGTCCAATCCAGCACCTCATCTCCCTTTTGTTGTAACAACCAATAGCGCGACACATCCTTTAGAGCCCCACTTTCACATTCGGCCAAGGTCGCTAGATCTTTTGCCTGAAGGCAATAGCTATCATCACTGTAATAACTCTTAAGCTCTTGCCCAACATAGCTTTGAAAGCGTGTGTGAGGAGAAACAGCCGGATTCACCAATACGGCCTTGCTGAGTAAACCAAGCTCAACAAAGTGGGATGCCCAATAGCCACCCAAGGAGCTACCTATCGCCACCGCATTGGGTAAAGAGTTTAATAAGGTGCTTAGTTGCTGCTTAGCCTTCTCGGGATAAGAACTCAGCTGGGGGCAATGAAAAACAAGATCTGAACGATGAGCTCTTAACCACTCTTCTGTTGCCTGAGCCTTAAAAGAGCGCGGCGAACTCAAAAAACCATGAATGTAGATTACGTGTTTATCAGCCATACTAGTGTCTACTAAAAACTGCGCTTAATAATGCTAAGGCGCTGAGCTACTTAATGAAAAGCACCTAAGGCTTTATATTGTGCGACGTTTTCTAAAATTATTAAAAGGTGATGAAGCCGAACTTAGCTGGGCCTTACTTCGCGCTTCAGCTAGTTTCTATTGCTTTGCCGCTATTTTACTCACCATTGTCTTCAGCTACCAAAGAGACTTCCAGCAAGCTCAACTTGCCGACATTCTTAGCTATTACCTGCCCTGCCTAATCATCTATTTAATGAGCAGTTTAGTCAGCAGCTCGGTTAAACTGCGACTCAGCCTGTGGTTAATAAGCGCCGTTCTATTTAGCCTATTAAGCCTCTTCTCCTTACTCACCCACCAAGGGGAAGCCCCCATGCAAAGCCAAGCTGGGCTAGTTATTTTTTTGATTTTCCACCTGCTCTTATTAAGTAGGGCCTTGTATGCGCTACAAATACACAGCGATAACAACAGACTCACTATGACAAACACTTCGCAGACCAACATTATTTTAATCGGTATGCCCGGCTCGGGAAAATCAACCCTAGGCTTAGCACTGGCCCATGCACTTAAACGCCCTTTTATCGATAGCGATCAAGTAATAGAAAAAGAAGAGCAATGCTCTTTGCAGCAAATACTCGATAAAAGCGGCTATCAAGTACTGCGCAATATTGAAGAGCAATACTTACTGAAACTAGAGGCATCTCATAATGTCATCGCAACGGGTGGCAGTGCCATCTACAGTGAAGAAGCGATGCAGCATTTAAAAGAGCTAGGGAGCATTATTTATCTAGAGCTGCCTTTAGCAATACTAAAAAAACGCATTACAAATTTTAGCCAACGTGGCTTAGCAAGAGCCCCGCACCAAGGCCTCAATGAGTTATTTATTGAAAGACAAGGCCTGTATGAACGCTGGGCAGACTATAAGCTCGACTGTAAAAACTTAGATCAAGAGCACGCATTAGAACAACTAAAGCTACTGGTAGAAAAAATCAGCACACAAGAGTACAAACAGAGGCTACAATAGCTGCAATTTTGTACGGGACGGAATAAAAACAATGAAGAAATTGCTGACTTTAGCTGTATTGAGCGCGCTAGCCTCGACCACAGCCACAGCGCAAGACGAGTGGCGCGTTAATCTATCTACCGGTAACAGCTTTGCGAGCGACCCCAGCAGCGGCGGTGACGGTACCGATATGGATTTAGAGCCAGGCTCACTACTACAACTATCCCTGCACAAATACCAAAAAGGCAGCCGTGACGGCGCCCGTCTTTTTTACGAGTTCTTTTATTCACAAAATAATATTGATGTTTCTGTCACTACCGATTCAGGTACTGGCGATTACGATACAAGCCTTAAAGCTCAACATCTTCAAATCGGCGGCACCTACGAATGGGCCGAAAACCCAAAAGTATTTGACCCTTATTTTGCAATGACTATCGGCGCTAGCCAGTACAGCCCAGACACCTCCAAAAGCGAAACCTACCTATCTGGTACTGCTGCCCTAGGTGCTCGCTTCTGGGTTATGAAGAACATCGCCCTAAATATAGAAGCCCGTGCCATTGGCACTGTATTTGACAGCTCTTCAACTATTTTCTGCCAAAACAACAGCTGTCTTATCACTTTAGATGGCGACCTCTGGTGGCAACAACAACTGACCTTTGGTGCCAGTTACTCGTTCTAAAGGCAAAAAAAATGCGCTGAGTAAACTCAGCGCATTCAAGCCCAACATATCTACCAAGTTAACCTCTTAGATTTTATTAATAGCCGGTTGCGGCCATATCAATAAAATAATTTTTCTCTTCGCTTCTACGTACCTGCGTCTTAAAATTGCCGTCATCAAACAATTCGTAAGTTCGATAGCCAGGCATTTGCGTATCCAACTGAAACTCATCACTGTTTGGCAAAAACTGTATACATGTAGAAGGTGTCGCCATTAAAGCCACCCCCTTTCTCTCACAATAAAAGTTTTGATGCACATGCCCCCAGCTCACCAACTTCACTTGAGAGTGTCGATCTAGCACCTCAAAAAAGCGCTCGGCATCTTCGACTACATACTGATCTAACCACTCACAACCCACAGCGACAGGCTGATGATGAAGGAATACCGCCGTCGGACGCGTAGGGTGGGCACTTAACTCACGCTCTAAGCGAGCCAGCTCATTTGGGCCTAAACGCCCCCCCTCTTGCCTAGGGATGCGCGAATCCAAAAAAATAAAATGCCAACCCTCAACGCAGTGGCTTAGTTCAATAGGATGCTGACCAACACTGAGCATATGCTCGGGGTTATCATGATTGCCTGGCAACCAAGCCAAAGGCACTGAAGGGAAGTACTCATCAATAATCGTTAAAAAACGAGCATAAGATAAAGCACCAGCATCACCACTTACATCACCAGAGACAACGATCATATCTGGCTCTTCATTCGCTTTTGCTGCAAGCAGCACGTCATGCAAACTCTGATCAGTATCCATACCAAGCAAAGTTTGTCGTGGTGAACTACCAAGATGGCAGTCAGTAATCTGTAGCAGTTTGAATCGATTCATCGACGAAACACGCGCTCTAAATTTAATAGATACAAGTAAAGCCGCACAACACCATCCTAGTGCTCAAAAGCGGCTTCAAAAGCTGGCAGTTAACGCAGCGGCTTATATCAAAGTATCGTTATGTTCTATAAGAACAGTGTGTGGCCTAACTCAAAGAATGTGAAGCTAAGTCCTTCGTGTAATATGAACTGATTCACAAAGCTTAGCTTTCATTAAACCGTGATTGTGACAAAAGACCAACCAATCACGCAAAAAGCGATTTAATTCGAACTTCTCATCAGGAGCGTACATCTTAGGATTGGGGTAATCATACTGGGGCTGCCAATACCTATGCCCTTCAAACACAATCACTTCAGCGACATCCGCATCGTGATATAAACGCAATTGCATAGTCGGCAGAGACATATCTTTACAAGCTTGGGAAATCGTAACAAGCGAGGTATAAGGCGTTTTTTCTGTACAGCGAATATCGACACTAATTGGATTCTGCCCGCCAGCTAGATAGTGCCATTCCGTCTCTTCATCACGTAAACCGGGCAATAAACGCAGACAGCGATGATAGTTCAGCTCACATATCTCCATATGGCCACGCAAATCGACTGATGCCGCCTCGCGACGCTTTTTAATGGCTAAGTACTGGCTCACTTTTGCAGCCTTGCACGCAAGCTAGCTCGATGAGCTTGCAGCCATTGCAAGCCAATCAAAGTCGCAGAATTATTTGTGCGTGCACAGTACATTTGTTCAAAGACCTCATCAGGGGCATAAGTTTGAAAGCGAATATCCTCACCTTCATAGTCTAAACCATAGACTCCACCGGCTTCGCTAAGATCACATAAAGCGCAGTATAAGTGCACTTTTTCACTACAGCCGCCTGGGGTACTGTAATAGGTGGTGACAAACTCCAACTCGACCTTAGTAATACCGGCTTCTTCTTCAATCTCACGGCAAATAACTTGCTCAGCCGTCTCCCCCGGCTCAAGCATGCCAGCAACCACCTCTAAACACCAAGGGCCATGCTCAGAATCTAAGGCGCCAATACGAAATTGCTCAACAAGGCCAAGTCGATCGTTAATTGGGTCATAGAGAACTGCCGCAGCTGCTTCGCCTCGATGAAAGAGCTCACGCTTAATGTCTTCGCTCCAGCCACCTTTAAATAAACGGTGACGTAAACGAAAACTCAATATCTGGAAAAAACCCTGAAAAGCCGTCTTTTGCTCAAGGATCTCGACATCAGCACGACCTAAGTCAGCACGACCTAAAGACTTCATCATTTACCTATGACTGCACATATTTGAAAACGCCAGTTTAGGCAGGGCTTAAGGGCCTGTCTATGCGGATAAAGCCCTAGATGACAAAAGGCTAACCTTCAAGCAAGTCTCGATGTATGATAAGCAGCACTTAGGACTTCAGTTAACGTTCATATTGACCAGGACGCTCAATGACGCTCAAACAACTTTTTTCTGCTCGCGGTATCAACCGCAATATTCTACGCAACGCTAGCATCGCAGCTTGCTTAGGCCTCAGCGCTCAATTCAGCACAGCCGAAGATCTGTACTATATCTATCAGCAAGCAGTTGAGAATGACCACGAATTCAAAGCTTCCCAAGCCGCTTATCAAGCGGGCTTAGAAGACAGCAAACTAGGACGCTCAGCCCTACTGCCCAAGATCAATGCCAGCGCTAATTACACCGGCAGCAACAGAAGCGTTGACGGCAGTGAAAGCAGTACCACACAAGTGCTGCCCAGTGAAACCGACAATACCAATAGCGGTTATGGTATTAGCTTGGTTCAACCACTTTTTGATATGGCCGCATGGCAGACATACAAAGCGGGTAAGTCGACAGCGGATGTTGCTGAAGCGAACTACCTCTCAGCTCAGCAAGAATTGATCTTGCGCACCGCACAAGCCTATTTTGATATTTTGTTAGCTGGTGATAATTACTCTACGGCAATAGCAGAAGAGGACGCCCTTAAACATCAGCTTGAACAAACTCGCCAACGCTTTGAAGTTGGCTTAAGCGCAATCACAGAAGTACATGAAGCCAAAGCCGCTTACGATAACTCTGTCGCTGAAAAGCTGATTGCAGAAGGCCAGCTAGGTATTAGCTTTGAAGCCTTAGAAGTACTAACCGGTCAGAGCTATCAGCAGATTGCCCCTCTCAAAGATAACTTTGCCGTTAGCAACCCTCAACCCGCTGCTCGCCAAGCTTGGGTGGACCGAGCTATTGAAGGCAACCCTCAGTTAGCCGCAGCCGAGGCACTAGCCGAAGCCAGCCGTCGTCAGGCTAAGCAAGCCAAAGCAGGCCACTACCCTGTATTGAGCTTAAACGGCAACTATGCAAGCTATAACGACGATAGAGAAACCGACTTTGGTTATAACAGCGATCTAGACTCTGATGACAGTAGCATTGGCCTAACTTTAACTGTGCCTATCTATAATGGTGGCGCTGTCAGCGCCTCTCGAAGACAAGCCGAGCAACAGTCCATCCAAGCACGTGAGCAGTGGCTAAAAGCCAAACGAGACGTTGTTCAAGCTGCGCGCTCTCAACACTTAAGTGTGACAACCACCGTTGCAACCGTACATGCTCGTGAGCAAGGTATTATCTCTACCAGTAGCGCCTTAGAAGCGACCCAAGCGGGTTATAGCGTCGGTACCCGTGATCTTGTTGATGTCTTAAATGCCCAACAAAACTTGTATCAAGCCAAGCGAAATTATTACGCCGCGCTTTACACCTACATTATGAGTAGCTTGCGCCTTAAAGGTGTCGCCGGCATGTTAACAGAGCAAGATCTTGTGCAATTAAATGAATGGCTAAACGAAGCCAAGCCAGTATTAAAAACCAATAGCTAATGGAGGAAACTCTAGTGCAAAAAGTATTTCAACTTAGTTTATTTGTTTTACTAGCTGCAAGCTTAAGCGCGTGTACTACAAGCGGTGATAGCAGCGCTAATAGCCCGAACTTTGGCCAGCTTATGTCAGAAACGACCGGGCAAAATGGCCGCGCTTGTATTCGCACTAGAGATATTCGCGGTTATGGGGCTGAGAACGACAAACAGATCAATATCAATACGATGTCGAAATACTATATCGCCACGACGTTATATAGCTGTCACAATTTGACTATGGCGCCACGTGCTTTGTTTGAAAGCCGCTTTACCGAAGCTTGTGGTGGAACCAGCTACATCACTACACGTGAAGGACGCTGCCCCATCGATAAGATCTTTGAATTTGATAATCGAGAACAAGCCTTTGCTGCAGCCAAGTTAGTTAATGACAAGCTTGCACAGAGTAAAGAATAAAATACGCATCAGCTTAGACCATGTAAAAAGGCCGCATTTATTGCGGCCTTTTTATTTAAAAACGACTTATTTAACAACTACCAACTTTTATAAGGCAAGAACTTACCATTTAAGGTAAGTAACACCCGGTCTCCTTTAGGGTCTTCAATTTTATCCACCTCCATTGAGAAATCGATGGCGCTCATAATACCGTCACCAAATTTTTCCTGAATCACTTCTTTTAAGGTTTCGCCATAAACACCCACGACCTCGTATAAACGATAAATTAAAGGGTCGGTAGGTACTGCTTGCTGCCATTCTTTAATTGGATAAGCCTCAAGAGCTGTTTTAACATCTTCACCTAAGCCTAAATACTCGGTAATTAAGGCTGCTTTTTCTGGCGGAGCGCTATTCATGCCCAAGCAAGCCGACGCCAACCAAACTGGGCTTAGGCCTGTTTTTGCGCCCATCTCTTCCCAAGTCAAACCAAGCTCGGTTTTCTTAGTCACAATCACATCCGTCATTGTTTGCTTATCCATAAATGAGTCCTCAAGTTATTATCAAATATAAAATCAAATACGCCCCAATAAATAGCTGCACTCACTAAGTAAGCAGAATTAAAAGCAACGCAATGTTAAAGTGCGTAAAAAACTAACTCGCCCAGTTTCAGTGCATAAACTTTATAAAGAGAGCTTATAAACTGTCGTCTATAAGAACATTTGCAAACTCGATGCCATGGAGTAGCAAACTTTATTGCGAAGTAAAGACAAGGGGAAATAAGGGCGAGGAAAGCAAAACAAGCCGACCCCAAGAGTAATAACTTGGCGCCGACCTCAGCGAGATAAATTAGAGCGTTTTCATATACTCAACAAGGGCCCAGCGCTGCTGGTCATTCAAAGCTGGCAAGACCTCACCATTAAGCTGGGGGCTGCGCCCAGCGGCATATTCATGACCACTGTTAAAGTTGCCGGGCAAACTCGTATCAAATACAGAGCCATCATAACCTTGCGATTTAAAACCTACTTTTTTAGCATCAAACTCACGGCTGCCTACAACAAAATGATTAGGGCGGTACAAGCCTTCATCTGGATCGCCTTCACGCTTAACTGGCAGTAATAAGTCATAAAGCGTAGGAACGGAACCGTTGTGTAAATAAGGCGCGGTAGCCCAAATGCCATTTAAGGGCCGAGCTTTATAAGCCAAGAGGTTTTGAAAGGGTTGAGCTGTAGTGCTCGGCTGATAATCGCCGCTTTGTACGCTCGCTTCTATATCATTTTGAAAGAAAGAAGCCGCAAGTAAATACAATCTATCTAGCTGCCTACGTATCCACCACTTATCCGCATCAGGTGTCACTACCACGCCGGCCGCTGCCGCCGATAGGATCATAGCAACCGGCGCTTGCTCGGGCATGATAACGGTGCCGACCGATGTTTTTTGATAGGTTTGCTTAAAGTTACCTGAACTGCCACTGTATAAGACTGAGTTTTTAGCCATCGCAGGATCAGTACCAATTCGATCCAGAGCCGACATGGAAGCCACAACTTTTCGATCCCAATTATTACGATCAATAGGCTGATGACAACTCTGACAATACTCAACAAATAAACGCTGACCTTTATCCGCTAGAGCTTTATCGATCTTAGGTAAAGGTCCATGCTCACCATTAGGCAGATAGCTATCGTCTCCGGGCCACAGAGGTGATTTTAAATTCTTTAAAGCCAACTCCAAACGCTGCAGGTTAATAGGGTCAACCGATGACGTGAAATCAATCACTTCTCGTTTACTGTCCTGCCCAGAAGCTCGAGCGGGTAAATTAAGTGGGGCATACCAAGGCTTGCTTGCCGTCCAATCCAGGGTGGCAAAAACCCCCATCACCTCCCCCACATTACGCCCCAAAGGGCCCGCGCCAGCATTTTTAGCTATACCATTCCATTGCACATAATCGGAATGAGCGGTATCCCATAAAAAGGGATAACTAACCGGCGCATTAGGCTCGTTAAATACTTGGTCTCGTAAACGCAGAATTTGCTTCATGCTTAAAGACACTTGATTCGGACCTTTGGCCGTCAAGCGGTCGATCACCAGCATAAATTCATCTCGGCTCACTACCGAATCATCAATCCCCTGCATCACTTGATCAACTTGCTGCAAGGTAAGCATACGCGAACCATCGCTATTTCTTGCCGAAAGCAAATGACGCTTTAACTGATCGCTATCGATAATGTATTGCAGCACTCGATTATAAATACGACCAAAAGCATCAAGCCGCGCATAGCCATAATCTAAGGAACTGTGATTAACAATATTGTACTGACGACGAATCTTATGCCATAACTCAAGATCTTTTTGAGCTTGCTCTGCATTTTTATAGGCGCCCTTTTTAAGCACTTTCGTTAGATAGCGCTCTAATTTGTCCGGTTTATTTAAAGTCGCATCTAGAGCTTGTTCTAACTCGGCCATAAAAGCAGACATATTTGACATAGCAGGGCCGCCATCAATACGAATGGCTTTATCTTGATAATTAACTTGGCCCGTGTGACAAGCTGCACAGGTCAGCCCTAAATAGGCCTGCCCCTTATATGTGTCCTTAACAAAGCCTACAGGTAGCGCATCTGGGTTAAAAATGGTGGCCACCTGAGGCAAGTAGCGCCAACGATCCACATTATCATCAGCGAGAAAGCTCTGCGTATTATCACCATGCTCAAGCGCCAGCATCATCTCATAAGGCAGTAAGTTAGAACCTTGAGTCGTATTGTAAAACCACAAGCTGTCTGAGCGCTTCCAACCCTGATCTAAATACACGGGGGTCGTGTAGGACTCAGTAAAAGCACCCTGACTAATTGCTTTAGCACCTCTATCAGGATGTCTATCGATATGCTGATAGAGCTTTCCGCCAGCGAGAGTCAGAGCCATAAGTAAAGCAACAAAGCTCACAGCCAAAACAAGCTTGCGTAAATGTTGAGCAATAAAGACAGAAATCATAGAAGTGAGTATGGAAATACGGCTCATGGGCCTGGTCCTTGCAGTAATCTTTCGGGTTTAGAGCAATAGCTAGTACAGTAAGCTCAATATTCTTTTCAGAGACAAACGCTTGTAGCAAAGTCTGAGCTAAACTGAATTAGACTTTATTTAGCGGCTTGTTATCCACCAAGCCGAACCACATGATACGGCGAGACAGGCAGAGCGCCAAATTCCAGATTGACGAATAGCTAAGCCTGCCACATCATCGCCGCCACGTTATTAATAGAAGATGAAAATGAACGCTCAGGAACGCCTTAACCAACTCTATTCAGAGATTAAGAAAGTTATTTTAAGCCGTCAGCACCCTGTAACAGGCCTATTGCCTGCCAGTACAGCAGTCAATGCCCACGGTAACTATACCGACGCTTGGGTACGAGATAATGTTTATTCTATTCTTGCCCCTTGGGCCCTCAGTGTTGCTTTTCGGCGCAAAGGCGATAAAGAGCGCCAGGATGAGCTAGAACAAGCCACCATAAAATTAATGCGCGGCTTATTACAATCAATGATGAGGCAAGCTGATAAGGTTGAGACATTTAAGCACAGCCTTAACCCACTTGATGCTTTACACGCCAAATACGACACCAGTAGCGGTTTATGTGTTGTTGCTGATGATGCGTGGGGGCATTTACAAATCGATGCAACCTCCATCTTTTTATTAATCATGGCGCAAATGACAGCATCGGGCTTGCGCATCGTACGCACTCACGATGAAGTCGATTTTGTTCAAAATCTTATTTATTACATTTCCAGCGCTTATCGCAGCCCAGATTACGGTATTTGGGAGCGCGGCAATAAAATTAATAACGGTAAAACCGAAATTAACGCAAGCTCCTTAGGCATGGCCAAAGCTGCTTTACAGGCACTGGACGGCCTCAATCTTTTTGGCAAAGGCGCCTCTGCTCGTGCCGTTGTTCATACGGTTGCCGATTCCATCTCCCTAGCACGCAACAGTTTGGCTCAACTACTGCCACGTGAGTCGCTTTCAAAAGAGGTCGATAGCGCGCTTTTAAGTGTTATTGGCTTCCCAGCGTTTGCAGTTGGTGACCCTGAACTGGTCACTAAAACCCGGGATGAAATTCTTAAAAAGCTAGGCGGCCGCTATGGCTGTAAACGCTTTTTATGGGATGGTCACCAAACGGCCATTGAAGACCCCAACCGCCTCTATTATGAGCACTCGGAATTAGCTGATTTTGAACACGTAGAAAGCGAATGGCCGCTCTTTTTCTGCTACCTCTATATCAATGCACTGTTTGCAGGTAACAAAGCGACAGCTAAATTTTATCGCCATAAAATTGAATCGGTGATGATAGAAAAGGAAGGCACAAAGCTAATCCCAGAACTGTATTACCTGCTTGAGGAAAATATAGAGGCGGAGAAATTAGATCCTGGCTCACAGGAACGCGTAGCCAATGAAAACCTACCTTTAGTCTGGGCCCAAAGTATCTATTATACCGGCCTGCTACTCGACGAAGAGCTGATTGAATACGACGATTTAGACGCTATTCGTTTACGCGGCAGTACAACCCGCTTTAATCACTCTCAAGTGGCTCTGGTTGTACTTGCAGAAAATGATGAAGTAAAACAAGCCCTAGCTGAGCACGGTGTCATTGCAGAAAGCATTGATGATATCTCTCCGATTAGAGTTATTAGCGCTCCGCATCTTGTAGATGCTTATTCACAAGTGGGCGCCAATGAAGCCTTAGGCTTAACAGGGCGACCTCTACGCCGCTTACAGAGTTTGGCAACCTCACAAACCTACTCCATCAACAATCAAAAATGTTTATGCCTTAGCTGGTTGCAAAGTGAGAACGGTGATTACCGTATGCGTGATGCTCAGCTGGTATGTGACAAGCTCGAAAAAGAAATAGCCCATATCCGTAAACACTGGGTAAATTCTGAAGCTGCTGTATTCACTCTAATGATGACCGAAGAGCTCTGCCAAAGCAGTAATGTAAGTGCTCTTTATAAAACCCTGAAAAATCTGCAACTGCGCACCCAGCATACCAATGTAGGTTATGCCTCTGCGAGTTTGGCTTATCGGGCTTCACGTGAAAACCAGCTTTATGCCCCTAACATATGTATTAATCCTATTCGTACCCGCACTGAGTCCATACCAAATATAAGTACCGGGCCAAAAGCAGTTTATGAAATACTTAGCACAGAAGATAAACAACAGGCTTACGCAGCTTTACTCGACTTTGCTGAAAGCAAGGATTTAAACGAAGACGATAAGCAACAATGGCTTAACTATATTTATGCCCAAAGCCAATACAAAAATAACTGGCTGCTAGCACGCCTCTCTTTCACTCTATTGAACAAGCAACACTCGGATTTGTCGGACTACCTAACGGTACTGGCTGCACGCCATTTTTCCGTAATTATAGGTTCAACAAGCCAAGGAGAATTTGGTCTTAACCCAACAATGAGCGCAGATGAAATCGTCGGCTGCCTTAGCGACGTTAGTAACAGTGCTATTGAGCTGTGCCTATTACAAGAGGCCTTTGCAGCCATTGGCACCTTGCAGCGTACAAAGCCTCGCCTCTTTACCGGTTTACGATCTATTCACCTGCAGCATCTATTGAAATTCTGCAGCGCCAAATCGTCAGACGAGTGGACTCTAAGCTCAGCCGTGGAGCTCGGTGCACAGGCTCCGAGCCAACTCTTTAACCGAATCGAACAAATCCTCGAAAGCCAGCGCAGTGTCTATAAAGCCGGGCTGAAAAGTGATATTCCAAACACAAGTTCAAACTCAGAGAACGCCGCTGTCGATACAGACTGGTTTGAGTGGCGCGTAGAGCGCGGCCTCATTGTTAATTTAGATAGGGCCTTTCTGGAAGCGATTTGGCAAAGCATGGGGCATACACGCAGCATGAGTTTTGCTGAGGCAAACAACAAGGAGCATATTATAGATTGCGACTTGGTACGCAGTTCGATGACTAGCGGTGAAGAAATTTTCGCCAAGCTTATTGATGACAATATTCAACAGCTTCACCCTCACTACTATAAAAGTGCAATGATAGAAGCCTTGTTGGCTTTTACGCGCTTTTGTGAAAAGCACCCTGAAGCTCAGTTTGAACTCGGCATTAACCTAGGCGAAGAACTTGAAAAAGCTGCTCATGCCTTCTGCTCTATAGAGAGACAGCGCTCCCCTGTTTCTCGCGACGTAGATATTCTTCTGCAAGAAACACCTGAAGTGCTTCAATACTATCTTGAGAAAACATATAAAAAGACCCTAGGGCTTGAATAAGTCACATCCTAGAATCAACAAGAGGCCTTTATATAATCGAAGGCCTCTTGTTAAACCTAAGCTGCCCCCAAAGCCCTTCCTTTAACTAACCAAGCTAAGCCGAAGCTCCAAAAAGCAATGAGTTCTAAAAAGAAGATAAAAGGTGTTGCGGCAAAATACTCATGTACAGCACTAATCTCGCCATAAGTAATAACCGCAATAATAACCATCACAATATTAATGCCACAAATACGATATATTAAATTATGGCGCTTTTTCTTCTGGCTTAATTCAAGCCCTTCTCCCGAACGAACAAAGAGCACCAAGCAGAAATAAGCCAGACAAAGTAAAAAGAGCAAGGCGGCGGCAACATGAATTTTCGAAGCTAAAAGCATGGCCTCACTAAACTCACCCTCTAAAGCGATAGGAAAAAACGCCACCAATATGGCCGATAAACCGGCTAGGGAGGCGACAATCCTATCCTGTAATCCATAGCCACGATAACAAAGTAAAAACACACCCGTCGCGACATCAGCCCCAACAAACACATTTCTCATACCCGTATGGTAATAATGACTCATAGATTCTTGTAGAGGCAATGAGAAGAGCACTAGCCCGCCAACGTACAAAACCACAGGGTGCAGCAAGGCAATAACACCAATTAAACGACGTAAATTAAGATAGGAAATGACAAGGTCCTACTTATCCATAATAGCTCCTGTAGCAGTTACAAACACCACAAGCCTCTGACTTGCTTTATAATCGCCAGAATCATAACAAATCCCTTGCTGATGCTAAGCCTAAATACCGCTAAAGGCAGTCCAGCATGCCCAGAAAAGGACAATTCATGTACCAACGCCTCACCCTAGTATTACTTAGCCTGCTCTTATTTATTGCCAGTAATAGCCATGCTCGTGATTTCAGTAAAGTCTATGCCAAAGTGAAAGACAGCGTAGTCACCATCCATACCACTCGCATAGGGCAAAGCCAAAGCGTAAAAGGCAAGGTTGATACTAGCTCTTCAGGCTTGGGATCGGGAGTATTGGTGCGTAATGGTTACATACTCACCGCCGCTCACGTAGTGCAAAGCGAAGATGAGATTGAAGTCCAGTTGGCCGACAAACGTCGCTTCAAAGCTCGCACCGTTAGCTCTGTCTCTTTTGCTGATCTTGCCGTTATTAAACTTGAAGACGCCCCCAAGGATCTTCCCCAAGCTAAAATTGGCAACTCCGATAATAGCCATATTGGCGAAGAAGTTTTTGTCATTGGTTCGCCTTATGGGGTTAGCCAAACACTGACCATTGGCCACTTAAGTGGCCGCCGCAATAAACAAAGTCCAGTAGATGATTTTGACCTTGAGTTCCTACAAACCGATGCACCGATTAATCAGGGTAATAGTGGCGGCCCTTTGTTCAACGTAAAAGGCGAAGTCATCGGTATTGTTAGTCATATTTTAAGCCAAAGTGGCGGCAATGAAGGCCTTGGTTTTGCCGCTAGCATCAATATGGCTAAGGGTTTATTTTTAGACCATCCGCCCGTGTGGACCGGTATGACCATGCTGCCTTTGAGTGAAATAATGATGAATGCGCTCAATGTGCCTTATAAATATGGAATTTTAGTCGAGCACGTAGCCCAGCATAGCTTAGGCCACAAGCTTGGTGTGCAAGGCGGAACTATTCCAGCCAATATTGGTGGCATTAAAACCACCCTAGGTGGTGATGTGATTGTTGCTATAAGCCAAAACCATGTGAATTTGGATGACGATGGCATTAAAGACATGTGGAACTATCTTCGCAGTTTAAAACCGGGCGATAAAATTGAACTTAATGTTATTCGCCAAGGCCAGTTACTAAAGCTACACACCTTTATCGATTAAGTTTAAGCACACACAACAAAGTAAAAATACAAGAAACTATAAAAAAGCAGGTATAAGAATATGGACTTTACAATTAGCTTCCTAAAGATGCTTTACATCTTTTTATCCTTACTTTCACCCATCCTTATTTTTCTCTCGGTGCTTATTCTTATTCTGGCGTTTATAGCAGGAAGAAGAGAAGGCTGGAATTTTCTCAACACCATCTATTGGGCCGCCATTACCGCAACAACCGTAGGTTATGGTGATATGCGCCCGTTAAAAAAGCTATCTCGCATGATTGCGATTGCAATTGCAATCCTTGGTTTGATGTTTACAGGAGTACTAGTGGCAGCAACCGTAAGTGCCGCCACTCAATCTTTGGATATGCATATGAGCGAACAGACGATTAAACAAATCAAAGACAAGATCAACGAAAAAGCACTTAAATGAAGACTGTCTTTATAGCGCTCATATGTCTACCTTTAAGCCTATCTATTTTTGCATCTGATATAGATAGGCCAAAGCTAGTACTACAGTTAACGGTCGACCAGCTTAGGCCCGATTTAATTGAGCGCTATAAAGATCGCTTTGTGGACAATGGTTTTAATTATTTACTAAATAACGGTGTATCGTTTAGCAATGCCCAGCACCCTCATGCCGTAACAGAAACCATTGTCGGCCATACCAGCCTAGCAACAGGTGCCACGCCTAGCATTCACGGCATGATAAGTAATCGCTGGTACGATCAAGAAAATGAGCAAATGGTCTACTCATGCTCAGATCCAACAGTAAAACTTATCGGCGCTACAGGAGAGGGACAAAGCCCAGCCAATATCCGGGTGGATAGCTTTTCCGACCATCTAATTCAATCCCTTCCTGGGGCGCGCGCTTTTGCCGTGTCCGTTAAAGACAGAGGCGCTATTCCTTTGGCAGGAAAAAAAGGCAAAGCTTGGTGGTACTCCAAAAGCAATGGTCGCTTTATCAGCAGCAGTTATTATTATCAAAATACGCCAAAGTGGGTCAAGGCTTGGAATAAATCAAACCCCACTAAAGCTTATGATCAACGCTACTGGAAGTTATTAAACGATAAAAAAAGTTATGTAAATGCTAAGCATGACGACCGCCACTGGGAAAACAACCCTTATGCTTTAGGGCGAACCTTCCCGCACTATTATGGTAAACAGTCGGCCCTAGGTTTTTATCCACGCTTAAGTTATAGCCCCGCAGGCGACGAGCTCACAAGCAAATTCAGCCAAGCCCTTATTGACAATGAACAACTTGGCCAACAAAAACAAACCGATTATTTAGCCATTAGCTTTTCATCAGCTGATTATATAGGCCACCAATTTGGCCCAAACAGCCTCGAAGCAGAAGACAACATATTAAGACTAGACCGCGTACTTGCAGAACTCTTAAATCATATAGACAAAAGCATTGGCTTAGAAAACACCCTTATTGTACTTAGCTCCGACCATGGTGTTGCTGACAACCCTAATGACCCTGAAGCCAAGAAAAAACAAGCTCGTTTTTTAAATATTGACCAAAAAACATTAGAGGCGCACCTAAACCCAATTAAACAACAGCACAAGATATCAGGCCCACTAATTAAGATATTCAACTCATCCCAAGTTTATTTAAGACCTGATATATATCAGAGTAATATTTATAAGCGCTTAGCCTTTGAAAAAGAGCTGGCTCTATCTCTTGCAGAAATAGACGGCATTGACAGCGCCTACAGCTATAAAGCTATTAATATGAAACAAGCGACAGGTATTGAAAGAGCCATTGGCCTTAACGACGCAAGCGGAAGATCAGGTGACATTCACCTTGTATTTGAAAAACACGCTTTCAATCAAAGCCCAGGGTATGTCGTTTCAGCTAACCATGGCTCTGTTTGGGATTACGATACACACATACCACTCATCTTTGTATCGCCGCTCTTAAAACCCAAGACAAACACAACGCGGGTGGAAAGTATTGATGTCGCACCGACTCTTGCAAAACTTTTAAAACTGCCAAAATTAAACAAAGCCAGCGGCCAAGCTTTATTTGAACTTAGCCACTAAACCTTATTGATGCACACGCTTATTGTCAACAGCCACTAAGGAAAGCTCATTACTTTGAGCTTAAGCAAGCTCAGCCATTCGTTCCAAGCGCGCCCGCTCTTGAACCATAAAGCGTTCAACATCATCCATCATCGACACAGAGCCAACAAAAAATGGCGTGCGCTGATGCAGTTCTGTTGGTTTAATATCTAATATACGAGTGCCATTGCCATCAGTAGCTCGCCCACCTGCTTGCTCTGCCAACCAAGCTATCGGATTGCATTCATATAAAAGGCGCAATTTCCCATTCGGATTATTTGCATAACTCGGATAAAAATAGATGCCGCCTTTTAAGAGATTACGATGAAAATCAGCCACTAAGGAGCCAATATAACGGGATGTATAAGGCCTATTAGTTGCAGGATCATATTCTTGGCAGTACTTAATATAGCGCTTAACCCCATCGTGAAAGTGAATATAATTACCTTCATTAACAGAATATATATTGCCGCTTTCAGGCGCCTGCATATCGGGGTGGCTTAAATAAAAGACACCGATGCTTGGGTCAAAGGTAAATCCATTCACACCATCACCGGTGGTATAAACCAGCATGGTACTGGTGCCAAAAATCACATATCCCGCAGCGACCTGCTCAGTGCCTGGCTGTAAAAAGTCATCCAATTCAACTGGGCCATCTGCAGCAGACTTACGCTTATAAATAGAAAAAATGGTTCCTACTGCAACATTAACATCAATATTAGAAGAACCATCAACAGGATCAATTAACACAACATACTTACTGCCCTTATTGAGCTCATGATCGAACTCAACAAAGTGCTCTTCCTCTTCTGAGGCAATACCACAAACCAAGCCTCGTGCAGCCAAAGCGGCTTTAAATTTCTCGTTGGCGTACACATCGAGTTTTTGCTGCTGTTCACCCTGAATATTTTCAAGACCCGCAGCCCCAGTTATATCCGCAATACCCGCTTTATTAATCTCACGATGTACCAGTTTCGATGCCAAGCGAATAGCCCCAAAAATCTGACTTAAATCGCCCGTCGCCGCCGCGTGCTTGTGCTGTTGCTGGATAACAAACTCGCCAAGTGTAATAAGTTCTTTCATGCCCATCTCTCTATTAAAGTAAATAGCCTAAAGCAGCCTCGATACAACTGGGTGCTCAGGCTTAGCTGCATATTACGTTCCATGTTGAGTCAACCGACCACAAGAGAGCAGCCTAATGCCCTCATATTGAGCAAACATAAAAGCGAAAAAAAATACGGATTTGACCTAAATCAAACCCTAAAAAGGCTAACAACAACAGGAGTAAAAACAAACAAGAAAGAGCAAATATCTAACATTTACAAAGACAAAAAGGAACAATACGATTCAAAAGAGTCATCAAACTAACACTAAAAACCAATAAGACAAACAGCTACATATTAAAGTTATCTTCAATAATCACGTCCAAAAACGCCTGCCCAAAGCTCTGCAGCTTTTTATCACCCACACCATTGACCTGCCTTAAAGCATGCTCGTCTTCAGGCCTGTGCACCAACATGTCTCTTAAAGTGGCGTCATTAAAGATAATGTAGGGCGGCACGCCGTGCTCTTGAGCCAAACGCTTGCGGCAAGCTCGAAGAGCCTGCCACAAAGGCATATCCGCTTCTTCAATATCGTCGACAATACGCTTATGCACTTTGCGCCTAGACTCAGCCTTAGCTTGTACGTCAGCGCGTAATTCCAAGACCTCGTCACCGCGTAGCACTGGCCTTGCCAGCTCAGTCAAATGTAAAACACCCCAACCCTCACCGTCGATAGCCAATAACTCTCGCGCAATAAGCTGGCGAAAAATGAGCCGCCACTCATCGGCACTGTATTCCTTACCTATGCCCCAAGTGCTTAAGTTTTGGTGAGAGAATTTAAAAACACGCTCATTATTCGCTCCGCGCAGCACATCAATAATATGATTAACACCAAAACGCTGCCCTGTTCTATAAACACAACTTAAAGCTTTTTGCGCGGCTTCAGTTGCATCCCAACTTCGAGGGGGCTCTATGCAGTTGTCACAATTACCACAGGGGTTTTCTAGCTCATCAGAGAAATAACGTAATAAAAGCTGCCTGCGGCAGGTGTGCAACTCACACAAAGCAAGTAGGGCGTTTAAACGCTGCTGCTCAAGCCGCTTAAAGGCCTCATCGGCCTCTGATGTCGATGCCATTTGCTTAAGCTTTACGACATCTTCAATACCGTAAAACATAAGTGCAACAGCCTCATCACCATCTCGGCCAGCGCGGCCTGTCTCTTGGTAATAAGCCTCAATGCTTTTGGGCATATCCATATGCACCACAAAACGCACATCGGGTTTATCTATGCCCATACCAAAAGCCACCGTCGCCACAATAATGACCTGATCCTCTCGTAAAAATGTATTTTGATTTTCACGCTTTATGTCACTAGAAAGGCCAGCATGAAAAGGCAAAGCATGGAAACCCTGCTCACTTAACCACTTCGCTGTTTCTTCAACTTTTTTACGAGAAAGGCAATAGACAACACCGCTATTACCCTGCTGCTCGGTTTGCAAAAAATTTAATAGCTGCTTACGAGCTTGTGCTTTTTGACGAATACGATATTGAATATTAGGTCGATCAAAACCGCAGATAAAATGTTTGCCATTGTGTAACTGCAAACGATCTATAATTTCTTGTCGTGTACGCTCATCAGCTGTTGCGGTTAAGGCAATAAAAGGCTGCTGAGGAAAGCGTTGACGTAAACCGCTAAGGGCCAAATAATCTCGACGAAAATCATGCCCCCACTGGCTCACACAATGAGCCTCATCAATTGCAAACATGGATAACTGGCAACGCTCTAAGAGTTCTAAAGTACGCTCTTGCAGCAATCTCTCAGGCGCAATATAAAGTAAATCCAAGTCATTTGAGAGTAAACGACGCTCAACCGTTCGAATCTCATCATAACTTAAACTGCTATTTACAAAACTGGCGCTAACACCCAGCTCATCGAGCGCATCAACTTGGTCTTGCATCAAAGCAATCAGCGGCGAAACAACAATAGCGACACCTGGGCGTAAAATAGCTGGTACTTGATAGCACAGGCTTTTACCACCGCCTGTTGGCATCAATACCAATGCATCATGACCTTCCAATAAGCTAGTAACAATGGCTTCTTGCTCGCCGCGAAACTCGCTATAACCAAAAGTGTGTTGAAGAATATCTAAAGCGGAAGGCATATATAAAAGAAAGGCCCCAAGTTGTTAAAACACTTAGAGTGTTAAGAGAAGCTAAGTATATAGTATATGCTTAACTAAGGTAGAGAACTTATACTTAGCTACATTAGTGTGAAAGTTATACCACAGAGCTTCAGATGAGCATCTTATTAAGTTTCTTGGCTGATTTATATATTCCAACTCTTGCCCTGCTCTACCTTGCAAAAGTTAGAATAGAGCGCGCCGAGAGAACCAATCAGCCAAGCCGAGTAAATTATAAAAAACTTAGCCTGTATTTTTTCTTTGGGCTTATCTGGATTTATGGCCTTGGTCAGGTTGATGCCTATTTTTCATACTGGCACCACTGGGGAATGGATTACAGTCGTCACAGCGCCATGGCCTTATTGTTACTCGTAGCGCTTTACTGCCAAGTTGAAAAGCCAAAGACAGTACTTATAAATGGCATATATGCTTTATCGCTTGTAATTTACGCTCTACTTATGAAGCATCTAGGCTACCATAGTCTAGCCGATGTCATTAGCACAAGCGCTGCTTGCCTGCCCATATTAGTAGTATTACGTTTGCGCTTTATAAAAAACCGATAAGATCAGATTCAAGGGGCATCAAGTAAAGAGTTAAAAGCATCACCAGCTTTGCTAGGAATAAATTCGGTAATACGTATATCGCTTAAACCTTGCTCAAAAAAGGGATCTTGTTTAGCAATATCTTGCAAGCTTTCAAGGCTATCACTAAGCGCTAATATAATACCGCCTGTTCTCGGTTCTTTTCGCCCCGAAGCCACAAATAAACCGCTAGCATAGTGCCTTTCCAACCAACTTATATGCGCCTGTAAATGAGGTTCAACCAAGTCCAAACTGACTTTATAAGTGATATCAATAATAAACATTTTAAACTTACTCTATACAATAAATACTTCAAACCAATCAAACCAAGGTTCTCTGAAAAAAAGCTTGCGCCTTTATATACATCTCTAAAGCCAAGGCAGAGTCATAACGATCACCTTCATCACGCATAAAAGCGTGCACAGCATTGACCTCTAGCCAGTTATAATTAACTGCTTCTTTTTGTAAATATTTATAAATCGACAAGCGACCTTCCTCCGGAACATGGGGGTCTTGCTTACCAAAAACCATAAATAATTCCCCCTTAATGTCCTTTGCCCGACTCAAACTATCGTTAGCTGGCTCACAGGGCAGGCTATTACTATGAATGTCGGTTGCATACAAACAAAAGGCCGATTTAACTTCTGGGTTAAGTGCTGCACGAAATGCTAAATGCCCTCCTATACACACCCCCATAGCCCCTATAGGCCCACGGCTAAATGCCTGCTGTTTATTCCACCGCACTAAAGCCTGTGTATCCGAATCATGCGCTTCTAAATTTTTTGTCGCTTTATCACTATTACCTTTATCCTTGCCTGCATCATCATAGGCTAAGATCGCTCCCACTGGGTTCAATTCGTGAAAAACTTCGGGCACCACAACCACAAAACCCAAACCGGCTAGGATTCTTGCACTGCGGCTAATAGGCTCTGTGATCTGGAAAATTTCCGAATAAAAAATAATAGTAGGGAAAGCCTCACCCGATTGAGGCCGCCACACTTGTACCTGCATATCACCGGTTTCAGTTTTAATTGTCTCGCTATGTGATTGCGTTAACATATCTAATCCTATAGAAATAGCTTAAAAAACAAGCATCATATTCATTTTTTTATAAGAGGCTCAATGACGCCTTCCAAACCTTCGATCTTCAACTCTAGGCAAACCGCCAAGAGCCGACCTAACTCACCTGCAGGCCATCCTTTATCACGAAACCAAAGTAAATATTCTTCAGGCAGGTAAATCAAACGTGTACCCGCATACTTACCAAAAGGCATAGTAAAGTTAGCAAGTTTAATTAATAACTCTGGTTCAAGCTCAGAGGATTCAAACATGCCGAGGTTTCTCCTGCAATTGCACATAGCGTTTTAATGCGGGTAAATAGAAGGCCAAGCTAGCCCCTCTTATAACAACAAATACGATAAAAGCTAACCACAAGCCTGTATTACCCCACTCTATAAAAAAGAAATACCAACTGAAAAGAAAGATAAGCGTCGAAACCATAGAGCAATTACGCATAGCTGCACCATAGGAGACACCAATATACAAGCCATCGAGTTGAAAAGCCGCCACAGCTAAAAAGGTATATAGGGCACAATAAGGCAAAAAGTAAACGACCAGATCAACGACATCCTGCTTATTGGTAAGAAGCTGTGCAACATAAGCCCCAAGATAATAAAAACTTAGGGCCAAGAGTAAAGCACAGCCCCCCGCTAAAACCGAGCTTCTCAAACTTACCAATCTTAAACGGTGTTGATCTTTAGCGCCCAAGAATCGACCAACCTGAGCTTCAAGTACATGGGCAAAACCGTCCAGAAAAAACGCACTAAAAGCGATAAACTGCAAAAGAATATGGTTAGCGGCTAAGTTAAGCTCACCAAAGCTGCCAGCAATACGAGTAAAAAATGTAAAGCCCATCAATAAAAACAAGGTCCTGATAAATAACTCTCTATTTTGAACCAACAAGGCCATGCAACCATGCATAATCTTAGCGAGTGGATTTTGAATTAAATAGCTCAACAAAGGCAGTTGCTTGCTAATCAGAACAAGGGATATTAAAGCACAAAGAAGCTGAGCTAATAGTGTACCAAAGGCGATACCCTCTAGCCCCCAATCTAAAATCCCTGCAAAAATATAATCAAACAATGCATTGCTTATATTCAAAAATAGCTGCAAGACAAGAATAGTTTTACTTTGAGCTCGACCAATAAAATAGCCCAAAGCAACAAAGTTAATTAAAGCCACGGGAGCCCCCCAGATTCTAATATAAAAATAAGCATCTAGGTGAGGTGCAACCGAGCTAGGAGGCTGTAAAAGCCAATGACTTAAAGCCAATAGAGGGGACTGAAAACACAGTAACAATACCGACAACAACAAAGCAAATAGCAAACTCTGTAATAAAATTTGCATCATTCGATTTTGGTTTTGAGCGCCATCGGCCTGAGCAATAAAGCCTGTTGTACCCATGCGTAAAAAACCAAGCAACCAAAAAATCAAATTAAAGACAACACTGGCCACAGCCAAACCAGCTAACTCAGCTGTCGATCCGTAATGGCCAATCACGGCCGTGTCCACTAAACCCAATAAGGGGATAGCCGCATTAGCCAAAATAATTGGCCACGCTTTGTTTAGCAAAGCCCCATAAGTGAGACTAGAGTCAGACCCCATATTCCTTAACTTACCTATAGAGGCTCTCACCTCATTTAATTTATCTCACGACCTGTAAACTAAGCTACAACGGTTTTTATTACAGCCCTACGCCGCCTTTATAGATCTTAAAAGAAGTCACTGCCATAGCTTAAAGAGCTTATGCTGACCCTAACTTAGCATAAGCCCTACGATCAATAACTTGCCTTTAAAATACGAACTACTTAAGCTCAGGGTTTTCAGCGATACCGTTCTGTTATGCCCCGCTTAAGCCTAGCTATTTTAACACTGCTATTTATTAACAAATTTTGTTATGGCTCAGAGCTAGTAGATGGGCTGGAGCCCTCATCAAGCTCTCTACTTCAGCCTTTTAGCAGTGATGGCTGCAGTGCTTTCCCCGATGGTACTTTTGCTCAAAAACAACTTTGGTTACGCTGCTGCACTGAACATGACTTAGCCTACTGGCAAGGGGGCAGTTATGCACAACGAGCGCAAGCTGATGCAGAATTACGCCTCTGTGTAGCGGAGGTGGGGGAGCCTGAAATAGCGATGCTTATGCTCGCAGGTGTAAGAGTAGGAGGCTCACCTTATTTTCCAACCCAGTTCCGCTGGGCTTATGGTTGGCCCTACGGTCGCTTTTATCAAGCGCTCACAGACGCAGAAAAAGAACAAGTAAACAGGCTTAAACCAACACTGCCTTTAGCTCTGCCAGAGCCCGAGACCAAATAAGCATCATCGTCTCATCAAAAAGATAAAACTCAAGCTTTAAATCACGAAACTCAGGCCTTGAGCATGTTGCCAATGTCAGAGCTGCAGCCTTAGCGGCAGGATATGCATAAACACCACAACTAACGGCCGGCAGCGCTACGCTACGGCAGTTATTCGCCAAGGCTAATAACAAACTGTTTTGATAGGCTGCTTGTAACAAACCAGCACTCTCACTGTCGCTACTATAAATAGGGCCAACGGTATGAATAATATAGCGGCATTTTAAATTTCCAGAGCCTGTGATGCGGGCTTGCCCGACTGGGCAGCGTATACCATCGAGCAAGGGAATGCCCTCACACATAGCCAATAACGCAGGCCCTGCTGCGGCATGAATAGCACCATCAACTCCACCGCCCCCAAGTAAGGACGAATTAGCCGCATTAACTATGGCGTCAGTTTCAGAGAGGCAAATATCCCCTTGCTGCAAGCTAATATTAAAAGCGCTCATAGATTCCATAACGCATCAAAGCGACCTAGCAATCGCGACTAGTAAGACCTATTTCTGGGGGCTCACCATTTTCACGATTTATAAAATAAACCCCACACTGCTGCCCCCAAGTATAACCTTTAGGCCAAATCTTAGCCCCTGCACCGCTAACGGCACCAATACCCGGAATCGATGGTCGATTACCAACCCCGCACCACATTTTTTCGCAAGCAGGTGCATTAAGGCGAGTATAAAACTCCGAATCCAAACTAATTAAGTATCGCACTGAATTCAGCCAATCTGCTGTAGGGTAACCCGCATAAAGCTCAATGCTCGTACCATCATCCAAGGTGATTTCAGTGTCTTTGCCCTCAAGCAAAGCTTTTGAGGAGACAAGTACACTGGCACTGCGCAGGGTCGCTTCCATGTTTTGCAAACTACTGAGTTGGGCGGGGCGTTTTAAATTAACAAAATTAGGTAAAGCCACAAAAGCGAGAGCGCCAACAAGCAAGATCAACGCAAGCACTTCTATTAAGGTAAAGCCGCGTTTATACATAAGGAGCGAACAGAGCATATTAAAATGAAATCATAAATGCTTATTAAACAGTACATTAGCAATCACGAAAGCTGACACCGATGTCGGGAGGGCTGCCGTTTTCATGATTAATAAAGTACACACCACACTGCTCATTCCAGCGATAACCTTTGGGCCAAACCTTAGCACCTCTGCCACTAAAGCTACCAACCCCTGGGATAAAGCGTTGATTTCCCAAACCACACCACTGCCTTTCACATGGCTGATTACGATTCCTAGAATAAGGTACATCATCTAAATTAATTAAATATTTTACAGCTAAATTCCAATGACCACGCGGATAACCTCCATATAAATGAATGACATTTCCGTCATCAAGCGTCACTTGATCAAAACCAAGAACACGGCCTTCCAGTGTCGCTTTTGAGGATACAAGCATGGTGCCGGTATTCATAGCAGCCTCCATATTCTGCAAGCTGCTGATTTGCGCGACACTACTTAGATCGGCAAAACGCGGCAGAGCTATAGCCGCCAACGTAGCAACGATCAACATCAGCGCCAACAACTCGACCAAAGTGAAACCACGCTTATCCATGTGCTGAGGATAATCCATATAGGATATAAAGAGGCCTAACAACCATCTGTAAGTAGCCCCGTTAGCGGTGCAGAGCCATCTCTAGGGTTAATATAATAAACACCGCACTGATCTCTAAACGTATAACCTCTAGAATAGATCAGAGCGGCATGCCCACTACTGCCAATTAAAGCGGGATCCAAGCCGGGAATAGAATTGCGATTACCGCGTCCGCACCAGTCTCTTTCGCACTCAGCTCTAGCCCCACTCTGAGGCACATTATCCAAACTCACTAAACGGCGAACCGAAGCCCCCCAACGAGCATTTGGATAACCATTATTTAATCTGATTCTTGTTCCATCTGGCAGAATAGCGTTTTGGTTTGTCAAACCCTCTAAAGCAGCAAAAGATGAAACCATGGTAGTGGCACTATTTAAAGCCGCATGCATGCCCTGCAAACTAGCAACCTGAGCACTTTGGCCTACATTCACCATGCGCGGCAATGCCACTGCAGTCAGTACAGCAACAACAAGCATCACGGCTAACAGTTCGATTAAAGTAAAACCACGCACATTCATGATCTAAGCAATAACAAGTGCAAATAATAATTCAGTCTACATCCCTTTAGGTGCTTATGTAAGCAAGGGCCGACAACCGTGATTGCATTCACGATAGGCTTCTCTATAATCGCGCCGTGTTTCAAGGTGCTGCCAGCTAAGCTGTGTAGTTAAACGGGAAGTAGGTGAGATTCCTACGCTGCCCCCGCAACGGTAAGAGCCTTACATTTTTATCATTAGCCACTGTGCAAATCACGGGAAGGCGATAAAAAGAAGCATTGCTTCAAAGCTCAAGCCCGGATACCGGCCTTAAATACAGCATGATTACCTGTGTAATCTGACTTATTCTCGATGTTGCGGTGGGCGACATCCGTAGACTGCAGCCTCCCTTGTATTGGGCAGATACTGCCGCCTTCGTATCCCTACCTTACATCATATTTTGAATCCCTCATTGGATACCTAATATGAGCTTTCCTTCTCGCACTTTACTTGGCCTCGCAATCAGCGCCGCGGCTTTAAACACTTTCGCTCAGGACGAGCCAGCCACTATTACGGAAGAAACGGTAGTCACCGCGAACTTAACCAAACAATCTAGCTTTGAGACACTAGCTTCAGTGGATGTCATCAACACGCAAGAGCTACAAAAACTGCAAATAAGCAATTTTGCCGATGCTCTAAACTTATTAAGTGGCATTGATGTTACTCAGAGCGGCGGACCAGGCACACCAGTATCCGTATTCTCTCGTGGTACTAGCAGCCAACAAACCCTTATGCTGATTAACGGCCAACGTTTTTCATCAGCAACAAACGGTTTTAGCTCTATCCAACTACTTGACCCTGCTCTTATGGCTCGAACTGAATACGTGCGCGGCTCACGCTCTGCACTTTACGGTAGCGAAGCAATCGGTGGCGTTTTACAGTTTTTTACCTTTGAAGAAGGCAAGCAGCCTGAAAACTGGGGCCTAGCCGAAGCAGGTTCTTATAATACCTTGCGCGCTGCCGCAGGTAGTCGCGGCACCATAGATGCAACCACCTATTCTATTGGTGTTGCCGCCGTTGACAGTGATGGTTTTGACAGCCAAGAAAATAACGACAACGGTAATGACGATAACGATGGTTTTACCAATAAGTCACTTAATCTGAGCATTAAACAAGAGCTCGAAGGTGGTTTTGATATTGGCTTAACCCACCTACAAAGCAAAGCTGAAAATGACTACGATAGTCTTTACGTAGTTAACCCCTCTCGCAAACAAGATCTGAGAGTAACTCAAGTGAGTGGTGGTTATACCAGCGACTCTCTTTATAGCACTCGTTTAAACTTGGCAGAATCTAAAGATCACAGCAAAGAACGTAACACCGATGAGAATGTCGCAACCTCCTACTTTGAGACTGTGCGTCAATCTGCTTATTGGCTCAACAATTTTCAGTTTAATGAAAGCACTTTATTAAACATCGGTCTGGACTACCACCAAGAAAAAGTAGATGCCGACTTTGGTTACAATGATTTCTTTACAGGCGAGCCTGCTACCTACACCAAGACGGAGCGCGACAACACAGCGCTGTTTGCACAATTGCAATTAAACCTGAATAAAGTAGATATCGACCTTGGCGTGCGCCAAGATGACAATAGCAGCTACGGTACTCAAACCAGTGGTTCTGCCGCAGCGGGTTATAGTTTTTCTGATACCTATCGCGCTTATATAAGTGTTGCCGAAGGCTTTCAAGCTCCTAGCTTTAATGCACTCTACTACCCAGGCTCAGGTGACTCTGAGATATTACCTCAAGAGTCACTTAATCAAGAGATTGGCCTAAAAGCACGTTATCAAAACTGGAACTGGCAAGTAGCGGCCTATAAAAATGAAATCACCAACTTAATTGAATGGATTCCAGATGAGAGCGGTAACTGGAAACCCTATAACGTCACAGTAGACATTCAAGGTATAGACCTAAGCGCACAAGCTAAGTTAGGAGCCTTTACCCTTGCAGGTAATGCAACTTATGTCGATCCAGAGTACAAAGAGTTAGGCATGATTGTACAAAAGCGCAGCAAGGAAAAACTGAATCTGATTTTTGGCCATGACATTGGCAATATTGATTACGGTTTAATTGCAAGCTACTACGGTAAACGCGAAGCCCTTGGAGACTTCCTGCCAGACTACAGCCTGTTTGACATCTATGGTAATTATGCGCTCAATTCAAATGTAACACTTAGTGCAAAAGTACAGAATTTAGCGGATGAAGACTATGTTATCACCCCAGGTTACAACACCTCGGGGCGCACCGTTAAAGCAAGTGTTAATGTAAGCTTCTAACAAACTTTAAGTAGATAGCAATGGAAGATAAAAAGCGCAATGACAAGCATCGCTCAGCGATGCAAAAACAAAAAGCTAAAGTCGATAGCCATATTGCTGAAGCCTCGACAGAGCGTGGTGTTGCCATACTCTTAACGGGAAATGGCAAAGGCAAAAGTTCCTCCGCTTTTGGCATGGTCATGCGCGCTTTGGGTTACGGTCACAAGGTGGCCGTTATCCAGTTTATCAAAGGCCAGCAACTCAGTGGTGAAGAGCTCTATCTTCGCGCTATGTGCCCAGACGTATATTTCTATCAAATGGGCACAGGTTTTACATGGAATACCCAAGATCGAAGTGCTGATATTGAAGCGGCTGAACGAACTTGGCAGCAAGCTCAGACAGCTTTATCTGACCCCCGTTATAATTTGGTTGTTTTAGACGAGCTGACTTATATGCTCGCCTATAAATATTTAGAGCAAACAAAGATCTTAGATGCGATTAAAAATAGGCCTATCGAGCAAAGCGTGGTTGTAACTGGGCGAGGCGGTGGCAAAGACTTAAAAGACATTATGGATACTGTGTCAGAGGTTAAAGAAATCAAACACGCCTTTAAAGACGGCATTAAAGCACGTAAAGGGGTCGATTTTTAATGCCCCGCCCTTCGCCAACTCGATTAATCTCCATCCTTATTGTATTAATTTTACTGGCGTTTTTTGCTTCTCTAAGTCTTGGCGCAAGCCAACTCTCTTGGCCTGCTCTTTTACGCGGCGATGCACTTGCAGAAACCATTTTCTGGCAGCTTCGCCTACCCAGATCCTTATTAGCGATTGCCGTAGGCTGCATGCTGGCTATGAGCGGCTGCGCAATGCAGGGCTTATTTCGTAACGCCTTAGCCGACCCATCTTTAATTGGTGTGAATGCCGGTGCATCTTTAGGTGCCAGCCTCAGTATTTTTTTCTCGGCAAGCTTAAGTACGTTAGGCCTCATAGGTAGTACTGCAATAGGCGCCTGCCTTGGGGCAAGCATTGCTATCTTTGCCATTTACAGAATTGCAAAACACGATAATTACATCAACGTGACGACCATGCTGCTAGCAGGAATGGCACTCTCGGCTTTAGCTGCAGGCCTCAACCAACTACTGCAATTTTTTTCCAGCGATCAAGTATTAAGACAAATGAGCCTATGGCATATGGGCAAACTCAGTGGTGCAAATTGGCTAAGTGCAAATATAGCCATAGCAGTTGCGATATTTAGTAGCGTGATCATTTTCACTCAAGCGAATGTACTTAACGCTTTTTTACTTGGCGAAAGTGAAGCCCGCCACTTAGGGTTTAATGTAGAACGCAAAAAGAACCTACTTATCATCATCGTAGCCATTGCCTGCGGCACCAGCCTAGCTCTGTGCGGAAGCATTATTTTTATTGGTTTAATTGTGCCTCACTTATGCCGCCTACTAGTTGGCCCGGGACACAGGTTATTGCTGCCCGTCAGCGCAATTATAGGCGCACTACTTATGCTAACAGCTGACACTTTAGCCAGATTGGCAATGCAGCCAAGCGAACTACCAGTAGGTTTATTAATTGCTTTTATTGGTGCGCCGTTCTTTTTATTGCTGCTGCGACGCCAGCCAAGTTATGGCTATTAACTATGACAAATATCACCCAGAAAGACCATATACTCAGATGCCTTAATGTATCTGCCCGACAAGGCCAACAAGCCGTACTGAAGAATATCAGTATCGATTTCACAGCGGGCATTCACTCTATTCTCGGTCCTAACGGAGCTGGGAAAAGCAGCTTAATAAAAGCACTGGCAGGTGATATCCCTCTAGACACAGGCAGTATTCAATTTTTAAATAAAGATATAAAAGCTTGGAAACAAGCAGATCTTGCGCAAAACTTTGCCGTTCTGCCACAAAAATCAAACCTAAACTTTGCCTTTAGTGTCCGTGAAGTGGTTGAGCTTGGGCGTATCCCTCATAGCAGCGGCTATCAATGCGACCAAGAAATAATAAAGACATGCATACAAGCACTAGACTTAAATAAGCTTAGCCACAAAGCCTACACCCAGCTCAGTGGCGGTGAACAACAGCGCTGCCAACTCGCACGAACTCTGTGCCAAATATGGCCTCAACCAACAAACATAACAACAGCATCGCCTAAACCCACAAGCCAAGCTAAAGTGCTGCTATTAGATGAACCCAGTAGCGCGCTCGATATCAAACACCAATATGCCTTAATGAGATTGTTGCAAGATCTCGCTAAACACGGTGTTTGTATTATTTGTGTTATGCATGATTTTAACTTAGCCAGCCAATTTTCCGACAACATTAGCCTACTCAAAAATGGTGAGCTTGTATTAAGTGGACACACCGAAACCTGTTTAATCGCCGATGTGTTTAGTGATGTATTTGACTGTAAAGTTATTGAGAGCAAACACCCTGGCACAAATAAAAAAGGGCTTTCTTTTTATGCTTAAATACCTAGTCCTTTTTTTAGTATTCGCAGCACAAGCACAGGCCGAAATTAGCGCTTACGATGACCTAGACAATAAAATTGTACTTAAACAACCCGCTCAGCGAGTGATTGCATTAGCTCCTCACCTAGTCGAGCTCGCTTGGACAGCAGGCCTAGGCGAAAAACTTGTTGCCGCAGTCGATTATTCAGACTATCCAGAGCCGGCAAAAGCCCTTCCTCGCATTGGAAACAGTAGCGTAATCAACATTGAAAGTATTATCGCACTCAAACCCGATTTAGTTCTGGCCTGGGCCGGGGCCAATAAAAACGCCGAAATCGAGCAATTAAAAAAGCTAGGTATTCCCGTTTATAGTGATGATGCTCATAACTTTAATGACATAGCTCACACTATCACTCAACTCGCAAAGTTTGCTAACAAGCCTGACGCAGGAAAAACAAAAGCCGAGGCCTTTTTACAGAAAATAACTCAACTCAGACAAGAGAATAGCGATAAAGAAGCAGTAACTAGCTTTTATCAAGTTTGGAACAAACCTATTCAAAGCTTGAATAAAAGCACGCTTATCCACCAAGTTATCAAGCTGTGTGGAGGCATTAATATATTTGCCAATGAAAAAGCTGTAGCACCAGTGGTAAGCATTGAGTCGGTTATTAGTGCAAACCCCCAGGTCATGTTTAGTGGAAGTAAAAACAATAGCTTAGAGCCTCTTTCTATATGGATGGCTTACGACAACATTAACGCGGTTAAGAACAAACAACTTTACACAATAAATCCAGATTTACTGCATAGACACAGCATGCGCATTGCTGAAGGTGCGGAGCTAATGTGCCAAGCTATAAATAAAGCGAGGGCGATAAACAAGCACCAGCTTTAACACACAAGAGTAATTACTGATAAGCCTAAAGGAGAGCTGTCATGCTTAAAGTGTACGGAGATATGCTTAGTGGTAACTGTTATAAAGTTAAGCTACTACTTGAATTCCTACAAATAGAACATCAATGGCTGCATCTAGACATATTAAAAGGGGAGACACGCAGTACCGTTTTTTTAAAGAAAAACAGCAATGGTAAGATCCCTTTATTAGAAATAAGCGAAGGCCAATACCTTAGCGAATCCAATGCTATTTTATCGTATCTAGCTGAAGATACTGATTTTATACCTGAAGACAAACTTCAACGAGCCCGCGTATTACAGTGGCTTTTCTTTGAGCAATATAGCCACGAGCCTTTTATTGCCGTCGCACGTTATATAAGCCTATATCTTGGCTTACCAGAAAATCGTTTAGAAGAATATAAAAGCAAGCACGATGGTGGCCATAAAGCCCTAGCTCAAATGGAAGCACAACTAAAAACAAACAACTTTTTAGTAGGCAATAGCATCACTATTGCCGATATCGCTTTATATGCTTATAGCCATGTTGCTGATGAAGGCGGTTTTGATCTAGAGAAATACCCCGCCATACAAGCCTGGTTCAAACGTATTGAGAACCAAGCAGGCTATATAAAAATGGCAAGATAAGCCTTTAGCTCAAAAACAACTACTCGTTAACCTCATCTTTATCATCACCCATAAGTAGGTGCCCAAGCTTGCCTTTTTTGGTTTCAAGATACTGGGCATTATGTGGGTTTCTCCCCGTTTCATGGCGACGGCGCTCAACTATTTCCACCCCAATATCTTCGAGGGCTTTTATTTTTCGGGGGTTGTTGGTCATTAGCTTGACCTTGCTGATACCAAGGTGTTCAAACATAGGTTTGAGCATGGTGTAGTCACGCATATCCGCGCCAAAACCTAATTTTTCATTCGCTTCTACTGTATCTAAACCACAGTCTTGTAACTTATAAGCGCGAATTTTATTAATAAGACCTATACCTCGGCCTTCTTGCCGAAGGTAAAAAATAGCACCACGACCTTCCACGGCTATTTTGTGCATTGCTGCTTGTAGCTGGGCGCCACAATCACAGCGTAAACTAAATAGAGCGTCACCAGTTAAGCATTCGCTATGAATACGAATTAAGGCGGGCTGCTCTGGCTCACTTAAGTCGCCATAACTAAGTACCACATGTTCTTTATCGTTATCTTCATCGATAAAGCCATGCATTGTAAAAATACCCCAAGGGGTGGGTAACTTAGATGATTCGACGTATTTAACCGACACACTAACTCCAAAAGTGAGGCCTCAAAGAGGCTACTATTGCGCAGCACCTTACTCTTTTAGCAATCCGAGTCAAGTTCATAGACTGCAAATAAAAAGGCACTAACACCAACAAAACTCAACCGTCATTAACGGCTCTGCAGAATCAACACGCCCTGCTCAACCTTCATATCTACCTGCGACAAAAAGCTATTACCTAATAATACATGCCGAGGAAAATCGCCCTCAAATACTGCGGCTCTTACCTGCTTCACAACAATACCTCCCACACTGACAGAGGCTAAATTCAGCTCATATGCGTTGGTATTACCTTGAGCAGTAGAAATTCGTATTTGTGGGGCATCTTTATAGCGCAAACCAAGGCTTTCAGCGATATGAGAGTTCATCGCCACAATACTTGCTCCGGTATCCACCATAAAGGGCACATTACGCCCCTTAATAAAGGCCGAACCAAAATAATGGCCATTGTCTTTACTGCTTAAACGTACAACGGTCGCCGCTACCTGACTATAGCTGCCTCCGATCTGCTGGCTCAATAATAACTCGCGCTCTTGACCATCAAGCAGAATCAGTGCGCGCTCTGTATCAGCACTAATGAGAGTAACGCCCTCATCAGAACTCTGACCAACTTTTAATACTTGTTGACGACCATTGATAGTGAGAACAGCGCGGCCATCCATTAAGCCTTTCGCGATCACTTCAATGTCAGCAAAGCTTGGTACTGCGATTAGCAACAAAGAGAGAAAAGTCACTATGACAGCTCGAAGATAAGCAAATATCATTGTGATCCTCTCACAATACAGCCAGTTAAAAGAAGCCTGAAGAGACATGTGCGTAATGAAGGCCTTGCAAGCATAAAAAGGCCATTAAACCCGCAGCAATATCATCGATCATAATACCCGAACCGCCTTTAACGTGGCGGTCTAACCAAGAAATGGGCCAGGGTTTAAGCATGTCAAAAAAGCGAAACAGTACAAAGCCAATAAGCAGCCACAACCAGCCTGTTGGTGCAGCAAACATCGTTAACCAAAAACCGACAAACTCATCCCAAACAATACCGCCGTGATCATGCACACCAAGCTTATCCGCAGCATAAGAACACAAATAATTACCTACAAGCCAAGTGACAACAATAACCGCTGCATACGCCCATAGAGGCAAACTTTGCATCAACAAATAAAATGGCACTGCGGCCAAAGTACCAAAAGTGCCGGGCATAACTCGAGCCAAACCCGAACCAAAACCAAAGGCCAGCAACATACGCCAGTCGCTAAATACTTGTTTGGCAGGTGGCATTTTAGGGCGTTGATAAGCCATTAGAAGTGATTAAATCCAGCTTTTTTAAATTGAAACGGTGAGCGTGAAGAAGCTTCAATAATACCTTCACCGGCAATAATTTCACCGATACAACTCACATCAATTAAACGATTGCGTGCAGCTTGCTTAAGTTTTTCAGCTTCATCACCAGAAACCGTAAAACACAATTGATAGTCGTCGCCACCGGTTAAAGCCCACTCCAAAGCCTGACGAGTTGGCACCGAGGCAAGTAATGCCGCCGATAAAGGAATACGCGCACTATCAACCACAGCACACACACCACTGGCTTTACAGATATGTTCAAGATCAGCTAATAAACCATCACTAACATCAATACAGGCGCTAGCTTTATCGCGTAATTGCTGGCCGAGACTCAAGCGAGGTTCGGGTTTCCAATAGGCTTTTTTAAGCTGGTGGGCGCTTTGCTCATCGGTTTTTAACTTCCCTAATAAGCACTGTAAACCGCCTACAGAGTCACCGAGACTGCCAGTAACAAACAGTTGATCACCAACATTGGCACCACTGCGTAACAAGGCTTTGCCGGTAGGGGTAGCCCCCATTACCTGCACACTGATACATAAAGGCCCCTTGGTGGTATCTCCCCCAACCAATTTCACACCATAGCTTTCAGCAACCGCATACAGGCCCTTGCTAAACAATTCTAACCAAGGCACATCAACATGGGGCATAGTCAACGCCAGAGTAAACCACAGCGGCTCAGCTCCCATTGCTGCTAAATCACTTAAAGCCGTACGCAATGCTCGAGAAGCAACAAGCTCGGGGCGCGCTTCAGCGGGAAAGTGCCGACCAGCTACCACAGTATCAACACTGCAAAGCAGCCCCTGGCCTAGAGGAGGAAGAAGCACAGCGCAGTCATCACCAACACCCGTTGCCACAGAATCTGCGGCCTCATGTTGGCTAAAAAACTCTCGAATTAACGCAAACTCATCCACGCTTATTTTGCTGCGCCGATTTCGGCAGCTCTCAGTCGAGGTGCCACTTTATCAAGCACACCATTAATAAATTTATGGCTATCGGCCGCACCGTATTTTTTGGTCAAGTTAATCGCTTCGTTGATAACCACTCGGTAGGGCACATCAATACGTTCTTTGAGCTCCCAAGTTGCCATACGCAAAATAGCCAAGGTAATTGGGTCAACCTGATCAAGCCTTAAGCCCACTAAAAACGGCTTAAAGAGCTCATCTATTTCACTTTTACTTTTAGCAACGCCATGGAAAATAGCCGAATAATAATCGGTATCGACTTTATCCATATCATTTTCAACATGGCACTCAGCCTCGATCACATGCAAAGCGTTATCAGTCATTTGCCACTGATAAAGAGATTGCATGGCTATACGTCGTGCGCGCCCGCGCGCAGCAGCACTTACTTTCATTATGTTACTCTTAAATGTTTTTAAGCAGGGAAACCATTTCCAAAGCTGTTGTAGCAGCTTCAGCGCCCTTGTTACCGGCTTTTGTTCCGCTGCGCTCGATAGCTTGCTCGATGCTATCTACAGTCAAAACGCCAAAAGTAATGGTAATACCTGCATTTAAACCAACCTGAGCCAAGCCTTTAGTACATTCGCCCGCAACATAATCAAAGTGAGGCGTACCACCACGAATAACTGCGCCCAAAGCAATAATGGCATCGTACTTTTTGGTTTCTGCCAGCTTTTGCGCCGCTAGAGGAAATTCAAACGCACCCGGGGCGTAAACAATTTCAATATCACTGTCGGCAATGCCATGACGGCGCAAGGTATCAATGGCACCTTCTTTTAAATGCTCTACAACAAAGCTGTTCCAACGGCTTACTAGCAATGCGTATTTGCCACTGCAATTTTGAAAATTTCCTTCGATGGTGGTGATAGCCATAGTCATCTCTTGTTAAGTTAATTCTTGTTTCACTTGCCGTAAGTGCAAGTTTAGCCCTATTGATCGTTGCGAATATATTCAACAACTTCTAAGTCAAAACCACTTAGCGCTTTAAACTTAAACGGTGCGCTCAATAAACGCATCTTGCGGACATTTAGATCCTGTAAGATCTGAGACCCCGTACCCACTTGTTTGTAGGCTTCGTCTTGCTTGGGACGCACCTGCTTGCCACTTAGCAACCAGTCTATACCCTCTTCAATTTCTTCTGTCGTTTCGGAATGACAAATGTAGACAGCAACCCCACTGCCTTCTTCTGCAATACGCTTAAGTGCAGCGTGAAAATCCCAACTCTGATAGTTTTCACCAGCAGGACGAATAGTCAGCACATCTCGAATCGTGTTACCAACATGTACTCGTACCAAGGCCGCTTCATCTCCCCCTACGTCCCCCTTGATTAAGGCAAAATGACGCTCGTTCAAAGCCTTGTTTAAATAGGTCTTTAGGGTGAACTCACCGTAGGCCGTTTGCACTTGACGCTCATTAATACACTCTATTGTGCGTTCATTCACGGCACGATAAGCAATTAAGTCGGCGATAGTGCCAATTTTTATACCGTGCTGTTTAGCAAAAGCTTCCAGCTCTGGACGGCGCGCCATAGTACCGTCTTCATTCATAATTTCCACAATTACTGACGCTGGCTCATAACCCGCTAAACGGGCAAGATCACAACCGGCCTCCGTATGGCCAGCTCGACTCATCACGCCGCCTGGCTGACACATCAGCGGAAAGATGTGGCCCGGTTGCACAATATCTTGGGGCTTAGCATCTTTAACAACCGCAGCACGAACGGTTCGAGCGCGATCCGCTGCACTGATGCCCGTAGTGACGCCTTCAGCAGCTTCGATAGAGAGGGTAAAGTTCGTTGCATGCACACTGTGGTTTTCTCTGACCATCAGCGGTAAATCAAGCTGAGTACAGCGCTCGGGCGTCAGTGTTAAACAGATCAGGCCACGCGCATGGGTTGCCATAAAGTTAATATCTTCGGGCCGACACTGCTCAGCGGCCATCACTAGATCACCTTCGTTTTCGCGATCTTCATCATCCATCAGGATAACCATCTTACCCTGACGAATATCGTCGATAATATCTTCTATTCTATCTAGTTCCATTTCCAATGGGGCCTCTTAGCTGCGACTAACGCAAATAACCGTTTTCGGCGAGAAAACTTTCTGTGAGTTTAGCCTCGCTACTAGCGTCTGCTGCTTTATCTCCCAATAGCAAGCGCTCTAAATAGCGAGAAATAACGTCTACCTCCAAATTCACCGTGCTACCTGAGTGGTAGCCACCAATAATGGTGTGTTGGATAGTATGGGGCACGATATTCAACTCAAATTCGGCACCATTAACCTTGTTTACCGTCAAGCTTGTGCCATCAACTGTAATTGAGCCTTTGTGAGCGATATACCGAGCAAGCTCAGCTGGAGCACGCAAAACAAAACGCTCGGAGCGGGCGTCACTGTGGCGGCTAACAACCTCACCAAGACCGTCAACATGGCCACTAACGATGTGCCCTCCCAAGCGGCTTTGGGGCATCAAGGCCTTCTCTAGATTAACGCTATCGCCAAGCTTTAGGCCGCCAATAGTGGTTAAATCTAAGGTTTCGATACTGACATCCGCGACAAAGGATTGCCCAGGCAAAGCCACGGCAGTTAGGCAGACACCATTGGTGGCAATACTGTCACCCAGTTGCACATCGGCCCAATCGAGCTCTGGCGCTTCAATATGCAAACGCAAATCGCCACCTTGACGCTCTGCACTTTTAACCTTTCCTACAGCTTCAATAATTCCGGTAAACATTGTTAAACTCAATATTGGCTTAGGCTTGGGGCCTAATTGTTTATCACATATAGAACCTGTCTTAGGCTCACAAACAATGATAACTACACTAGCTATCGGGATCAGGCATTGCAGTAACCCGCCAGTCATAACCGACTGCACGAATGTCTTTTATCACCAAGGGCAAGTTACCACTCATGGTTGAAACGGGGAGTTCAAACAAGGGGCGAGCACTCGAACCCAATAACTTGGGTGCGATATAGATAACAAACTCATCTACCAGAGCCTCCCCCACAAAGGAGCCAGCCAGCTCGGCCCCGGTTTCGACCAGCAACTCGTTACACTGTTCTTGCGCCAAACGTTCAACTAGTGCTCGTAAATCTACTCGGCCATTACGCTCAGGTAAACGCCAAAACTCACGTTTATCATTCTCTGCAATGTCTGCACTTTCTAGGCAGGCAATGATTGTGCGACCTTGCTTCTCAAAGATTTGTGCTCGACGCGGGCAACGAGCGTGAGAATCAACAATGACACGCAGCGGCTGCCGATCATCATCACTCAAACGCACAGTCAAAGAGGGGTCATCATGCTCCACCGAGCCAACACCAGTAATTAATGCGCAGCTGCGTGCTCTGAGTTTTTGGACGTCGTCACGTGCAGCCGGCGCAGTAATCCACTTGCTTTCTCCACTGGCCATTGCCGTACGTGCATCCAAGCTCATCGCGCTTTTAATTCGAATATAAGGCAAACCGGATTCCATGCGCTTTATAAAGCCAGGATTTAAAGCTCGCGCCTCATCCTCAAGCACAGGGCCATCAACGTCGATACCCGCCGCTTTAAGCCGAGCAATACCTTCACCTCCAACCTCTGGATTTGGGTCTTGCATCGCATAGACAACACGGCTAACACCAGCGTCAATAAGAGCGTCAGCGCACGGGCCAGTTCGGCCATGATGACTGCAAGGCTCCAAGGTCACATAGGCACAAGAACCACGTGCTTGCTCACCGACTTGTTGCAAAGCTGCCGCTTCAGCATGGGCTTCACCCGCCTTCACGTGCCAGGCTTCAGCAATGACTAAGCCATCCTTTAACAGGAGGCAGCCAACCCTTGGATTTGGTGCCGTGCTATTCAAGCCATGCTGAGCAAGCTCAATGGCTCGCTGCATATAACGTCTATCGTCAGTGCTAATCACTCCCTTTACCCCCACCTTGTAAACGGTCGATCTCTTGCTGAAACTCGCTCAGATCTTGGAAGCTTCGATAAACAGAAGCAAAACGAACATAGGCCACTTGGTCGAGCTTGCGCAGCTGTTCCATCACCATTTCACCGACCTGTCTAGAGTCAAGTTCGCGCTCCCCCATTGCCTGTAAGGCGTGTTTGATATGGGCAATGGCCGTTTCTATTTGCTCTACACTCACTGGACGTTTTTCCAGCGCGCGCTGCATGCCCGCTCGCAATTTGTTTTCATCAAAAGGCTGACGTGAACCGTCATGTTTGATCAGCCGAGGCATTAATAACTCGGCGGCTTCAAAGGTAGTGAAACGCTCGTGACAATCAACACATTCACGGCGGCGACGCACTTGCGCACCATCACTGACTAGGCGGGAATCAATCACCTTGGTGTCATTGGCGCTGCAGAAAGGACAATGCATGTCTAACTCGAATAACTACAGGTTGTTTGGCGCGCGATTCTAGCACACGGAGGCCCTAGAGGCTCACTTCTGTATTCAGGTCTACACTTTAACTAGCCATAAATCTATTGCAGGACGCAGTGCAAAGATGCCCCGCCAATTGACATACCCCTTCTTCGCATCCAGTACACGCAGCCTATGGCTAGCTGGATGCATACTGCTGTGCCTGCTAATCAGTACCAGTGTTTACGCCTCCAGTAGCAGTGCTGAGCTGCAAACGCTAAAAACCGCACTTGTTTATAAAATACTCGAACAAATAGATTGGCCCGATAACAGCAAAAAACTTAAGTTGGCGCATATTGCTTTAAGTGAGGATGAAATACGTATCTTAGAGCGCTTAGAAGGCAAAAAAGTCAATGGCCGCAGCATTGAACTCAAAGAGCTGAAAGATCTAAATCAAAGCCAAGGTCAACACGCCTTAATACTTGGCTCTGAATACAATAACAAACTTGCTGGAATCAGTGTCGATATGCAAAAACAGGGGGTTTTACTTATCACTGATGCCGCTCAGCAAAGCAACCTCATTATGATCAACTTTTATTATCCAGAAGACGGCCGTGTGAATTTTGAGCTCAACCGCTATCAAATCATCAGTGCCGGCCTAGGGCTCAGCAACGATGTGTTACTACTAGGCGGCTCAGAAGTGGACATAGCTCAAGCACTAACCGAGCTTAACCATACCCTAAGGCGCCAACTCAAAGACATTGAAACCGATAGGAAACAACTAACAACACTGAAGCAAGAGATGAAATCTAGCCTCAGTTTACTAAAAAGCCAACAACAAAAAGTCAAAGACACCGAGCTCCGCTTCAACACTCTTAAAAGCGAACATCAAGCGCTACTTAGCAGTTTAGAAGATAGCCGCTCTCAACTTCAAAACAACAACAACATTCTAAATAATCAACGCAGCGAACTGGCCGACAAAGAGAGCTCTATTGCGACACTAAATAAGCTAATCGCAGAAAACAAAGCCATGCTCACAGAACAAACAGAAAGGCTAGAGCAACAACGGCAGAGCTTAAGCATGCAAGAAGAAGAACTAGACTCCCAACTAACCGAATTAAAAACCCAGGGTTCCACAATACGCCGGCAATATATTTTATTAATTAGCGCAGGCTTTGCGTTAATGCTGATTGCCATTAGTTTTTTTGCCCTTTACCGAAGTAATATCGCACGGCGATTGGCTTATGCAAAGCTGGAGCAAAATAAAATAGAAATCGAGCACACTCTTGAACAACTTAAACAAGCTCAAACGCAACTTGTACAATCTGAAAAGATGGCTGCACTAGGCTCACTGGTTGCAGGTGTTGCGCATGAGATTAACACCCCACTGGGAGTGGGCGTTACTGCCGCTAGCCACCTTGCCGACAGTGTAGATAGCTTTAAAAAACTCTACAGCGAAGGAGCTCTCAAGCGCTCTGATTTTGACAATTTTATTGAACAAAATAGTGATGCCTGTGAACTACTGCAAAAGAACTTAAATCGTGCCTCTACTCTAATTAAAAACTTCAAACAAGTTGCCGCCGACCAAAGTAGCGAAGAGCGCAGAATTTTCAACCTACACGATTATTGTAAAGAGACTTGGGATACGCTCTATCACCACACAAAACAAAAACACATAAAACTGCTGCTAAATATCAAATTCGACCTAGAGCTTGATTCTTACCCAGGTTTATTTAGCCAAATTTTCACCAACTTATTTATGAACAGCGCCATTCACGCTTTTGCCGATAAAACTGATGCTGAGATCTCGATTACAGCCACACTGTCAAACAACGCTATTGAAATACATTATAGGGACAACGGCTCTGGCATTAGCGAACAAGCCCGCGAAAAAATATTTGATCCTTTTTTCACAACTAAACGAGCGCAGGGTGGTACAGGCTTAGGAGCTCACATCTGTTTTAACTTAGTGCAAAAGCTAGGAGGCGAGATCAAGTGCTTAGCCGCCCAACAGGGGGCTCACTTTGAAATACACTTGCCACTTAAAGCGCCAGATCTATCGAGTAAAATAAGCTAATCAAGCTCACGGCTTTTATTCCAAACCTTTAACACAACTAACAAAGTGACAAACGCAGCCATTCCCACAACGCGAAGCACCTTCTCGTTTAACCCCATTAGCTCATTAAAAAAACCAATATTAGCTAGAGAAAAAGCAGCTCCTAAAGCGATCAGAAACAAAAACTGGCTCAGCCCTGCCAACAGTAAACGGCGGGGCATAGGCATCGCCGCTTTTTCATAAAAGCGGGAGATATACATGGCACTAACTAAAACAAGTAGCCCATAAACTAAGTTCAAACTCATAAACTAGGCCTTCTCTACCGGCGGCGCAACCCTTAAGACTTCAGACACCGTGGTTAAACCCGAAGCCACTTTCTGAGCACCACTTAAACGCAAGGTGCGCATGCCTTCACGCATTGCGAGCTGCCTTACTTTTTGCATGTCACAATGATCATCAATCAAACTTTGTATCGATTCACTCATACCTAATATTTCGTAGATCCCCTGACGCCCCATGTAGCCCGTATTTCGACAATCTAAGCAGCCGTCTGCCTCATAGGTTACTTTAGGTTTACCCACCTTCCACGGGCTTACCAACTCTTGCCAGTCGTGATCACTGATCTGTACTTCTTTTTTGCAATTAGGGCATAAAGTTCGAACCAAACGCTGCGCCATAACACCAAGCACTGTTGCTTTTAGTAAGTAACTTGGCACCCCCAAATCAAGTAAACGGGTAACCGCAGAGGTCGCATCATTGGTATGCAAGGTGGAAATAACAAGGTGGCCAGTCAGTGCCGCTTGCACAGCCATTCTAGCGGTTTCGACATCTCGAATCTCACCAACCATAATAATATCTGGGTCTTGTCGCATTAAGGTGCGAATGCCAGCAGCAAAATCTAAATCAATATTGTGCTGTACTTGGGTCTGATTAAAGCTCTCCTCGAGCATTTCAATCGGATCTTCAATCGTTGACACATTGACTTCATCTGTCGCAACAGAGCGCAAGGTCGAATAAAGGGTTGTGGTTTTACCTGAACCCGTTGGCCCGGTAACAAGTACGATACCGTGAGGCCTATCAACCATGCCCTTCCAGCGCGCCAAATCATCACCCACCAAACCCAGCTCTTCAAATGAGCGCAAGAGTATCTCAGGGTCAAAAATACGCATGACCATTTTTTCGCCAAAGGCTGTCGGCATGGTCGATAAACGCAATTCAGCCTCAGTGCCATCTGAGCGCACTGTTTTTATTCGGCCGTCTTGAGGTTTGCGTTTTTCAGCCACATTCATACGGCCAAGAATTTTTAAGCGACTGACAATCGCTGTGGCAACAACAGAGGGGAATTCATAAATATTGTGCAATACGCCATCAATACGAAAACGCATGCGACTAATTTCCCGACGCGGTTCAATATGAATATCACTTGCTCGTTGGGCAAAAGCATATTTCAGCAGCCAATCAACAATATTAACAATGTGCTGGTCGTTGGCCTCAGGGTCTTTAAGTGAACCAAGCTCAAGCAGCTGCTCAAAATTACCTGTACCACTGCGACTACCACCATTGTCTTCCGCTCCTGTTACCGAGTGCGCAAGAGAATAAAATTCCACTCGATAGCGCTCAATGTCGGAGGGTAGAGCTACTACTCGCTTTATCGTTTGCCTAACTGTTTGCGCAAGCTGCAACTCCCACTCTTGAGCAAAAGGCTGGGAAACCGCAATCGTGACTGTCTCAGGTGTCGCATCCACAACCAACAAGCCATGAACCTTGGCAAATTTAAAGCTCATAAGGCCAGAGACTTTTGCCACGGGGACCTTCATTGGATCAATATGAAAAAGCGGTAACCTTGCTTTATCGGCAAACCACTGCGCCAGTACCAATTCATCAAGCTTCTTACCTGTATCCCTGGAACTTTCTAAGCTCTGACTGGCGATATAAGTCAATGGGTGCATCGCACTCTGCTCACGGGTACGTGTAGCACCGAGGAGTAAATTGGCATCTTTTTGATGAACTAAGCCATCCTCTACTAGCTCGCGTAAAGTACTGCGTAAGTCCATCAAGCGATCCGGTGCTGCTATCATGCGTTTACCTATTGGCCCAATCAAAATCTAAATTTAAACTCGCAAATTTAGCAAGCTTAAACACGTTCATGTAAGTTTAGCCACTTACGATAACGGAAAAAGTGTTCGCTCTGAAAGAGCAAATATAAAAATGGCGTACTGCGTCGGCGATCTCAAGTAAAGAACTAGTAGCGGTTAACATCGTTTAACTAAATACTAAGCACACGGTTAATTTGGCAAGGACAGTAAAGAATGGAAAAGCTTTTTAAGCAACGACTACATGCTCTCATTGCAGAAGCCTCAGTAAGCTGCACATTGCCCAGCCACGATATGAGCAATCGGCCCATTATTGATATGCTAGCTGGCTGGCTTGAACAAAAAAACTTTACTTGCCGCACTCAAGACATAGACGCAAATAAAGCCAATTTAATTGCCTGCCTAGGCTCGGGCGAAGGTGGCCTTGTTCTAAGCGGCCACAGTGATACCGTGCCCTTTGATGAAAGCAGATGGAACAGTAACCCACTGGCTATTACCGAAAAAGATAATCGCTTTTACGGCTTAGGCACCTGTGATATGAAAGGTTTTTTTGCCGTCATTCTTGCGGCTATTGATGAGCTAAAGCTTGATAGCTCGATGCTAAAAAAGCCCTTGATTGTCCTGGCAACCGCCGATGAAGAGAGCTCGATGAGCGGTGCTCGCGCCTTATGTGCTGCAGATCTACACCATAGCCGCTACGCCATTATCGGTGAACCAACCGGGCTTGTGCCTATTTATATGCATAAGGGTATCGGCATGCAGCGCTTAAACATTAAAGGCCAAGCAGGCCACAGCAGCAACCCCAGCCTAGGTAATAATGCTATTGAAGCCATGCACGCAGCTATTGCTGACTTGCTAGCATTTCGCCGCCAGCTACAAGAGCAACACCAGAACCGAGCCTTTGATATAGCCACACCAACAATGAACCTAGGCTGTATTCACGGAGGAGATAATCCCAACCGTATCTGTGGTAGCTGCCACTTAGACTTCGACCTAAGACCACTACCGGGCATGGAGCTAGATCGTATTCATGGCGAGCTTAATCAGCGCTTACAAGGCATCGCTGACAAACACGGTGTTGAACTCAGCCTAGAAAAACTCTTTGGTGGAGTGGAAGCCTTTGCCCAAGACAAAAACAGTGAGTTAGTCGCATGGGCGCAGGAGCTTAGTGGCCACAATCCACAAACCGTTGCTTTTGCAACCGAGGCCCCTTTTCTGAAAAAACTCGGCATGCAGACGGTGGTACTTGGGCCAGGCAGCATAGACCAAGCTCATCAACCCGATGAGTTTTTAGATTTTGATCAAATCAAACCTGCCGTCGCTATCGTCAAAAGTGCGATCCAACGCTATTGCTTATAAGGGTCGATAGTGCGAAATTAGCACTAACAAACGATAAACTGCGACTACAGCTCAGAGGACGAACTCCGCGTGCAAGAAACAAGTGATATTAATTGGTTAAGGCAAGCCTCCCCCTATATTCACAAACACCGAGGCAAAATTGCCGTGGTTATGCTACCAGGTGAGTTTATTGATGATGGCTGCATAACCCACATCATTGATGACCTTGCCTTACTAACAAGCTTGGGCATGAAGCTTGTCGTTGTTCACGGTGCACGCCCTCAGATTGAAGATACCTTGCAACAGGCCGGTCTAGAAAACGACTATCACAAAGGTTCACGCATTACCTCTCAAGGGCAAATGCTCGAAGTGATTAAAGCTGTTGGCCAAGCGCGCTTAGGACTTGAAGCACAATTCAGCTGTGGCCTTCCCAACTCGGCCATGCACGGGTCACGCTTAAAAGTTCGCAGTGGTAACTTCGTTAGCGCCAAACCCCGCGGCGTTATTGATGGTGTCGATTATCAATTTACAGGTGAAGTGCGCTCGGTGGATGCCGAAGGTATTATCGATGAGATCTGCGATGGAAATATTGTGCTTATTAGCCCTATTGGCTACTCACTAACAGGAGAGCTATTTAATGTCAGCTTCTCGGATGTTGCCGTAGCAGTCTCCAAAGCTATAAGCGCTGACAAATTGATAGCTTATAACGATGACGGCCAAATCCGCGATGCAAATCAAAACTGCTTCCACGAATTAACCCTACTGCAATGTAAAAAGTTCCTAGTTGAAACTCAAAGACACAGTAAAAGCCACAGCTATTTTTCACTTGAAGCCTGCCACCGCGCATGTGATGGCGGTGTACCACGAGCGCACATCATTAGCGCCAAAGAAGATGGCGCGGTCTTAAAAGAGCTTTTCACACGCGACGGCTCTGGCACCATGATCTATCGAGACAGCTACGAGACCATTCGTCGTGCACGCATAGAAGATGTCGCCGGCATACTCAGCCTGATCGAGCCTCTTGAGGCAGAGGGCATCTTAGTGAAACGCTCCAGAGAGCTGCTTGAAACAGAGATCAACTGCTTTACAGTCATGGAAAAAGACAACCTAATTATAGGCTGCGCTGCACTTTACCCTATTACGGGTACAAAGTTCGCCGAGGTGGCTTGTGTTGCCATGCACACTGAATATCGAGGCGGTGGCCGAGCCAGCAAGCTCTTAACTCATGTCGAACGCCAAAGCGCCAGGCTTGGCGCCTCCACACTATTTGTACTCACCACCCAAACAGCTCACTGGTTCCTAGAACAGGGTTTTGTTGAAAGCAGCATAGAATTGCTGCCCTCGGTTCGCCAGCAGCTCTACAATCTGCAACGTAAGAGCAAGATTTTCAGTAAATACATCAACATTAAAGCCACAACTATTGAGCTAAATAGCAGCGACTAAGCAGAGTTGCTCTTTATTGCCTAAACTTTCAGCTGTAGCGGTGTATTTATACCATTAGTGAAGGTACAGGCGAGGTAGCATGCTCCAGCAAGCCAATGGCTTAAAACAGATTGATATTGTGAAGATGTTCAGTGACAAGCGCTGCCTTGTTATTGATGACTTCCCCGAAATACGTGGCTCGCTTACTCGTACACTTAAAAACTTTGGCGCCAAAACCGTAGATACAGCCGCAGAAGGGCAGGAAGCCATCAAGCTGTGCCAAAACAAAAAATTCGATATCGTTATCTGTGACTACAACCTTGGCGCAGGCAAGGATGGACAACAGGTATTGGAAGAGGTTCGCTTCCTTCGCGTTCTGATGATGACAAGCTTGTTTGTTATGATCACCGGTGAGCAAAGCCGCGAAATGGTCTTGGGCGCTTTAGAATGCCAACCCGACGACTACATCACCAAACCCTATACTCAAGCCTCATTAAAAGTTCGCTTAAACAAAGCGGTCGTTCGCCATCAGGCCCTGTTGCATATCAAAAAGTGCATCAGCGACGGCAATTACAAACAAGCTCTGCAATACTGCAACGATGCTATTAAAGAGGGTACCCGTTACGCCACCGCTATTTTAAAAATTAAAGGCCAACTGCATTTTCTACTAAAACAACTTAAAGAAGCCCAACAGTTGTATGAAAGCGTACTTGGTAAAAAGCCCGTTGTCTGGGCCAAACTCGGCATGGGTAAAACGCTACTAGAACAAGGCAAGCTCGAAGGTGCCGAAGAAATGTTTAATTCCATACTGGAGGAAGATGAACGCTATGTAGAAGCGCACGACATGCTCGCCGAACTGAGTGAGCGTAAAAAAGACCGCTTAGCGGCCCAGCGACACACCGAAAAAGCCACCGAAGTTAGCCCTAAAAGCGTGCTTAGACACCGCAAGCTAGCCAAACTGGCCGAGTTTAATAATGATGATGAGCAAGCCTTAAAAAGCTACCAGCAAACCATAAAATGGGGCTTAAATTCTGTTCACGAAAGCAATCAAGATTATTTTAACTACGCCCGCAAGGCTGCCCAAGTAAGCAGTGGCAACAACAGCACGGAAAGCAAAACACTGATTAAACAAGCCAATAATGTGCTTGAACGGGCACGTAAACGCTATAGCAATGATGACGCTGTGGCCGTTCAAGCGCAAATGGTAGAAAGCCAGTTACACCGTGCCTCTGGCGATGAAAAACGCGCTCAAAACTCCCTCTCCAAAGCTCGTGACATGTACAGTAAACTCGACACACCCAATGTTGATGCAAGCTTAGAGTTTGCTCGCACCCTGCACAGCTTTGACGAAGAAGATGAAGCCCGCTCAGTACTTAAAGACCTCGCCATGCGTCACAGCGCCGACAGTGAACTCATGCAAATTATCGATAGCATCACGAGCGAACCTATCAGCGAAGAAGGCCGCGGTATCGCCACAAAACTTACCAAAGATGGTATTGGCGCTTACGACAGCAAAGACTTTAATAAAGCCGTCGGCGTATTTAATGAAGCGCTCGCAGCCTACCCCAACCACATAGGCCTTAACCTGAATCTTATCCAAGCAGTACTAGCGCAAGTAGATCAGGATGGCCGCTCTGAAAATAATGTCTCTTTAGTGAAACGTAGCCTAAAAGCCGTTGGCACACTCGACAGTGGCCATCAGGCGTTTAAACGTTATAGCTTTCTTATGAAACAAGTACAAAAATTAATGCCAGACCTGCTCTAGCGCTAGATAAACAGTGCAGCTTAAGCCTGCCACCCCAGCTTCAAATTTGCTAAACTGCCTGCCTTTTCTGCAAAGCTTACCTAGGTACTACTATGCCCCGCTATCGCTCCCGTACAACCACTGAAGGCCGTAATATGGCTGGTGCTCGCGCCCTTTGGCGTGCAACAGGCATGAAAGATGACGATTTCCAAAAGCCTATTATTGCTGTCGTTAATTCCTTCACCCAGTTTGTACCTGGGCACGTACACCTAAAAGACATGGGTCAACTCGTTGCTCGAGAAATCGAAAAGGCCGGCGGTGTCGCCAAAGAATTTAATACCATTGCCGTGGATGACGGTATCGCCATGGGGCATGACGGCATGCTCTATAGTTTGCCCAGCCGCGACCTTATCGCCGACAGTGTTGAATATATGGTGAATGCTCACTGTGCCGACGCCATGGTTTGTATTAGCAACTGCGACAAAATCACACCGGGAATGCTAATGGCGGCAATGCGCCTTAATATCCCTGCGGTTTTTGTTAGTGGTGGCCCGATGGAAGCAGGTAAAACCAAACTTGCCGAACACGGTTTAGACCTTGTAGATGCAATGGTCATTGCTGCCGACGATAGCGCTTCTGACGAAGAAGTTGCTGAATACGAGCGCAGTGCTTGCCCAACTTGCGGCTCTTGTTCCGGCATGTTTACCGCCAACTCGATGAACTGCTTAACTGAAGCACTTGGTTTAAGCCTGCCCGGTAACGGTACGACTCTGGCGACCCACTCAGACCGCCGTCAACTATTTGAGCGCGCGGGTTCATTAGTTGTTGAGCTTTGCAAACGCCACTACGAGCAAGACGACTACAGCGTATTACCACGTAATATTTCAAGTAAAGCTGCCTTTAATAATGCCATGGCACTTGATATTGCCATGGGCGGATCAACTAATACCATTCTTCATTTATTAGGCATTGCTCGCGAAGCGGAAATCGATTTTGACCTCGAAGATATCGATGCGCTAAGCCGAAAGGTTCCCCAGCTTTGTAAAGTTGCACCGAATACTCAGAAATACCACATTGAAGATGTGCATCGTGCTGGCGGTATCATGGCCATTCTTGGTGAGCTTGATCGCGCCGGCTTGCTCGATACTAGTTGCCCTACCATCCACAGTAGCAGCCTTGCTGAAGCACTGAAGCAGTGGGACATTGTTAAAAACCAAGACGAAGAAATCACACACTTCTATAAAGCTGGACCAGCAGGTATCCCGACTCAAACCGCATTTAGCCAAAGCACGCGCTGGGATAGCCTAGATATAGATCGCAAGGAAGGCTGTATACGCTCACTTGAAAATGCCTTCAGCCTCGAGGGCGGTTTAGCCGTTCTTAAGGGCAACATCGCAGAAGATGGTTGCGTAGTCAAAAGTGCAGGTGTTGATGAGAACATCCTTGTATTCGAAGGCCCAGCCTATATCTGTGAGAGCCAAGACCAAGCGGTTAAAGATATCCTGGCAGATAAAGTGAAAGCAGGCTCCGTTGTCATTATTCGTTACGAAGGCCCTAAGGGTGGCCCTGGCATGCAAGAAATGCTGTACCCAACCTCCTACCTTAAGTCCAAAGGCCTTGGTAAAAGTTGTGCGCTATTAACTGATGGTCGCTTTTCTGGCGGCACCTCTGGTTTGAGTATTGGCCACGCTTCACCTGAAGCTGCCGCGGGCGGTGCAATTGGCCTGGTTAAGAATGGTGACCTTATTAAAATCGATATTCCTGATCGTAGTATCAACGTTCTTGTTAGCGATGAAGAGCTCACCTCTCGCAGAACAGAGCAAGATAAAGCCGGCTGGAAGCCTGCTGAAGACCGCCCTCGCGCTGTAACAGCCGCCCTTAAAGCTTACGCAATGCTCGCTACCAGCGCCGATAAAGGTGCTGTAAGAGACTTGAGCAAGCTAGAAAACATCTAAGGCTTTTACTCTTAGCTTAAATTTACCTAAATCTAAGTACAACTGATGAGCTAGCTCAAAACTAGCTCATCAGCTTTTGTAACTGCTCTATCTCAGCAGTATTGGCACTCACCAATAACAAACGCCCATGCTCATCCAGTACACGAAACTGCGGCTCTAATTTCAAATAACTCGGTAAACTGGTAATTTTAGGCAGATTATTTTTGCTATTTAAACGGGTTACTGAACTATGTAAGGCAAGATTAATTAGATCTATAAGCTGTAAGTCTTCCCCAACACTTAAGCTCCAACGGCCACAAGACTTTAGATAGAGCTCATAATCGTCAGCAATATTCCAGCGCCTTAATAACAATGCTCCAAGGCTCTTTGCATATTCTCTGCAGAGACGAAAAAACACTTTGTTATCCAAGTTCCCATCTATTTCGGCAAAAGCACTTAAGGTTGCCAAGGTTCCCACCTCTGTTAACAAGGCGGTAAGTAAGGCTTGCTCCGCATCACAAAGCTGAGTGCGCTTAGCTAAATAAGAACTGATGGCAGCCTTCATCATCATTCGCTGCCATATCTGCTCATAGAGTTTTTTAAGCTCAACTCTACGAATAAGGAACAAGCTTTTAAGTGAATAGGCCATAGCTAAATTTTGCACACGCGATCGGCCCAAAACAGCAACAGCAGAACTTAAAGTAGAAGCCTTATTTTGCTGGGCGTATAAAGGGCTTGCTACGGCGGCCATTAACAATGCAGAAAAACCAGGATCCTTTGCACAGCAAGCGCTAATCATTGCACTATCGCTATTTTGATCTGCCAGAAGTGAACGAATTTGCAAGGTAACTGCAGGTAGTGCTGGTAACTGCTGAGGATCTAACAAGACCGTCTGTATACCCAGCTTATAGACCTGATAATTAGCCTGATTAAGCATGACTCACCTCCTTCGCTAAGTATAGAAGGCAAAAAAAACGCGGCTAATAAGCCGCGTTTTTAATTACTCAGTATTGATCATATACAAATATTATTTCAGTACCTGCTCAATATCTAAGCCGGAAGCTGCTAAAGAGTCTTTTAAGACATCGTAACGGCGCTTCTCATTTTTGGCATAACGCAACCAACCAGCAGCAAATTGTCTATGCTTTTTAATCTTTGAGGCTTTCTCAAAGCTCTTAATAGCATTGCTGTATTGGCGCATATCAAAATAAGCAATACCCATATTAATATGAACTTCACCGTCCATATCACGAGTAAACTTACCTTTATTAAGTGCTTGCTTACCAGCTTGAACCGCTTCTTTAGGGCGATTCAAATCTAAATAAACACCTGTTAATTGACCATAGAAATTGCCGGACTTACTGATCTTGCCAACTTCTTTGAGCACTGGAACAGCTTTCTTAGACTCTTTTGCACGCTGCCAAGCCATCGCTAACAACTCGAGATTTTTCTCGTTGCGAGCAATATTGCCGTCTTTCATGCCTTTTTCAAGAATCTTCGCCGTTTTAAAAGGAACATCTTCAGCCAAGTAGATTTTCGATAAAGTAACTAAGTCACGTTCTTTGGTATAACCGCCCATCAAATAGGTGGTTTCCATAGCGTTAACCTGATCTTTTTCGCGCTCAAGCATACCGTACATAGAACCCAATTGAGCCCAGTACGACTTCTTAGGATAGTTAACAATCAACTTCTCAAGAACCTTGGTTGAAGACTTATAATCTTCTTCATCCAAGTACATTGCACGCTGCAAGTTATACCAGCTTTCCTCTGCTACTTTGCCTTTATCTTCGACCATAGAGACGGCTTTATTAATTGAGTCTAAAGCACATTTTTTCTGGTCATTTTGATAACAAATTACAGACTTAAGCTGCCAAATATCAGGCCCGACTGTCGTACCAGTCTCATTGGCTAGATCCATCCAACGATCAAGATAGGTAATACTCTGAGAGAACTTTTCAAGCTGGAAACTAAGCTGAGCGATATACATCATGCTTTGCAATTCTACGCCCACAGGAATTTCTGGACTTTGAGCTACAACGTTTTTGTATGCCTCAACAGCACCGTTGTAGTCTTCCATAGAGTAAGCAACAAATGCATGCATATTATAAATCTGCGATTTCTCGTAGTTATTACACTCAGCACATATTTTTTCTAACTTCTTAAGCTCTTTCAGGGCTGCCTTAAAATCCGGTTTTTTACCCGGATTTTTTTCCTGGTTAGGACTCGCATATTCAGTAACCTTACCTAGGCCCTTGAATACTTTTTCGCTAATCCCAGGTAGAGCACGACGCTTTTTCTTATCGTCTGCTGCCGCTGCATCAACAGTGGCACCAAAACTAAGGTCGGCTTCAACCTGCTCGGCTACTCGATCTAGAGCAGCCGGAGCAACAAGTAAAGCGGCAGCAAGTACGGTCACAGAAGCAAGTGACTTTGCCTGCATAGTCAAAGATTTCATGCTTTCTCCTTACTCGCCCATCTTGTAGGTGAAACGGTTACGAACGCCAGGAACTTCAATGGGTTCACCATCAATGACCTTCGGCTTGTATTTAAACTTCTTAGCAGCCTTGATTGAAGGGCCAAGGAAAATACGCTGCGGACAGTCGGCTTCTTTAATATCTTTAGTTTCACCCGTAGTGGTTACTGTATAGCTAACCGTACAGTAGCCTTCTAAACCTCGGTTCGCAGCGCGAGCCGGATATTTAGGAGCTACCTTCACGATAGGCAAGTAATCACCATCGGAAGAAAAACCACCAATATTGTCGATATTTACTTTTACGCCAACAGTGGGTGCAACCGCGATACTGTTATCGATATCAGGAGCCTCAAACTCTGGCTCTGGAATTTCCGGTGGTGGCTCTTCAACCTCTTCAGGTTTCTGAACCTTCTGAGTATCAAACTCTTCATTCACCTCACGGTTATCCATAGTGATTTCTGGAATTTTAAACTCTTCTGACTCTTCTGGTTCGGACATATTACTCGCAATCAATAAATGCATTGTCAGTAACAAGCCCATAGTCACCACAAGAGCAAGAACAGCGGAGGACAAGATTCTAAACATTATTTACCCTCCTAGTTCGAGTTCGCAGAAACAGTGATTTCGGCAACACCGGCTTCGCGAGCTGCTTGAGCCACCTCAGCCATGGTTTTAATATTGGCAGACTTATCCGCCTGTATAACCACTTTGCCTTTTGGTGTGTCAGCGAGCAACACTTCTATCTGGCGCTTAACGCCACGGCTGTCGACTTCATTTTTATTAACCCAGATAACATTCTCGTCACTAATAGCGATAAGAATCGGGGTCTTAACTGCAGAGACTGTTGTCGCGTCCGGGCGGTCTACTTCAATGCCCGGCTCTTTAACAAAAGATGCAGTTACGATGAAGAAGATCAACATGATGAACACCACGTCGAGCATCGGGGTCAGGTCAATGGCCCCTGCTTCCTCATCTGCTGCTGATTGACTTCTAGCCATAAGATTTCTCTTTAATTTGCCTCGATTCCAGCGCTTAGTGATCCATCGTTAGATGATCTTCAAGCAACTGACTTTCACGAGTCGCAATCTGATTTACAAGAGTTTGGCCAAATACACCTGACAATGCTGCAACCATGCCCGCCATGGTTGGGATAGTCGCACGCGACACCCCAGAAGCCATAGACTTAGCATCACCACCACCGGTGGCTGCAAGCACGCCAAACACGTCGATCATACCTGTGACCGTACCGAGAAGACCAAGAAGTGGACATAAAGCCACCATAGTCGCGATCAACTCTAGATTCGTGTTAATTTTCTCATTGACCTCTGAGATCATTGAGCGGCGAATTTGATGCGCGTTCCAGCTTTTACGCTCAGGACGCGCTTCCCAGCTATTGAGCGCACTGCTAACAGTGCGGTTCAATGCTCCCTTGTAGAACCAAAAGCGCTCGAATAATAGGGTCCACATGATGAAGGCCATGCCTGCAATCACGTAAAGAACCCAACCACCCCTGCTTACGAAATCTGCAACATCCGCAAACAGGTCCATTATTACGAGCATGTGACTCTCCTCTTAGCCTTCGGCTTTGTTGGCGATGATGCCTGCGCTCTGCTCTTCAAGAACATGAGTAATACGCTTGGCTTTGCCACTTAAGAAGGTATGTAAAAGTACGGTAGGAATCGCAACAATCAGACCCATAACCGTGGTTACAAGTGCACTTGAAATACCGCCAGCCATAGCTTTAGGATCACCAGCACCATAGATAGTAATCGCCTGGAACACAACGATCATACCGGTCACAGTACCTAGTAGACCAAGGAGCGGAGCCACCATAGAGATAATTTTTAGCGTAGGCAGCATGCTTTCAATAGCAGGCTTCTCTTTCAGAATTGCTTCTTCAAGCTTAAGTTCAAGAGACTCACTATCAATACCTGGGTTATCTTCAGCAACTTTCAATACACGACCAAGAGGGTTGTTTGGATTCGCTTTTTTAGCTTTAAGCTGCTTGCTTACTTTGCCACCAATACCAGCTAATGCGATAAAGCGGATAAGTGCAATCAATAAGCCAATGAAGAAGATCGGAGTAATGAAGTAAGTACCAACAAAACCACCTTGCTTCCAACGCTCCATCAAGTTAGGAGTATCGATAAGTGCTTTTAGCAACTGACCGCCAGCAGGGCCAGTAGGGTCAATACCAACTTTAGTAAAGCCACTTGTTGCACTTTGTAGTGCTGCAGAGTTGTTAATAGAAGGCTGACGCGCAAGCTCACTTAAAGAACCCGTTTTAGGGTTGAAATCTAAGTATTTACCATCAGACAACAAGTTGTAGTTACCAACACGAACAACGGTACGCTCACTCTGATTACCAGAAGGATCAGCAACCGTCGCAGCAAAAGTAGTTACTTTGCCAGACTCAACAATTTCTTGCAGAAGCAAAGACCAAAGCTTTTCCAACTCTTCAGTTGTTGGCAGCTTAGTTTCACTGTTCATCTTGTCGATAAGCTCATTAAGAAACGCTTCACGACCAGGAAACTGAGCGCTAACAAGTGAGGTCTCAATGTTTGAGCGCAAATCACCAGCTGTTGAGGTCATATGACCAAACAATTCGTTTAGAGCACCTAGACGGTCTTCACGTAAAGTACGTAGCTCTTTAATTTTAGCTTCATAAACCTTGGCTTCGTCTTCTAGTTTCTGAGAAAGCTGTTCTTGCTTAACTTTTTCAGCTTTTGCCTGAGCCAGAAGATTGGACTGCTGTGAGCGCTGCTTTTTAAACTGAGCTTCACGAGCACGAGCCTCTTTGCTTTCACCAATTTTGCTTTGCTTAACCATGTTAAGCAGCTCGTCAAGAGAGCCAGCTTTGTCGTCTTGCGCAAATGCGCCAAAAGACATAGTCATCATGCCTGCGGTAAACAGACCTAGGATTGCGGATTTAACATTTCTCATTGCGCAGCCTCCGGAGCGATAACAGGCAGTTGCAGCACGTCAATGGAAGCTCGTTTGTTGGCGATTTTAATAGCCTGACGAATTGAATTGCGGTAAGTACCGGCATCCAACTCTACCCATGCGCGCGTTTCTTTATCCCAAGCACCAGAGAGCTTGGTATCTTTTGTTTGGTAAACCAAAGCGATTCGGCCGATGGCTAATACATCAACTTCGCGATCCTGACCACCGATAGGCAGAGTATCAGTATACGTTTCAAGCTTGCGACCACTCTCACCTTCAATTGCGTAAAGCTCTAGCACTTGGCGGAATTTTTCGGCGATAGTGAAATCGGCACGGCTCATGTTGTCACGAACTTTGGCGATTTCTTCTTGGCGGGTTTCAAGCTGAGTTGGCATATCTAACTCAACAAACTGATCCAAGGCATCAAGCATACGAACAGCTAAAGGTGGAATCTGACGTTGTAAGACGGTGATATTGCCAATAGAGTCATTCAACTCTTGAATTTTTTCTTGCTGTTTTTCAATTTGCTTTTGAAGCTGGGCGTTGTAGACCTTTAAGCCTTCAATGTCCTTGTTAACCAACTTGTATTTTTGTAACAAATCGGCCGACTCTTCAGCTAGCTTGTTAATTCGCTGCTGAGATGCGTGGGCTGCTGCAGTCTTAGACTGGCTTGCAGCCAAGACCTGGTCAATCTTCTGATCTGCAAGAGCACCGTTACTCAACATTGCGCCCGCTGATACGGCAGTGCCTAGCAGCACAGCCTTTACTCGCTGATGCTTGTTCATATTCCCCCCAACCTGGGTACTAAGACAAAAAAATATTCCAAAAATTTGGAACGACAAACTACTGACTGAAAGCCTAGCAATAACACAGTATAGCTGGCCTCAAGTTAAAATTTCAGACCAATGATTCTAATAACAGCCCTTTGTAACATTCAAACGATTATATAAACGCCCTATAAGCGAACACCAACTATATAACCAAAGGTAACAAAATACTTTCCGCGCGGACTACAAGGTAACAGCACGGTAACACCCGTTCAGTTTGTATTCAGAGCGTCTTTTTTTCGTAAGAAATAAAGGCGTAAGCTGGCTGATTCTCTGAACCTGCGGGCTTTTGCTGTCGATCAAGTTCCCTCCATTTTTCCTTGTCGATATTGGGAAAATAGGCATCTCCATCAATATCAAGATCCACTTCGGTAACATGTAACACATCAGCCTGATCAATGAGCTGGCGATATATATTTGCACCGCCTGCAATCATGATTTTATTTAACCCTAAATCACGAGCGCGCGCTTGCGCCAGCTCAATAGCTTCATCAAGAGAGTAGCAAACAAGTACACCTTCGGCACTCCAGTCTCGATCACGGGTTATTACAATTGTTGTTCTTTTAGGCAAAGCCCGACCAATACTGTCAAAGGTCAAGCGCCCCATCAGCATAACCTGACCAATAGTCAGCTCTTTAAAATGCTTTAAATCAGCCGGTAAATGCCAAGGTAGAGTGTTGTTAACACCAATGACATTATTTTTGGCCATTGCAACCACAATGTGCTTTTCCATTTATTCCGCCAAGTCCTATATCGTCAAATTGCTTTCAGTAACAAGGTTAAACAGAAAAAGGATATTGAATGGCATCGTGACATTCATAACCTTCAACCTTGAAATCATCCATCGTTACCCATGTTTCAAGGTCCTTTAACGACTTAATGTCCGGATTAATAATTAACTGCGGCGGCGCCTTAGGCTCACGCTTCAACTGCACATCCCGCATCAATTCAAGCTGATCCTCATAAATATGTGCATTAACGATCTTGTGATAAGCCTCTCCAGCCTTATGACCTGTAATCTGTGCCATAATCGCGAGCAGGAAATAAACCTGCACCATATTGAAATTTAACCCCAAAGGCACATCACAAGAGCGCTGGGTAGAATTCAAATAAAGCGTATCACCCAGCAAAGAAAAATGATGACTGTGCATACAAGGGCGCAGGCAGCCCATATGAAACGCACCGGGGTGATAAAACGTAATGATTTCCCCTCTATCATCCTTGCCGGCCTTAAGGCTTTCATAGACCTTACGCACCAAATCAATACTGCCGCCGTCAGGCTTGGGAAAATCTCTTGCAACCGCGCCGTAGATAAAACCGCAATCATCTTCGCCTTTACGCAGCGGGTTATTAAGCCAAGCTTCATTGAGGTTTGCATTTGCATCCCAAGTTTTAGTACCCAGCTTTCTGAAATCCGCCGCACTGTCATAACCACGCAAATAGCCAATCATTTCTGCAATAGCGGCCTTGTAATAACTCTTACGAGTTGTCACCAAGGGGAAGCGCTTGTTTGCCACGTCATAACTTAGATCGGCATTTATTACGGTCAAACAGCGTTTGCCTGTACGCTCATTTTCAACCCACTGCCCGCTATCAACAATGCGCTGACAGAGATCTAAATACTGTTTCATTTTTTTGCACCATCATATTCTGTTACAGCCTCTTCTTTACTTGAGCTGGCATGAATATAAGCCCCTATAAAAAAGATCAAACCAATTACTACCATCGGCACACACAAGATTTGACCACGAGTCATCCAACCAAATAGATCAAACTGAATATGCGCATCTGGCTCTCGGAAAAATTCCACAACAAAGCGGAAGACACCGTATAAAATCAAAAACAGAGAGCTTAACGCTGCTGTCGGTCTTGGTTTTCGGGCATAAAACCATAGCACTATTGCTATCAATAAGCCCTCAAGAAAAGCTTCATACAACTGCGAGGCATGCCTATTTAGCTGCTCAGGATCTTTGGGGAAAACCATACCCCAAGCACTATCTGTCGGGCGCCCCCACAACTCTTGCCCGATAAAATTACCAAGGCGACCAAAGAACAAACCTGTAGGCACAAGCAGAGCTGCAAAATCCATAACCCTTAAAAAAGGCTTACCGATTTTTCGAGCGTAAAGTAGTATTGCAATAACAGTACCAAGCAGCCCCCCGTGAAAGCTCATCCCCCCCTCCCATAACCGGAAAAGCCAAAGAGGATCAGCTAAAAAAGCAGGAAAGTTGTAGAACAATACATAACCCAAGCGGCCGCCGATAATGACACCAACAGCAGAGTAAAAAACCAAATCCTCAACCTGCTTAGGCTGCAAAACCGTCCAGCTTAAACGAGCCCTCCACAAGCCCAATAACAAAGCAACAGCAAAAGCCAAAAGGTACATCAAGCCATACCAGTGGACCTCTAAAGGCCCTATAGCAATGGCTACAGGGTCTATTTCTGGATAGCTAAACATTTGCAACTCCATGCCTTAAATGAAATCAGCCTACAGAGAGAATAAAACGCTTAATTAATAAAACCCGTATCTCCACCAAAGCGCATAACACGACTTAAGCCCGCTCGCTTAAATGCCTCTTCCAAACGACGATTGATGCTTTGCGCATCAGTAAGGCTCATCACCTCTTTTAGCAAATACTGGATCTGCTCACTGCTAACCGCACGGATAACCGACTTCACCTTAAGCAAGTTAGTTGCATTCATAGACAAGGTATCATACCCCATGCCAATCAAAAGCAAGGCCGCTGCGGGGTCCCCAGCCAGCTCACCACATATAGATACGGGCGTCCCTTTCGCCTTAGCATCTTCAGCGATACGCAATAAAGCTTGCAATACAGCGGGGTGCAAGCTGTGGTAAAGGTCTGCAACACGCGGGTTGTTTCTATCAACTGCAAGTAGATATTGGGTGAGGTCATTACTACCCACTGAAAGAAAATCCACCCTATCAGCTATGGCTTCAATTTGATAAACCGCCGCAGGCACTTCAATCATGACCCCAACTGGTGGCATCACAACCTCATAACCTTCATCTTTTATCTCATCATAAGCTCGATAAATAAGCATCAACGCAACTTCAAGTTCCGGCACGTTACTGATCATCGGCAGCATAATACGAAGGTTATCCAAGCCCTCACTAGCCTTTAACATGGCGCGAACTTGACCGAGAAAGATCTCCGGATGGTCCAAGGTAACGCGAATACCTCGCCAACCCAGAAATGGATTGTCTTCAGTAATAGGGAAATAAGGTAAGGCCTTATCGCCACCCACATCCAAGGTACGCATGGTCACTGGACGAGGAGCAAAAGTGCTCAGTTGTTCACGATAAACAACTCGCTGCTCCTCCTCACTAGGGAAGCGATCCCTAAGCATAAAAGGAATTTCGGTTCGATAAAGGCCTACACCTTCAGCACCACGCTCAAGAGATAGCATGGCATCGGCAACAAGACCGGTATTCACCCACAGCCTTGTGCGCTTTTTATCAATCGTTTCACAAGGCAGGCCCTTAATAGGCTCTAAGCTTGCGACCAGCTGCTTATCTTCGGTGAGAATCTCTTCATAGTGGGCACGAACTTGCTCACTTGGATCGGCAAAAACCGCACCGCGATAACCATCTACAACCAGTTCATGCCCATCAAGACGAGTAAAAGGTAAGTCAACAGCCCCCATAACCGTAGGGATGCCTAAAGAGCGAGCAAGAATAGCAACGTGCGAGTTAGAAGAACCTCGGAGAGAAATAATACCAGTCAACTTTTCAACTGGAACCTCTCCCAAATTAGAGGCGGTTAGCTCTTCCCCCACCAAAATAGTGTCATCGGGGTAAGTCTTTTCATCTCCTGCGCTTTGCTGAAGGTAAGCCAAAACACGCGAGCCCAAATCGCGAACATCCGTCGCCCTCTCTCGCAAATAGGCATCCTCCATACGTGAAAAGACCGCAACATGCTCCAACACAACAGCAGACCAAGCATATTGAGCACTAAAACCGCTGCGAATACGTTCCGCGACCTCTCCACCTACGGATGCATCATCCAATAAGCCCGCATAGGCATCAAACAATAAGCGCTCTTCTTTATTTAACCGGCTCTCCAATTGAGAACTTAAGTTTTTAATATCCTGCTTTACAGCCTCAAGGCTTTCATAAAAGTAGGCAAGCTCTTCATCAATATTTGAGCACTGGGACACAGGAACCGCGTCCAGATCAGCGAGGGGGCTAACCACCACACCATGACCAATAGCAACACCGGGAGCACCAGCAACCCCAAGGAAACGAGCTTCTGTTTTCTGACCTATAGCCGCCAAGCCTCCGGTAGCCTCAGCATGGGCAATCACACCAGCCAACTGGGCAGACATGGTAACCAAAAAGGCTTCTTCGCCTTCATCAAACTTGCGGTTATCACGCTGCTGCACAACCAAAACACCCAAGACCTGACGGTGATGGATGATCGGCACACCAAGAAAGGAGGAGAAAATTTCTTCGCCGGTTTCAGGGAAGTAACGATATGCCTTGTGAGAATCCGCATTATTTAAATTAAGCGGCTCTTCTCGAGCAGCAACAAGGCCGACCAAGCCCTCACCCTTCTCTAGCTTGACCTTACCAATAGCATCAGGATTAAGCCCCTCGGTAGCCATTAAAGCGTAGTGCTCACCACCTTCACGTAAATAAACAGAGCAGACCTCTGTCTCCATTGTTGTACGCACTCGCGCAACAATGATATTGAGCACTTCACGAAGGTTCGGAGCGGTATTAACCTCTTGAACAATACGGCGCAGGGATTCAAGCATTAATGAGCCCCGCTGCGTGCAGCTGCGCTAACCTGACCAAAACGGCGGTGATAAATAGGACTTAATTCCTTAAGCGCCTTGCGATACACCTCACGCTTAAACGACACCACCTTAGTTAATGGGTACCAATAGGTCACCCAGTCCCAAGTATCGAATTCAGGTTTAGAGCTTACATTCAGGTCTATATTCTTCTCACCAGTCACCAGCTCTAGTAAAAACCACTTTTGCTTCTGGCCAATACACTGAGGCTCTCGCGGGCGAACAAGCTTTTTAGGCAGACGGTAGCGCAACCAGCCACGTGTCACTCCCAAGAGCTTAACGTCGCCAGCATTGAGCCCAACCTCTTCCATCAACTCACGGTAAAGAGCGCTCTCGGGCTGCTCATTGTTATCAATGCCGCCCTGAGGAAACTGCCACGCATCTTGACCACCAATGCGTCGCGTCCAAAGTAAACGCCCCTGCTGATCCACGAGGATAATGCCTACGTTTGGGCGAAAACCATCCGCATCGAGCACCCTTGCTCTCCCTATAACTGTTACAATCGACGACTATTGTTTCATAAAAAGCGTGGAGCATCAGCAACTTTGCTTAGCCTTCCACTGCGCCCTATCAAAACAGCCACCCAAAATAACCTTGGAGCCAATGTGACACTTGCCATCTTTGATCTAGACAACACCCTTATTGCCGGCGATAGCGATCACAGCTGGGGCGAATTTCTAGTAGAAAAAAAGCTCGTGGATGGCGAGCAGTTTCAGCGCGACAATGACCGCTTTTATGAAGACTACTGCAAGGGCCAGCTCGATATACACGCCTACCTTCGCTTTGCGCTAAAACCTTTAAGCCGCTATTCAGAAGATGAGCTCAAACAACTTCACAACGAGTTCACGCAAGAAAAAATACTTCCTCTTTGGCTACCTAAAGCCGAAGCCCTGGTAGAAAAACACCGCCAACAGGGCGATCAATTATTAGTCATTACGGCCACCAACGATTTTATCACCCGCCCCATTGTTGAGCGCTTTGGTATTGAGCAGCTACTTGCCAGCGAAGGAGAGATAATTAACGGCCGCTACACTGGCGAAGCCAAAGGCATACCCAGTTATGCTGAAGGTAAAGTCGAACGCCTAAAACAATGGTTAAGCACACAAGAACAGCAACACGATCTAGATGAGGCTTATTTTTACAGTGACTCTCGCAACGACCTGCCTTTATTAGAAAAAGTTGGCAACCCTATAGCAGTAGATCCCGACGCATTTTTAGCTGACACAGCAGAAGCTAAAGGCTGGCCTATAATCAGCCTGCGCTAAGCCTAAGCAGATAGAGAGATACTATGAGAATTCAACTGGTAGGTTATGCGCTAGCTCTCTTTGCCTCCACCTTGCTACTCGCCTGTGAAGCAGACAAGCAAATAAGCGAGAAGGCGAGCGACCCCCAGCCTCAGAGTGACATAAATATTGAGCAAGCAAGCCAATCCCTATGGGCTAGCTTTCGAGAAAACACTGAAGATGCCAGCCTACACTGCGGCTTCCTTCAGCACGCGATCAATCAATTACTTACCAAAAGCCAGCTAGAAACCCTGTATGCAGCTCAAAAAGCTTGGCACAACTGCGCCAATAAAATTGAAGATTTGAACCTCCTCACTCAACTAAACCTGCTCGAACCCAGCCTCTTCCAAAGCATCGACAACAGCCTTGTTTACATAAATAGTAAGCCTATCCAAGGAGGCTATTTAGACCGCTTTGGCCCCTACCTCTATTCCGGCTTAGTACATGACATTGGCATAAACCTAAATAGCGAAAGCTTAAGGCACCAACACGGCCTTACAGATAAAGAAGAAGTCGTACTCGGCATCTATGCGATTGAATTTATGCTCTTTGGAGAGCAAGGCTCACGCCCCCCTAATGACTACCTTGAGCAAAAGACCCTCAGCGAAACACAGCAACATCAGCAATTCCGATCTATTGATGAAGTACCCAACAATAGACGGCGCCAACTGCTATTACTACAAAGTCAACTGCTAAACCAGGAGCTTTTATTACTACAAGAAAAACTACAGGCCGATAAGAGCCCAGCGAATGTTTGGCCAAAACTACCCGCACGACAACAAATTAACAGCGTACATAATGCCGTTACAACCAGCTTAAGCCAAAGCCTAATACAATTAAGCCAAAACTACAGCACTAATAACGAGACTATAGACTCATACTTTTTTGAGAATTTACACGCACAGTTATACAGCCTGAATCCTGCACTGAACTATTACTCCACTCATGAGCGACAAGCCTTAAAACAGGCATTAGAGCAAGCTCAAAGCTTGGCACACAAAGCGTCCATCAGCCCCCAGACCAAAACGCAAAAACAACAACTGCTAGAAAAAATTTACACGCTTATGCAAGTGTTTATTTAACTTGCCGCTTCCCTGCTCTGAACTAGACTCAAAAGTGTCTGCCAACTAAGCCAGAGCCATGTCATCCGAACTCAGCCAAGAACAAATTCAAAACGCCCTGCAGGGAATTAGCATTCCCCCACAACCTCAGATCTTGGTTGACTTGCAAATGGAGCAGCTCGATCCCAACTGCAACATCAATAATATTGCCAAGCTGATCTCCCAAGATGTCGGCTTAAGTGGCGCCATTTTAAAAATTGTTAACAGCCCCTTTTACAATCTCAGCAATACCATTACCTCAATTCTTCAAGCCGTCAATCTACTCGGCGTAAACAGCGTTATCAACTTAGTTAATGCCCATTCTATAAAAGGTGCACTCAGTGACGACGACATTATTTCCCTTGGCCGCTTTTGGGATAACGCCATGGAAATTGCACAGACCTCAACCGTCATCGCCAAACAAATTGGCTTTTCTCATATCGACGAGGCCTATACCTTAGGCTTGTTTCATAATGCAGGTGTCCCTCTGCTTATGAGTCGTGTTGATAACTACAGTGAAGTGATTCAACAAAGCTATGCCTGCGGCTACCGACGCATTACCGAGACAGAAAATGAACTTATTAAAACCAATCACGCTGTTGTAGGTTATTACATCGGCAAAAGCTGGAATTTACCACGCTATCTATGTGAAGCCATCCATGAGCACCACAATGTCCTCAAAATTTTACAAGATGATGAGGCAGATAATATTAAAAAGACCCTCATTTCTATTTTAAAAATTGCCGAACACTGCTGTGGAAGTGCGCGAGTACTAGGCCAACAAAACCTGGATCACGAATGGAATCGTATTGAGGAAGCCGTCCTACTTTATTGTGGTTTAAGTGAATATGAATTCGGAAGCCTTCAACAACAGATCCAAGAACTAGGGTTAGGCAACACCGAATACTACAGTTAAATACAATTGCAAATAAAATTAGCAAGCAAGCCGACGCTTTACTATACCTAATAAGTATAACGTCACGGATAGATCCGGGAGTCTCGGTTTGAGAATCAGCATTTTCAACAAAATCATATTGATCATCGCAACAGCTGCGGTGGGCTTTGTGGTCTATATTGGAGCCAATATTAATTCCGCAGATGCCAATAAAGTAAAGCTCAAGCAACTGAGCGAAATACAATTCCCATTACTGCTAAAAACACAAGCCGCATCAAACCTGCTTTTACGTGTCGACGATCAACTTCAGCTTGCCGTAACCACTGGCGACTCTGAACAAATAGATCTCGCCGTCGCAACCAAAGACGAGCTCGATACAACCATTGACCATATTGGCGAGCTATCCAGCCAAACCCAATTAGATACCCTGCATAACTCACTCGACAACTACTTCCTTCAGGCACATAGCCTTAGTAAAAGCATGGTTGAGGGCACAGCCGACTACGGAAACATTGCCAATCTAGCGGCCAATAAAACCCAAGCCTATAAAGCTGTTACAACTGCTCTTACCGAGCTTGAGCAACAACAACGCAGCAATATGAAAGAACTTGTTGACGATGCCAATAACACCAATCGTCGCGCCGTGACCATTGGTGTTGCTATAGGTATTGCCACGATCTTTGTGGTTGCCATTGTTGGTTTCCCCGTTGCCCTTAACGTTACCCAAAAAGTGAACTCCGTTCGCCACTCGCTTAAAGAAATGGCTCAGGGCTCTGGCGACCTAAGCAAACGCATCCCCCAAACCAGCTCTGATGAGATTGGCCAGCTAGTTCGTCAATTTAATAATTTTATGGGCAAGCTGCAGCTGACGTTTAAAGATGTCATTGATAGCGCGTCCCCCTTAGGTGATGTCGCCAATGAACTCAATGACATTATTGAACACACCACGGAACATATTTCCGAACAGCGTCGCGCAAGCCATGAAGCTGCTCAAGCAGCCTCGGAAGTCAATGACAATATTGGTATTGTCGCCGCCAATACCGAATCAGCTGCTCACGAAGCAACCCTAGCTAACGAGCGAGTTAATGAAGGCCAACAAGTGGTCAATGGTACAGCTGAAAATATTGAACGACTTGCTGCCACTATGGCAGAGGCCTCCACCGTCGTCTCCCAACTTGAAGAAGATACCAGCTCCGTGGGCATGATTTTGGAAGTGATACGAGGCATTGCCGAACAAACCAACTTGCTCGCCCTTAACGCCGCAATTGAAGCAGCACGTGCTGGTGAACAAGGCCGAGGCTTTGCTGTCGTTGCCGATGAGGTGCGTTCACTCGCATCCAAAACCCAGCAAAGCACCGAAGAAATCGACAGTTTAATTAACCAACTGCAACAAAATGCAGCGCGGGCCGTAAGCTCAATGAACAGCAGCACAGAGCAGGCGCACTCTACGGTCAATGAAGCCCGCAAGGCTAGTGATCAGCTTCAATCTATTGCCCACTCAATGGACAATATTCAAAATGTTAGCGCCGAAGTATCGCAAGCCGTCGAAGGGCAAAAAGAACTCGCGCAAAAAATTCTACATCACGTCGAACTCGTCGATGAGATTGCAGTAAAAGCCGATACCCAAACGGCTGCTCTCGGACACAGCAGCGACTCCCTAGCAACTCAAGCAAATCAACTACGGCAGATCACCAGCCAATTTAATGTCTGATTTTACGTCCTCAAGGAGAAACACCATGGGCAAACTCAACGGAGCATACGCTCTGGCAAGCAGCGTATGCTTAGGGCTTTGTGCACCACTTGCGCTCGCTTCAGATTTACAATGGAACGGTTTTATGAGCGCAGGCGGCGGTATGGCCAGTGAAGATGGTCTCGCCGGTTATGATGAAGACCTGAGTTTCAATAACGAAACCATTTTGGGCCTTCAACTTAAGGGCTCTATTAGTGACAAGCTCTCAGCAACAGGCCAATTAGTTGCGCGTGGCACAGAAGATATGAAGGCCGAAATGGCTTGGGCCTACCTTTCTTATGCCGCAACAGACAACACAACATTAAGACTCGGACGCTTTCGAACCCCCTTCTATTTATACTCAGATTTTCTCGAAGTCGGTTATGCCTACCACTGGATTAGCCCACCAAGCGATGTTTATTCTCTGCCTGCAGATAGTATTGACGGTATTGATATCGTTAATAACAGCTCCTTTGCAGGCATTGATTTAACCACCCAGTTTTACGTAGGTTCGATTAACAGCGGATTTACGCAAGGAGGAGAAGAAATAGACACCCGCATCCGTGATCAAGCCGGTCTGGCATTAACCTTTAACTGGGAATGGCTCACTTTGCGCCTCAGCCATCATGAAGCCCAAAAAGTGAGCTTTAACGGTTTAGAAAATGTCTATGTTGACCCAGCCATAGGTACTATTGGTGATTTACAAGACGCACTTAACGCTATGAGCGCAGGTTTAAATGACCCAGGTTATACCCAAGCCGCCAATAATCTCAGTGTGCAAGATGAGCGCTTCACATTTGATGAAATGGGTGTAAAAGTTGAATGGAATAACTTGCTTGTTGTAGCAGAAATGACTCAGCTTAAAGCGGATTCAGGCCCTCTAGGTCAACAGAACAGAGCTTATGTAAGTGTGGGTTATACATTTGGACCTGTCATGCTGCACGTTACTCAGTCCCAAGCCAACGATGATGCAGCAGATATTGCCGATACAATTACGGTCTTAGACCCTGCCATTTATGGCCCCACACTAGCCGCGCAAACAGCAGGCATGGCCATGGCTGTTGATGGCCTTGCCCAAAACTTTGTGGCCACGGATAGAACCACCAATACCGTTGGTATGCGCTGGGATTTCACACCGGGAGCTGCGTTTAAACTGGAAGTATCAGATATTGATGACGCCACTGACGCCGACGCCAGCGGTCAAATATATCGCTTTGTTGTCGACACCGTATTTTAAGGAGGCCTAATAATGAAAAAGTTAATTCTAATTTTAGGCCTTGTTGGCTTTTGTGCTAGCAGCAGTGCCGAAGTAGCCGTCATTGTTTCTAACAGTTCCAGCATCAGTGCGGCCGATGTAAAAGAACTTGAACGTCTTTATCTAGGTAAAACGAAAAAGATAGGCGGCGTAAACGCCACCCCCGTCAACCAAAAAGATGGCAGCGGTGCGGCTAGCGGTTTTAATCGTGCAGTGCTAAATAAAAGCAACAGCCAAATCAAAGCGTATTGGTCAAAACTGGTTTTTACAGGGAAGGGAACGCCACCTAAAGAGCTTGATGGCGATGCCGCAGTAATCGCAGAAGTCGCAGGCAATCCTAATTTAATAGGCTATGTTGATGCGGCATCAGTAACTGCAGATGTAAAAGTACTAGGCAAATTTTAGTACAAGCCTCTAGTAAGCTAATTAAACAGCAAAAACAAAAAAGGGCTCTAATTAAGAGCCCTTTTTTTGTACAGCATAGAAATTTAGTCTTCGGCGCCAGCCTTATAAGCCTCAGCATCTAAAGCATTATCAAGTTCACCCAACTCCGTTGGCTGAACTTTAAAAAACCAACCGTCATCATAAGGGCTAGCATTAACGGTTTCAGGAGCCTCTTCAAGCACTTCATTAATGGCAATGACCTCTCCACTAACAGGGGAGAATATATCTGATGCCGCTTTAACACTTTCAACAACGCCGGCTTCAGCATTCGCCACGACTTCCGATCCAACCTCTGGTAATTCAACAAAAACCACATCACCTAATGCTTCTTGCGCCAAGTCGGTAATACCAACAGTTACAGTACCATCGGCTTCAACACGGGCCCACTCGTGGCTCGCTAGGTATTTCAGCTCGTCTCGTAATTCACTCATAGTAAGGCCTCAATAATAGTTCTAATTCTTAAAATACTTTGGCGCCATTGCGCACAAAACACGGTTTAACTAACTCAACTGCAATCACTTTATTGCGAATCATTACTTCACACTCACCCTCAAACTCAACAGGCACACGGGCCAATGCTATCGATGTTGCAAGTGTAGGAGAAAAACTACCACTGGTAATCACTCCCTTTAAATCAGATCCGTTCATAAGCACTTCTTGTTCCGCGCGAAGCACACCTTTACCCTTTATCACTAAACCAACCAATTTATTAATTGGCCCAGCTAAACGCTGCTCATCCAAAGCTTGACGCCCAACAAAAGTCCGAGCTTCAGGCTGCATAGCTAAAGTCCAAACCATATTAGCCTCAAGAGGACTAACGCTGTCATCCATTTCATGGCCGTACAAATTCATACCAGCCTCTAAACGCAAGGTATCTCTGGCACCTAAACCACAAGGGATAATACCGGCTTCTGTCAATTGCCTCGCAAATGCCTCACTCTTATTTGCGGGTAACATAATTTCATAGCCATCTTCACCGGTATAGCCAGTACGGGCCACAAAAAACACTTCATCGTCAACCTGCACAAGAGCACCGACAAAAACAGCAAGCTCAGGAACAGCGATCAATGAATCCACTATGCTTCTGGCTTTTGGCCCCTGAACAGCAATCATCGCACAGTCATCACGCTCAACAAGTTCCACGTTATAGGCTTCGGCTTGCTTATTCATCCAAGCCAAATCTTTCTCACGCGTTGCACAGTTAACAACTACTCGATAACCAAAATCCATAAGGTAGACAATTAAGTCATCTATGACGCCGCCCTTCTCATTGAGCATGCCGCTATATAAAGCCTTACCAACTTGCTTGAGCTTAGCTACGTCATTAGCCAACAGATACTGTAAATAGGCTTGCGCATCGTCACCCTGAACATCGATCACCGTCATATGGCTCACATCAAACCAGCCCGCATGTTTGCGCACTTGATGATGCTCTTCCATTTGCGAGCCGTAATGCAAAGGCATATTCCAGCCACCAAAATCAACCAGCTTGCCACCAAGTTCACGGTGTAAATTAACCAAAGCAGTTTCTTTTAGCATGATGACTCTCGATCGGATCTTAAAGGCGCGCATTGTAGCTGATCAAGCCTATTCATAACATAGGCATTTCCCCCCCCTCGGCATACCAAAAAAAATAGGGATGCTAGCTAGGCCAGCACGAACTAATGACGCCTAGTGTTTAATAGTCCACAATGCAAAAATATAAATAATACAAACGCAAGGATTGCGGGTAATGAGCATACTCAAACATTTATTAGTGCTAGCCATAGGGTCGATGCTACTTGCCTGCGGAGGTGCTGGAAAAACTGAACTGCCGGAACTTTTTAGGCCCTCACCTATAGCTTCACCTTCACCTATAGCGTCGCCATCTCCAGCGGCATCGCCATCACCTACAGCCTCTCCAAGCCCTATAGTCTGGGATGACGGTTCACAACTCATTCTAAATCAGCGTATTTATTCTGCCGAAACCAATTACAAGTATCGTTATCACGTCTATCTACCATCGACGTATTCAAGCAGTAATCGCAACTACCCCCTGCTTATCAAGACTGACGGCCAATGGGGCTGGCAGGGGTGGACCGAAGCTATAGCCAACGCAGGTCGTCAGCTTATTTTAGTAGCCATAGAAGACGGCGGCCGTCGCGCTTTCGACTACACTCTTCCAAATGCTGAAGACTATATTAAATTCTTACGTGAAGATTTAGTTATTGAGCTGGAAGGGAACTACCGTATTGATAGTAATAACCGAACCTTACAAGGCTATAGCTATGGAGGGCTCATGTCAGGTTTAGCCCTACTTTTGGACGACCCTTTGAAACCCACTTTTCACAATATATTGTCCTACGATGGCGCTTTTTGGGATAAACAAGCTGAGATCTGGACAATGATTGATGATCGACGCGCCATAAATCGCAACATGCCAACTAAGCTTGTTCTCACCGGCGCCACACAACAAGGAAATAGCGATATTGTTGCTGCCTTTGCCAACAAATTAAAACAAAAAAACTTCAAAGACTTAAGGATCAGCGAGTTCTATTTTGATGTAAACCACAGCGTTGCGTCCGGCACCTCTCTTGAGCCATCTCTCGATGCTATCTATGGAGAAAACGGCCCAGAGTGAGGAAAAAAATAATCTCAACTAGAGCCTTAAAGGCAAACATGCATAATGTGCAGGCAAAGGAGAACTTATGCCCGCACATTTTTCATTTAGCCACGCCCTACTACTCTGGTTTGATCAGCACGGTCGCCATAACCTACCATGGCAACAAAATAGCAGCCCCTATACAACCTGGCTAAGCGAAGTCATGCTGCAACAAACACAAGTAGCAACTGTTATCCCTTATTTTGAACGCTTTTGTGAGCACTTCCCAACGGTTCAAGACCTTGCCAGTGCAGATCCCGACGAAGTCATGCACTTATGGACAGGCCTTGGTTATTACAGCCGTGCTCGCAACCTTCATCGCTGTGCACAGGAAGTTGTTGAACGCTTCGATGGGTATTTTCCAAACTCTACGGATGAGCTTGTTAAGCTACCGGGCATAGGCCCATCAACTGCGGCTGCCATTGCCAGCATCGCTTTTGGACAAAGCACTGCCATTATGGACGGCAATGTAAAAAGAGTACTGACCCGCTTTCACGCTATTGAAGGCTGGCCTGGAAAAAAAGAAATAGAAAAGAAGCTCTGGCATCTGGCACAAGAACACATGCCCAAAGAGCGCTGCGCGGATTACACCCAAGCGATTATGGACTTAGGCGCCACACTCTGCACCCGCAGTAAACCTAAGTGTGCAGAGTGCCCAATGAGCCAACAATGCCAAGCAAAAGCACTAGAACGAGTCAATGAGTTCCCTTACTCAAAACCTAAAAAGGCCAAACCCAGCAAAGAAATACAAATGTTACTTATATACAACTTGAGTGGAGAGGTTGCCCTTGAACTTCGCCCAAGCAGTGGAATTTGGGGAGGCTTATGGAGCCTACCTGAGCTAGACACAAATGAAAGCGTGGAAGACTATGTTGAGCAAGCATTCGGATCCATCCGTCACATTGAAAAACGAAAAAGCTTCAAACACGTCTTTTCTCACTACAACCTGATCATTAACCCTGTCGACGTACATCTCGGCAAACTCAACGAACAGGTTCGAGAAAACAACCTACTCTGGTACAACCCCCACTTCCCACAACGAGTTGGTTTGGCGGCTCCGGTGAAAACACTACTTAACACTTAATTCAGTAAGGAGGCCTTATGTCGACCTATCAGGCACAAGTAAAATGGCAACGCGCCAAAGATGAAGGCTATATCGACAACAAGTACAGCCGAGCACACCTCTGGCAATTCGACGGAGGCTTAAGTGTCGCCGCGTCATCCTCCCCCCATATCGTGCCAGAACCTTATTCTGTAGCGGCTAATGTTGACCCAGAAGAAGCCTTTATAGCCTCAATCTCTAGCTGCCACATGCTGTTCTTTCTTTCGATTGCGGCCAAAAGAGGATTCATCGTTGATAGCTATCTCGATAAAACAGAAGGTTACATGGGTAAAGACCAAAGTGGTTGTATTTCAATCACCCAAGTTAGACTGAACCCCCACATTATATTTTCTGCTGATACATGCCCTTCCAGTAAAGATATTGATAACATTCACCATCAAGCACACCAACAGTGTTTTATTGCCAACTCCGTTAAAGCGGAAATAATCATCAATAGCACAACAAGCTAAGCATCGAGTACAACTAGGATACCTATGAGCCGCACTGTTTTTTGCCGAAAATACAAACAAGACCTGCCCGGTCTCGCCGTGCCTCCCTTACCTGGGGCGAAAGGCCAAGAGCTATTTGAGCATATCAGTGCTCAAGCTTGGCAAGAATGGCTAGCCAAACAAACCATGCTTATTAATGAAAAACAGCTCAACCTAATGGACATGACTGCACGTGCTTATTTGGCCGAACAAATGCAAAAATTCTTCGCAAATGAAGATACCGACACAATCGAAGGTTATGTTCCACCAAAGAACAACGATTAGGGCTTGACTCCTTCTTCTCTTGCAGGTTTAATACGCGCCTCGTTTCGCCAAGCCCTAAACGAAAGGGTTAAGCAAACATTGCCCGGATAGCTCAGTCGGTAGAGCAGGGGATTGAAAATCCCCGTGTCGGTGGTTCGATTCCGCCTCCGGGCACCATAAAAATAAAAAAAGCTCGACAGAAATGTCGGGCTTTTTTTATGCCTGGAATGTATGCATAGCGTACAATTAACAACTCGCAGCTAGAACAACGGATGTCGTTAAGCTTTACCGCCTAAATTATCGAGCAGCTTACAAAGGAAGTTTACAGTGCCCCGGGTCACCAACAGCATCGTAAGACTAGCAATCAGCGCTCTAGCTTTGTTGCTATCAACATCCATATCCGCAAAACAGCACATTCAAATTGCCACTCTTATTAATAATGGCAAACACCGAACAGTACTGCATCAATTAGAGCGTTTATTCGAGCAGCGCCACCCTGATGTTGAACTCGATTTTGTAATGTACAGCACCCACGAATATGAAGCAGCTGTACCACTTTGGTTAGAGCAAGGAGACGGGCCAGACCTTATGTTCTGGTACGGAGGCCAGCGCGTTGACCATTTTGCCAAGCAAGGGCAACTCAAAGATATAAGCGATTTTTGGAAAGAGCACAAACTCATTGAGCAGTACCCCCAAGCCTTAATTGACTCAGTCAGTTATGAGCAAGGTATTTATGCCATTCCAGTGAGTAGCCTATATAGCGGCCTTTATTACAACACAAAGGTTTTTGAAAAATACCAAATAAAGCCTCCCACAACATGGCAAGAAACCTTAGATAGCTGCAAAATCTTACGCAAAAATAATGTTGATCTTTTTAACCTTGGCAGTAAGACAGCCTGGCTAACCCACGGATGGTTTGACTATATCAACCTAAGGGTAAACGGCTTAACATTTCACCGTGAACTCTTAAGCGGAAAAATTAGCTTCACCGACCCGCGCGTAAAAGACAGCCTCTCTCACTGGAAAGAGCTTCTTGTTAACCAGTGTTTTAATGCCAACCATCAAGCTTATGACAAGCTACAAGCTTTTCCGCGTATGGTTCATGGCTTCTCAGCTATGACCATGGCTGACTCAACCTCCCACAACCTGCCACAAGCAAAGTTGCGAGATATTGACGTAGTCGAATTCCCTCAAATTAAAGAGGGTATTCCTAACTACACGCTCGCCCCGATAGATGTTTTTATCGTTCCTGCCTATATCAATATGACAGCCGAAATGGAAGACCTATTGCTTTACATCGCCAATGACGAATTCCAACAAGCACTGAACCCAACCATCCAGCGCCTATCTGCACGCATTGATAACATGCAGTACGACTCTCTACTACAAAGAAAGTCGGCTGAAATTATGGCAAGTTCGCCAGGTGGTATACAGTTCTTTGATAGAGACACAGACATTGAGTTTGCTCAACACACACCCGCTATTTTTGTTGAGTTCCTAATTCATCAAGACATAGAGAAAACAAGTAAAGAGCTAGAAACCCTCAGACTTGAAGTTTTTGGACCTATTACAGATCAATAAACCCCATCCCACCTTATAGGCCGTTATTGGGCTTAAATCTTAGCTGCACATTACGAATAGCAACTAGGTATACTAAGCCTATTTATACATTCAGGCTTTAATACATGTCTCCTGCAAAACAAGCCGCACTTTATTCGGCACTAATTTATCCTGGAGCCGGGCTTTGGCATCTTCGCCGCCATACATTTGCCTTAGTCTTTATAGTACCGGCAACACTCGCTTTAATTATCGTCTTAATAGGCGTCTGGCAAATTGCCAATGTAGTTGCGGACCAAGCTGTACAAGAAATACTACAAAGCGGTAAATTCAACATCAATATAGCAGACATAATGCAAAGCATACGTGAAGGCATCTCAACAAAACCAGAACTTGTAAAAGCTAAGTGGGTTCTTCTTATAATCTGGCTTATTAGTATTATCACAAGCTATATGTACGGCTTGAAATCTGATCGAAAGTGAGAAATTCATTGAACGCTACACGTACTATTAAGCTAGGTTTAAGTGTTTGTCTAACATTTATAATTACTGCCTGCCACCAAAGCAGTGAGCAAGTAGACGAGAGAGAAAATCAAGCACAAATTGAGCTAAAAGAAACAAGCTTTGAAAACCTACCAAACTGGCAGCATGATGATCTTAGTGCTGCCCTATTAAGCTTTAAGCAAAGCTGTATAAAAATATCGACAACAAACCAAGAGCTGCCTTTACTGTCTCAAATAACTATAAACACAGAAATAAACACCCATCTAGCCTTACAAAAGGCATGTCAAAAAGCCAAACAAGTTCAAATAAAACCAGACTTAGCACGACAGTTTTTTGAACATAACTTTCAGCCCTGGCTCATAAGATCTGACAATAAAGAACAAGGACTTTTTACCGGCTACTACGAAGCCAGTGTTAATGCCTCGTATAATCAAAGTGCTAAGTACTCCAGTCCTATTCGTAAAAAACCCAAAGATTTAGTTACTGTTGACTTGGGTTTATTTAAACCCGAACTGGCTGGCCAGAACCTTGTTGGCCAAGTAGTTAACTCACGCCTGCAACCCTATCAAGAACGCAAAGATATTGAAGCTTCACATACAGACGATGACGAAGTATTACTTTGGCTAGATAGTGCAGTTGATAAATTCTTTTTACAAATCCAAGGCTCAGGCTTAGCTGAATTAGACAACGGCAACTTAGTCCGCATCGCTTATGCTGGTAACAACGGTCATAACTACAGCGCTATTGGTAAACCCCTTCTACAGCGAGGAGAGCTAAGCAAAGAAAGCATAAGCATGCAAAGCATCAAAGCCTGGCTCAATCATCACCCCGAGCAAGCAAAGCAGCTTATGAATACAAATAAACGCTATATCTTTTTTCGAGAGCACGCGGGCATGGGGCCTATAGGCGCACAGGACGTCGAACTAAGTGCAGAGCGATCACTAGCAATCGACCCAAGTTATTACGCTTATGGCCTGCCTTTTTTTGTTGACCTAGAACATCCACAAAAAGGCTCAAACAACATACAAAAGCTTGTTATTGCGCAAGACACTGGCTCAGCTATTAAAGGGCCGCTACGTGGTGATTTCTTTTGGGGCCACGGTCTTGCTGCAGAAGAAAATGCAGGCAAGATGAAAAGCCTAGGTAAGGCCTGGGTACTTCTACCTAAAAATTAAGCCAAAATAAAATAATTGAAAAACACAAAAAAGCCCGCAACTCAGGCGGGCTTCATTAGAGCTAAACAAGCTTAGACTCTACCAGAAAACCACATATAAAATACCGGTAAGAATTACCACAGCTCCACCCATCCACTTCGCCATAGGCGATGGCGTTAGATCGATATCTTTATTCTCTGGAAGCTGTACAGGCTCTGGCAGCGGTTTAAGCAAAGTGGCAATGGCGCAATAAATACAAACCAAGAAGAAACAAATCGCCATTCTATCCAAGAAACTTATTTCATCAGAGAACCACAAGCCAGCCTCAACGATAACTGGGCCCAACCACCATTTAATCAAACCATATAAAGAAGCATTAAGTACGATACCGCTCCAACCTAAGAAGCGAGGAGCGCGCGGCACCAACATACCAAATAAGAAAATAGCGATAATGCCGGAGCTAATAAAGCCCTGAAACTCCTGAATATAAGTAAAGATACCACCAAAGTCATCCAAAGATGGGGCGATAATCGCAGCGATTATGACAAATAAAACAACAAAGAAACGGCCAACAGAAGGCAAGTGCTCGTCTTTAGCCCCAGCAGGGAAGACCTTGCTATAAATATCCATCGTCATAATCGTCGAAGCTGAATTCAGCATTGACGCTAAAGAACTCACAATTGCACCAAAGATCGCAGCCAATACAAACCAGCTAATCCATGGATAAGGCTTAATTAGATTACGCAGCAAAGTAGGAAAGGCAGAGTCATAGTCATAACCGTTACCCGAAGCGGCGAGCAACTGATCAGAGTACAAATTAAAAGCAAGAATACCAGGAATCACTACCACAAAAGGTACTACCAACTTCAGCATTGCGGCAAAGATAATACCTTTTTGACCTTCCGCTAAAGACTTAGAACCCAAGGTACGCTGAATGATGTATTGGTTGAAGCCCCAATAAAACATGTTTGGAATCCACAGACCAACAATTAAAGCTGACCACGGAATCTCAGGATCATTAAGCGGGCGCACCATGTGTAATTTACCACCTTCAGCTGCGGAACCAGCATTGAGCATAGTAAAACGATCCCATGCGCCTGCGCTTTGCAACTCAGCAACATTAATATCTTTTAGCGTGGCTGTTTTGGCCAGCATTGCCGCATCAGCCGAGCCCAAAGCCTGGAAAGCAAGTACCGCAACTAGCGCACCACCAATAATTAAGGCTGCGCCCCAAACTAAATCCGTCCACGCACATGCTTTTAAACCACCGACAAAAACATAAGCTGCCGCTAGAGTCGCAATTAACCAACAAGAAGCAGTCAAATTACCAATCAACCACACATCGGTGTAATAACCTGAAATCACTTTAGCGCCAGAATAAATAACAGAAGCCGTTGGCACACCAACCAAAATCAACAAGGTGGTTGCAGCCATCACAAAGCGTGAGAACGAGCCATAGCGATACTCTAAAAATTCCGGAGCGGTATAAATACCCGTTTTAAGAAATTTAGGCAGGAACACAAAAGCCACAACCACCAAGGTTACTGCGGCCATCCACTCGTATGAAGCGATCGCCATGCCTAGCCAATCGGCAGCTTTACCGCTCATGCCAACAAACTGCTCAGTACTGATGTTTGCAGCAATCAAAGAGAAACCAACCAAGTACCAGCTTAGGCCGCGCCCCGCTAAAAAGTACTGACTCGCCTTACTACCGCCAACTTCCTCTTCACCTTGATTACTTTTCCATATACCCAGTGAGATCACCCCCACTACAGCAATGACAAACAAGCTGATTTCAATAATGTTCATGGATCCTGCCTTTTATTATTAAATTCCTGATCGTAAGTACGCTTTTAACATCACACTAACGGCCTTTAATCAATCAAATCTAGAACTGCTAAAAATAAAAAATGGCAGAAAACGAATCTCCTACCATCACTCAATATAAAACGATCTATATTAAGCCCCTGCTTAGCAATCTAGGGCTTAACACCAAAGCGGTAAATTACACGCTCATCATAACGACGATCAGGGCCAAAAATGGTACTTGGCAAATGAGGATAATTTACAGAATCCGGAATAAAGCCTGTCTCCATACAAAACCCCTTAAAAGGCGCGTACTCAATGCCGTACTTACCAGGCACCGAGTTATTCAAACCCATAGAGACATAAAAGGTCATGGTCGGAGATGTCGTACTCACATCCATAGTGCGGCCACTTTCAGGATCCCAAATACTGGCAATGGTTTTAAGCTCGCCATCTTTCTTATTCAAAATATAAGTCTGGTGATAACCACCTAAGGCGATCTCATCTAAATGCGCACCAATCTCAGTAGGCTCAATCAAATCAAAAGCCTCACCTCGTAAAGACTCAATGCGCCCCGTTTGCAAGGCACTGCTGTCATAAGCTGCATGGGTATCAGCATCAATACTTACAACATGCTTAAGCACGGTATCGCTGACCCCATTTAAATTAAAATAAGCGTGCTGAATATAATTTAAGGGAGTAGGCCTATCGGCACCGGCCTCAAAACGTAAATCAATGGCATTGTCTTCAGTCAATACATAAGTCAGAGTGGTACGAACCTCACCGGGAAAACCATGACTGCCATCAGGGGAAACATAGGTCAGTTGCAAACCTGGGCCATTGTCAGTGGTAATGGCCAAAGCAGTCCACAGGGCTCGCTGATACTCAAAACCGGCGTGGATACTATTCTCACCTTCATTTAAGGTAACTTGATATTGCTCACCTTCAAGCTCAAACTGACCGTTACGAATTCGATTATGATAACGCCCAATAACCGCGCCCATTCCGGCACGTTCACGCTGATAATCTTCTAAGGTAGGGTAACCCAAAGCGACATCGGCAAATTCACCGTTGCGATCAGGCACTAGGGCTTTAACGATCAGGGCGCCATAATTGCTTAATTGCAATTGCATGCCATTTTTATTTTGTAAGGTATAGAGGTTTACATCTTGGCCATCGATCTCCCCCCATTTTTCAGTGGCGATCAAGGCCGACTTATAAGCCGCGTTCATATTTGAAGAATCCGTTGACTGACAAGCGCTTAAACCGAAGAAAAAGCAGAGCCCCAGTAAGTGAGAAAGTTTCACATTAATCCCTGTTTGGTGCAATTTGCGGTTTTTATTAATATTTTCAATGGAGTATGCCACGTTAAAGAGGGATACTAAACCACCAAGCATGTAAAAACTGAGCTGTGTCAGTTACATGAAGCGCCACAATAACGATGTCGGTGCTAGGCTAATAAAAGGTAGGCTTAGAAGGCAGTAGCATGAGCCAGTTTGATTTTTTTGATGATTCCCCAACTAGTCCATCAGACTCGAAGATAGAGGGTCCGATTAAGGTACTGGTTATAGACGATGATGAGAGTGTTCACGATGTCACTCGCTTGGTATTGCGCCGTAAAACAGTCAACGGCCGCAAGATCGAATTACACAGCTGTCTCAGTGCGCGTGAAGCAAAAGAATTACTCTCTACAAAACACGATTTCTGCCTTGCGATTATCGACGTTATTATGGAAACCGAAGATGCTGGCCTTCGTTTAATCGACTGGATTCGAGAGCAGCCAACACTGAATACCATGACCTTGGTTGTTCGAACTGGGCAGCCAGGCGTAAACGTAGAAGAACCCAAAGTCGATCACTTGGACTTGCTCGAGTATTGCTACAAAACCTCCGTTAACGCATCAACACTAAAAGGCTGGGTCGATGAAGCAGCCAAGCGCTTTGAGCAAGTGCATAACACCCCCTCAAGCACCTAGCTCAAACAATAAGGTCAGGCCTCACACTTTAAGTTCGTGCCGATATAGTGCTCTGGCAGCTGCCAATGAAAACGGCGCTGACTACGTGAACCTTGGCGCTTGCGCCGACATGAGCGAGCACCATTATTAGAAGACTCTTCTGCCTGCTCCACTGTATCGCGGCTTGCCAGCACTTCAGCATAAGCCTGCTGCACAATCTTAAACATCTCCGTAGCCACTACAGATTGCTTATTTCGATCCGGATGATAAAACGCACTTAAACGGCGCCACGCCTGCTTTATTTCGGCATCAGTGGCAGCTTCATCAAGGCCAAGTATTTGATAACTAGCGCGCAACATAGGATTAAAAACAGACGTAACTACACGCCTTATAGCGAAACTCTAAGTAAATGAGCGGCTATATTACCAAACACACTTGAAATTTGGCGCCCTTTTCAACAAAAATAAGGAGAACTGGGTGCCAAATTTAAGCTCTGGCTCTAAGATCCATAGCGTTTACGCCATAAGCGTACTTGCGGGCTGAGCGGCGCTATCTGCTCCAAGGCGGGCAGATAGCGCGGAATGACTTCCGTTTTACGTGTTTTTTCTAAATAAAATACTAAGGTACTGAGCGTATCAAACTGCCCAGGCCAGCGCTTATCACTGCGCTGTAAGACTCGAACCGCTTCCAGAGTTCGGCCTTGGCTATCTAAAGCCACAGCGTAGACATAGAAGAAGCGCGGACTCACATCAACACTGTCATTACAGGCGGCTTTTAAATGCGTTAAAGCCAAATCGTAACGCTGCTGACGCACATAAAATAAACCCAAAGCATGCTGAGTAGCCGCACTCTCAGGCACAACAGACTCCGCTTTTTTCAAGAGTTTAAGCTCTTCTGCTTGCGCCGTGGCGCCACCTTGGCGACGGCTAAACTCAGCAAAGCCAAGTAGGGCTGGCACATAGGCGGGCTCCAACTCTAGCGCCTTTAAATATGCCTGACGAGCAGACTTAGCATCACCATCGAGCATGGCCAGTGCGGCTAGAACTTGTTGTGTCGAAGGGAAATCCAAACTGTAATCTAAGGAGCGACGATATTCTTCCAAAAGCGGCTGTACTTGCTTCTGAGCGTCGGGCTCTAACTCCGCATAGCTATCAACCAACTGAGAAGCCAACTCAAAGCGCACAGAACGGCTAGGGTCTTGCAGTAAGGTTTGTATCAATGGCCAGCGCATAGACATAGGGGCAATCGTAGAGCTGCTTAAAGCAGCTCTACGAACCATAGGCTCAGGGCTAGCAAGCTGCTCTTCAATGACAACTAATGCCTCTGGCAGAGGGTAATTTACTAAAGCACGCAATAACGCCGATTGAATTTGAGCGGGAAGCCCACGCTGACTGGCCTCAAGTGCCAAAGACTGAAAGCCCGAAGGGTCAAGGCGCAAAGCCTCATTCCAAGCCTGAACCCAAGCAGGCTCTTTTTGTGACCACTTCTGCTGGTTAAACACCTTACTCGCCCAAGCAAGGTCTTTGTCTTCATGACAGGTTAAACAAGCCAAAGGCGTTTGGTAACGCTCACTGACAGCAGGGCTGGGGATGTGAAAACGGTGATCTCGGCGAGGGTCAACAACCATGTAATCTCGCTCAAGCATATGGCAATCGACACATTGCACACCCTGTTTATGAGCGCTGTGTTCAACCGTTGCATAAGCATCAGGTAGATGGCAACTAGCGCATACCGCATCAGGCTCTGCTTTCAACTTACCCGTGTGGGCATTATGACAATCTGTACATTGCACGCCCTGATGCTGCATTTTGCTCTGCATAAAAGAGCCCAGTACATACACTTCATCCAAAATTTGGCCATCGCGAAAATATAAATTCGGATCGACAGGCTGTAGCAAGTATTTATCGTGATAGTCACCTTGCATATTGGCATCACCAATTTGCATACGGCGGCTGTGGCAGCCACCACACATATCAATCAGTTCAGAGTCCTGCGTAGAAGCAGAAGCCTGCTTGATAGGCTTAGCCACCTTGCTCTTGCCATCAAAAGCCCAAGCTATTTTCTCTGTTTGACTATAAGACAAAGCCTTATCAAGGCTAGCAGCCAGTTTATTTTGCTGAGCAAGCTCTACGTGCTCACTCGCAGGGCCATGACAAGCCTCACAACTAACATTAATTTCAGACCAAGTGGTGTTGTAGCTATTGTCGCTAGACTGATAATTTTTTTGCAAATTAGTTGAGTGGCAATCGGCACAGCGCCCATTCCAATTTTGAAAGCTACCAGCCCAGAAAAAGGGGTGCTCAACACTTATATTTTCGGTAGGTTGAAGGTGGAACCAACGCTGCCCGCCTTGAGACTCAGGGCGACTATCCCAAGCAATGTTTAAGGCCTGTAAATGGCCCTTACCTATATCCACCAAATACTGCTGCAAGGGAAAATAACCAAAGGTATAGAGCACCTCGTAGCGCTGCTGCTTCCCTTCAGGACCTATGCCCTCAAAAAAGAAACGATCATTTTCACGGCTAAACAACCACTGCATGCCATGAAACTCAAGCTGCTTGCCATCAAAAGCACCTAATACCGTCTCTTCAGTTGCATGAGCCATAGCCTTATAGTGATCACTCAACTGCCACTGCTGATGTTCTTGCTTATGACAGTCGATACAAGCTTCAGCGCCAACGTAGTCTCGCCCAGCCCAAGCCCAAGAAGCCACAACAAGAAAACAGGTGAATAAAACAACGTGCTTGAGCATATACATCGCAACCTTGCGAAAACTGATAGAAGTCGCACATCTTAGCGCAAAGCTGTTTTACACTAACAGCCGTAAATCAATGGAAAAGCTTATGAAGACCGCGATCATTACTGGAGCTAGCCGCCGTTTAGGGCTCTTTCTCTGCCAGCAACTACTTGATGCCGGTTGGCAGGTAGAAGCGATGACACGCAGCGCCTCAGAAGAACTACAGCAATTGGCTTGCAGCCAACTGCACATTCATGAACACTTTAGCTACGACAACGAGCAAATAGAACGAGTTAGCAATGCACTCAAAAAACGCTGCAAAAGCCTCGATCTTCTGATCAACAATGCCTCTATTTATGAAGCCGATGAGCAACACGAAGAAGAGTATTTAAGCTTCTACCAACGTTTATTTGCGATTCATATGCAACTGCCGGCACTACTAGCTAAAGATCTTGAAACCGCACTTAAAAAAGCCAAAGGCAATATTATTTCTATCACCGATATTTATGCTGATAATCCAAGTGCACCATCGAGCCTTTACTGCTCAACAAAAGCGGGCCTGCAAAACTTAAGCCTCGGACTAGCAAAAAAGCTAGCCCCCGAGGTTAGAGTCAACTGTATACAACCAGGCCCCATTAAGTTTTTAGATGAACACTCGGAAGCCCATAAAGAACAAGTACTCAGCGAAACGCTACTAGCTAGTGAGGGCGGATTCGGCCCAATCTATGAAACCGTGAGCTTCATCCTCAACAACCACTATTTGAGCGGCAGCTGCATCAAGGTGGACGGTGGCAGGTCGCTGATGCGCGGCTAAACCCCAAGGGCTTAAATCCACAAAAGGCCCTTCCAAGGCCAAGCAGGTTTGCACATAGGCTTCATTTGCCTGCTCAAAAAAAGACAAGGCAAAAGTCGAACTGGCAGCAATAATATCTATGTCCGCAGCGCGACTTTTGTTACTGCGCTGGGGGTCATCCCTGTCACGCCCCATACGGGTTTCTATTTCAACCAGCTGAGTCTTCACCTGTAGTAAATCTAAAGGGCTTTTTAATACCACTAAAGCATTCGCAAACATCCGTTCACTGACAATCTTTTCAGGCTCAGTAAAACAAAAGGGAAAGAGAGCCAAACAGCCAAATCGCCCCACTAACTCTTGCAGCATCTGCACTGCGCTGCGCTCAGGCTCTATATTGCTGCCCAGGCTTAAATAAAAATACATAGTTTTGATAACCGAATCGTCTGACTTTACCGCCAACCATAATGAACCGTTCATACCTTTCATTCCAGTTTGACTAAGCTTGCTTTACAAGTGCCCTTTTTGAGCAGTACTACCACGTATTACGTATTTACAGAGGTTGAGGAAGATAATGGCAGATAAGTCTTGGATGCTAAACCCTAAAGCCATCCGCCACGCCAAGGAATGTATTCACATCATTAAAGAGAATGAAGGCCTGCGCCTAAAATTAAGCCAGCCCGACTTCCTTCAAGTGCTACATGAATATGTAGATAAGCTGAATATACGCGAGCTAAATCAAGCTTACAGTGAGCTTATCGCAATGGCAGGTGTTGGTAACTTAATACACAACATGCCCGCTAAAGCCGTGGTTGCCCAAGCTATTGGCGATAATAGCAGCCCACGCCATCATGAGATGATAGAAGCAGCTAACGGCCAAAGTTATCCCAAATACCGCAACGGACTTCGCTTTAAAGGAGTTGATCGAGGTCTACCAAGTTACGGTTAAAACCTTATATGCGGCCAGTATCGCATCAATGCCTTGAATGCTGTGTCGCCGCGCCTTTTTAACTCGGTTATTATGTTGTTTTGAGCGGTGCCTAAGCACCGCTTATTCATATTCATTAGCAATACCGAGAACGCATGAACCCTGTCAGCTCACGCCCCTTTGGCACCCTGCCCGACGGCAGCAGTGCAAACCTCTACACCCTGTTCAACAAAAATGGCGTTAGCGCCACCGTTACCGATTACGGCGCAACCTTAGTTGGCTTAATGGCTCCAGGTCGCGGCGGAGAAAGCTGCGACATTATTGTTGGTTATTTTAATGTTGAGAGTTACGCCAAAAGCAATTTCTACATGGGAGCCACCATCGGTCGTTTTGGTAACCGTATTGCCAATGGCAAGTTTGAACTCAACGGTAAAAGCTACAACTTAGATTGTAATAATGGCCCCAACCATCTACATGGTGGTTTAGAAGGCTTTGATCAGCGCTTATGGAAAGCCAAAATGGCCGACGATGAACGCGCGGCTGTGACCATGACCCTAGTCAGTGAAGACGGTGATCAAGGTTATCCCGGCCGCGTAGAGGTTGAGCTTCGCTACGAACTTGATGACAACAACTGCCTGCACTGTGATATCAAAGCCACCAGTGATCAAGCGACGCCCATTAGCATGACCAATCACGCTTATTTTAATTTAGCTGGCGATGGCCCGATTGATGATCACTTACTGCAAATGAGTTGTGATCAGTACACCCCTTATGATGAAAACTGTATTCCTACTGGTGAAATAGCGAGTGTTGAGAATACCCCCTTTGATTTCAGAAAAGCTAAAACTCTTGGGCAAGACATTGATAGTGAGCACCCACAAATACAGATCGGTGCAGGCTTCGATCACAACTTTGTGAGTAAAAGTGATGGCAAAGAAATCGTCGATATTGCGGTGCTAAGCCTACCATCTAGCGGGCGCCAACTACGTATCGCTAGCAATGCCCCTGGCGCCCAGCTTTATACTGCCAACTACTTAGACGGCAGTCTGACAGGTAAAGGCCAAAGCCACCTGCGTCGCACTGCGGTTTGTGTAGAACCACAACATTTCCCAGACTCACCTAACAAGCCAGATTTCCCAAACTGTATTTTACAGCCCGGCGAAAGCTACGAGCACAGCATGCGTTTTTATGTAGAGCGCTGCTAAGCCAACTAGGGGCACAGAGCTGCCCCTAACTTTCCTACCTTCTAGAACCATGCCCCAAACAGCCCCTTAAATTGAGACAAAAATAAGGAACCTTTTTCCAGTAATTGCAATCATAAAGCATCTACCTTAGCGTAAGCACCACCCTGATTATTACAAGCGGAAGGCCCACGCAATTAATGTTGTTTATTACTGCTCGAAACCTGCGCCTTTATATTGTGCTCTGCAGCATCAGCTTATTACATGCCTGCGCCAGCAATTACGAACAGCAAGCGCCCGATCTTGTTGAGCTACCCAAAACATGGCAACAAGCCGGTCACAACTACAGCTCCGAGCTAAGCTGGCAGAGCTTAATGCAAGCCCCAAGCTTAGACGCCCTTATTGTCTACGCTACACAACATAACCATCAACTAGAGCAGCAGCGCCTCGAACTAGAAATAGCAAAAACACAGCTATATCAAGCCAACATGCGTTATGTGCCCGAATTAGATGCCCGTGTCAGTGCCACACGGGGCCAACCCATTGAAAACGGCCCAACCACCAACAGCTTTAGTGCCGGCTTAGATATGAGCTATGAGCTTAATATCTGGGGCCAAGTCACCGATAACAAACGCGCCGCAGCTATGCGCGTGGCCGCAGCTCAAGCAAGCTACGACGAAGCCAAACGTCAACTCACTACGGATATCGCTATTGCCTGGGCCAATGTGATTGAAAGCCAAAAGCTTGTGCGCTTCGGAGACAAGCGCCTTGCCATGCTCGGTAACAACTTAAGCATTATCGAAAGTGGCTATCGCAGTGGCTTAAACAGTGCGCTTGAAGTCTACCTTGCCCGCAACGATGTTGAAGGCGAAAGAAGTGGGTTAGAAAAAGCCAAACAAACACTCAGTGATGCCAGACGAGAACTCAATATTCAACTCGGTGACTACCCTAGTGATCAATATCAAGCACCAAAAGACTTTCCTGACACCTCAGTACTACTGCCACCGGAACTCCCTTCCGAACTGTTAATGCGCCGCCCCGATCTCAATGCAGTATGGCTTAACTTACTTGCAAGTAATAGTGATCTTGCTGTAGCCCACAAAGCCCGTTTCCCAAGCCTACGCTTAACCGCCAGCGGGGGCAGTACCTCGGCCGAATTGGGTGAAGTATTAAGTAGCGGAAATTTGAGCTGGTCTATTGGCGCCTCACTGCTACAACCGCTGCTCGACTCAGGCCGTTTAAAATCTAACGAAGATGCCGCTCGTTTACGCCTTGAGCAAAATGAAAGCCGCTACACCGAAACGGTTTATCGAGCCTTCCAAGAAATAGAAAGCCTATTACAAAACCAAGATAGCCTAGCCAAACAAACAAACCATGTACAACAAAGCCGTGACAATGCCGTCATTGCAGAAAAGCTCGGCTTTGATCAATACCTTAAAGGCATCGTTAGCTACACCACCGTGCTTGATGCTCAGCGTCGAGCACTGGACGCCGAAGTTCGATTAATCTCCTTACAGAAACAAATATTCGAAAATAAAGTTCGCCTGCATAAAGCCCTGGCTGGCGAGCTTAATTTTGCTGACAACAGCGCACCAAAGGACAAGTATGAACAATAACGCCTTGAGTCATAGTGGATTTTTTAAACGCTACCCACTACTGCTGGTAATCCCTGTAGCGGCACTTATTATCGCCTTATTGTTAATTTTCAAACCCAGCCCCGAGAGAAACTTTAACGCAAAACTTACTCAGGTTGCTATCGACGCTGAGCGTATTAAACAGGAAACACTAAAACCTGAAGTGCTCAGCTACGGCCTCGTAGAACCTCGCGTTAAAAGCAAAGTCGTTGCGCAAGTCAGCGGGCGTATTACTCATATTTCCGAGCGCTTTCGCGACGGCGGTTTCTTTCAAAAAGGAGAAGTGCTATTAAATATTGAAGATGTCGATTATCAGATCGATGTTGATATCGCAGAAGCAAACCTAGCCGACGCGCAACGTAATTTAGAAGAAGAACAAGCTCGGGTAAATCAAGCTGAAGAAGATTGGCAACGCTTAGGCCAAGGCGGGGAGCCTAGCGCCTTAGTATTACGTTCACCACAATTAAAAGCGGCCGAAGCTAAATTAAAGTCGGCCAAAGCTCAACTCCGAAAGGCGCGTGTTAATTTAGCTCGTACCTTTATTAAAGCCCCCTTTGATGGGCGAGTGCTAAGCACTCAGGTCGATTTAGGTCAAGTTGTCAGTGCTAACGTCACACTTGGCGAAGTTTACGCCACCGACGCGGTTGAAATACGCTTACCAGTTAAAAACAGTGATTTAGCCTTACTAACCCTACCTGAAAGCTACTTACACAGCAGTGATTCAGCAGCCTTAACCGAAGTACAAATACGCTCCGACTTAGCCGGCGAAGAATTATGGAAAGGCCAAATTGTACGCACCGCCTCGAGCATTGATGAAAGCAGCCGCCAGCTTTATGTGGTAGCAAGAATCGATGATCCTTGGGGGCAAAAATCACAAGGTCGCTTCCCTTTAAAAATTGGCCAATATGTCAGCGCAAAAATCACTGCAAATGAGATAGAGGAAGCCATTACCGTGTCGAATAGAGCTATCTATCAGGGCTCTTATGTTTATACCTATAAAGACGGTGCCGTATATCGACGCCCTATTTCTATCCGCTGGCAAGATGAGAACTATGCCGTTCTCAACAGTGGCCTAGAAGCTGGTGAACTCGTTGCAGTTTCCCCGCTCGGACAAATTGCTTCAGGCACTAAAGTAAATTTAGTAAGTATCGATGGTGAAGTTCAGCAAGCCACGGATAAAGAAAAATCAAACCCCAGCAAGCAGGAGCACTAATATGATTGCTTGGTTTGCGCGCAACCATGTTGCTGCGAATTTATTAATGATCAGCATTGCACTTAGCGGTGTTTATGCGCTATTTAATAAAATCCCCTTAGAGTTTTTCCCAAAAACAGAAAGCGATACGGTACAAGTTAGTATTAATCTACGTGGCGCAAACCCTGAAGATGCCGAGCTAGGTTTAGCCACACGAGTAGAAGAAGCCGTTAAAGACCTGGAGGGCATTAAAGAATACCGAAGTGAAAGCACAGAGGGCGGCAGCAGCGTTTTTATTGAAGCACAGTCAGGTTACGATGCTCGCGACTTATTAGATGATATAAAAAATCGTGTTGATGCCATTAACACTCTACCTGCAGATGCAGAACGCCCCATTATTAAGTTGAGCCAATACTTAAGAGCCACCATTACGGTCACCTTAAGTGGTGATGTGAGTGAGCGAGAATTACGCGAGCTCAGTGAAAGCATGCGAGAAGAAATCGTACAGCTACCCGGTGTCACTCAAGCTTGGCTCTACGGAATTAGAAATTATGAAATAGCGATTGAGTTAGACCAGCATAAACTACGCGAATTTGGCTTAAGCTTACAACAAGTTGCCGACGCCATTAGCCGTAGCTCCCTCGACTTAAGCGCCGGCAATATAAGTGCTTCGGGCGGAGATATTCTAATTCGAGCTAAGGGCCAAGCCTATAACCAAGCCGACTTTGAAAACATTATTCTGCTAACCAACAAAGATGGCAGCATACTAAGATTAAATGATGTTGCCAGCGTCAACGATGGCTTTGAAGAAAAAACCGTACGCGCTCGCTTTAATGGTCGCAGAGCCGCAAGCATAGACATATCCGCAACTGGCAATCAGAGTATTATCGAGGTAGCAGATACTGTTAAAGCCTTTGTAGAACAACGCCGTCAAAGCCTAAGCCCCGATCTTCATCTAGATTACTGGAATGACCGTAGTGAAATTGTAAAAAAGCGTATTAACACACTCACCAAAAACGCCATACAAGGCGGATTGCTTGTCATACTTCTATTATCTTTATTTTTACGGCCCGCAGTCGCATTTTGGGTATTTCTTGGCATTCCTATTAGTTTTTGTGGTGCATGGCTGGTCATGAGTTTAACCGGCACCAGCCTTAACATGATTAGTTTATTCGCATTTATTATCGTACTTGGTATTGTTGTCGATGATGCTATTGTTACTGGCGAAAACGTCTACACCCACCTGCAACACTCAGAAGATGGCTTAAGTGCCGCCATCAATGGTACAAAAGAAGTCGCCGTACCTGTGACTTTTGGCATTCTAACAACTGTCGCAGCCTTTGGCCCTCTAGCATTTATAGAAGGCAATAGAGGGCCTATCTTTGCCCAAATCCCCTTAGTAGTAATTCCCGTACTCATTTTTTCACTCATCGAAAGTAAGTTTGTACTACCTGCTCACCTTAAGCACATTAAAGTGAATAATGACCAAGAGGGAAATAAACTACAGCAATGGCAAAGAAATTTCGCCAAGGGTTTTGAACGCTCCATCCTTACTTATTATCAGCCCCTACTGAGAAAGTGCATAGAAAACAAATGGACAACACTTGTCTTTTTTGTGGCTATATTCTCTATTATTATTAGCGCCATCATGGCAGGGCACTCTCGCTTTACTTTTTTCCCTCGCGTACCTAGCGAAACCATTCGTTTTAATCTTTCAATGCCCGTCGGTACACCTTTTGAGGTAACTGACAGACATATGCAACACATATTAAAATCAGCCCAAGAATTAGAAGAGCGCTATCGAGATAAAAAAACAGGTGAAAGCATTGTTGAGCGTATGCTAGTTATCAGTGGTGACTGGGGTGGTGCTAGTCATATTGGCCGAGCTTATGTGCAATTGACCTCACCAGAAAGCCGAGCTATAAAAATTACCAGCCCAGAGCTCGCTAAAGAATGGCGTCAGCTCATTGGTAATATACCGGGAGCAGAAGAAATCAACTTTCGAGCTGAAATAGGCCGAACCTCTTCGCCTATCGATATACAAATACGAGCCGAAGACTTAAGCACACTTGAAACAGTATCAGAACAAATTAAAGTACAGCTTGCCACTTATAGCGGTGTATTTGATATTAATGACAGTATTAACCAAGGTAAAGAAGAGCTACGCGTAGAGCTAAAGCCTCAAGCACATGTACTAGGCATAAGCCGCAGCGATATTATTCGCCAAGTTAGGCAGGCTTTTTTTGGTATTGAAGTTCAGCGAGTTCAACGCGGTCGTAATGATGTACGAGTTATGGTGCGCATGCCCATTTCGGAAAGAAATTCACTCAGTAATTTAAACAGCCTATTAATTACTAGTCCAAGTGGAGTGAACGTACCTTTAGAGCAAGTTGCAACACTAAGTCCAGGCATTAGCCCTACTCGAATCTTGCGTATAGATGGCCAACGCGCTGTCAACGTCACCGCAGATATAGAAAAAGATAAAGTAAATATGACAGTAGTAGGCGCCGACCTAAAGACGTTCATGCAATCTATCGCTAAGCAATACCCAGGCATCAGCTACAAGTTTGGTGGCGAGCAAGAAGAACAAAAGCAGAGCAATAACAGTATGCTTTACGGATTTATTGCCGTACTGTTTATTATCTACTGCCTGCTGGCAATTCCATTTAAATCCTATCTTCAACCTTTTATTGTTATGTCGATTATCCCTTTTGGCCTTATTGGCGTTATGTTAGGGCATTGGATTATGGGTATGAACCTAACCATTATGAGCATGATGGGTTTATTAGCCTTAACTGGGGTGCTCGTAAACGATTCTTTAGTATTGGTTGATTACATCAATAAGAGCCGAGCTAAAGGGCAAGCAGTTAAAGAAGCCGTACTACATGCAGGTTCCGCTCGCTTTAGACCTGTTATGCTTACCTCAATAACTACGTTTTTTGGCCTGATGCCATTACTATTCGAAAAAGAGACTCAAGCTCAGTTCTTAATACCAATGGCTATTTCTTTAGGTTTTGGAATCATTTTCGCAACCTTAATCACGCTGCTTTTGGTACCCGTTAACTACCTATTGATGGAAGGTTTATTAAGGCGACTAGGAATTAAGAGCGCATCCGATACGCCACAACAAATGGGCTAAGGCTAATCACTAGCCTTAGCCGTATTGCTCTTTTTTATAACGCTGAGGCCCAATACCAACATGCTTTTTAAATACATTACCAAAGTAATTTGAATCATTGTAACCAACGGAAAAAGCAACCTCAGAAACACTCTTCTCCTTTAAAAATAACTTGGCTTGTTCAATTCGATACTGAGTGAGGTACTGCTTAATGGTTTTACCTGTCTCTTTCTTGAAGCAGCGCATCAGATACGACTGACTGACATTAACTTCAGCAGCAAGATCAGCGGCTTCAATTGCCTTATGAAAGTTACGTTCAATATACTCCTGTGTTTGAGCAATAATTTTCACGCTGCGCTTTGCAGGCAACTGAGAAATCATATTGCTTAACTCAGCAGTTTCTTGCGTAGCAAAGCTACGAACACTGCTAAGATCGGGACTCTTGAGAAGAGTATCAATATTGCCCAAATTACGTTCTAACAGGCTTTCGGCATCACCACCGGCTTCAATCGTCGAATCGGTTAATTCATCTAATAGCTCTCTTACCTTAAGTTTGTAGCGATTCAAATTCCCCTGACTATCACTCTCAATTGATATTAATAACTTTTTAAGATCGAGCTCAAAGTCACTATTCTCATTATTGATAAATAACTGCAATTCTTCTTTTAACTTCTGAGCCTGACTTTTAGTCGATTTCACATCAACATAAACAGCCCAAACCCAAAAGGCAGACGTTAACACCGCTCCAATATAATAAAACCAATATGTTCGCTGATATAAACCCACAAGATAAAGCAGTGTTAATACAAATGTTCCAATAAGAAAAGCCAAACAGGTATTTCTACGCTCTTCTGTTAACTCAATATACAAAAGATAAGAGGTAGGCAATAAAGATATCAGCACCAAAGCCAACATTTCAGCATCAATATGGATTGCCCCCCACAGTGTCACAGGTAGCAACTGAGCATACTCTTCTGAAAAGATTATTTGGTAGTTATATGCATCTGAACCTATGCAATAAATAACCGACAAGAACAAACCTAGAGCATAAAATGAATAGAGCCAGATCTTACGTAAGCTAATGCCACACTGATAAAACAAAAACAGAGTTAACGACGGAAGGCCAATACCTAAAAGCATAGACATACGAAGGTAGAGAATCGAATAGGCCAAAATCGCTGTTGAAATTATTTGTAAGCTATGACCTATTAAATAGAACATATAGGTAGCTACAAAAACATTAAACAGATCTACCCGTTTCAGCACATGCCTAGCAACAAAGGTAAAATACAGGGAAACCATTAAAAAGAGTTGAGCCCCCATAATAGACACAATCACGTAGTGCTGGGGTATCCCCTTTAGGTAAAGCATATTTATATACCTACTATAACAAACAGCCAAATTGATCGTAAAAAAGCCAACATCTAAGCAGCTTAAAAATACAGGCAGGAACATATACATCAATCTGTATAAGGATACTACGCCTTAAGAACAATTGTTCTTTAAAACAAGCTCAAGCAAGGCATGAGCAGTCTATAATGACGATGAGTTCACCAATATAGGGCCAAGAGTGGACAAGACTAAGTGGTATTGTTCAAATGACTGACTTATATTTCTCTGAAAAAAACTTCGTCATAGCACAGCTTGAAGAAGCTCTAGAGGAACGTCAGGGCAAAGACAGACGAGTAATAGACCTAGGGCCTCCCACTGTTAATGGAGACCCCAGCCAATCTATAGAAAGGCGCCTAGGTGAAAGACGAAAAATAATAGGAGGAAAACGCATCCATTAATGCTAAACGTCTTTATACCCCTCATACAGTAAAAACAAATCACACACTTAAAGATTACGCTTTACTGATTCTTAAACATCACAGCTCAGCTTGAGCCTCCTCTAGCTCCTCACTCAGCTCAAACCACTCGGCCTCTAAGTCGTCTACAGATGATTTTAATTCTGCTTGTTTCTGCAACAGCGTTTTTAGCTCGTCTTTATTCGCATCATCATATACAGCGCTATCAGCTAACCGCTCTTCAACTTGTTGAAGCTTTTCTGACTTCTCAGCGATCTGCTTTTCTAGCTTCTTAATTTTATTATTAAGTGGCTGTAGTTTTTTACGTAAAGCCGCAGCGTTTTGGCGCTTTTCTTTTTTTGCATTTTTACTTTCAAAACTGGGCTCAGAAGAATCCGACTCGGTCTTGTCTTGCTGCAACCAGCGGGCGTAATCATCAAGGTCACCGTCAAACAAATTCGCTTTACCTGAATCAACCAGCATAAACTGATCAACCGTATTTTTCAGCAGATGCCTGTCGTGGCTCACTAAGACAATTGCGCCCTCATAGGCTTGTAAAGCAATCGTTAAAGCATGGCGAACTTCAAGATCCAAGTGGTTAGTTGGTTCGTCTAATAAGAGTAAATTTGGTTTTTGCCAAGCCAAAAGTGCAAGTGCCAAGCGTGCTTTTTCACCACCAGAGAAATGTTCAATGCATTCAAAAGCTCTATCACCATGAAAACCAAAGCTACCTAAAAAGGTACGAATCTCTTGTTCACGCGCTTCGGGGCTGATTCGAGAAATATGTAAAGCAGCACTAGCGCTAAAATCGAGCGTATCTAGCTGATGCTGACTGTAATAACCAATACTCAAAAATTGCGCGTCACTTCTCTGCCCAGCAAGGGCTTGATTGGTGCCGGCCAAATACTTTAATAAAGTCGACTTACCTGCACCATTATGGCCAAGCAAACCAATACGCGACGCACCAAGCACACTAAAATCAACATTTTCCAATATTGGCTGCTCATAACCTAAACTCACCTTGCTTAAGGTGATTAAGGTCTGAGGCATTTTTTCAGGCTCAGAAAAACGAAAGCTAAAAGGTGAATCAGCGTGCGCTGCATCAATTCGCTGCATGCGCTCAAGCTCTTTAACTCGACTCTGGGCTTGTTTGGCTTTACTGGCTTTGGCCTTAAAGCGGCGCACAAAGTTCTCAATATCCTTAATGCGGGCTTGTTGTTTTTCATAAGCCTGGGCTTGCTGAGCAAGCCTATCGGCGCGCTGAATCTCAAACTGGCTGTAGTTACCACTATAAGCGACAAGTTTTTGCTGCTCTAAGTGCACAATGCCATCAACCACATTATCGAGAAAATCACGGTCATGGCTAATAATAAGCAGCGTACCATCATAGCTTTGCAGCCACTGCTCTAACCAAACACAAGCATCTAAATCTAAGTGGTTAGTAGGCTCATCCAGCAGTAACAAGTCACTGCGACACATAAGCGCTTTGGCCAAATTCAAACGAATGCGCCAACCACCACTAAAGCTTTGTACCGTGTTGTGAATAAGATCAGCCGCAAAACCCAATCCACGCAGCAACTTTTGGGCCCTAGCTTCCGCATCGTAAGCACCGATGGTTTCCATCTTTGCATAGAGCTCGCCTAAGGCATCACCACTGGCCTGCTCAAGTTGAGCCTGTAAGTGGCGCAACTCTTCGTCGCCATCGAGAACATAGTCCAAGGCGCTGCGATCAGTTTCACCAAGCTCCTGTGCCATATGCGCCAAACGCCACTGAGCCGGCACACTAAAGTGGCCGCCATCTTCATGTAATTCGCCAAGTAAGAGCTTAAACAGACTCGACTTACCGCTGCCATTGGCACCAATCAAACCGAGCTTATGCCCTGGGTGAACTCGAAGGTCGGCACCATCCAATAGGATTTTGGCGCCACGCTGTAATTGTACTGTTTGTAATTGAATCATGCGCGCATTGTACGTGCCCGCATAAACAGCGCAACGCTTGCATGCAGATTTGCTCAAGTTTCTTATACTAAATAGGCAACCACTTATAGGCATAGAGCCATGGAACCCAGCACTCAAATCGACAGCGAGCATTACAGCTCCCACCTCTCTTCTGTTAACAATGTGCAAGATGTCTTTGCCACTGAAGACATTCAGAATGAGCAAGGGCAATTAATCGTGCCCGCAGGCAATAGCCTAGATAGCAAGGCTGCTGCGCAAGTAGTGAAGTTCAAACTCTTAAAGCCCATAGAAACCAGTGTCGCAATAGATGGGCAGCTAGATGCAGAAGCCCTATATCAGGCTATTAGGGTCATCTTCTTGAATGACAAAGAGTTGCGCGAACTGTGGTTTATGCACAATGACGATGACGAACTACAAAAGCTCTGCGCGGGCCTTAGCCGCTACCCCTTGCTGCTGCAAAAGCTCACCGTGCTCAAACTGCAACTGCCTCAAGTCTTTAATCAAGCAGCCTTTTGCGCTTGGTTATCTCAGCGCCTATTTATTGAAGAGCCCGAAATCGCACGCTTTGAACTCTTTGTAGCCACCCTATTTCACGATATAGGCCTACTGCACCTCGACCCAGCCTTACTTGATAAAGAGCACCGTCAAAATGCAGCTCAATGGCGCCAATGGCAAAGCCACCCGCTTATTGCTCAACAAATAATCTTGTCTTGTAAAGACTTGAGCGTTAACTGCGCCAATGCTGTTGCGCAGCATCACGAATCACCCGACGCAACTGGTTTTCCTCGAGGCCTAATCAGCAAGCAAATATGCAGAGAAGCACAAATCATAGAGGTATTGGATGAAGTATGGCATTACTACATCGATATATTCCAACCTAAAGAGCGCTCCTTAAATGACCTAATCCCTCTATTACAAATGAATCAAAACTATCGAAATAATGATGATGCTGAAGCGCTTATTCTAATTTTTAAAAGCATGCCTGCGAATGAGCTTTGCTTTACCCCTCCTGCTTTTATTGAACCTTTAATTGATTTTTTGCAATCCAAGTTCCACTACATCGAACAGTTTCTCATCATCACTAGCGAGCTTAATAAAATAGTAGGCTTTAAACATGGCGAGAAAAGCTTATTAGGCATGCAGAATATGCTGATTCACATTCATGTCACCCTTGTTCGCTCCGGCGTCATGAATGCAGGTTATATCCGATGGATAGAACAAGTAAAACAAGAAAAACTGGCTCATGCTTATAAAGAAGTAGAAGACGTAAGTTTAATGCTAAGTGTTATCTGCAATTACTGTGAGCAATTTATGCATGCACTTGGCCGTTTTGTAGAGGAAGAATATGAGCACAAACAACAAGAAGCTATGCAAGATATTCACCAAAAGCTAGAAAAGCTTGAGCGACCAGAAGCCAATGAAATATTAACAGATCAAATTATTGAAGTGAGTTAAAGCCTATTGCAGCTTCCCCCTACAACTCCCAGATGTAAAACAACAAGTTACGAGGCAAGCTCTAGAGCAATAAATAGTCAAACCAAGATTTGTTTAATTTTGTTAATAAGAAAAGCTAAACCCTAATAAATACTGCCTGCCGTGATTAGGAAGATCATCAATAATTGCCGAGCTAACTAAACTTGGCTCTCTTGCATCGGTATCACTTATATTTTCAGCTGATAGCCTTAGTTCAACAGCTGGCGCCAGCTGCCAAGTGATTGCTGCAGTCACCCAGTTATAAGCTTTTAGCGAAGAACGTGAATCTGACGCCTCCCTCGCTCTTTGCCCTACGTGCTTAAAACCCACATCGGTATTAAGTGCAGTATTAAACTGCCAATTAATACCGGCAAAATACATATTCTTAGGTATAAACGGTTTCGGATCGCCGTTATCAAGCTCTACCGTGTTGTAACTTGCATTGAGCTTTAGCGTTAATGTATTAATCGCCTTCCAGCTTAAGCCAAGCTCTGCACCGCGGCCATGATTTGTACCACTATTTTCATACTGTCGAATCGATGGTGTTTCCTCAAGAGGAACTTCAACTATTAAATCAGATGCTTCAAAGGCATAGACATTTGCCTCTACTAACAAGTTACTAGTCGCCTGATAAGCCAGCGCGAATTCAAGTGTATCGATGGTTTCTGGCTGTAAATCTGTATTACCAATAAGCGAAGGGTTATTGCGTATCTCTCGCTCACCTTGCTTAGGCGCACGAAATGCGGAGCCATAAGTCATATTCATTTTAAGTTTTGAATACGGTGTTAGTTGCAAGCCAAGACGAGGATTAGTGCTACCTCCAAAATCAGAATATTCATCGTAACGCAGCCCTAACGAGGCCGAGGCGTAATCATTAATACGCCAATCATCTTGTAGTGAAAACCAATAATAATGGCGACTTATTTTCTCTGGCACAAATAAATACTCTGTCCCCGAAACATCAATCATCTGCTCGGCCACATAAGGGCTACCATCTTCCGGATACTGAATAGAATCCAAAACCCCGGGGCCAAAATTTTTCTCTTCTTTAGCGGTTTGCGTTTCATCATCATAACCTAGCTGAGTACGCAAGGTGTGCTCAGCTAGGTTAATTAAATGTGTTAATTTAACAGTGTACTCATCCGTACTGGTAGAAGGTGTACCCCGTACCGCATCAGGGAAATACACTAAGCCCCCACCAGCAGTAAATAAATTACCGTCCTCTCCCACAGGTAAAAGAGCTTCTTGAGGAAAGACATCCCAGCGGTTTTTTAAATCACGATGCGAATGAATAAAAGACAGCTCGGTAGAACCAGGAAGATCTATAAAGGTATCGACATTTAAACGAATACGACTATATTGATTCGTGTTTTCCAGCCAGCCTCGTTTATCTAATGCATTTGCAGCCCCTGAACCGGCCGTGCCTTCTGCATGAATATAAAAGAAATCGAGTTTAACCGGATCGAACTCATAACGTGCCAACACATCATATTTTTTATGCTCCTCACTTAAAAGCGCTGGCGTACTGGATGCATCTGTAGAAAAAATACGATCAAAGCTCGTTTGTAAATCGGCGTCGACCTGCCTTCCGGAATCAGGCCCAGCTTCTGAGTATTCCATAGCAACAAACCACTTATGCTGGTCGAGCTGCCCACCGTAAGCCGTAATAAGATCACGATGATCTTCATCACCGACGCGAGCGATCACTTGGTTATTCTCTGTATCACCCGCCTCTGGTAAGGCCACATTGATCACCCCTGCGTAAGCATCGGCCCCATAAACAACCGAACCCGGCCCTTTAACCACCTCAATACGGCTAGCGTTGCCAATACCGGGAGACAAATGCCCAGAACGACCTCCGAGCTGAGCGTCATCAACAGCCAAACCATCAAGCAGTACCTTTACATTACGCCCCAAAAAACCAGAAACACCACGAATTGAGATTAAAGTGTTGCCCTGCGTAATGTTGTTCTTAGATACATGCACCCCAGCGATAGGGCGAATAGCATCTTCCAAGGTATTTAAACCCGATTGCTGCCACTGTCTTCGCTCCACCAAGGTGACCGTTGCAGGAGCCTCGTCGACCTTCTGTTCATAGCCAGAAGCAGCAGTAACAACCTGCAGCCCTAATAACTGCTGTAAGCTCATCTCCAAGAGCTCATCCTGCTTATAGATAGCAGCCACAGAGCTTGTTGTCACACAACAAGCAAGAAGCAAGCAGCCAAGGCGACTTAGAAGAGAAGGCATATAGGTAAAGGCACTCATATCACTTAAATAAGGTGTTCACAACCATGCTTAGCAGCCTCAGCCCCTTTGGGTCAGCGCTTAAAACAAGGAATAACTTAAGTATAGGCAGAGGCTTAATAAAGGCAGATAATTTGAAATAAAACATGGATGCAAGCCACTGTGACTCACCGTTTTGGCGGCTAAGCTTTTAATGGGCTCGAGGGTACTTAAGCCCAAACCTAAAGACTTGAATACAAACCTGTTATTCAAGTCCCTCTTCACTCCATCACTTGTAAAGATCTCACGGAAAAAGTGGCCCGTTTCTTTACTGATATTACGCACGCTATGACCAATAGCACTCGCTGAGGTATAGGTCTCAGTTTGCAGGCCAAGCGCCTTGTAAGCTTGTAGGTTTACGTAATACGATATCAAAAAATAATACACGCGGCCTCTCACTTAAAACGCTCACCGTGCAATGCACTTCTAAGCATTTAAAGGCTAAGGGATGACTATGATAAAAAACAGAAAAATTCAGCTTACCTTAATGTGTATCATCTCCTTATTAGCAGGCTTTAGCTTAAACGCCGCCTTCTTTGCACCAAGCCTGAAAGAGCAAGTGCGCAGTAAAATTCAAGGCCCAGCAACAAAGACAAACAACATAGTCCAGCGCAGCGCCACACAACAGCCAAAGACCAGTAACAAGGTAAAGCTCAGCAAAGTAAGTAGTAACAAGGCCGACACTCAGGTCAGCTCTCATCAGCCAAGTGACTTCAAAAATGAAGCCCGCCACTTAGTGAGTAAAGAAGAGAACTTACTCAATGATGCGCGCTTGCGAGTTGCCATCATTCAATGGGCCAGCCAAGACCCTGTCTCAGCGATGGCTTTCACCATCGAACATCAAAAATACAGAGCCTCTGAACTTGTCTTAACAGTGGCCGCGCAACAACAAAACCAAGTCTTGTTAAGCTGGCTAAGCAACAAGTCCCAGCACCAACATTATGAGACGTGGCTAAGCAGCTACTTTAAGCACTTTGCCGCTATCAATACCGCCACTGCACTACAGCTCGCACAAAACAAACTACAAGGCAGACATAAAGACATTGCCACTCAAGCGGTTATTCAAGTGTGGGTAAAAACAGACATTAATGCCGCTTTAAATTGGCTTCACGAACACGATTACAGCTCAAGTCAGCCTTCACTGTACAAGCTCGCCTTAGAGAGCCATATCAAGCAAGCCCCATGGGAAGCCTCGATAGAGCTTATGCTTATGGACGAAGGCGAAGATAAAAACCAGCTCATTAACCTGCTGGCAAAGACACTCTCTGAACACGATGCCTATGACGCTATTGAATGGTCAGAAACTCTAGCTCAACATCATCAGCAAGAAGCCATGAGCAATATTTTAACAACCTGGGCCAGTAGTAACTCCGCACAAAACGCACTGGACTTTATCATCAGCAGAAAAGACCTTCAAAACTCGCCAGAGACCTTTGAAGCAACAATTGCAGCACTTGCCGATAAAGACAGAAACCTATTAATTGAACGCCTTGATGAATTTCCTGAAGCCAAGCAAGACGAAGTAATTCAACAAGTTTCGCGTGCAATCAGTACCTACGGCGACGAAAGAGAATACAACACTTGGTTTAACAGTTTGCCTATGGGCAGCCAGCGAGCAGCAGCCAGCCTAACCGCTGTAGAAGCCACCTTTAGCAAAAACCCTGAAGCGGCATTCACCTTGGCAGAAAATATTATTAACCCTCAAGAAAGAGCCAAGTACATAAGCAAAGTAGCAAGAGTTTGGGCTGCCACCGATGAAGCACAAGCAAAATACGCGGTAATGATGAGTCAAACTCTGACAGAAGCACAAAAACAGCAGATTATTGAAAGCATATAAAAAGTCTCGATAGGGCAGTCTATATCAACGCCCATTACTAGCCATCTAGCAAGAGACAAAACGGAGAATACTATGAACGACTGCTTTCAAGTGAGCACTGCAAAAGTCTCTGAGCAGCGCTGGATTACCGATGGTGCCTGGATAACAGGTCTAGTCGGCTGCGTATCCATTTTTGTTATAGCCATAATGGCCTACCAGCAGCAATGGCTAGATTTAGGCATAAACGTATTTGGGCTATTTCATGTACAAGGCCACATAAACGTTCAACTCTTTAGCTTAATTCTTGCATCCTTATTTATGTGCCTAAGTGAGTTAATACGGCTCCTCCTAATCAATCCAACAAACTTCTTTAATTTGGCGCCTGAGCTGCGTGAAAAAAAATATCTAAAACTGCTAGCAAAATGCACTTGGCGCTACCTGTGTTATTTGGCTATCGTTGCTGGTGTTACCTATTTCTATCAGTCGGCCAGCGAATACGGCTTTGATAGAAACGCAAGCTACTATCAAGCCTGGTTTGCGATGAATCACTACCTATATAACGCTTTTTTATGGGCTGGTCTGCCTTATGTAATCATCACTTATAGTTTTAAATACGACCGCAACAAAGAGCTCAATAGCTACCACCGATTAATCGAATTTGTTCTTTCTAAAATATTAAACAAACTAAAAATAAGCCATATTTTTTACCCTATCGATAACGAGAGACTAAAAAAAATCAGCCTCGGATTAATTGTTAGGATATTTTTTATTCCCTTAATGACGGTGTTTTTTACCCATCATTTCCCACACCTAGTATCTAATTTTGGTTATCTAATCGATCATCTTCCCACCCAACTTTCCCTGGGTAATTACAATCACGCCCATTTTAATAAAGACCTCATTAATATCGCCAAGCCTGTTATATTCACCATCGATGTCACTCTTGCTTGGTGCGGCTATGTACTCACCAGTCGCTGGTTAGACAACGAAACCCAATCAACAGAACCAACTCTTTTTGGCTGGCTTGTCTGCCTAATCAGCTATCCGCCATTTCAATTGGTTGGCCTGTTTATCTATATCCCCGGCGATGGGACTATTAGTCAAATTAGCAATCAGTATCTTGTTAGCTTTTTCTCTATTCTGATTATTGCAAGCTTCCTTATCTATACCGCTTCGACCGTCGTATTTGGTGTGCGCTTCTCAAACCTTACGCATCGCGGCATCATCCGTACCGGACCTTTTTCCCTTGTTCGCCACCCGGCCTATAGCTCCAAAAATATTGGCTGGTGGCTTGGCGTATTTCCAGCAGCCATCTACCTCTACTTTAGCGGCAGCATATCGCTAAGCTTTTTAATGGCTGGCACCTTGGGCCTAGTCGTAAAAACAACATGGTATTACTTTCGAGCCATCACTGAAGAACAACACCTAAGCTGTGACCCGAGCTATCAAGAATACTGCCAACAGGTGAAACATCGTTTTATCCCTAAGCTGATTTAAGAAAAAGCGAGAAGGAAGAAGGAAGAAGGAAGAAGGAAGAAGGAAGAAGGAAGAAGGAAGTAATGATCTCGCCTAAAACAACAAAACCATATCCCACTAGAGGATATGGTTTCATCAATGCAAGCTAACGATTAGTTAGTGCGAAGCTTATAGATAGGCATTAAAGAAGCCGTTAATACCACCGCTTTGGTTTTCAAAACCAAAGATCCACATAACTTCTACAGTATCAGAGAAGTCCATACCGCCGTCTTTAATACTTTCGTTATCCCAGTTAACACCCATCCAACGTAGCGCTGCTGCACGAGCCTCAACCCATACAGGCCCAACCTGAGCATCAGCCGTAGCACGCCCCCACTGACTGGAGTTTTTGCTGTTTAAGCCAGGAGTACCATTTCCTTGCGAATTTCCATCAGCAATTTTGTTGTAATTGGTATTGTTTTTAACGTAAGTCAAATCTGCAGCCGTTGTTTTATCTTCGTTCCAGTTACTATGCTGAACAACATGAATACGATTTTTGGTATTGATACCCGGCATCTGAGATTTAACACGACGAACCACATCCGCAGTGAAATCGGACTGACCCGCTTCAGCAACCCAAATATCACCACCCGCATTTAAGGTATCACGCACCTTATTAAAGGCTTGAGTTTCTGCGTTACTATAATTGTCGTGAGCACTTGCCCAGTTATTGCCAAAAGCAAGATTAAATAAGTGGTTCTCTTTTAGGAAACTACCACCCTGAGTACCGTAGGCACCAGCGGTACAATGAAATTTCACGCCAGAAAAGCGTGAATCGCTTAGCATTGTTGCCAAACCAGCTACCGCATGTAAATCATCTTCGTCAGGCTTACCATCATAATTACAAAGCAATAAATCTTTACCGATATCAAAACGACCTAGGGTGCCTGATCCACCACTTGAAGAGCTTGAACTACTCGAAGAACTGCTTGATGTTGTTGAGCTACTGGAACTACTTGAAGAGCTCGAACCTGCATCACAAGCTTGACTGCCACACATACAAATACTGGTATTACTTTGGCTATTTTTACAATCCGTCGCTTGATTACCATAAGTGGTTTTACATTGAGAAGTAGTATTACATTGGTCAATAATAGAGCCGCCCGATGAGCTAGAAGACGAGCTACTTGTTGAAGAACTGCTGCTAGAGGAGCTGCTTGTTGAAGAACTGCTAGAACTAGAAGAACTACCTAGCGCATCACAACGTGAACCACCACACATACAAATACTTGAGTTGCTACGGCTATCTTTGCAGTCCGTCGCTTGGTTTCCGTAGGTCGTTTTACATTGAGAAGTGAAATTACATTGATCTTGTGACAATGCCTGCAATGAGAATATCATCGAGACGATTAATACACTTAAAGATACAAATCTTTTCATCATATTTTGCCTATATTTATTAAACATCCATTTTACGCGCCATTATTATTATATCGGCACGCTTGAACTTGTAAGGTGAGACCTCTACCCAAACAAGCAAAGTAAAGGTTAACTGCTGGACTTTCTATGTGCTGTCAAAGAGTAAAGCTAAAATCCCACTTTCTTTGGCTACGCAAACTAGAGCACAGAAACTCTAAGAGAATAAACGCACCAAGACAAATAGCACCCTCCGATCATATACCTAAGCTTCAACTTTCTAAACAATAAAAAGATATGACGACCAATATTTGTGAACAAAATCAGAATATAGCAATTCTTAATAAGAACAAAATTTCATATTCGCCATACCAATAAACAACCCTAGTAATAAGAACCAAAAACAAGTCATTACATCACAAAAATAAAAAATAGAGCATGGCTAGGTCACTAAATTACTTTTACACTTACATCACTCGACTTTTCAGCCTTAAAATATTGAACAAGAAATACAAGCTGAATAATTTCACTTTTATTCATCTTCCTAACTGTATTTCCTTGCAAGAAAAAACGACAAAATCTTTACACAAAAAAACCAAATATCGTCAGAACCACATAGGTTAAAGTAAAAAATAATTAGGGATAAAACGATGAACTTCAAAAAAAGCATATTGCTGTGTCTAGGCCTACTTGCCACCAGTGAGTTAATTATGGCCAAGCCCGCCGCCCCAAGCGGAAAAGCCTGGCAACTTATTCCAGAGTTAAGTGATGAATTCAACAGCGGTTTTGACAGTACTAAATGGGCAAAAAACTCACCTACATGGTCAGGCAGAAAGCCCGGTTTATTTAAAAAAAGTGCAGTAACAGTAGCCGGTGGTAACTTACGAATTACCGCTGATGTACTACCCGCCAATGAGCAAGTTAACGGCTGGTCTCACCAAGGTGGATTGGTTCGCTCTTTGAAAACCGCAAGTGCATCCGACAGCGCTTATTTTGAAGCCCGAATGAAGGCCAATAAAACCTTTATGTCGTCCACTTTCTGGTTGATCAATAACCGCGGCGCTGGTAGCGGTTGTGATAAGCGAGTAACCGAACTCGATATTACCGAAACCGTTGGCGCAAACTCTGGCGGTAAAAGCTGGATCAACAACACTATGCGAAAAATGAACTCAAACACGCATAGCCGTAATGTCTCCTGTGGAGAAACCGTGGCCGCCAAAGGCGGTGGTGCCGATCTAGGTGAATTAGCGTCCGCCAACTACCACACCTACGGCGCTTGGTGGAAAAGCCCAACTGAAGTGATCTTTTATCTTGATGGGGTAGAGCAATTTACCGTTAAGCCTCCGGCAGATTTCTCCATCGACATGTACCTAAGAATGGTCGTTGAAACCTATGACTGGAACCCACCACCATCAGGTGGCGGTATGGGCGCATCATTTAATGACCGTACCACCTATTATGACTGGGTACGCTCATACCGCTTAGTCGATGACAATAGCAACAGCTCTTCTAGCTCTTCATCATCCAGCTCTTCGAGTAGCTCATCAAGCGGCGCCCTTATCGATCAATGTAATACCACATCGCAATGTAAAACGACTTACGGTAATCAAGCGACTGATTGTAAAAATAGCCAAAGTAATACCAGCATCTGTATGTGTGGCAGCCAAGCCTGTGATACAGGATCAAGCTCTTCTAGCAGCTCCAGTAGTTCAACTACGTCAAGCAGCTCTTCGAGTAGTAGTTCATCAACCAGCAGCTCTAGTTCTTCTAGCAGCTCATCAAGTGGCGCGATTATTGACCAATGCAACACCACCTCACAGTGCAAAACAACATACGGCAATCAAGCCAATGACTGCAAAAATAGCCGCAGTAATAGCAGTGTGTGTATGTGTGGAAGCACTCGTTGTGACTCACTCTAAAACGCGAACCCTATAGTCGACTTAAAAGGCCCCTGAGTAATACTGCAGGGACCTTTTATCTGATAGGCTGGCATACGCATATTTTCAACGTAGCTTACGTTAAAGTATTTCAGCCGAAAGGAAGGCCAAGCATGTAAACGCAATTGGACGCGTCCAATACACAGGCCAACACTGTAACACCTCCACCTTAAAAGAAATCACTGTACACCTCCAAAACAAGAAGCGAACCTTTAGCTGAATGGAATAAGGGTGAGAACACCTTGGATTATGACTTTGACGCTATAAAGAAACAGCTTAGCCACTACCGTAAAAGAGTTAAAATAAGCGTCAAGAGTGGAATCTAGCTCATCAAAATTGAGTACGCCATAGTCCCAAACATGAAGGGCGATTAATGACATATTATAGAATTGAAGCTAATTAATAGATATTTTAAGCCTCAAACAGCACTCCTTTTCCCGTGCTAGTCACACGGCCTTGATGGCCTATATTATAGATTCAAACAAGCCTGTGAAGAACTCGATCTAAAGAGATGAACGTTTACCGGGTTGAAATTAACGAACTTCACTCACATCCTTTTGTTGAATAGTTATCTAGCTGCGCTCGCCATAGCGCACGAGAGCGCTGGACAGCAGTTGGATTAAAACACTTCAAGTGAATTTGTTTGAACGAAAGAGTACGCATAAAAAGACTCGATACGAACCCTCGCCCAAACCCAAAGACCAGCCTCAAATGAGACTGATCTTTGGCTGGTACAGCAGTACTGCTAAGCAAGCTCTGTCGGAATTAATCTGCAATGAAATAAAATTTATCGGCATTCCATTCCCAGGTAGAACTTGAGTTGCCCGAGCTTTGAATACGAATCGTATTTTGCCCTGCGTCGAGAGGGATAAGATTATTAGGGCTAAGTTTTACAAAATTATCCCAGTCGCCATTATTGCTGACACTTTCTTTAAGATATGAAGTGCCATTTACCAATACTTCGATGGCGCCACCACTTTGAGTTGTACCCAACCACGCCTCCATACGATAGCTAGCACTCGCTGGAACTTGTACTTGGTACTCAACCCAGTCACCACGCTGGTTAAAATTAATAGCATCCACACCGTTTGCCGTACGGTAGACATCAAAACCGCCATAAGCGCCGCCCGTACTGCTGAAGTCTTCGGCTTCTATCGTAAATGAAGCCGATTCACCTGCATTAGTGCTCGCCTTAAAATCAATCCAGTTAAGATTGAAGTTGCCACCTAGCATCTCTAAGCGCAGCACTTGATTCACGCCAGCCTTAATACTCACATTTTCAAGCTTAAGTGTTTGCCAGTTTTGCCAGCCACCCGTGCTAGCAAGGGTAAATTGCCCTAGCAGCTCATTATCCAGCCTCACCATTACAGCCTTGCTGGCTGATGCACCTGAAACAGCGACACGAAGTTGAATATCGTAGTTACCACTGTTACTTGCGGCAATACTGTATTCGAGCCATTCACCGTCAGCGATCCAACCAACATTGTAGTCACCGTCAGAATCACTTGTTGCTTGAATATCAACGTGTTCACTCTCTCGATAACTATTGCCATTATTGCCGTTACCAGAATCCTTATAAGCAACATCACCGCCGCCTAAGTCAAAGTCTTCCACTTCTATACGCCCTGGAATCGAGTGCTGTTTGTAGGCGTGCTGTCCACTAGGCTTATTAACCACCACATCAAAATCGAGGGCGGATTCAGTACCACAGTCGTTGGTATAAGTAGCAGTAGCACGACAAGAGTTGCTCGCTTGAATGCTTACATGGCGCTCTGTTGCAGCGCTAGCACTAATTCCGCAACCGCTCCACTGCCAAGAGCCACCTGTAGTTGGATGAGGACCAAATTGAATAGTTTGACCCTGCTCCACACTTAGCTGGCTATGTTGTTGCCAGCTTTCATTATCTACTTTGACATAAGGCTTCAATTCTGTGCTTTCACAAGTGCCATTATCACCAAGCTGTATTGGGTAAAAACTGCCGCCTGTAGGCGTATTGTGACTTTCTGTAAATACTTGGTAATGATCCTCGGGCACATACACAATATTGGGGTCGCTAAATGAGCGGATACCGCCGTTATTATTTTCTACACACTGATTTTTATATACGGCATTTTTAGGGCCAGGGCCTGCGTGCTTGTATGACCAAGGCGTCATGATGGCATGCCAGCCGTCATCAAGACCTGAAGGTAGGGTAATACGGTTATTTTCTACCAAGTTGTAGCCCGCATCACCAACATGGAAACTCACTTCTTGATCAAAGTCGTTATCGTAAATAACGTTGTATTTTGCGTATTGTTTTTGAATGCTGATGTGGCGCATTTTTTTTACCTGGCAACCCGTCATCAGCATATAGCTACCTTGCAGAGCAACATAACCGTGACCGCCACCGCCTTTATTCCAAGACCTTTCCACATAACAATCTCTGATCGTAATGTGCTTGGCATTCCAGGATGAAATAGCACTATTGCCACTATTGATAATACTGACTTTATCCAGCCAGGAGTTCTTTGATGAGCTTCCAAAATTAATAGAAGTGATTAAAAAGTCACTTTTAGCATCTATCATCTCAAAATCGTTAGGAGTGCCATAAGCACCTTGCACGGTAAGGTTTTCTAAACCGGCATTGTGCACATTGAAGCTAATGGCAATACCGCTGCTACCTTGCATGGTGATATTGAGCTTCACCCCCGAGCGACTTTCACCAACAACACGCACCCCTTTTTTCATATTGACGGCTTTATTAATGGTATAGATGCCATTACGCAATCTTAATTGGCCACCCCCTGCATTGGCCACCTCGCTAATGGCCGCATTAAGACCGTCACTATCAGTAGGATTGATCGTTTTTTTGATAACACTTTGTGACAACCAGGGGATGCCACCTTGAACCCCGGCTTTTTGCCACTCGAGCATTTCGGGATAATCGCTGTCGTATTTACTGGTATCGAAACTCACACCAGGATCGCCAACACGCAGAGCCATAGCATGAGCAGCACTCACAGTAAGTATCAACAGCATAAGTTTTGTAGAGATTGAAAGCATCTTTTTCATCGACGTTTTCCGTTATTTTATTAGAAGATAAGTAGGGTTTTAATGTAGAAAAAGGGCACAACAATCAATACTTTCCGCCAGCCTTAAACAGCGTGAAGCGAGTAGTTTCACACCTTCCTCCATGCATTAATTCTTTAAAGCAACAAAAAGAATGATTAACTCAGAGCCAATATGGAAAAACCAAAACTACGAATAAGAATTTTGCCAAACGGAAGGTTCGCTTGTGTTGTCTTCGAAGAAGAACTACCAACAGTTAATGTTATTTTTATGTGTTGCTATTTCTTACAATAATTTTTGTATACGCCTGAATAGATAGGCGCTCAGGAACTGTAACAACATAATTTACAAAAAAACATTAACCAGAAGGCAGAAACACCTTCCTTATAGGAAAAAGCATTAAAATGTGACACAAGCTTTACTTCATCGTCAGCATAAATACAGGACACCAACTTAGCTAACTAGACAAAAGACCACGCCATAAAATAGAGTTCATACATCGTATAAACCCTAATTAAACAGCACTAAGGCATATGAAGATGCGCCCCAAACTAGAGGCGCGAAAGAAGGCATTGAAACAACAAACACCAAACTAAAATAGCAATAAAAAGTGTGACCTAGTTCAAATTACGTAATAATCTAAGCCCTCTTATCCAATAATAAGCACCGTTGGTAAAGCGCTAGTTGTTAGCAAGAAAGGCCATCACTACAGTTCGACGCGTAATGATTCACAGCGTTCGCTGATATTAAGGATGAACATGGCCTCTCTCGTAAATACTCCCCCCTGCTTTAACAGGCAGCCACAGAAAAATCGACATAAAAAAAATTTAAGCACTCTTAGTTTGTGCATTATTTTAAGTGCTTGTGGTGGCGGCGGGAGTGAAGCCGATGCTTCAAATGGAGCTAATAATGGCAATACACAAGCTACGCCACAGCCCACGCAAAGCGTAGAAGCCAGCCCAGATACAAGCCCTAATAGCACTCCGAATCCAAATCCCAGTACGACCCCAGACTCAAGTCCCAGCACCACGCCAGAGCCCAGCCCAAGCAGCGAAGCAAGCGCCCTTATTCGCCCCGAACTGAGAGCCGAACAAAGTGATGGCGATTTAGTACTTCACTGGACAGAAAGTAATGCCACTCGTTACCGCGTGCTTATTTGGAATAGTGATGGCGAACTCAGCACCAGCACGACAAGCAGCCTGAGCCTGACACTGAGCCCAGAACAACGAGCCGATGGCAGCGTCGCGATAGTCGAAGCTTATAACAGCGCAGGCGACAGTCTATTCAGCGAAACCGTTAACGTGGGGGCTCTCTAATGATCACACTATTCAAAGGCCTAGGACTTTCTACCGCATTCCTTTTCAGCGGTATCAGCGGTATCGCTTATAGCGCAGATTACCCAGCTAATATCGACTATGGCGACAAGGGCCGATTTATTGCAAAACGAGGCACCGAATACGGGCGCACAGCGATATTAATGCCGGTTGGCCCCCTGCTTATTAACCTGCCCGAAGGGCCTGGCTCAACAAATGTTGGCCTAGATGACGGAGTCTTAAACCGCACTCGCGATTCCGCTTGGGATCTCTCTGACTTAGAAAACCCAACACTCTTTAGACAGCTAAGTTGCGACCGTTTTGAAGAAAGCGATCCCCAGTGTTATCCCGGCATGCCCATACTGGCTCACGCCACCGTAGTACGCTACGACTCAGAACGCGGCCCCGTACTCTACGCTCGCAACTCAGGCCACTTAAGCTACCACGCAGACCAGCGCGGCACCGATGCCGAACTGAGCGATGCTTATATGTCGTCGGAATGGAACTACGACCCCATTGGCTACCTACACATGACCGCGCCTTATTACACCCGCAGCTATTGGGATTACGGTGCCAACAATGAAGGCCAATTTATTATCCGCGACACCTCACAGCTTATTGAAGGCGGCCCAGTTAGCCCCTATACCGTTGAAGGCATTCCCGAACTCGAAGAACTATTTGGCCCAACCCAGCTCGGCATATGGTTCGGTGAACCTCTGGTATGGTGGGACCACCTAAACCTGACGAATGTCACCGGCTTTAGCTCTTGGCACGGTAACTTCTTAGTGGTCGCATCCGACCAACGCTCAACAGGTTTAGCTATTTACGATGTTTCTGGTTTTAAAGAAGGCCGTCAACCGCGCCTTATTAGCACCTATAACGAAATGCGAACAGAGCCCAACGGCAACACTGTTGGCGTGGGTGGCTATTGGTCAGAACCCTACGGTGCGAGCAAAATCGTGTTTGCCGCTCGCCAAATTAGCAGCCCCATGCGCAACTACCCCGCTTTTTATATTGTCGACTTTGAAGACCCAGCCAATCCTTACGTCAGCTGTGAACTCTACTTCGACCAAGATAGCGAAGACGACAGCGACGGCGACGGCAGCAGCGACCCGATGTATGTTAACTTCCAAGATCACTACGCCTACGTTGATCACTTTCAAGTAGATATGAATGCTTGTGAACAAGCCTTCGATGATGAACAGATCAGCGATGCCGAATTCGACCGCATCGTATACAAATTTGACGACATCGCTAACCACTGTGACTCCAGCCAATATTTTCGCCCCATAGGCCAAGTAGGTATCTTTGGCGGTTACGACTGGTGGGTAACGCCGCCAGAAACAGGGATTAACGAGCAGGGCATGTGCTTTTTTGTCACCGATGACGAAGCCGATACAACCCGCCCCTACATCGCCGGCCACCGACCTCTCGACGGGCAAAGCAACGTGCCTATCGATACGCTTATCCACATCCACATTCCTGAAACCTTGCGCACGGAAAGTTTAATCAACGCAATTACAGTGACCAACACAGATACCAACGAAACCGTAGCGTTTCGCCAGCAACTCGCGCATACCGGCACCATTGGTGTTTGGCCAAATGAATACCTTGAAGCTAACGCCAACTACCGTGTCGACATAAGCGGCATACAAGATTTCATGGGTAATAGCATGCTTGCTGACAGCTTTAGTTTCAGCACAAATGACGGCGATTTAATCGGTGGTGACACACCCGAGCTCCCCGAAGAAGAAGCCATACCAAGCTACGAGGGGCCAAGCTACTTTCCGAATAAATCGAGCCAACTGGCTTGCCAGCCCGAAGTAGAAAACGCTGACCTTTGGGTAGTAAACCCAGATAACGACAGTGTCAGTATTTTTTCAAAAGAGCTCGACGCTGAAAGCTTGATCACCAGTCATCAGTTTGAAAAAGAAATTAAACTCGATTACGAAGCACCAACCTCGGTAAGTAAAATAGATAACTTATTTGCCGTAACTTATAGAGACGACGATAAAGTCGTATTTTTTAATGCCCAGGGTTTTCCTGAATTCTCTATCGATACAGGTCATGGCAGCCAACCAATTAGCTCTGTAGCCGATGGCAATAAACTTTACGTCAGCCTTTATGGTTCCGGTGAACTTGTGCGAATTAATGCCGACGAAAAACGCATAGAGACCCGCCTTGAAATTGGCCCCCACCCTAAAGCAATGGCCCTTGCTGGGCAGCGTTTATTAATCACTCGTTTTATTTCTGCGAAAACACACGCCGAAGTTTACGACGTAGATATAAGCCAAGAAACATTAAGTAGCAGTATTATCACGATTAATAAAGTTTTGATTGCCGATGACATTGTTAATGGCTCCGGTGTGCCCAACTATTTAGCCAGCATCGTTATAAATGACGATGCCACACGAGCTTATGTCACCGCCAAAAAAGACAATACCAACAGAGGTACGCGCCCGTCTGCAGGAGAAAACGCGGAACCCCTAGACGATGACAATACCGTCAGACCAATGATCGCCACCATCGACCTAGTTAATTCACGCGATTTAAATACAAACCCTGAAACTGCCGAAGGCAGCCAAGATTTAGACAACGGCGCAGACCCTCACGGAATCAGCTTCTTACCCAAGGCCGACGTTCGCATACATACCATGCAAGGTAACAATATATTGGTATTAGAAGACAGCGACTTAAATAGAAGAACCTTAATTAGTACCGGTGCAGCGCCGCAAGAAATTTGCAGCACCCTCAGAACAACCTACGTTAAAAACTTTGCAGAGCGCAGCATCAGCGCGATTGATACCGCAGCTTATTTACACGACGCACGCATACAGCTCAGAACAGAAACCCTTATAAGTGTAGAAAATGAAACACTAAGCCCGAGCGAACTTCGCGGCCTTCAGCACTTTTACGAATCCAGTATTCCTGAAATGGGGCCAGAAGGTTATATGAGCTGTGCGAGCTGCCACTTTGGTGGCGGGCACGACGGACGCACCTGGGATTTAACATCGATGGGTGAAGGCTTGCGCAATACAATCTCATTAAATGGCGCGAGTGGAACCCGTTTCGGCAACCTTCATTGGTCAGCTAATTTTGATGAAGTGCAAGATTTCGAAATTCAGATGGAACAACTTAATGGCGGTGAAGGCTTAGTAGTAGGCGCGGCAACCTTTAATGGCGAAAGCCCATTAGAGTTACACACCACCGGCCTTTCCGATGAACTAGATGCACTGTCTGATTACGTTAGCGGCTTAGGAAAAGACAGCGTTAAACGCTCGCCTTATCGCGACTATAACGGAGAACTAAGTGCCGCTGCCCAGCGCGGTAAAATAGTATTTGATAACGACAACTGCGCAAGCTGCCACCAAGGGCTTTCATACCGCGACGGCCTTCGCCACGATGTCGGCACCATAACAAGCGAATCGGGCCAACGCCTAGCAAGCGGCGCAATAGACGCAATACGCACACCGACATTAATTGAACTTTGGGACAGCGCGCCTTATTTCCACGATGGCAGCGCGACAATGCTTATTGATGTATTTAGCCGAGGCGATCACAGCAGGGATTTAAGTGAGAGCGAGCTAGATGATCTAGTGGCTTACCTCTACAGCATTGATAGAGAACTTTATATAGAGGATGAATAAATCGTAGAGAGCGATTTTGGGGTAGAGTATGTATCTACCCCAAAACTTTGACTCTGGAGGTCAAGCTCTCTGTCTCTTTGATTTACTGATTTACTAAAACATAAGCGCACTTATATACTGTGATGAGCTCATGTAATATTTTACAAATCAAAAATCGCTATAACTACACAAGAGGTACAAACTAACCCTGTGTAATCGGCCACGTCAAATACTATGCATTTGATACGACAGACATTAAAGTCATTTTGTCGCCCTCCCTATCGATAACGGTTTTAGAAAAAACTCAAGGACAAATAGAAAGGAAACTATATGTGTAATCAACCCGGCCCAGGAATATCAGTAGGCGCAATGCTAGAAAGAGCCATACGGCGTAGAGAAAACGATTTAAAACGAGACCACTCAGCCAACCCATGGAAAGCCTATCGTGAAAATTCCATGCTGACATACGCACTCGATGCCGCACGAAACAAATGCTACGTAGGTTACAGTGGTATTGGTGGCGGAGTTATTCTAGGCACGGATAGAACAAAACCGACAGGTGTATGGCCAAAAGCTTATTGGCGCATGAACCAACCACACGAGACTGGCGATGCCATAGACCAAGAACTTATTGAAGGTACGTCTTATTTACCTAGGGGGCCTAAAAAGCAGCGCGCCTTAGCACTAAGACAAGTCCTCCAACACATTGATGATACAACGGTCGAGATTGGCAATGCCCAAGGTATCATTAGGCCTGGCTGTAATTGCGGTGAGGTAAGTGCAGTAGGGCTCGCTCTGCGATGTGGGTCAAATATCAAAGACCTATGGGTAATTAGCATTAAGTCGAGAAAAGGCCGGCATCAAATTGAGCCACCTTGTGGTAACTGTATGAAATGGATAAAAGCAACCGCCGGTTACGGCATCGATTCAGGCTGGCAAGTTTGTTCTGGCGTTTAAATACCGAAAGGGGAGTTAAAAATGCCTCCCCTCTCGCAAGCCAGTCTATCAGACTTAATAAATAGAGGTCTTTGCTCTTTGATTCACACTGTTTTTTGCAATACTCGGCCATGAATTCTATTTTCCCACTCTATATAGCTACCATATAAAATAGGCTTTGGGTTCTTTTTCGTCCAGGCTACTCTCTTCTCTCTGCTAAATACCTGAGTGCTCGCTAGAACAGGCTTGAACTGATCACATTTTGCTTTAATGTCTAATAAAGCCAACGTGTATGCATTGGTTGCTTGAGAGTAGTTGTCTGAGCTTTCCCTTGCGTTAGCATATAGGTCTGCGTGCCTTCTAAAGTGGCCTTTTTCAGCCCTACTTTTGGTATCAAGGTGACTTACTATATTCATTCCTATCCGACTTACCTCAAAAGCCAATTCAGACTCATCAATAAACTCAGTTTTTTTACTGGCGTAACAAATGTAGCGCCCGTGTCGCTCAGACTCATTTTTCAAAAACACGACCGATAACCTTTGCTCAGTGTTGTAATTTTCAAACGTCACACTGTTAACACCAAAACCATCTAAAATCGACATAATATACGCTGTAAGTTCGTTGTACCCCCCGATACTACGCCGCTGTATGACAGTTACGTTCATCGCTCCCTTTGAGGGGGACCCAAGAATTTCGTAAATGCTATTTATGTATGTAACGACCCCATCTCTACCAAGCATTACTAACTTATCTGAGTCATAGGGAACATGCGCTAAAGCGTATTTAGTGTTGTCGTTTTCAGCGTATTGGAAAAGTAGAACAACGCATGTTCCAACACCACCGGTTTTAAGAACATCCGTATCTGGCCCCATAATACCAACCGTATTCATCGGAACGTATTGAAATCTAAGAGGCATAGCTAAAACTCCTTATTAATTTAAATCGTAACTAATCCGTCACCTGAACAAATATTTTTTTAAATTGCTTATAGAAAAAATTCAAAATACATTAATATCGCCATTAGTATTCATCGCACAAACTTTTGCTATTCTCCGCCTTTTAGGGTCTCGTGCTAGAGCACCAAGAACAACAGTGTACGCCGATCCGTTAGGTTCATACAAACCATAGAACTCCGCAGCATCTTCTTTTAAGTTCAACCTATTGATCTGGGGGAGATTAGGGCCCACTGGGTTGAAGGCGGATACTGGCGTTATTCTTCCTTCATCTACAGCATCTCGCCATGCGCTTTTTGCTTTCTCGGTAATGTCTGCCTTATCCACGTCGGTACCTACATGACCAACATAACGTGTATTATTATGCATGAAAATAGCTAGCCAGCATCCAGACATTTTTCCAGTAAATACGGGTTTATCTATTAATGGGGCACATGTTACAAACCCTGGGACGTAAGGTAGCCAAGTAAAATTTCGGTGTGTTTTATCTTTCGTAGCATGTACGGCGTCACCTGTTTCAATACTACTGGCACGCTCCTTTTTTTTGAAATATTTACCATTAATTTTAATTTTTTCCGTTTGAGACTGTTCAATATGAAAGCTTTGATTAACGACCCGAACAAAATTGGCAGGAAAGTTTTCTGTCGTAATATTATTTGCGTGTTGACCTAGATTAGGTATATCTAGATAACGATTTTCAATCAACTTGGTTAACATATTCGGTGCTCCTCCTTGGTTTATATGGCCTCATGGCCGCGTCATCCCAACGCTGCTTACTGACACCAAAATCAACAACAAGTAATCATTTTAGAGCGTTAAGACGCTTAGTGACTTAAGCGGGCTTAATGTAGCACAGTTTCATATCTGTTTTTACTGAGGCTTAAGTTCTTTCTGCTCCTCCAATACAACAATAATTAACGTTAAGTAAGGGGAAAAAACTAAGAACCCAATAAAGCTTTGCAACTACGTACACCAGCATCCTGCTTAAGGCCAAACTGCTCTACAGAATACCTAACCGTATTACTTCGACCGACCAAGCCTTTAAAACTCACTTCAAACTGGGTGCTAACATTAAGCCATCAACGCTGATCAATTTTGAGCCTATCAATGATATTAGGAAGCTGTGAATGAATAACTCCGCGCTTATTCGATCGAATCAGCCTGCCCATCCAATCGACCAGCTCTAGATAATTTTGTAGGCGAAATGGAAACCCTTTTGGTATCGATTTATGCGGGTTACCAGTAAAAGCCAGCATAGCAACTGGCTGCCTGCCGAACCTTATTAGAAGCTTTGATCATTGAGCCAACCTTTATTAAACGAGTTAACTAAATGCTAGAACGAAATAAGAAACTGAAAATAAAGTGGGTGCCCCTTTTATTTTCCAAAGGGCCTAACTGAAGACTAGGTAAGGTTATTTATAAGGCAAACTTAGTGGGTGTCCTTTATTTTGTTAGATTTTTACCGTTTGTCAGTAACTTCTTCCCATTCAGACTCGTAGCCAGAAGAACGAAAGTAAGCCATAAAAGTGATGATTATCTTTTCTAAAATATACTCAGAGCTTTCACCAGTTTTTGCATCTTCTTCGTTCGACTTCTCTACCATATCCCAGTAGAAATTTGCCAAATGAAGGGCTTCCTGACTACTTGACAATTGATCCCGATCGATAATGTCCTTTGCGACTTTATCAGAAAGCAGGTTTGCATAATGTATTAGTGTTTCTTTTTCTTGGTTGTGTGTATATGGAATCATCACAATGCCCTTGATGCGTCACGAATAATTGTCATTTTATCTGCAACCCATTCTAATTTCCTTACAAGCTCACTAACCGTCATTTTCTTTCTTACTGTTAAGAAATAGTGCCGGTCATCTTTTGCATCGGGCTCAAATTTTAACTCACTAGGCAAGTCAGCTTTTTCGAGCACCCAGAAAACGTCCACAGATTTACCAGGATTTTTGGATACTTTTAGCTTGTAGATACCCTTTAAGTGCTGCCAATGTGCAGAGAAGCTAAGCCCCATTTGAGAATGCGGCAGCACCCATTTTCGGCAGTTTGAAAAGAAAAAGTCACCTACTTGGATACCATGAATCAACTCTGTACCTTTAGCAACATCACAAGAACGGTAAAAAACTGGACTTCCGCCCTCTGGAATTGGCCGAGCAAGGACTTTGCCCTCAGCAGCCTCTAACCTCTTAATATAGTCCCTCAAATCTGTGAGGATTTTAAACTGCTCCATAGTTCTATGATCCATGATTCAAATGTAGCGCCCAGCTAAGCCGCCGGAACGGAGTTGATTGTTTTGTGCGAGCGTAGCGGAAAAGCACAAAACGAGCAACGCAGTGGAGGTCGGTTTGAGCTGTTTGTTAAAGGTCTACTACGCATCAGGGTCAAAGGTATGCTCAGGGTAATATTAAGTACCTTATACATTTTCGGAATGCCACGGACCGTTTGTACTTCTACATCGACTACATATGCAAGCTCTTGCCAAGGCTTTCCAAATTTGGGATCAACGTGAAGCATCTCTTCTTTTACAGCATTATTCTCGAAAATAACCTTCAAGCCAGTTTTTGACAGATCGTCAATAATTGCCTTATTACCGGTATCAGAATTCGGATCAAATTTTGTTTGATACCAATACATAACCTTACGCCTGTGTATATTGTCTTCTGGTGTGTCTAGATCTTCGATCATATGACCAATACGGTTTTGCATTGCATTGGCTTCAGCGGAGTTAATAATAAATTGATTTATTACTTTTCCACTATCTGAGACATTTATATTCATCTGTGAGCCATTATCTTTTGCCACCGGCTCAACAAACTTATTCCATTCTTGAAGGTCTTGTTTCGATACGTTTTTCGGTTTCGTGTTTGTTTTTCCAAGAAGCCACTTACAGGTATCTTCAACAACCTTAGACCATTGAGCCAGGGTGCCCCCCTCCCAAAGCAAGGGGACTATAGGGGCCGCTTGAGAGACAAGCTCTACCACGATCGAGCCACTACGCACCTCTTTAATCAATAGCTCTGAGCCAACATCGGTTTCTTTGTTTGTCTCGGACTCAACAAACTTATGAAATTGATGATTGAAAGCTAGCAAAGATAATGAGAGGGCTTCTAGGCCTACGGGCCTTTCGTTGTTTATCTTTATTTCCAACCTTTTACTAAGGTCAATTTCCATTATTTTGTCCATAGTTCGATTTGACCTTTAACAGTTAATTAAATAGGACAATGTCCTTTTACACCCTTCCACAACCTACCCCCATAAAGCAATAAGATCGACACGAATCAACAACTTAACACTCCCTTATTTGGTCCGATGCATCAGCTGTAGTTGACAGCTTCCTAGCATCTCTGAGCTCTTTAAATAAAGCTAAAAAACAGCTTATGAAACCACATAGGAATCACTAAGAAAGTGCCCTTCTTTGCCTTTTATAAAAGCAAAGAAGGGCTAAACTTCTACACTATTAAAAATCACACCGGGCTTACAACCAACAACGCCTCTGCCAACTCTTTAACTTTTTCTTTCCCACATAAAAGCGCAACTAAGGTGAGCGACCATGCCATTGCTGTACCTGGGCCACGGCTGGTAATTAAGTTATCGTCGACCACTACATCTTGATCACTGCGGCTTAAGACACATTGGTCTAGCTCAGGCATAAAACTGGGGTAACCCGTTGCCACACGGTTTTCTAATAAATTATTTCGACCAAGTACTACCGCTGGCGCAGCACAAATCGCAGCAACTAGGCGATCGCTATTTAATTGGGTTTTAAGTAGGGTAATTAATTCATCACATTGACTTAAATGCTCGGCACCGGGCATGCCACCGGGTAAGACGATTAAGTCCCACTCTTTATCTAAGCACGGTGCGAGTAGACTGTCGGCAACAAAGACCATTGAGCGCGACGCGTTCACTTCTAAACGATCACCAATAGAAGCCGTACATACGTTTAAGTCTGCACGCCTAAGCACATCAATAACTGTTGCGCTTTCAATTTCTTCGCAACCATCGGCAAGTAATACCAATACATTAGCCATGTTCATTCTCATCCTTGTTCATGTTTTGACGTAATTAATCTTGAATCTCTATTCGAGCTAGGCCGTCTTTGCTGCCGTCGTAACGGGCTGCACACAACAACAAACGCTCACTGCCTATACCACGTAAAACTAAATTGGCTTTTAAGGTAGTCGCTCTTTGTTGCGCCATTTGTAAGGCTTGGTGGTGCTGTTCATCCAGCAGCTTTGTTTCTGCCGCCAAACCAAGGTCAGCACTGATGGCAACAGGGCAAAGGCGAAGATCCAAATTAGGTTTATCTAGCAATAGCTGGTGCAGTGCTTCGGCCATGCTTGCACTTTTTTCATCGAGCTCCTGTGTAGCAGGGATATAGCTTAGATCAGAGAATCTTACTTTTAAGGCTTCTGTGCCCACCATCATGGCCACACCGAGCAATTGCCCATAGGGAATAAACTGCCTAGCGATTTCATTACGTGCTTGGCTCAAAATTGCTTTTTTAAGCACAAGACTCACCACACTGCCAAAACCGAATTCTGGGTCTGTCATGTCGCCATCAACACTTAATTTAAGCTTGATATTGCCTTTATGATCTTTAAGCATGTTTAAGGCTAGGTTGATAGGAATAGACGCCTGCCCAACAGCGCTGGTTTCTTTTACGTGATCATCATCGCCGGATGAAAATACAGGGCCGCGCAATAGCACAACGGCTTTGCTATCTAAGATGCCCAGCTCTGCCGCGCCTTTGTAATCTAAATCCATTTCACCGGCCATAATGTCAAAACCGGCTTCATGTTTAAGAAATGGCGATACCTTATATAAAGGAAACTGTTTAGCGACCATATCGAACTTGCCGCTAGGTTTGTCATGGAACAGTTGCCAGTCGGCGCTCAGATTTTGCTTAAAATATTCACCGTCACTTAGCTGCATGCTTACATGCGTCATTTGTTCTGGTTTTGTATTGTCGATCTGGCTAAGTTCCATTTCTTCCAAGTTCAAGGCCAGGTCAAAAATAGGTAAGGTGCTTTCATCATGAAAGTGAATTAATGAGTTTTCTAATAAAACGATACGCTTAATAGAAAAGGCAAAATCCGCTTCTTGGCTTGCTGTCTCTTCGCTCTCAGCTTGAGAGTCTTTTTGCTTAGTATTTTGTGTATCGTCGGCTTGTTCACTTTCGTCAGCCTCTTCTTCGATATCAACAAGAAGGTTATCCCACTGTCCGCTTTTGGCTTTAAAAGCCTTAAGCTTAAATTCTTTAATGACGATCGTATCTAAATTCGCCTGACTGCTGTTTGCCGCAATGTCTTTTAGCTGTAAGGCCGAGAGGGTAAAAAAGGCCTCTTTGTCTTCCGGTTTGGAGAAAACAAAGCTATCGAGCTCTATGTTTGGCGCGCTGAAGTTGGGGTCTGAGGCATTACCGCTTATCAAAGCATCACTGAACTGTATGCTCTGTAACTGAGCAAGCTGCTCATACCTGCCTTCATCTTCCAAGAGCTGGCTAGCAGACACGTTTTTCATTTGCATAGCCAAAGGCATTTTAATAATGATGTCTTCTGGTTTGATTTCAAACTCTGCATTTTCTGAGCTAAAAACCAATTCATCAAAGCCAGCTTTCCAAGGTGCTTGTGTGGCACTGACGTTTTTCAGTGCCAGTGATAAGGAATTAAACTTGAGGGCCTGCTCCAACAACTGCGGTTTATCTGATGGCGGCATGGCAAGATCAAAAGTAAATGCCAAGTCGGAACTCAGTTTAATATTTTGTTCTTGCTCATCAAGTAAATACAAATAAGGATCTAAGACAAAGTTTTGCAGCTCGAGCTTGCCGCTTAAGCTACCGCCACTTGGCTGCCAATCAAGCGCGGAATCAAATTCGATATTTGCGCCATTGAGGTCGATGGAAAAATCGAGCGCCGATTTAGCTTCGTTTTCGTTAGCGTAACCTTGCTGCAAACGAAAGCTTTTTATATGTAGATTATGTAAACGCCCTGCATCATCAATAAATACACGCAGATCATTTAACTCAATAATAGGAATGTTGACCGCCAAAGGCAGGGATCTAAGCCCCGTCACTTGCGGCTCCTCAATATAGACCTCTTCTTGCTCTACGCCTGGCTGCTCATCAACAAGGCTAAAACCGGCAATCGATAAAGCCTCATCGTCGCGATGTAGATAGAGTTCCATGCCATTAATATGCAGGCTGGTAATTTCCAGCTCTTTAACAAACAAAGTTAAAAAGCGGAAATCAAAACGCAAGCTCTCTAGGTAGAACTGGCGACCTTTATTACCCTGCCAGTGCAGATCTTTGATTGTGATATGAGAAAGAAAGAGGTTGATGCGAACACTGCTTTCTTGGCTTAGCTCTAAACGGCTTTCACCAAGTAAATCACCTAGAAAGTGGCGACTGAGCATGGGTGAAAACACCCAAACTAAGGAATTGATTAAAAGAACACTGCCTACCAGATAAGCAATTATGCGAATCCAAATTCGCGACCAAAGCTGCCTTAACATGCTTTCTTACGCCTCACTGCTGCGCCAGTGCCTACTTTGCGTAGCACACCCGCGTTACTGAAAAATCCAGCAGTCATACTAAGAGACAGAGCTAAGAATTCCTAGCCTCTGCCCCTTAAATACAATTGGGCTTGTCAATTAATCCTGCAGCTCAACCCTTGGTAGAGCGTCTTTATCGGCATCGTAACGTGCAGTACATAAAAGCAGGCGCTCAGAAGCAATGCCACGTTCAACCAGCAAGGTCTTCATGTAGTTGGCGCGATTCTGGCCAAGCTTTAATACTTTGTGGTGCATGTCATCGGTGATCTTCACACCCGCCGTAACACCGGCATCGGCACTGGTGACAAAAGGACACAAACGCAAATCGACCTTGGGTTTATCCATTAAGAGCTTGTGTAACTGATCAAGCATAGGCGCACTAGCTTCATCAAAATTCATCGTGCCAGGCACATAGCTAAAATCAGCAAAGCGCACTTTTAAGGCATAAGAACCCGCAGCCATGGCTACGCCTAATAAATGCCCATAAGGCACAAAGGTTTTAATAAGCTGGCTCTTGGCTTGATCCATAACGATTTTCTTAGCGACCGTACCAAAAATAGTCACCAAACCAAAGCTTGGGTCATTCATATCGCCATCAATAGGGATCTTTAATTTGATATTACCCTTGCCATCTTTAAGCATGTTAAGCGCAATATTCAGCGGTACAGCTGCTTGGCCTATCACTTCTCCATCACCATGATCATCATCACCCGATGAGAATGTTGGGCCACGTAATAATACTTTAGCGACACTATCTAACTGAGCTTTCTCAACCGTTCCGCTGTAATCCATATCCATCTCACCAGCCAAGATATCAAAGCCCAACTGGTGCTCTAACATAGGAGAGACTTTATAAAGCGGGAACTGCTCCATCTTGGTGGCGATGGTGCCGCTTGGTAAATCATTAAAGAGCTGCCAAGTAACATCGAGTTTTTGTTTGTAGTACTGGCTATCACTCAAGACCAGCGCAATATCAGTAAGTAAGTCTGGCTCAGCGCTGTCTACAGCACCCACGGTGAGGCTTTCTAGAATTAAGCCCAAATCGAAAATAGGTTTAGTGCTCTCATCGTGCATATGAATGCTTGATGGGCTTAGCAACTCAATACTACCAACGGCAATGGTAAAGGCCGATTGCTCTGCAGGGCTTGGCTGCTCTAGATCAACAACCTCGGGCGCAGCTTCACTATCGGCTGGCTCTTGCACAACTTCGGCTTCTTCATCCATAGCCAGTAATAAGTTGAGCCACTCACCCTGCTCGTCTTTTAAGGCTTCAAGCGTAAATTCTTCAATAGCAATATGAGCAATCTCTAAGCGATTGGGGTTTGCATTAATTTGCTGCAAACTTAAACCGTTCAATTTAAAGAAAGCATCGTGGTTTTCTGGCTTAGAAAAATTAAGCTCTCCCAACCTTAAGTTCGGCGTGCTAAAAATAGCTTCAGCAGGTAAACCTTGCACTAGGGCATCTTTAAACTTGATACTTTCAAGTAAGGCTAATTCTTGGTAGTCACTACCTTGCAACTGAGCAGCAGCTATTTTATTTATCGTAAAGGCTAAAGGCAGGTTCAGCGCGTAGTCTTCACCTTGTTTAACTAAACGCCCCTGCTCAATAGATAGCAATAGGTCATTAAAGGCCAACTGCCAAGGCTCGTAACTGGTCTTAAAGTTAAGTAGGGCTAGGTGCATCTGCTTAATATTGATTTGACTATCAAGCAGCTTAGGCTTGTCGGATGGCGGCAAAACAAATTCGGCATCAAAAGCCAAGTCACTTTGCAAAGCAAAACCTTCTATATCAGGGGTAAGATAAAGATAGGGTTCAAGCGATAAACCCGTGATATTCATGTCTGTTTTCAGTACACCACCTCTTGGCAGCCAATCTAGCACGGTATTAAACAAGAGCTTGGCGCCGTTAATATCAACATCAATACTTAAAGACGAAAGCAACTGCTGCTTATTGGCAAAACCACGCTCTAGACTCAGTTTATGGAGGTGCACATGGTGTTCTTGCCCCGAATCATCAATAAACAGCTGAATGTCTGTCAGCTCAATAAAGGGGATATCAAAGGCAAGCGGTAAGGACTTTAAGCCAGTGACTTCAGGCTCGGCCTCTTCGGGCGTTTCTTCAACGATCTCAACACCGTCTTGATTTGCCTCCAAACGAAAACCCGCCACTGAGAAAGCTTCATCTTCTCGCTTTAGGTGTAATTCAATACCGTTAGCACTGAGATGAGTCACTTCGACTTCTTTTAAGGCTAGGGTGTGCAGGCTGAAATTGAAATCAAGGCTATCGAGCTTAAAACGACGCCCTTCATTACCTTTCCAGCTGAGATCGTAAATGGTGAGGCGCGAGCGGAATAAGTTAAGGCGCATGCTCGACTCATCACTCAGCTCAAGCCGGCTTTTATCTAAAAGTTCACCTAAGAAGTGGCGAGTAAGCATGGGAGAGAACACCCATACCAAAGAATTTATAATACATATGCATCCCACAACGTAGGAAAGGCCGCGAAACCATCTTCGCGACCAGAGCTGATTGAACATCCGTTTTTACGCCTCACTGCTAAAAATGCGCTCACTATGAAACAGCACATTTGTTACTACAAAAAGTCCAGCTGCCAATAGTAAGCTACCCGTGGCACTTAATAAAACTTCTTGTAGCTGCAGAGGCTCACCAACCACAACTTTTTCGATTAATAAGAACTGGCTCATCACTGGCGTGGCCAGCAACCAGAGGCTTTCTTTGATATTTAAGAACTGAATAATAAAAAACGGCGTCATAGGCACCATCATCGCAATACCGAGATGGGTCTGCGCTTCTTTACTGGTGCGCGCGAAGCTTGCGATCAACAGCATGCCCGAGGAGAAAAAACAGATTAAAGGCAGCATTAGCAAATAAGCAAAAAAGAAATCGAGTGCCGACACACTGATGATGCGCTGTAATTCTGGAATAGGTGCAAATTTAAGCAGGCTAAAACAAGAGATCACCACAACCACACCCGCCAAGGCAACAAAGGTGCTCAACGCAGCCCACTTCGCTAGAACCAAGGTGCTGCGCCGCATGTTCAAGCTTAAAAGCGGCTCTAGCGAATGGCGCTCGCGTTCACCGGCGGCGGTATCCACGGCCAAATAAAAACCACCCAGAGTTAGCGCCAAGACCATAATAAAGGGCAGCATGCGGGCGATCATTTTTTCAGGGCCGCCGTGATCGGCCACATCGGCATCGATCATTTGCAAAGGGCGTATTAGCTGGCCATCCATACCTCGCGCCTGTAGGCGTTTAGAAGCCATGCTTCTATCGTAGTTCTGCAGCACACCCAACAAACGCTGGCGAGCCTTATTGCTCGTATCATCTTCACTATTAAAATAGAGCGTCACAAACGCTGTGCGGCCAGATGCCATATTCTTTTGGTAGTTGTCATCAACGCTTACAACTAAGTTCATATCGCCCGACTTAAGCTGTTCACGCCAACCGGCTTCGGCCTGTTTTAACTTAATGTTACGCTCGGCTAAATAGCCCTCTAAGGGCCCTAAGTCTTGCGCGCTATAAACATAGAGATCCTGATCAAAATTTATGCTGTGTTTGCTAATACCTCCAGCAATAGAACCCACAAGCATTAAAGGCATCAATAAAGGGCCGTAAAGCAAGGCAAAAAAGATAGAACGCTTATCGCGAATATTGTCTTTTAACTCTTTTAAATAAACCGCTAAAAACGCCTTCACAGGGTTACCTCCAGTTTTTCACCGATAGCAACAACAAAAGCATCTTCAAGCTGAGCCTGCCCGGTTTGCTCTTTAATACTGGCCACACTGCCCGAAACGGTAATCTTGCCTTCATTAATAATGGCCACGTGATCACACAAGGCCTCAACTTCTTGCATAACGTGTGAGCTTATCAGTACGCAATGGCCTTCATCGCGCAGACGCCTAAGAATGGCGCGCAAGCTACGCGTCGCCATCACGTCCAAGCCATTGGTTGGCTCATCTAAAATTAAGGTTTTAGGTTTATGAATAATCGCCCGCGCCAGCGCGACCTTCATTTGCTGGCCCTGAGAGAATCCGGCACAGCGCCTATCGGCAATGTCATCCATATCCAGCAATTTAATAATTTGCTCAAGATGCTTATCGACAACATCGCGAGGCACAGCTGCTATATCGGCGTAATAACGAATATTTTCTACCGCCGTTAAGCGCGGATACACACCGCTGTTATGCGGCATAAAACCGATGCTCTTGCGCACAGCTTGAGCATGCTCATCAACCTTAAAACCATCCACCACCACCTGACCGCTATCGGCCTTTAACAAGGTGGCAATAATACGCAGCGCCGTCGATTTACCCGCACCGTTCGCACCTAATAAACCGGTGATCTCGCCATCAAGAGCTTGAAAGCCAATGTCATCAAGGGCAGTGATCTTTGTTTTCTTTTTAGACCAAGGCGCACCCGCTTTGCGGTAGGCCTTACATACTGCTTCTACCTTAATCATGCTTAGTGCTCCTGTGCAGATGCAGGCATAGCCACCGGCCCGTTGTAGTTAAGGAAAAACGGCGACGACTTGAGATCATCAACACAGCTCACTGGCAAACCCGCCACACTGGCCTTTTCAACAAATTTAGCGACTAAGTCCGGGCCACAACCTTCGGTTGATACCGAATGCCCCTGCCCTGGGAAGACAACATGGCGAGCATTGGCCAACTGCGCCATCGCCATATCGGCATAGCTCGGCGGTGTAATTGGATCAATTTCGCCACTTAATAAAAGCACTGGTTTATCACTGCGAACCGGTTCTTTAAAATGTTTATCAATCGGGCCGGTAGGCCAAAGCTTGCAGATATCGATCATGACCTTGTATTGGTTTTCACCCATGTAACTTGTGGTGAGTTCAATGGTATCGGCATCTTTTTCGTTAAAGAAAGGCACATCTTCCGTACACATCACCGTGTTGTGCATGCCCATAGCAATGCTCTTACTCATGGCATCGACCAACTCAAAGGCATTGCGCGCCATAGGGCTGTAATGGCCTTTTTCCGCATCGGTGATCCACAAAGGTAATAGGGCTATGTTGCCGTCGCGATACAAACTTAAGCGCAACAAACCCAATAAGTGATCCAAGGTAAAATCGCGCTCGACCATCTTTCCAGTATTTGCATCTTCAAAGCTTAGGGAAATAGGCGCTGCTTTTAAGCGCTGAATTAAATTATCTGTCTTTGCACTTAGATTAGGAAAAGCCTGATTGCACTCTGGCGTATTTTTACAACGCTCAAACACTTGCTCTAATGCGCGTTGGCTTTCTAACGCAATCGCCGGCCCTAAATTCAGCGTCGCTGGCACCACCGAATCTAGCACCACCGAACGTATCGCCTCGGGGTGCTCACGCAAATAGTGCTGAGCGACTCGCGTACCATAAGAGGTACCCAGTAGGTTCCACTGCGCAATGCCCAAGCGCTTGCGTGCAAATTCAAAATCTCGAATAGCAACCGACGTTGTGTAGAAGCGAACATCGCCACCGAGCGTTGCTAAACACTCACCAGTAAATTGTTTTACCTGTTCAAAATCATGGGCCGAGGGCAGGTCATACTCATCACTTGGGCAGCGCAGCGCGTTACTTCTGCCTGTACCGCGCTGATCGATCAGATACAGGTCTCGGCTAGCCGCCAATTTGTTGTAGCGGTGGTCGGCAAATAAATAACCTTCAGATGCAGCCTGACCCGGGCCACCTGCCAACATCAGCATAGGGTCTAGCTCCGCTCGACTTTGACGAGCGGGAATACGCACGATAGATAAACGGATGCTTTTACCTTCGGGCTTGCTGTAATCCAGAGGCACTTCTAATTCAGCGCACTCCGCGCGGCGACTCCAGCCAACATCTAAGGCCAACTGGCATTCTTGAAAATAGACTTCCGTTAAAGCACTCGCAACGGGGGCAAACATGTCGCTTTCAACAACCTTAGTTGCGGCCTTCGCTTGTGAGGAATAAAAACAAAGTAACTGCACAAACAAAACAAGAGCGACGACACGCCAAGTTCTCGCTCGTTTTTTTTGTATATATAAGTAGGAATAAAAGCGTTTCTTTAAGCTTGTTGATAGAGGCATATCCGTAAGCCATTCTCAATTTAAGATTTCGAGTGCATCATGCCAAGGGCTGAACTAAGCTACAAGCGACTTGCCATTGAGCGGGCAAAGTCTCCAGTTTTGGTAACAAATTGGTAAAAAAGCTGAAAAAAACCACGACAAATAGTCGAGCCAGCGCAAGAAACAGCAATTTTTTGTGCTCAAACCCGATGATATTGAGCTAGACCAAGCTCTTGCATGGAAAAAAGGTAGCATTTTCGGTTAAAATTCCGCCCGCCAAATGGCCCTCATTCCAAATTGCTTTCAGGAAATTGCATATGTCTGACAAAATTTCGTCCGTAGTTAAACCTGGTGTCGCTACTGGTGACGACGTTCAGAAAATCTTCGCTCTAGCCAAAGCCGGCAAATTCGCCCTGCCAGCTGTTAACTGTGTTGGTTCTGACTCTATCAACGCTACCTTAGAAGCCGCCGCAAAAGTAAATTCGCCGGTTGTTGTTCAGTTCTCAAACGGCGGTGCTGCGTTTGTTGCTGGTAAAGGTCTGAAGCTAGAAGGTCAAGGCAATGCAATCTTGGGCGGCATCGCTGGTGCCAAGCATGTACACGCAGTTGCAGAAAGCTACGGTGTTCCCGTTATTCTTCACACTGACCACGCAGCGAAAAAATTACTGCCTTGGATCGACGGCTTGTTAGACGCTGGTGAAAAGCACTTTGCCGAAACCGGTAGCCCGCTTTTCTCTTCACACATGATCGACTTAAGTGAAGAAAGCCTCGAAGAAAACATCGAGACCTGTAAAAAATACTTAGAGCGCATGTCTAAAATGGGCATGACTCTTGAAATCGAACTAGGCTGCACCGGCGGTGAAGAAGACGGCGTAGACAACAGCGACATGGACGCTAGCCTACTTTACACCCAGCCTTCAGAAGTAGCTTACGCTTACGAAGAGTTGAGCAAAGTTAGCGACCGCTTCACCATCGCTGCCTCATTCGGTAACGTACACGGCGTATATAAGCCAGGTAACGTTAAGTTAACACCTACCATCTTGCGTGATTCACAAGCCTACGTAAGCGAAAAGTACAGTGTTGATGCCAACACCTTGAACTTCGTATTCCACGGCGGTTCTGGTTCTTCTGCTGCAGAAATCGAAGAGAGCATCGGTTACGGTGTTATCAAAATGAACATCGACACCGACACCCAGTGGGCTGCTTGGGACGGTATTCGCCAGTACTACAAAGGTAACGAAGACTACCTTCAAGGCCAAATCGGCAACCCAGACGGCGAAGACGCTCCAAACAAAAAATACTACGACCCACGTGTTTGGTTGCGCAAAATGGAAGAAAGCATGGCCACTCGTCTAGAGCAGGCATTTGCTGACCTAAACTGTGTAGACCGCTACTAAGTTTAGAGCTAGATATTAAGCCGCTTTAGTGGCTTTTAAGAAAGGCCAGTTTCGCAAGGAGCTGGCCTTTTTTTTGTGGGGAAAACAACATAACGCTTAAAGTATAAACAAGCCTGATCCAAAACATCGATTTCTGCATTGCAAGATCATATCTATGTGTTTTGTGATTTAATACTCGCTTAAACATCACATTAAAAGCTAGTGATTATCATATCCAAAACGGAGAAATTCAATGGGGTTTAAGACCTTCGCAATTACCTCAGGCCTTATTGTTATTACTTTACTTTTTAGTGGTGAAGTAGCATTTGCAAACCAATCAAATATCGATACAGCAGAAGCAAACGTCAAGAAAACCAAAGCGGCACCTTGGGTTATTGATAATACAATCCCTAGCACTCCTGAATCACGCTTAACGGCAGTATCAAATGGCATACTCTATAAGCTTAGTGATAGGCAAATAAAGTGGTTGCCTGACGGATTTGAGTTTTATTCACGCTATGTTTATCAAGTTACCGATCGTTCAGGGCTTGAATTTGCGTCTAAATTATCACAAGGGTTTGATCCAGAAGATACAGAGCTCGCTTTTAATTTCATTCGTATAACACGAGATGGAAAAACAGCTGATCGATTACCTAACGCTGATATTACGATTCTTAGACAGGAAGAAGAGCTAGACACAGATATCATTGATGGCAACCTTACCGCACTGATAGTACTAGATGATGTGCGTAAAGGGGACATTATCGATTACGCCGTATCTGGACGAGTGAAATACAAGTTATGGCCAGGAGAGTTTTTTGACACAATAACTCTGGGCTGGTCTGTACCAGTTGGCGAGTCTCGATATAAATTGATATGGCCAAAAGATAGGCACCTTAATACCAAGAATTTTTTAACCGATATAGAGCCAGAAATCACCGAAGAAGAAAACAACAGAACTTATTCCTGGACGGTCTCAGACCCTAATCCCATACCCGCTGAAGAAGGGACGCCAGCATGGGTTTACAGTTGGCCCACAGTATCTCTATCCACTATGAATAAATGGGAGGATATTCAATCATGGGCCGAGCCTTATTATAAAATAAGTAGTGAACTTCCAGATAATTTCAAGCAACAACTTAAAACCATTAGAAAAAAGTGGCCTGCTCCGAAAGACCAGATGACAGAGGCACTACGACTAGTACAAAAAGAAATTCGTTATGTAGGTATCGAAATTGGACTAGGGTCACACGTCCCTCGCCCACCAGAAGAAGTACTTAGACGCGGCTATGGTGACTGCAAAGATAAGAGCATGCTTTTAGTTGCCGCACTTAAAAACCTAAACATCAAAGCATGGCCTGCTTTAGTCAATTACAATATGGGCCCAGGCTTGCCCCAAGAACTTCCTTCGCCATTTGCATTCAATCATGCCATCGTAAAGGTAAAGATAAAAAATGAAGTCTTCTGGCTAGACCCTACACTTAGCTATCAAGGCGGTAGAGGAAGCAATATAGAACAACCTGCATATGATTACGGCCTACCTATTGGCGGTAAGAAGAACGGTTTAGAAAAAATCGAAACAATAGCACCTACTTCACCAACACTGTATGCTCAGGAAAACTTTCTTATACCAGAGGAAGGGAATTCGGGGCTAGACCTCGAGATCATAACCACCTATAGGGGCTACGAAGCAGATTCTGAAAGAAGGCTAATTGCATCACAGTCGCTTGAAGAATATCAAAGAAGTTACTTAAATTATTATAACGGTACATTTAATGGCATTGATATTAAGTCCCCCATCAGTATTGATGATGATATTGACAAGAACGTTATTATCATCAAAGGGGCATTCTTCTTAAGTCAAGAACAAGCTGAAAAACTCGAAATAAAGAAAGAAATATCTCTTAATGCATGGGCTGTAAACGGTTTATTCTACCAACCAAGCCAAACTAGCCGTCGCACTGAACTACTCATGCCTTACTTAACCAACCGCGCCCATCAAATTACAATTACACTTCCTGGCCACAGGCCTTTAGGCATAGCTCCAACCATTGAAAAGATCGACAGTGGTTTCTTTAAGCGCACCTTTATGGCAAACAAAGAAACACTAAAAATCGATTTCCAAGTAGTTAACAACTCTTCCTCCATTAGTGCTAATGAATCAATTAAAGCGATCAAATTATCTGAAAAAATAAATGAAAATGCCAATCTTAATTTCCATGTTGATCAAGTCCAACAAAGTCTATCTGGTATATTTAAAATTAAACAAGACACCATCACCCCTTATGAAGATCAAATCACAGAATCGTTCCTATTGTTTAACGATAAAAAACTGTATGAGTCGCTAAAAATCCTTAACGGCCTTGAAAAGGAAGTAACTGAGAAGAATAGGCTTCGCGGCCTAATACAAACTATGCGCGGCGAAGTGCTTATATCACTTAATCGTAAAACCTCTGGAATAATAGCCCTAGAAGAAGCATTACCACTATATAGAGATCTCCCCACCACCTACTTCTTAATGGCTGGAATATATCGTCAAAAAAATGAACCAGAAAAAGAATCTTCAGTTCTAACTCTTTTAGCACAAGAACACCCTAATAGTGCTAGCGGAATCAGAAGTAAATCTTTATATGAATTAAATATAAAGCTATCCGAAAATGACAAAGATGGCTTATTTGATGAACTTGCACTTAAACTTGCAAAAGCCAACTATAAAAGTAGTGAAGACGACGAATGGATTTACGAAAGAGCCATTAAATCACTAGATTTTGAAAACCCACAAGACAGCATAGATGAAGCAAAGCCATATATTGAAAAGATCATAAGCCCTTACAGCTTACTTAAATTAATGACCAACAAAAAATACAAAAAACTATGGCCTCTAATTGAAGATTATGCAGGCAAAGATCTAAGCGTTGCAATCAACAGAAACATAGAAATTACTAAAACTGAATTTCATAATGACAGAAAAAATTATATAAAAATTGCAGCCTATGTCGACGCGCTACACACATCAGGAAGAATGGTCGACGCCATCAAAACAGCAAAGCCTTACATTGAAGACTGGGATAGTATTGAAGCAGAAGGAAAGGATGCCTTTTGGCTTGTAAACTCATACGCATATCTCCTTAATGATATTGGCAAGCACGATGAGGCCATCAATATTCTTAATCGAATCACATCGCTCCCTATCAGTGACTTTCCAGACTCTATAAATATGAGAATAAACCAGTCCATAATTTTAATAGGGCAAGGAAAATATAAAGAAGCATTAGAATTCACCAAAACCATAAACCGAGAATATGCTAGCGAATATGGACAAATGTTTATAGATCTATCTCGATCCTGTGCACTTTATAAATTAAACAAAAAAGAAGAATCCAAAGCCATTATCAACAACATGAGCAAGATTAAAAATAAAAACATAGCAGCTTATAGCAGGGCTCTTGCCTGCACCCAGAATGACGATCTATTTGAATCAACAATCATTGACCGATTAAACAATCCAACCCAGAGATCTTCTGCGATACCATTATTTATAAGCAAAAAAAGACTTAAAAAATCAGGCGACCTCAACCTCGAAGAAGAGGACTATTATAATAAAATGCTATCAAAAACATCCATAAAGGAAGCCTTTGACAAATATGGAAGAATAATAAAAGTAGACAAAAACTATGTTAAATAAAAACAAAGAGTTACTAGCCTTGACATAAAATCAACCAACGAACCAAGAGACTACCGTGAAAATTTCCGCTATATCAGATATACACAGCAATGTTTATGCACTTGATGCGGTATTATCTGACATTAACAAACAAGGCGTAGATCTATGCGTCAACCTTGGCGACATTCTTTACGGTCCTATTGCTCCACAAGCCACCTATGAACTGCTTATGCAGCATGAGTTAATTACGATAAAAGGCAATCAAGATAGGCAAATTTACCAAGCCCTTCAAACTGACATAGATTCGAACTCAACCTTAGCGTTTATTCTTCAAGATCTAGGAGCAGAAGCATTGCAGTGGATGCAAAGCTTACCGGCAAGTTTGCAATTGAACGAGCAAGTATTTTTATGTCACGGCACGCCAACAAATGACTTAATCTACCTACTTGAGAATATTGAAAGTGGTCACGCTCTTTTACGGAGTGACACCGATATAATCAAGCTACTTGATGGTGAAACCTCCCAAGTTATTCTATGTGGTCACTCTCATCAACCGAGAACAGTACTTACCAGCAGCCAGCAATTAATTATTAACCCGGGTAGTGTTGGTTTGCCTGCCTATAACGATGATGAGCCCAGACCTCATTCAATAGAAAATTTTAGCCCCCATGCTAGCTACTGTATTCTTGAAAAGAGCAAAGGTGCTTGGCATGTTCAAAACCGTAAAATAGCCTATCAACACCACAAAGCGGCCAGTGATGCGCTGCGTAGAAATAGAAATGATTGGGCCCATTATTTAACAACAGGTAGAAGCTTAAGCGGCCTATAATATCAGCGATAAACCAAGCTCCTAGCTTATATCGAAGCCTAACTCTTACTGTATAATGCAAGGCTATTGATATTAAGAATGGATGAGCCCAACTACATCCGTCGGCCTACTATCTCCAGGAGGGAGACCATGCCTATCCGCACAATCAAATCCTGCTTACTGATTCTTTTTATGTGCATAAGTGCATGTGACAGCAGTGACAACAAAACAACTGAGACAAACAAGATTCATTCCCCTGCACCTGAACTGTATAACACCGACAATCAAAAACCGGCAGAGGCAGAGGCAGAGGCAGAGGCAGAGGCAGAGGCAGAGGCAGAGGCAGAGGCAGAGGCAGAGGCAGAGGCAGACCAGCCTAAATTAAGCCCAGAAGAAAATGCCGCCAAGGAGAAAAAACGATATGCCGGTATGGATTTTTTCATCTCAGATATTTCTGAACGAACTTATGATGACGGCAGCGCCCTTGCTGTTACTTTTTCTGTTCCTATCGATAAAAGTAAAAACTTTACTTCACACCTATCAGTTGAAAGTAATGCTGACAAGGTCGATGGTAGCTGGGTATTAAGTGACTCAGGCAAGGTAGCTTATTTTGAAAACGTTCAGCCTAAGACACACTACACCGTCAATGTTCACTGGAAGATCAAAGCCGTAACCGGACTATCACTGCACTCAAGTGATAGCCGAACCATACTCACACGAGATGCTATACCCTCCGTTAGCTTTGCTTCTACCGATCGTTTTTTACCTCTAAATTTACACTCTGGTCTACCCGTCACCACATTGAATATTGCTGAAGTCAACATCGACTTTCATCGCATTAAAGATAAAGACATTCCCAAACTCGTGAGCAGCGTAGGCAATAGTAGCCAACTTTATCGCTACAGTTTAAACAACGCCGTAAAACCTGCAGACTATGTTTATTCTGGACGCTTTGAACTAACCAAAGAAAAAAACAAACGCCGTACTGTAAACATCCCCTTGCATGAGATTAAAGCCATTTCAGAGCCAGGTATCTATCTGGCCGTTATGTCAGTTCCAGGCAGCTATCTAGATAACTTTAAAGTGACTTACTTTATGGTGACGGACATTGGCTTA